>JAVHMA010000012.1 GCA_031081715.1 Armatimonadota bacterium | reverse complement strand
GCCGGCGCCTGATCCTGGCCTGCGCCGCCCCTGTTCCCTATCCCGGGGCCCAGACTCCCTGTGCCGGTTCGTCCTCGTTCAGGTACTTTGACAGGGGCAACAGACTTGACAAAGTCATTGTCAGGATTTATAACATCTCTCGGAACCATGGCACGGCGGGTTGTCGGAGCGCGGAGAGCAGAGGTGTTGACAGACCACCGCGGCAAGAGCCGGCCCGTGTACGTGATCAGCGTGGCCGCCGAGATCACCGGGCTGCACCCGCGCACCCTGCGCATCTACGAGGAGCGCGGGCTGCTGCGGCCGACCCGGCGGAACCGGATCCGGCTGTACTCCGACTCGGACATCGAGCGGGTGCGGATGATCCGGCAGCTGATCGAGGGCTACCGGCTGAACCTGGCCGGGGTGCGGCTCCTGCTCCAGGTCTACGAGCGCCTCCAGGTCTCGCGCGACGGTGACGACGTCGTGAACTGGCTGATCCACCGCATACTCGACGGACGAGGAGGGGACGACGTATGAGCATCATGCAGTGGGGGCCCTTCGACGAGATCATGTCCATGCGCGAGTCCATGGACCGGCTGTTCGAGGACTTCTTCAGCCGGCGGCCGCGCACGGCGGGACCGCTCGTCTGGCAGCCGGCGGTCGAGATCGCCGAGACCGACAACGAGGTGATCGTGAAGGCCGAGCTCCCGGGCATCGACCCGAAGAACGTCGAGGTGTCGGTGACCGGCGAGGGGCTGTCGATCAAGGGTGAGGCCAAGGCCGAGACCGAGGACCGGAAGCGCAACTACTACCGCCGGGAGCTGCGCTACGGCATGTTCCAGCGGACCATCGCGCTGCCGACCGAGGTGAAGAGCGAGGAGACGAAGGCCACCTTCCGCAACGGCATCCTGGAGGTCCGGGTGCCGAAGGCGGACCGGGTCCGGCCGAAGACGGTCAAGGTCGAGGTGGAGGGCTAGTCCCCGGAGCGCACGCGCGTCGCCGTTCCCCGCCGGCCGCGGACGGCCGGCGGGGCGGCGCGCCGGCACATCAGAAGGGAGATCAACGATGGGCAAGGTCGTCGGGATCGATCTGGGTACGACCAACTCGGTGATCGCCGTCGTCATCGGCGGGGAGCCGCAGGTCATCCCCAACGCGGAGGGCAGCCGGCTCACGCCGTCGGTGGTAGGGTTCACCAAGACCGGCGAGCGGCTGGTCGGGCAGATGGCGAAGCGCCAGGCGATCCTCAATGCGGAGAACACCATCTACTCGATCAAGCGCTTCATGGGGCGGCGCTACGCCGAGGTGGAGGCCGAGCGGCGGATCGTCCCCTACAAGGTCGAGGAGGGCGACCACGGCGCGGCCGTGGTGCGCATCCCCGCGGCCGGCAAGACCTTCACCCCCGAGGAGATCTCCTCGATGATCCTCCAGAAGCTCCGGGCCGATGCCGAGGCCTACCTGGGCGAGAAGGTCACCGAGGCGGTCATTACCGTCCCGGCCTACTTCAACGACGCCCAGCGCACCGCCACCAAGCACGCGGGCGAGATCGCGGGCCTGAAGGTCCTGCGCATCATCAACGAACCCACCGCGTCGTGCCTGGCCTACGGCCTGGACAAGAAGAAGGCGGAGACCGTGCTGGTCTTCGACCTCGGTGGTGGCACCTTCGATGTCTCGATCCTCGAGATCGGCGAAGGGGTGTTCCACGTCAAGGCGACGAGCGGTGACACCCACCTGGGCGGCGACGACTGGGACGAGCGCATCGTGAACTGGCTCGCCGACGAGTTCAAGAAGCAGCAGGGCATCGACCTGCGGCAGGACCGGCAGGCGCTCCAGCGGCTGCGCGAGGCGGCCGAGCGGGCCAAGGTGGAGCTCTCGACCGTGGTGCAGACCACGATCAACCTGCCGTTCATCACGGCCGACGCCACCGGCCCCAAGCACCTCGACTACGTGCTCACCCGGGCGAAGTTCGAGGAGCTGACCGCCGACCTGGTCGAGCGTTGCATCGGGCCGTTCAAGCAGGCGATCGCCGACGCCAAGCTGACGGAGCGGGACATCGACGAGGTCATCCTGGTGGGCGGCGCGACGCGCATGCCGATGATCCAGGAGCTGGTGCGCCGGCTGACCGGCAAGGAGCCCAACCGCGAGGTGCACCCGGACGAGGTGGTCGCCGTCGGCGCCGCGATCCAGGCCGGCGTACTCGCGGGCGACGTGCGCGAGGTCGTGCTGCTCGACGTCACGCCGCTCACGCTCGGCGTGGAGACCCTGGGCGGCGTCATGACCCCGATGGTGCCGCGCAACACGACCATCCCCACGCGTAAGACCGAGATGTACACCACCGCGGCGGACGGCCAGACACAGGTGGAGATCCACGTGCTGCAGGGCGAGCGGCCGATGGCGCGCGACAACCGGACCCTGGGCCGGTTCATCCTGGACGGGATCCCGCCGGCTCCCCGGGGGACGCCGCAGATCGAGGTCACATTCGACATCGACGCCAACGGCATCCTCAACGTGACGGCGAAGGACAAGGCGACCGGGCGCGAGCAGTCGATCAAGATCACCGGGTCGTCCACCCTGGACAAGGCGGAGGTCGAGCGGCTGGTCCGCGAGGCCGAGCAGCACGCCGCCGAGGACCGGAAGGCGCGGGAGGCGGCTGAGACGCGCAACCGGGGCGACTCGCTGGCCTTCCAGGTGGAGAAGCTCCTCAAGGAGCACGGCGAGAAAGTCTCGGCCGAGGAGCGCGGCAAGGTGGAGGCGGCGCTGCGGGACTTGCGCGAGGCCCTCAAGGGCGACGACGTGGACCGGATCGCGCGGGCGGCCGACGCGCTGCAGCAGGCGTCCTACCGGCTCAGCGAGGAGATGTACAAGGCCACGGCGGGCGCGCCCGCGGGCGCAGCGGCCGGGCCGGGCGCCGGGCCGGCTTCGGGGCAGAAGCCCGGCGAGGACGTGATCGACGCCGAGTACAAGCCCAGCAACTAGGCGGAGCCGATGGACGAGCGACGCAGGGTCAACGGAGAGACGGTGGAGGAACCGGCGGGCGCCGACGAGGCGCCCGCCGCCCCGCAGGCCGACCGGCCACAGACGGTCGAGGCGCTGCAGGCCGAGGTCGAACGGCTGACCGCCGAGGCCGAGCGTCACTTCCAGCAGTTCCTGCGCACCGCGGCCGACCTGGAGAACTACCGCAAGCAGGCCGCCCGCCAGCGCGAGGACGCGGTCGCGCAGACCCGCCGCGCCATGATCGCGATCATCCTGGGGGTGGTGGACACGCTGGAGCGCGCGCTCGAGCACGCCGGCACGGCGGATGAGGCCGCGGCCTCCGCGATCGCCGACGGCATCCGCCTGGCGCACCGCCAGGTGCTCGACACGCTGCGCGCGCTCGGGGTGCGGCCGATGGAGGTCGTGGGCCAGCCCTTCGACCCGCGCGTGCACGAGGCGGTCGAGGCCGTGCCCGCGGGCGACGGCGCGGCGCCTGGTGTGGTGGTCGCGGAGGTGCAGCGGGGCTACCTGGAGGGCGACGAGGTGCTCCGGCCGGCGCGGGTGCGGGTGGCGCAGTAACGGCGATGGAGTTCAAGGACTACTACCAGGCGCTCGGGGTCGACCGGTCGGCCGACCAGAAGACCATCACGCAGGCCTTCCGGCGCCTGGCGCGCGAGCACCACCCCGACGTCAGCAAGAAGAAGGGGGCCGAGGACCGCTTCAAGGAGATCAACGAGGCCTACCAGGTCCTCGGCGACCCGAAGAAGCGCGCGCAGTACGACCAGATCTACGACGCGTACAAGAGCGGTGGCGGCGCCTGGCAGGACCTGTTCGGGCGGGTGGCCAGCGGCCGGACCTGGACCGGGCCCGGTGGGGTGACCTTCCACGTGGAGGGCGCCGAGGGGTTCGAGGACCTGTTCGGCCGCGCCGGCGGGCTCGGCGGGTTCAGCGAGTTCTTCCAGCAGCTCTTCGGCGGGCTGGGCGGTGCCACCGGCCGGCCGGGCCCCGACGTCGGGGCCCGCCCGCGGCTGGAGGCGGAGCTGGAGATCACGCTGGAGGATGCCTACCACGGGACGCGCCGCCGGGTGCAGCTCGCCGGCGGGCGCGCGCTGGACGTGGAGATCCCGCGCGGCGTGCGCGACGGCCAGACGATCAGGCTGGCGGGGGCGGCGGATGGGCGCGACGTGTACGTGAGGGTCCGGCTGGCGCCGCACCCGCGGTTCGAGCGCACCGACGACGACCTGACCGTCGAGGTGCCGCTGGCGATCTCCGACGCGGCGCTTGGCGCGCAGGTGGAGGTGCCGACGCTCGACGGGCCGGTGACCATGACCGTGCCGGCCGGGACGCAGACGGGCGCCCGGTTCCGGCTGAAGGGCCTGGGTATGCCGCACGCACGGGGCGGCGGTCGGGGCGACCTCTACGCGCGCGTGCGGGTCGTCACGCCGACCGGGTTGTCGCCGCGCGAGCGCGAGATCTTCGAAGAGCTGCGCCGGCTGCAGCGCGAGGGGCGCAGCGCCAGGCGCGCGTAGACCAACCGATGGGAGTGTAACAGCCGAGATGGCGATGCGATTCGACCGGTTCACCGAGAAGGCCCAGGAGGCGCTGCTGGCTGCCCAGCAGGCGGCGACCGCGCGCGGCCACCAGGCGCCCGATCCCGAGCACCTGCTGCTCGCGCTGATCGAGCAGCCCGACGGGCTCATCCCGCCGTTGCTGGCGCGGCTGGGGGTGGATGTGCGCGTGCTGCGCACGCGCCTGGAGGCGGCACTGGCGCGCCGCCCGCGCGTGGAGGGCGCGCCGCCGACGGGTGGCATCGCGCTGTCGCCGCGCCTGGCCCGCACGCTCGAGGCCGCGCAGCGCGAGGCCGACCGCCTCAAGGACGAGTACATCAGCACCGAGCACCTGCTGCTCGGGTTGCTCGCCGCCCGCGACGGCGAAGCCGGCCGCGAGCTGGCCGACCTCGGCGCCACGGTCGAGCGCGTCTACGGTGCGCTCGAGGAGATCCGCGGCCGGCAGCGGGTGACCGACCCGACGCCCGAGACCAAGTACCAGGTGCTCGAGAAGTATGGACGCGACCTCACGCAGCTCGCGGCCGCGGGCAAGCTCGACCCGGTCATCGGCCGCGACGAGGAGATCCGCCGTGTGATCCAGGTCCTCTCGCGGCGCACCAAGAACAACCCGGTCCTCATCGGCGATCCCGGTGTGGGTAAGACCGCCATCGTCGAGGGCCTGGCGCAGCGCATCGTCAAGGGCGACGTGCCCGAGGGGCTCAAGCACCGCCGCGTGGTGCAGCTCGACATGGGGGCGCTCGTGGCCGGGACGAAGTACCGCGGCGAGTTCGAGGACCGGCTCAAGGCCGTGCTGCGGGAGATCGCGGCCTCCGAGGGGCAGATCATCCTGTTCATCGACGAGCTCCACACGGTGGTCGGCGCCGGCGCGGCCGAGGGCGCGATCGACGCCGCCAACCTGCTCAAGCCGATGCTCGCCCGCGGCGAGCTTCACGCGATCGGCGCGACCACGCTCGACGAGTACCGCAAGCACATCGAGAAGGACGCGGCGCTGGAGCGGCGCTTCCAACCGGTGCTCGTCGGCGAGCCGTCGGTGGCGGACACGATCAGCATCCTGCGCGGGCTCAAGGAGCGCTACGAGGTGCACCACGGCGTGCGTATAGCCGACTCGGCGGTCATCGCCGCGGCCACGCTGTCGGACCGCTACATCAGCGCGCGCTTCCTGCCGGACAAGGCGATCGACCTGATCGACGAGGCCGCCAGCCGGCTGCGCATGGAGATCGACAGCAAGCCCGCCGAGCTCGACGAGGTGGACCGGCGGATCATGCAGCTCGAGATCGAGCGCGAGGCGCTGCGGCGCGAGACCGACCCCGCCAGCCGCGATCGCCTGGCGCGGCTGGAGGAAGAGCTCGCGACGCTGCGCGAGCAGTCCGGCGCGCTGCGCGCGCGGTGGGAGCAGGAGAAGGCCGCGATCACGGCCATCCGCGAGATCAAGCAGAAGATCGAGGAAGCGCGCCACGGCATCGAAGACGCCGAGCGCCGCGCCGACCTGGAGGCGGCGGCGCGGCTCCGGTACGGGACGATCCCCGATCTCGAGAAGCAGCTCAAGGCGGCGGAGGAACGCCTGCGCGCGGTGCAGGAGGACGGCCGCCTGCTCAACGAGGAGGTCACCGCCGACGAGGTCGCCGAGGTCGTCGCGCGCTGGACCGGTATCCCCGTCTCCCGCCTGCTCGAGGGCGAGATGGCGAAGCTGCTGCACCTGGAGGACCGGCTCCACGAGCGCGTCATCGGCCAGGACGAAGCCGTCACCGCCGTGGCCGACGCCATCCGGCGGGCGCGGGCCGGGCTCAAGGACCCCCGCCGCCCCATCGGCTCGTTCCTGTTCCTGGGCCCCACCGGCGTCGGCAAGACCGAACTCGCCCGCGCGCTCGCCGGCCAGCTCTTCGACGACGAGGACGCCTTGGTCCGGCTCGACATGTCGGAGTATCAGGAGCGGCACACCGTCAGCCGGCTGGTGGGCGCGCCGCCCGGCTACGTGGGGTACGACGAGGGCGGCCAGCTCACCGAGGCAATCCGCCGGCGGCCCTACCGTGTCGTCCTCTTCGACGAGATCGAGAAGGCGCACATGGACGTCTTCAATCTGCTGCTGCAGATCATGGACGACGGGCGCCTCACCGATGGCCACGGCCGAACCGTGGATTTCAAGAACACCGTCATCATCATGACCAGCAACCTGGGGAGCCGGCACCTGCAGGGGCTGGACCCGCGCGACCCGGCCGCGTTCGAGATGGCGCGGGTGCTGGTCCTGGGCGACCTGCGCAAGGCGCTGCGCCCGGAGTTCCTCAACCGCATCGACGAGATCATCGTCTTCCGGCCGCTGTCCGAGGAGCAGCTCGTCGAGATCGTGGGGCTGCAGGTCGCGAACCTGGCGGCCCGGCTGGCGGGCCAGGGCGTGGGGCTTGAGGTCACGGATGCCGCCAAGCAGTACCTGGCGAGGGAGGGCTACAACCCCGACTTCGGCGCCCGACCATTGCGCCGGCTGATCCAGCGGGAGATCGAGAACACTGTCGCGCGCAAGGTGCTGGCGGGCGAGGTGCGCGCGGGCGACACCGTGGTCGTGGACTACCAGGGCGAGCGGCTGGTCTTCGCCACGCGCGCGCCGGCCGGGGTCGCTCCGTAGACCGCGGCGTGGGCGCCTGGGCCACGTACCCGGACCGCGAGCCCTCGCGGGCGGCCCGGGCGCTCGCGGAGCAGATCGAGCGCGACGGCGGCCGCGTGCTCGGCCTCTTCCAGGACCCGGTCGGCGATCACTGGCAGCTCTTCTGCCTGTTGCCGATTGATCGGGTCGAGCCCACGCCCTTCCAGCGCGACCTCTCGCCCACGCACGCGAAGCGGCTGCAAGAGGTCATTCGCAAGCTCGACCGTTTCGTGGACCCGGTCGTCGTGACCTCGCCGCGGCCGGGCGTCTACTGGACGCCCAACGGCCGGCACCGGCTGACCGCGCTCGCCAGGCTGCGGGCGAAGATGGTGCCCGCCATCGCCATCCCGGAGCCCGAGGTCGCCTTCCAGATCCTGGCGCTGAACACCGAGAAGGCGCATAACCTGAAGGAGAAGGCGCTCGAGGTTATCCGCATGTACCGCGCGCTGGCCGCCGAGGAGCCGCGGTCCACCGAGGATGACTACGCCTTCCAGTTCGAGAGCGCGCACTTCATCACGCTGGGGCTGCTCTACGAGGAGAACAAGCGGTTTGCGGGCGGCGCGTTCGCGCCGATCCTGCGGCGCGTGGACAGATTCCTCAAGCTCACCTTGCCCAGGGGCCTCGAGGAGCGCGAGGCCCGCGCGGCGCTGGTGCGCGGGGCGGACGAGGCCCTGACGGAGGTCGTGGCGCGCCTGCGCAAGCGCGGCATCCGCCACCCCTACGTGAAGAACTTCGTCCTGGCGCGCGCCACGCCGCTCACGCGCGCCCGCAAGACCCTGCCCTCGTTCGAGGTCACCTTCCGGCGCCTGACCGAGAACCTCGAGGCGTTCGACGTCGCCGCGATTCGTTACGAGGACGTGGCGCGCTCGGCGCTGGTCGTCCCGCCGGCGTAGGGCTTTCCGCTCGCCTGGGACCGCGCGTTCTTTCCGGCCGCGGGGCGCCGCCCGTACCCGCACGCTATAATGAGGCCACGCGTGCGTGGGAGGTGAGGGCGATCCTCGAGATCATCGTGTTCGTCAGCGGGGGGGTGCTGCTCGCGCTGGAGATCATTGCCAGCCGGGTGCTCGCCCCCTACTTCGGGAACTCGATCTACGTCTGGGGCAGCCTGATCGGGGTCTTCCTGGCCGCGCTGTCCGTCGGCTACGCGGTGGGCGGCCGCTTCGCCGACCGCGTGCCGTCCCCGGGCGTCTTCTCCGGGATCGTCTTCCTGGCCGGGCTGCTCACCGTGCCGATCCCCCTGATCGCCGGCCCGGTGCTGGAGGCCATCGCGCGCGCGGACTACGGGCCGCAGCTCAATCCGCTCATCGGCGCGGTCGTGCTGTTCGCGCTCCCCAGCGTCGTCATGGGCATGGTCTCGCCGTTCGCCGTGCGCCTCCGGGCGCGGGCGGTCGGTACGATGGGTCAGACCGCGGGCACCCTCTACGCCATCAGCACCGTCGGGTCGATCGTGGGCACGCTGGCCGCGTCGTTCGTGCTGATCAACTACATGGGCGTGCGCGCGATCATCCAGGTGCTGGGCTTCGCGCTCATGGCGATGGCCGTGCTCGGCTGGCTTGTCGCGCGCCGGCAGCTCGCGGCGGTGACGGGCGCGGCGCTGGCGGTGCTGCTGGCCGCTGGGGTCTCGCGCGCGCAGCCGATCGCACCGCCCTCGCTCGTCTTCGCGCGTGACACCGTCTACCACCGCATCACGGTCACCGACGAGGGTACCGTGCGCTACCTCAAGCTCGACAACTACTGGCAGAGCGCGCTGGACCTCGAGCGACCGCGGCGCACGGTCTTCGCGTACGCGGATTACATGCATCTCCCGCTCGTCTTCATTCCGACCCCGCGCCAGGCCCTGCTCATCGGGCTGGGCGGCGGCACCGTGCCCGAGCGCTACGTCGCCGACTACCCGACGGTGCGCATGGACGTCGCCGAGATCGACCCGGAGGTCGTCGCGGCCGCGCGACGCTACTTCCGCGTCCAGCCGGGCGACCGGCTCCGCATCGCCGCCCGCGACGGCCGGCTCCACCTGCGTCTGGCCGAGGGCGCGCACGACATCATTCTCACCGACGCCTACCTGATCGACACCATCCCCTTCCACCTGGCGACGCGCGAGTTCTTCCGGCTCGCGAAGGCCCGCCTGGCGCCGGGCGGGCTCGTCGCGTCCAACGTCATCGGCGCCCTCGACGGGCCCGACAGCCGGCTGTTTCGCGCGATCTACAAGACCATCCGTGAGGTCTTTCGGACCGTCTACGTCTTCCCGGTGGACTTCGGCCAGTACGGGTCGGCGGCGTCGCTGCGCAACATTATCGTGATCGCCACGGACGAGCCCGCCCTGTCCGCCGAGGAGATTCGGCGCCGAGCGCGGGAGCTCGTCGCCCGCGGGGTCGTGACCGTGGATCGCTTCACCGCCGCCGCGGCCGACCTCTACCAGACCCCGATCCGCACCGGCGACGTGCCGGTCCTGACGGACGACTTCGCGCCCATCGACGCGCTCATCCCGACTCGCTAGCGCCGAAGCTGGGTATTAGAGATGGGAGAACGACAGACCCGGCCTGCCGGACAGGAGGCTTTGGCACCGTGCCGGTGCTGAAGGTCTACCTGGGGGATGTCGTCCGCATGCGCAAGACCCATCCCTGCGGGAGCGATCAGTGGGAAGTCGTGCGCCTGGGCGCGGACATCGGAATCCGCTGCCTGAAGTGCGGAAGGCGCGTGCTGATGCCCCGGGTGAAGTTCGAGCGGCGCGTGCGCGCCTTCATCAAGCGCGGGGAGGGAGCTGACGCCGTGCCCGCCGGCGGGGAGCGCGAGGGACCCGGGTGAGGCGCAGGCTCTGGGACTGGTTCACCGACGGCGGCGCGGCTCTCGTTCTGGCCGTCTCGCTCGCCGGCACGGGTAGCCTGGCCGCGGTGGTCACCGTCATCGACTGGTCCCGATCGTCGCTCGTCCTCCTGCTCTGCGGCGCGTCCGCGCTCGCCCACGCGGTCTTCCTGCCCGGGCCCCACGACGGCGATCAGACACTCGGTCCGGCGGTTGCCGGCGCGGGCCTCACGCTGATGGGGGCCCCGGCCGCCGCGCTCGCCATGGCGGTCGGCTGGCTGGCCGGCCAGGGCCTGGCGCGCCGCCGGCCGCCCGCGGATGTCGTGTTCGGCGGCTCGCAGGCGGTGCTGGCCACGCTGGCCGCGGCGGGTGCGGCGTACCTGGCGTATTTCGACGTTCCCTCGGTGGTAGCCCCGCTCTATCTCGGCCGCCTCGAGGCCGACTACCTGTTCGGCACCCTGATGGCGGCCGTGGCGTTCGGTGCCACCTCCGCGGTGCTTGGCAGCGCCCGGGCGACCCTGGGCCGGCGCCCGGCACCCGTCGGCGGGACCGGTGGGGTCGTGGTCGCCGGCGGTGTCGCGGCATCGGCGCTATTGGCGGCGGGCGCGACCATCGTGCTCGTCGGCACCCACGCGGCGCCTCCGTCGGCCCTTCTCATCGTTGCGCCAGCGGCGCTCCTGGGCGGGGTCGCGTTGCTAGCCGAGGGGCAGCGCCAGGCCCAGGCGGAGGTGGCGGCGCTGCAGGCCGGGCTCGCGGAGTTGGGACGCACCCCCTCGGCTGAGGACGCGGCCCAGGCCGCCGTGGACGCGCTGAGCCGGCTGGTGCCCGCGGAGATCATCGCGGTGTTCCTGCGTCCGCCGGGCCAGGCGTCGGCGCGCGCGGTCTACTACCGCGGTCCGGGGGGCCCGGAGCTCGGTCGGGCCCTGGAGCCCGACGGCATCACCGCGCACGTCATGCGCACCGGGCAAGCGCTCCGCGTGGGCGAGTACGAGCGCGACCCCCGGCACAGTCCGCGGATGGCGCTGCTGTTCGGGCCGCGCGCGGTCCGCTCGCTCGCGGCCGCGCCGGTGGCCGCTGGCCGCGACGTCTGGGGCGCGGTGGTGGTCGCGCGCCCGGTGCGGTTCGCGTTCACCGCCCGCCACGAGCGGCTGCTCCAGGCGGTTGCGGACGGGCTGGGACTGGCCGTGCAGGCCGCCGGGCTCGCGGAGCAGACGCGCGAGCAGGCCGAGCGCCTGGCGGCGATCCAGCACGCCGGGCTCCTGGCCGCGGCCACGCTCGATCCTGAGGAAGCCTGCCGTAACCTCACGGCCCGCGCCACCGAGATGACCGGTGCGCGCTACGCGTTCCTGGCGCTGGCCGACGCGTCGGGTCGCGAGATCGCGGGCAAGGCGGTCTGGGGCGCCGACCCCGCCGGCTACGTCTCGCTCCGCGCCAGACTGGCGCCCGAGGCGACCGACCTGGCCGAGGCGGTGCGCGCGATCCGCGAGCGCCGGACCATCGTCTGCGACGAGGCCGCGCTCGCCGGCAGCCCGTGTCCCGCGCTCCGCGGGCTCGCCGACGCGCGCACCGCGGTGGTGACGCCGCTGCGGCGCGGGGCCGCCGCGATCGGCGCGCTCACGGTCGTCTTCGCCGAGCCGCGCCACATCACCGCCGCCGAGGTCGCCACCATCGAGGCGATCGCCGGGCAGGGTGCGGTCGTGATCGAGGCGGCCCGGCAGCACGCGGCGATGGAGGAGCGGATGCGCCAGCTCGAGGCCGTGGCGCGGTTTGCGCGTCGGCTCGGCGGTATCGCCGACATGCCCGCGCTGTTCGCGGCTATCGCGCAGGGCGCACGCGACATCCTGGGGGTCGAGCGGTGCCTGCTCGTCGTGTGGGACGGCAGCGGACCGCCACAGCTCCTGGCGCACGGGCTCTCGGACGAGTTCGTCGAGACCGTACGCGAGCAGCTGCCCGCCGGGGTCGGCCGCACCGTGCTCGCGGCGGCGCATCCCATCGACGGCGACTTCGCAACCGACGGCCGGCTGGCGCCGCTGCGCGACGCGGCGCGGCGGGACGGCCTGCGCTCGGCAGCCTTCTTTCCCATGCGCGCGCAGGGCACGGTCATCGGCGCGTTCGCGGTCTGCTCGCGCGAGCCGCGGGCTGCGATGGCCTCGACGCTCGCGCTCGCCGAGGTCTTCGTGGATCAGGTCGCCGCGGCGGTGCGCTACGCGGCCATCCTGGGTGACCGCGAGACCCGCCTGACCGAGGTGTCGTTGCTCAGCCGACTCGTGGGCGCCGCGAGCACGTCGCTCGACCTGGGCGAGCTCTTCAAGACCGTTGCGGCCGAGATGGTCGCGGCCGCGGGCATCCCCCGCGTGAGCATCTACCGTCTCGGGGGCCAGGTGCTGCGCCTGGTGGCGCAGGCCGGAGCGCCGGACGCGCCCGTCGAGCTGCCGCTCACGCTCGGCGTGACCGGTCGCGTGATGCGCACGGGCCGCTCCGAGCTCGTCCCCAACGTCCGCGAGGATCCGGACCACATCTCGGTCAACTACGACGTCACGAGCCTCGCCGTGGTGCCCATCCTCCAGGATGGCGCGGTCACCGGGCTGCTCGTGGCCGAGGGGGTCGCCGCGCGGCCCGTGACCCAGGCGGCGTTCACGCTGCTCGTGGCGTTCGGCGGGCAGCTCAACATCGCGGTTCGCAACGCGGCGGTCTACGAGGAGCAGCGCCGCGCGCACGACGAGCTCCAGGTGCTCTACGAGGCCGCGCGCGCGGTCAGCGGCACGCTCGACCTGCGCACCCTGCTCGACAGCCTGGTCACGGTGACCTGCCGCGCCTTCGGCTACGATCATGGCACGGTGCTCATGGTGGACGCGGAGAGCGGCGACCTGACCGTGGAAGCGTCCTACGGCGAGCACGCGGTGCCGGTGGGGACGCGGCTGCCTGCCGGGGTCGGCGTCACCGGCTGGGTCGCGCGCTCGGGCACGCCCGCGGTGGTGGACGACGTCCGCGCCGACCCGCGCTACCATCGCTTCGACGAACGCACGCAATCTGAGCTGGCCGTGCCGCTCATTGCCGAGGGCAAGGTGCACGGCGTCTTCAACGTCGAGAGCGCGCGCCCGGGTGCGTTCGGGACGCGCGACCTGCGCCTGCTGACCACCCTGGCGTCCTACGCGGTGGTCGCCATCCAGAACGCGCGGCTGTACGAGCAGGCGCAGCGCCTGGCGATCACCGACGGGCTGACCGAGCTCTACAACCACCGCTACCTGCACGAGTCGCTCGGCCGCGTGCTGGAGCGCGCGCGCCGCGATGCGCAGCCCGTAGGGCTCATCATGCTCGAGATCGACCACTTCAAGCGCTACAACGATACCTACGGCCACCAGAGCGGGGACGAGGCGCTGCGCACCGTGGCCGCGCTGCTGCGGCGCGGCAGCCGCCCCTCCGACGTGGTGGCTCGCTACGGCGGGGACGAGTTTATGGTCGTCCTGCCCGGCGCCGGCAAGGCCGCGGCCCAGGAGACCGCCGAGCGGCTCCGGCGCGCGGTCGAGGCGTACCCGCTCGTGCTCGGCGGCGAGATCATCACGACGGTCACGCTCAGCGTCGGTGTCGCCGCCTACCCGCAGGACGGCACCACCGTGGACCAGCTCGTCGAGGCCGTGGACCGGGCCCAGTACAACGCCAAACGGTCCGGCGGCAACAAGGTGTACGTCGCCCACGCGCCGTAGGAGCATGTGGGGCGCGCCGCGGGGACGGCGCTCCCGCCCACGCGGATGAGCCTGGCCCTCGGTCTGGTCGGCCTGCCCAATGCCGGCAAATCCACGCTCTTCAACGCGCTCACGCGCGGCGGCGCGACGGTCGCTTCCTACCCGTTTACCACCATTGACCCCAACCTGGGTCACGTGCCGGTGCCCGATCCGCGCCTGGAGGCCCTGGCGCGCGTCCTGCGGCCCGAGCGCGTGGTCCCCGCGACCATCCGCTTCATCGACATCGCCGGGCTCGTGCGCGGCGCGTCGAAGGGCGAGGGTCTGGGCAACCGGTTCCTGGCCCACATCCGCGAGGTGGACGCGATCGTGCACGTCGTGCGCTGCTTCACCGCCGGTGACGTGGCGATGGTCGAGGGCGATCTGAACCCCGTGCGCGATGCCGAGATCGTGGAGACCGAGCTGGCGGCGGCCGACCTGGAGTCGGTGGCTCGCGCCCGTGCGGCCGCCGCGACGCGCGCGAAGAGCGGCGACGCCCATGCGAAGGAGCAGGTCGCCGCCCTGCAGCGCCTGGAGCAGGGTCTGGCGACCGGGACGCCCGCTCGCCGCCTCGCGGTCGAAGAGCCCGCGCGCGAGATCGTGCGCGACCTGCGGCTGCTCACCGCCAAGCCCGTGCTCTACGTCGCCAACGTGGGCGAGGGCGACCTGCCCGCTGGCGGCGCCCACGCCCGCGCGCTCCGTGCCCTGGCCGACCGGCAGGGTGCCGGGTTCGTGGCGCTGGCGGCGCGGCTGGAGGCCGAGCTCGGCGACCTCTCGGAGGAGGACGCGCGTGCCTACCTGGAGGCGGTTGGCCTGCGCGAGCCCGGCCTGCCGCGGCTGATCCAGGCGAGCTACGCGCTATTAGACCTGGTGAGCTTCTTCACGGTGCTCTCGAACGAGGTGCGGGCCTGGCCCGCCCCGCGCGGCACGACCGCGGTCGAGGCCGCGGGCAAGATCCACACCGACATGCAGCGGGGATTCGTGCGGGCAGAAGTCATCGGATGGGAGGCGCTGGTGGCCCAGGGGAGCCTGCAGGCGGCGCGGGAGCACGGCGCCGTGCGGGTGGAGGGGCGCGACTACGTGGTGGCGGACGGAGATGTCGTAACGTTCCGATTCGCGGTGTAGGAGAGAGGTGAACACATGCCGAGCACCCCCCGTACTTGTGCCCCTCCCCCGCCGATGGTAGAATTGGCGTCGCTTGTCGAGCGCGCGGAGGAGCCGCGCGTTCCTCCTGCCCTCCCCGGACGCCCGTCGCGAGGGAGGGCCGCGGGCAGACGCCCCCCGGCCGGGAGACCGGCCGGGAGTCCACAGGAGGAGGGGAAGCCGTTGCCCAGCTATGATCTCGTCTACATCGTGAGGCCCGACCTCGAAGCCGAGGTACTGGCGGCCGTCGTCGAGCGGGTCACCCAGCGCCTGAACGAGCAAGGCGTGGCGATCGAGCACACCGAGCCCTGGGGCAAGCGCCGGATGGCCTATCCCATTCAGCGCTACCGCGAGGGGCACTACGTCTTCACGCGGTTCGCCTCGCCCGGCGACCGCATCCCGGAGATTCGGCACGCTCTCAAGATCATGGAGGACGTGCTGCGCGCGTCCATCACCCTGGCCGTCGGTCCCATCGCCCAGAAGCCGGCCTCGGCCGCCGTGGCGGCCGCCGGCGACGCTCCAGCAGCCGCCGCTCCCCCGGCCCCGCCGGCCGCGCTTGCGCCGGAGGCGGCCCCGCCGGCCCAGACCCCACAGGCGTAGCGTCGTCGGAGGGAGGGAGCGTCGTGCTCAACCGCATCATCCTCATCGGGCGCCTGACCCGCGACCCGGAGCTCCGCTACGTGCCGAGCGGCCAGCCGGTCGCGCAGTTCACCCTGGCCGTGGACCGGCCGTTCACCAACCAGCAGGGCGAGCGCGATACCGACTTCATCGACATCGTCGCGTGGCGCAAGCTGGCCGAACAGGTCAGCCAGCACTTGAGCAAGGGCCGGCTCGTCGCCGTCGAGGGGCGGCTCCAGATCCGCTCCTACGAGACTCAGGACGGCCAGAAGCGCCGGGTCGCGGAGGTCGTGGCCGACGGCGTACGCTTCCTCGACCGCAAGGTGACCGGCACGCCCGCGGGCACCCCGGCGCAGGGCGAGGAGTTCGCCGAGGAACAGGAAGCGGACGTCCCGTTCTAACGGAGGCAACACATGGCAGAAGGTGGGAAGAAGCAGTGGAGGGGCCGCCGCCCCAAGCGCAAGAGCTGCGGGTTCTGCGCGGAGAAGGTGAAGGCGATCGACTTCAAGGACGCGCTGCGGCTGCGCCGGTTCGTGACCGACCGCGGTAAGATTCTGCCGCGACGCGTCTCAGGCAACTGCGCGAGGCACCAGCGGCTCCTGGCGGTAGCGATCAAGCGCGCGCGCGAGCTGGCGCTGCTGCCGTACACCGGCGAGTAGCGAGGACGCCGGCCGCGGGCCGGCCCGCCGATGGCTGTACGAGGTCTGCGCACCCAGGGGCTGACCGAGGGCGCGATCCTGGCCGCCCTGGTGGCTCTCTTTGCCATTGCCACGCGCTACCTGCCGCTGCTGGGCGTGGCCACGGCCTGGCTGTGCCCCCTCCCACTCGCGGTCCTCGTCATCCGGCACGGCTTCCGCACCGCGGTGCTCGCCGCGGTCGCGGCCACGTTCGTGGGCGCGATGCTGGCCGGCCCGCTGGTGGGCCTGGCCATTTTGATCTCATTCGCGCCGATGGGCGTCGTGCTGGGCGTGGGGGCACAGCGTGGCTGGCCGGCGGCGCGCACCGTGGTCGTCGCGGGCGTGGTCTCGTTCATCTCCATCATCCTCAACTTCCTGGGGCTGATGGGCGGCGGCCGCATCAGCGTCGACGAGATGGCGCGCACGATGGAGCGCAGCGTCGCGATGGCCGCCGATCTCTACACACGCCTCGGGTTCTCGCCCGAGCAGATCACGCAGGCGACGACGCAGATGCAGCAGGCGGCACGCCTCATGCCGTACCTGCTGCCGTGGACGCTGGTCTTCGGCGCGCTGTTCGCCGCGTGGCTGAACTACGAGGTCGGCCGGCGCGTGCTGCAGCGGTTCGGGTACCGGTGGCCGGCGCTGCCGCCGCTGCGGACCTGGCGGGTCCCGGCGGTCGCCGTCTGGCTCATTCCGCTCAGCTACCTGCTGCTCGCGCTCTCGGCGCAGGGCGGCGGGGCCACCGCGCCGACGCCGGAGCCCGGCGGGCTCGACGCCCTGAGCGCGGTCCGCTCGCCGCTGGCAAGCGCCGCGCTGGGGCTCTTCCTGGCGACGCAGAGCCTGTTCGTCTTCCAGGGGCTTGTCGCCGGCTGGGTGATCATCGGCAACTACGGGTTCGGCCGGTTGGGGCAGGCGCTGCTGATCTTCATGGTCTTCGCCGTGCCGGCGCTCAGCGTGGCGGCGCTCGTCCTCGGGGTCCTCGACTCCACCCTGAAGGTGCGCGAGCGTTGGGGCGTGCCGCGGACCACGATGCGGGAGGCCAAGCCGTGAAGGTCATTCTCCTGAAGGACGTCCCCGGCACCGGCGCCGCCGGCGAGGTCAAGGAGGTCAAGGACGGCCACGCCCGCAACTACCTGATCCCGCGCGGACTGGCGATGCCCGCCAGCGAGGGCGCGGTGCGGTCGCTCGCCGGTCGCAAGCAGGCCGAGCAGCGGCGCCTCGAGCGGCAGCGCTCGGAGACCGACGAGCTGGTGGCGCGTCTCAAGGGGCTCGTGCTCGAGGTCCGCGGTCGCGCGGGCGAGGGCGGGCGGCTCTTCGGCTCGGTGACCCCGCAGCAGGTGGCCGAGGCACTGGCCGCCAGGGGGTTTGCCATCACGCGCAAGCAGATCGAACTGGAGGAGCCGATCCGCGTCGAGGGGTTCTACCAGGTGCCGGTCCGGGTGGCCCCGGGTGTCGTCGTGCACGTGGACCTCAACGTCATCGCCACGCGCTGACAGGTTGTCCACACCGTAATCCGCCGCTCGTCCCCAGGGAGCGCACGTACGAATCCCCGGCGAATGCTCCCGAAAGTCGGGGTTGTCCCCAGGTCGTCCCGAAGGAAAGCCACAGGCCGCTACGGGAAAGATTGCAGGGTGCGATCCCTTCGTCAGAACCCCGCCCGGCGCGGGAAGGCAAGACTTGCAATAGCGAACGTATGTTCGTATACTTGGAGGCGCCGGATCCCAGCGCAGGAGCTGCCATGAGCGTCGGCCCGCCGGTCGATCGAGTCCCGCCCCAAAACCTGGAGGCGGAGCAGAGCGTGCTCGGGTCCATGCTCCTCGAGCGCGACGCCATCGCGCGCGTCGTGGAGATCGTCCGGCCCGAGGACTTCTACCGCGACGCCCACCGCCGCATCTTCGAGGTCATCGCCGAGCTGTTCGAGCGCGGCGAGCCCGCCGATCTCATCAGCGTGACCGACCGCCTGCGCGCCCGCGGTCTCCTCGACGACGTGGGCGGCGCAACGTACGTGACGTCGCTGCTGCACGTGGTGCCGACGGCGGCCAACGTGGAGTACTACGCGCGGCTCGTGGTGCAGAAGTCCATGCTGCGCCAGATGATCACCGCCGGCACGCAGATCGTCGGCATGGGCTTCCGCGAGGACCAGGACGTCGAGGTGCTGGTGGACCAGGCCGAGAAGCTCGTCTTCGGCATCGCCAGCCGGCGCATGGGGCAGGACTTCGTGCCGCTGCCGGAGATCCTGCGCGAGAGCTTCGAGCGCATCGACCAGCGCTACCGCGACAAGGGCATGGTGACCGGCGTGCCCACGGGGTTCGCCGAACTCGACAAGCTCACCTCGGGTCTCCAGCCGGCCGATCTGATCATCCTGGCCGCGCGGCCGTCCATGGGCAAGTGCCTGAAGTTCGACGCCGAGGTGGTGGACGCCGCCACCGGCGAGGTGCGCACCATCCAGGAGATGGTGGCCGCGGGTCGGGCGACGCTGTTCGCGCTGGACGCCGCGCACCGGTTCCGGCCGGCTGCGCCGAGCCGGTTCGTGGACGACGGCATCAAGCCTGTCTTCCGGCTCCGCACCAGCGGCGGCCGCGAGGTCGAGACCACGTTGACGCACCCGTTCCTGACCCCCTCGGGGTGGCAGCCGCTGGCGGCGCTGGAGCCTGGTACGCTTATCGCGGTGCCCCGGCGCCTGCCGGTCTTCGGCCGCATGGAGCCGCCCGACCACGAGGTGAAGCTGCTCGCCTACCTGTGCAGCGGCCGCCTGCCCGCCAGCCCGCGGGTCGCCGAGGACTTCGCCGATGCCGCCGCGGCCGCCGAGGCGATCCTGGCCGCGGCACGGGGCCGGCCTGTGGCGCAGTCGGGTATCGGCGGCGGCGCCGAGGGCGGGATGGCGGTCGCCGACCTGACCATGCGCTACCCCGAGCTCGCGCAGCCCGCGGCGATTCGCGCCCTGCCACAGGTGGTCTACACGCTACGGCGCGAGAAGCTGGCGCTCTTCCTCAACCGCCTGCTGGGCGCGCTCGCCGAGGTCGTCGAGCACGGCGACGGCTATCAGGTCCGGTTGACGCTGTCCTCGACGCGGCTGGCGCGCGCCGTGGCGCACCTGCTGCTGCGGTTCGGCGCGCCGGCCGTCCGCGACGGCGCGACGCTCACACTCGGCGTGAGTGCCACGCTCGCGCTCGTGCGCGAGACCGGCATCTTCGGGTGGGAGCGGTTGCGGCGCTGGGCGCGC
The DNA here is from genome assembly GCA_031081715.1 of Armatimonadota bacterium. Classification (GTDB taxonomy): domain Bacteria; phylum Sysuimicrobiota; class Sysuimicrobiia; order Sysuimicrobiales; family Humicultoraceae; genus Fervidifonticultor_A; species Fervidifonticultor_A tertius. The sequence goes on along the minus strand of JAVHMA010000012.1, from coordinate 59,436 downwards.
AACGCGCAGCGCTCGCTGCTGGAGGAGATCGACGTTATGTGGGAGGAGGTCGTGGCGATCGAGGCGACCGGCGCCTTCCAGGTCTACGACCTCACCGTGCCCGAGCTCCACAACTTCGTGGCGAACGACGTGTGCGTGCACAACACGACGTTCGCGCTCAACATCGCGCAGCACGCCGCGCTCGCCCACCGGGTGCCCGTGGCGGTCTTCAGCCTGGAGACCAACAAAGAGCAGCTCGTTCAGCGGATGCTGTGCAGCGAGGCCCAGGTGGACTCCTCGCGCCTGCGCACCGGGTACCTGACGGACGCCGACTGGCCGCGCCTGGCCGAGGCGATGGGTCGGCTTTCCGAGGCGCCGATCTTCATCGACGACTCGGCGAACGTCACCGCCATCGAGATGCGCGCGAAGGCGCGCAAGCTGAAGGCGGAGCACGGGCTGGGGCTCATCATCATCGACTACCTGCAGATGATGCAGTCGTATAAGCGGTCGGAGAACCGCACGCAGGAGGTCTCCGAGATCGCGCGCGGGATCAAGTCGCTCGCGAAGGAGCTGAACATCCCGATCATCGCGATCTCGCAGCTCTCGCGGGTGGTGGAGGTGACGGGGAGCCGGCGGCCGCAGCTCTCGCATCTCCGCGAGAGTGGCGAGCTCGAACAGGTCGCCGACCTGGTGATCTTCATCTACCGCGAGGAGTACTACGACCAGAACAAGGCGAAGGCCGAGGGGCGCGAGCACATCGCCGAGATCCGGATCGCCAAGCACCGCAACGGCCCGGTCGCCGACATCGAGATGTTCTTTCACAAGGAGCACGGCCGGTTCCGCGACCTGGACCGGCGCCACGCGGGGGCGGCGGGGTCCTAGGTGCGCCGCGCGGGGGCGGGGTCCTTCAAGTGCCGCCGAGCCCAGCGGTCGATCGCTTCGACGACCTCGATGAGGGCCTGGCCCGACGCCGTGAGCCGGTAGCTCGTCTTCGGCGGCATCACCGACTGCACGGTCTTCTTCACGATCCCCAACGCCTCGAGATGGTCCAGCCGCTGCGCCAGCGTGGCGGGGTTGCACCCGCCGACCTCGCGGCTTAGCTCGTTGAAGCCCTTGGGTCCGGTGAGCAGGGTGCGGACGATGTGGAGCACCCACTTCTCCTGGAGGAGGTCGATGGCCCGGTAGGCCGGACAGGTGAAGTCACCCTCGTTCATCGCACCAAGGATACCCCTCGCGGCGCATCCGGTCAAGCACTTGACATTATATACTACTATGGTGTATGATTCACTCTTAGAACGCCGCCCGCCGCAGAACGGGTCCAGGGGCGGCAACGGAGGGGTGAGACGGCATGAAGTGGGCTCTGGATCCCAGCCACACCAGTCTGAGCTTCTCGGTCAAGCACATGGGCATCTTCACCGTCCGCGGACGGTTCCGCAACGTGACGGGCAGCATCGAGACCGACGAGCGCGGCCGCCCGATTCGGATCGATGCCACGATCGACGCGGCGAGCATCGACACGGCCGAGCCGAAGCGCGACGCGCACCTGCGGTCGCCCGACTTCCTCGACGCCGAGAACCACCCGACCCTGACCTTCACCTGCGACCGCATCGAGCCGATCGACGACGTCCGCTACCGCGTCCACGGTCAGCTCACGATCCGCGGCGTGACGCGGCCGGTGACGTTCGAGGTCGAGACGACGCCACCGGTGACAGACCCGTGGGGCAACCGGCGCGCCGGCGCGACCGCCACCGCGGTCATCAACCGGAAGGACTGGGGCCTGACCTGGAACCAGGTGCTCGAGATGGGGGCCCTGCTCGTGGGGGACGAGATCAAGGTGGCGCTGGACGCCGAGGCGGTGGCCCTGGAGGCGGTGGCGGCCTGAGCGGGCCCTCGGCAGGTCGCGAACGGCCAGGGCTGCGCGGGCACGCTGCCGAAGGGTGTCCGGCGTGAGCCCGGCGCCCGACACTCGCATGGCCATCGACAAAGCCGCCGGCACCCCCGGGTGACCGGCGGCTTCGTCCACCGCTTCGTGCCCGCCGCGCCCGACGGCCCGGCGTGCACACTCGTGCTCCTGCACGGGACCGGCGGCGACGAGGGAGCCCTGATCCCCCTGGGCCAGGCATTGCTGCCGGGGGCGGCGCTGCTCAGCCCGCGCGGCAAGGTGCTGGAGCGCGGGATGCCGCGCTTCTTCCGACGGCTGGCCGAAGGCGTCTTCGACCTGGAGGATCTCCGGGCGCGCACAGAGGAACTCGCGGAGTTCCTGACGGCCGCGGCCGCCAGCTACGCGCTCGACCCGGCGCGGCTGGTGGCGGTCGGGTTCTCCAACGGCGCCAACATCGCGGCCAGCCTGCTCCTGCTCAGGCCGGGCGTGCTGGCCGGCGCGGTGCTGCTGCGGCCGATGGTGCCGCTGGTGCCGGAGCGGCAGCCCGACCTCTCGGGCGTCCCGGTGCTGCTCGCGGCAGGCCGCGGCGACCCGCTGGTGCCGCCCGACCATCCGGACCGGCTCGCACAGATGCTACGTGCCGCGGGCGCGGAGGTGACGGTGCACTGGGAGGCCGGCGGACACGCGCTCGCCGCCGGCGACGTGACCGCGGCCCGCGCGTGGCTGGCCGCGGCTACTGCGCGAGGAGGAACTCCCGGACCGCGCGGTTGAACGCCTCGGGCGCTTCCAGGTTCGCCAGGTGCCCGGCACCGGAGATCTTCACCAGGCGGGCTGCCGGCAGCGCCTGCGCCATCGCTTCTGACGACGCCGGCGGGGTCAGCGTGTCCTCCTCGCCGACGACCACCAGGACTGGCACCCGGATCGACGGCAGCAACGGCCGGCTGTCGAGCCGGGAGGCCATCGCCGACAGCGCGGCGGTCAATCCTCGCGGGTCCGGCGCGCCGATGATCTGTCGGACGGCCGCCATGACGCCCGGACGCTGCGTCCGCGTCGTGGGGCCGACCAGGGTGCCGGCAAACTCTTCGACCCAGGCGGCCGGCCCCTCGCGCTGGATGCGCTCGATCGTCGCCATCCGACGCTGGCGGCCTTCCTCGGTGTCAGGCTCGGCGCGCGAGTCGGCGACGATCAGGGCCGAGACCCGGCTCGGGGCGGCGGCCACGACGCGGAAGAGCACGTAGCCGCCCATGGAGCAGCCGCCGAGCGCGGTGCGCTCGTAGCCGAGCGCGTCCAGCATCGCGAGCACGTCCGCCGCGTAGTCGTCCATGATGAGCGGACCCGCGGGCGGATCCGACTCCCCGAACCCGCGCAGGTCCGGTGTGATGACCGTGAACCGGTCGCGCAGCGCGGCCACCTGTGGTCGCCACATCGCGCGGTTCAGTGGAAACGCGTGGAGCAGGACAAGCGGAGGCCCGGATCCGTCCACCTCGTATCCGAGCCGCCGTCCGGCGACCTCGATGTGCATCCCCCTGCCTCCTTCTGACCCTTCCATCATAGCGCACGGTCCCCGGGCCTGTCCCCGCGCGCGATCCCGAACGTGCACCCCGTTCGCGCCTCGCGCCGCGCCGTTTGTCCTCGCCACGGCGCCTGTTGCGGGAGCCGCGATTCCACCTCGCGCTGCCGCGGCGCATTCTGGCCTTGACCCTCGGTGGACGGGAGGTGCGCTGTGGACCAGGCAGTGCTGCTCGAGGCCTACCTGCCGCTGGTCGGCGCGATCGCGCGCGCGCTCGGCCGCGGCCTGCCGACGACCGTCGAGTTCGACGATCTGGTGGCTGACGGGGTCATCGGGCTCGCGGCAGCCCTGCGCCGCTACGACCCGGCGCGGCGCGTCGGCTTTTCGACCTACGCGGGCCACCGCATCCGCGGTGCCATGCTCGACGGGCTGCGGGCGCGCAGCCCGGTTTCGCGGTCGGCGCGCCGCGCGCAGCGGGCGGCGTCCGGGGCTGCCGCGGCCCAGATTGCCAGCGGCGTGGTCCTTGTCGGACTCGACCAGGCGCTGGAGGTGTCCGACGACGAGGCCGCGAGCCCGGAGGCGCAGGCCATTGAGACCGACTTGCGGCGCCGGGCGTGGGTAGCCCTGGCCGCCCTTCCGCCGCGCGACCGCCAGGTACTCGAGCTCCGTCTGGTCCAGGGGTTGACCCTACGGGAGGCGGCCGCGCGCCTGGGCCTGTCCATCACGCGCACCGCCGAGATTCATGCGAGAGGGGTCGCGCGCCTGCGCCGCCTGATGCGGGGAGAGCCCGCGCTCGCCTCGCGGCGAACTCCGCGCGCCGTCCGGCAGGAGGTCCGGCCGGTCGTTCCGAAACCCTGGGCCGCTTCCCACTTCCGGACGGCGGCCGCTCCGGACCTGCGCCCGGGCGCTGCGCCGGAGGCGGTGTCGCCCCAGGCCGGACCGTGAGTTCATCGGCGGAGGTCTCGCCCGTGCACGGTCCGCGTACGCGCTCGCCTCGCCAGCTCCAGGCGCTCCCGGGGCTCAACACTCGCGCGCAGGTCCACTTGTTGTCGAACACCCTGAGCCTGGTGGGCGGGCTCCTCCGGCGCAGGCCGGAGGCCGCCGAGGACCTCCTCGGCTATCTCACGCAGTATCTGGCCGGTCAGATACGGCCGGCGTGGCCACTCGTGTCGCTGCGCGAGGAGCTCCGCCTGGTCATGCTGTTCGTCGGCGTGGAGCGGGCGCGGCTGGGCGGCCGACTGCGGTTCGAGATAGCCTGCGAACCGAACGCGCTGGACGTACCGGTACCGCCGCTCATCCTACAGCCGCTGGTCGAGAACGCCATCCGTCATGGTGTGGCGCGACGCGCCGCCGGGGGGCGGGTCAGACTGACCGCCCGCGCGCGGGCCGGCTACCTCCATCTGGCGGTCAGCGATGACGGCGCCGGGCTTCGCCGGCCGTTCGCCCGGCCGGGCTGGGGACTTGTGGGCGTTCGGCTGCGTCTGGCCGCCTTGTGGGGCGAGGCCGCGCGGTTGCGCCTGATGGGCCGCCCGGGTGCGGGCGCGCTGGCCGCGGTGACCATCCCGGTCCCGCCGATTGAGGCGGCGCGGTGAGCGCCGGCGGCGCGTTGCGCGCGGTCATCGCCGACGACGAGGCCGGCGCGCGCGCGCACCTTCGCGCCTTGCTCGCGCCGCTCGGCGTCGAGGCCGCGGCGGAGTGCGCTGCCGGTGCCGAGGTTCTGCGGGCGGCCGGGGCCTTGCGGCCCGACCTGGTCTGCCTGGATGTACGGCTGCCCGACGGCGACGGGATCGAGGTCGCGCGGCGTCTGCCCAGGGCGTTGCCCGTGGTCTTCGTCACCGGGTACGCGGAGCACGCGGCCGACGCGTTCGCGCTCGACGCCGCTGACTACGTGCTCAAACCCCTCTCCGCGGCGCGGCTGCGGGAGGCGCTGCGCAGGGTGCGGCGGAGACTCGCGGGGCGCCCGCCGGCCGTGGCGCGCGTCTTCGTGCCTGCCGGCGAGATGCACCGCGCGCTCGCGCCGGAGCGCATCCTCTACGTGGAGGCGCAGGGTGGCGTCGCGGTGATCCACGCCGACGACGCGGTCCACCGCGTCGCCGGACCGCTCGGCCGCCTCGAGGCCGCCCTCGCCCGGTGCGGCTTCCTGCGCACACACCGAGCCTACCTGGTGAACCCGCGGCGCGTGCGGGCGCTGGTGAGCTGGTCGCGCCACGCGCACACCCTCCTGCTCGACGACGGGCAGGAGACCCACGTCCCGGTCGCCAAGACCCGCCTCGCCGCGTTTCGCCGTCAGGTGATCTGGATTCCGCGGGCAGGGAGGCCGCCGGGTGGAGCTGGGGCTGCGGGGCAAGGTCGCGATCACGAGCGGCGCGAGCCGGGGGCTGGGCCGGGCGATCGCCGAGGGACTCGCCGCTGAGGGGGCACGGGTCGTCGTTGCCTCGCGAACCCGGTCGGCCGTCGAGGCCGCGGCCGCGGCGATCGCGGCCAACCCCGCCGTGGCCGCCTCGGGAGGCGCCGCCGTCGCCGCGGTGGCGGACGTGGGGCGCGCCGAGGACGCGGAGCGCCTGGCGACCTTCGCGCTGGAGCGATTCGGCCGCGTGGACATCCTGGTCACCAACACCGGCGGTCCACCGGCGGGGCCGGTGGCGGCCCTCACCGACGCGCAGTGGGAGGCCGCGGTGGGGGGCCTGCTGTTCGGCGCGGTGCGGCTGTGCCGCGCGGTGATCCCGTCCATGCGCGCGCAGCGCTGGGGCCGCATCATCCACGTGACGTCGTACACGGTGAAGCACCCGCTGCCCACCCTGGGGCTGTCCAACGCGGTGCGGCTGGCGGTCGTCGGGCTCGCGAAGACGCAGGCGCTCGAGCTGGGACCCGACAACATCCTGGTGAATGCGATCTGCCCCGGGCCGATCGCCACCGACCGACTGCGCGAGCTCACCGCCGGCTACGCGGAGCGCGAGGGACTGTCCTACGGCGAGGCGGAGCGGCGGCTATGGATCTCTCAGATTCCGCTGGGCCGCCTGGGCCAGCCCGAGGAGTTCGCGAGCCTGGCGGTGTTCCTGGCCTCGGAGCGCGCGAGCTTCATCACGGGCGGGACGTTCCAGGTGGACGGCGGGGCGGTGCGGGGGCCGCTGTAGGCGCGCGGCGCCTGCACGCCGCTGGCTCGTGCTATACTGCTGACGGTCGCCGTGCCCCCATCGTCTAGCCTGGCCCAGGACGCCGGTCTTTCAAGCCGGTAACGCGGGTTCGAATCCCGCTGGGGGCACCAGCGTCAGGCATTGCCGCAGCGACCACGCTGCACGGGCGCGACCATTGAGAATCCCAGCGCCATGAGCTCCTCGACCGCGCGACGTCCTCGACGCCCTCTCTGCGCAGCACGCAGATGAGCCTCCGCTTCCCGGTGTCAGTTCTGCGGGACCAGGTGCTCGTAACCCAGATCCTTCAGGCACTGCTGAATGCGCACCGCCGACTCGCCGAGCTGGTGCTCCATCTGGCCGGGCGGGCGCGTGCTGCCCTTGTGCAGTCCGAAGACCCTGCCATCGGCCACCCACGGCGACCCTGAGAAGCCGGGGCGGCTCCCTCCCCGCGCCACCATGGTGTTGTGCCACTGGTGCGACACACGATCGCGGTCGAGCTTCGACCACTCCAGGTAGTTCATGTGGACGAACGTTTACTTCACCGGTACCGGATGGATCTCTCGGCGCGGGAACCCGTAGAACTCGTCGCCCGGGCGCAACGCCGCCGGGTCGCCCCACTCGATCACCGGGCCGTTGGCGTGCGTGGACGCCCGCAGGATCAGCACGTCGATCCCATGCGCCTGCGACGAGCACGCGGCGACCGGCCTCGTCTCAGCGTAGGGGAACCCGTCACGCAGGACCGCGAACTGTGCCCCGACACGCAGCGTGTGCGAGACCGTGATGTAGTCGGTCCCCCAGGCACCGGATGTGAGCGGCACGCCTCCGGCGATCACGAAGCCCGAGCTCGCGATCCCCACGACCCCGGGGCCGAATGCGGGTAGGGCCGCCGGCTGGCCCGAGGCGTCCGGCGACGCGGCGGCTAGCGCGACGGCGAGCAGCGGCAGAGCGAGGAGCCTGCGCGAGGACAAGAATGTCCTGGGCAGTTGGCCCAGTGGCAACCGATCGGTCGCCTGTGTCGTGGGCGCCAGCATGCTCCGCTCACCGTCCGGGACGTGCCGTAGCGGCTAGCGCCCGCCGCGCCCTCCGCCCGCGTTGGCGCCAGCGTTCGGGACCCCCGCCGGGGGCCCGGGCGTCCCGGCGTTGATCTGCTCCAGCGCCTCGGTCGAGACGTTGTGCCCGATCTGGGAGACCTCCATCGCGCGGTCGAGGGCCGCGCGGGCCTGCTCCGAGGTCACCTGCTCCTGTGCCTTCTTGAGCGAATCCATGTGCTTGAGCGTGGCCTCTCTGACGATCTCCAGCGCGCGCTGCGTTCCGGGGTTGTCGGCAGGCAGGTGCTTGGCCTCCGCCGCCACCGTGCGCATCAGGGCCCGGTACTCCTCGATCCTGGCGCGTAGCGCGGTGAGGTCGCGGGTTCTCGCGGCCTCTACGACCGTCGCCACCAGGGCATCCGCCTGACGAAGGCGCTCCAGCACGGTCTTGACCGGGTCGGCCGGTGCGGCCGCGCCGGGTAGCGAGTTCCCCGCGACCAGCACACCGGCCACGAACACGCCCACCAGAGCGCGAGCGTCCACGGCACCCCACCTCCTGACGCCTTTGCTGCCGTTATGCCCGTTCCCGCGCTGTACCAGACGGGCCGTCCCGTCGCGTCCAGCCCGGGTTCGCGCTACTTTCCGTCCGTCGCCTCGGGAATGGCCGCCGGCGCCTCCCGCCGGTGGCGCACCCATTGCGTGGCCGAGCGCAGCAGCACGTACAGCGCCGGGATCAGCAGCAGGCTACCGATCGTCGAGGTGACGAGCCCGCCCACGATGGCCCGGGCCATCGGCGATTGAAGCTCCGAGCCCTCGCCAAATCCGATCGCCAGCGGCAGGAGGCCGCAGATGGTCGTCAGCGTCGTCATCAGGATCGGCCGGAGCCGCCGGGCGCCCGCCCGCGCGAGCGCCTCGCGCAGCGGGATTCCCTCGTCCTGGAGCTGCAGCGCGTACGAGATGAGCACGATGGCGTTGTTCACGGCGACACCCACCAGGACGATGGCGCCCAACCCCGACTGGACGTTGAGGGTTGTGCCGGTGAGCAGCAGGGCCCCGACGACGCCGACGAGCGCGAACGGCACGGCCGCCATGATGAGAAAGGGCTCGAGCAGGCGCTCGAACTGCGACGCCATCACCATGTACACGAGCACGAGCGACATCAGAAAGCCTGAGAGGATCTGGCCGAACGACTCCTGCTGGTCCTGGAACTCGCCGCCGAAGGCCACCGAGAACCCCCGTGGGAGCCGCTGCGCCAGCACAGCGTTCCGCACGTCCGCCATCGCGCCGCCGAGGTCGCGGCCGCTGACGTTGCCGTTGATCGTGATGATGCGCTCGCGGTTGCGGCGCTGGATCTGCGTGGGGCCCGGCGTGCCGGCGATCGTCGCCATCTGGCGGAGGGGGACGATGCCTCGGGGGGTGCTGATCGGCAGGTCGCCGATCCGGTCCGGGGTGGCGCGGTCGGACTCGCGCAGGCGCACCACGACGTTGATATCGTCGCCTCCGGCGCGGTAGAGCGTCGCGACCGTCCCGCCGATGTAGGTCCTGACCGCCGAGGCGACCTGGCCCGGGCTGACCCCGAACCCCGCGGCCTTCAGCGGGTCCACCTGAACCGTGAACTCCTCGGCGCTCTCCTCGCGGCTGATCTGGAGGTCGGTCACGCCGGGCACCCGTTCCAGCACACCCCGGAGCTGCCGGGCCACCGCGTTGCCCGCTTCCAGGTCGAAGCCCCGAATGTCGATGCTGATGGGATCGGGCGTGCGGAAGATGAACAGCGAGCTAAGCGGTCGGTAGAACACGGTCGCCCCGGGTATCCGGATGCGGGGGCGCAGGTCGGCGATGACCCGCTGCGTCGGCGGGGCGTCGCGGCCCAGGGTCGCGCGGAAGTTGACCACGTGCGACCCCCCGGGGCCGAACCCGCCGCCGACGAACGTGGCGACCTGGACGACCCCCGGCGTCTCCATCAGGATGCGCTCGACGCGCCGGGCCACCTGGTCGGTGACCTCCAGCGCGGTGCCGCGCGGCTGCTGTACGCCGACGAAGAACTCGCGCTCGTCGGACTGCGGGAAGGTCTCGCGGCCGATCGTCGGCAACGCCGAGAAGGCGACCACGACGGCCACCACCGCCGGGGCGACGACGAGCAGCGGCCGGCGCATGGTCGCGCGGAGCACCGTGCCGAAGACGTCGTCGAGCGCGTTGAACCGGCGCTCGATCGCCGCCGCCAGTCGCCCCGCCGCACCCCGCCCGTGCCCCATGATCAGCGCACGGGCCGACAGCGTCGGGATCAATGTGATCGCCACGAGCAGAGAGCACAGGAGCGCCGCGGTGACCACGAGCGCCAACGGCCGGAACATCACGCTGGCGATGCCGGTGGTGAAGAACATGGGCAGGAAGACGACGATCGTGGTGAGCGTGCTGGCCATGATGGCGGTGCCCACCTCGGCGGTGGACGCCTCCGCCGCCAGCCGCGCCGGCTGGCCCTCCTCGCGGTGGCGGAAGATGTTCTCCAGCACCACGATGGCGCTGTCGACGAGCATGCCCACCGCCAGGGCCAGGCCGCCGAACGTCATCAGGTTGAGGGTAGACCCGGTGGTGAACATGAGGAAGATCGTGGCCAGGATCGAGGCCGGGATCGCGGTGGCGATGATGAGCGTGCTGCTCAGGTTGCGCAGGAAGGTGAGCAGCACCGCGATGGTCAGCGCACCGCCCGCGAGTGCCGCGGTCTGCACGTTAGAGATCGCCCGTCGGATGAACCGGCTGCCGTCGTTGAGGATGGTCATGCGGCCCTGCGGAAACTGCGCGTTGAGCTCGTCGACCACGGCCCGCACCCGCCGGGCTACCGCGACGGTGTTGGAGCCCGACTGCTTGGTGACCGCGACAATGATCGCGGGTCGGCCGTTCAGTCGGGTGATCGAGGTCGCGTCCGCGAGCCCGTCCACCACACGCGCGACGTCCGCGATGCGGACCGGCACGCCCCCCCGGGTGGTCACCACGGTCATGGCGATGTCGTCCGGCGAGGCAAACCGTCCGAGTGTGCGGACGATTCGGCGCTGCGCACCCACGCGGACATCGCCGCCCGGGTCGGCGGTGGCCGCGGCGGCGAGCGCCTGCGTCACCTCGCGCTCGGAGATCCCGAAGGCGGCCATGCGGCCGGCATCCAGCTGCACCTGGATCTGCCGGTCGCGGGTGCCGCGGATCTCGACGAGTGCCACGCCTTCGACCTGCTCCAGGCGCGGCTTGAACTCGCGCTCGGCGAGGTCGCGCACGCGGGCCGTATCGCCGGTGGCCTCGATGGCCAGGAGCATGATCGGGAACGTGTTCGGGTCGAATCGGGACAGGCGCGGGGTCTCCGCGCCGCTGGGGAGCCGGCCGCGGATGCGGTCGAGCGCCGGCCGGACCTCGTTCGCGGCCGCGTCCAGGTCGGCGCCCCAGGCGAAGCGCAGCGTCACGCTGCTCCGACCCTCGGTGGAGCTCGAGACGAGTTCGGTCATGCCGGGGATCGCGGCCAGCGCGTCCTCGATGACCATCGTGACCTCGCGCTCGACCTCCTGTGGCCCGGCGCCGGGGTAGTTGGTTTGCACCGACAGCGACGGGAACGAGATGTCGGGCATGAGATCGACCGGGAGCCGGGAGAACGCCACGAGCCCCAGGAACGAGACGGCGAGGAAGGCCATCGCCGTCGTGACGGGGCGGGCGATCGCGGCGCGAGAGATGCTCATGGGCGGGCTCCTGGCGTCTGGCGTACGCGGGGCTGGTTCTCGCCGGGCGCGCCGGGCCGCGCGGGCCCGGCGGGCCGGCCCACCGTGACCGGCATGCCGTCGCGCAGGCCCTGTTGACCGGCGGTGACGATCGCCTCGCCGGGGCGCAACCCAGCGACGATCTCCGACCGGCCGCCGGCGACGTAGCCGATGGTTACGGGGCGCTCCTCGACGACGCCGTCCTTGACGACGAACACCACGACCGCCTCCCCCCGGCGCGTGATCGCGTCGGAGGGAATCAGCAGTGCCTGGCGCGTGTCGAAGACCACGGTGGCGCGCGCGAACATCCCCGGCCGCAGTGCCCCGTCGGGGTTGGGGAGCACGACCACCGCGCGCGCGCTGCGCGACGCCGCGTCGAGCGCCGGGGCGATGCGGACGATCCGGCCTTCGAACGTCCGGCCGGGGAAGGCGTCCACCTGCAGCCGGACGGTCGTCGTCGGCCGCAGCCGGGGCAGGTCGGTCTCCGGCAGGGGGACGTGCACCTCCACTGGCCGGATCGTCGCCACTGAGGCGAGCACGGTCTGGCTGCTGATGACCGATCCGCGCTCCACGTTGACCCGCGTGACCACGCCGGCGATCGGCGAGGTGATCCGCAGGTCGCGCAGCCGCGCGCGCGCGGCCGCGGCCGCCACCTGGGCCTGGCGGACCAGCGCCTCCTGGGCCTGGATATCCTCCACGCGCGGGCCTTGCTTCACCAGGGCCAGCTGTTCTTCGGCCGCGCGGAGGCGCTGGCGCGCCAGATCGACATCGGTCTGCGAACGGTCCACGACCGCGCGGGCGACGAAGCCGTCGGCGAAGAGTTGCTGGTTGCGGGCGAGCTCACGCTCCGCCTGGGCCAGCGAGGTGCGCGCCTGGGCCACCTGCGCCTCGACCTGCGCCACCTCCTGCGAGCGCGGGCCTGCTCGCAGCTGCGCGAGCCGGGCACGCTGGACGTCTACGGCCGCGTCGGCCTGACGGACGGCGAGCTCCAGCTCCGGGTCGTCGATGCGGGCCACCAGGCCGCCCGCGGCTACGAACGAGCCCTCGCGCACGAGCAGCGCGCCCAGCCGGCCGGCAATCCGCGAGGTCACGTCCGCCGTCGCGGACGCGCGGACGTCGGCCGGGAACGCGTCCTGCTCAACGAGCGGCTCTGGTTCGACGACGGTCGTAAGCACTATCGGCGCGCGCGGGGCGCCCTGGCCCGGCGCCCTCGGCCCCCCGGCGGGCGGGCCAGCCGGGGACTGCGGCGCGGCCGCGGACTGCTGCGCGGCCGGCCGCCGCGACAGCCACTGGGTGGCGCCGAAGATGACCACGCCGGCGACAGCGAGGAGGATCATCGTGCGGAGCAGTCGGGGCATTCCGGCATCACCCGTGAGGACGAATCCGTGTCTACCTGTATACGTGGCCCAGCGTCTGCAGGTGCCGCATCGGGCCGTAGCGCGCGAGCAGCTCGGCGTACTCGTCGCGGTCGTAGAACGCCAGCTCGCCCGCCCCGTACGCCTTGGCGACCTCCAGACAGAAGCGCACCGCGGTCTCCATGTCGCCCGGCGGGCTGGCGCCGGTCGCCGACCCGGGCACCGCGACCTCGGCGGTAAGCGCCACCCCAACCACCGGCGCGCCGGTGGCCACCGCCGGTTGCACGATACTGTTGATATGACGGAGGCCGGTACCGTAAGGTGTAATGTCCTGCGTCGTCAGCGGCACGATCACCGGAACGCGGCCCGTGACCCACTGGTAGAGGTCCAGCAACCCGTCCGGCACCCGCAGGATGTATCCTTCTTTAACCGGCGGCGTGATCGCGATTCCGCGGTGGTTGACCAGGCGGTTGCCCCGCGTCGTGTCCACCGACAGGATCGCCTCCATGGCGGGGTCCACCTCGTGGCGGTTCATGGTGGCCACGTCCACCGGCGAGGCCATCATCGGCACCGTCGGCGTTTCGCGGATGTGCGCCCGCGGGCAGACGTGCGTGGCGACCAGTAGATCGCCGGGCAGGTCGTCGCCCTCGCGGCGCATGTCCGCGACCCGCAGCGCGCAGGCGACCGCGACCACGGCGCCGTCGCCGTCCGAGACCAGCCCGATGCGGTGCGGCCGCGCGCCGATGCCGCCCAGCCGGCCGATGATGCCCAGCGTCGGTGCAGGGCCGCCCCCCTGGCGTCCGCGGGTGCCCGGGATTGCGACGCGCACGAAGTCGGTCTCCCCGCGCTCGCCCTGGATCGTGGTGGTCGTCGCCTCCAGGCCCCTGGCCCGCAGCGCGGCTGCGACGCGCTCGCCGCTCGCGTGCGCGGAGTCGAGCAAATCCAGGGCTTCGAGGGTCTGCCTCAGCGCCACCGCCGTGCCCCCACTCCACCAGCCACCGCCGGCCGGTTCCTGCCCATTCGCGGGAGGCCACGGACCTCCTTCGCGCAAAGCCGCGGATTGCCGGGCCCGGGGCCGAGTGCTACGATACCCCGGGTTTTCCCGATGAGCCAGATGTCCACGGACCAGCTCGCCGTTGCGTCCGCGGCGCAGGCTGCGCGCCTGCGCCGGGCGGCCGCGACCATCCGGCGCGAGGCCGGCGGTCTGTCCTACCACCCGGCGACCGGCCGGCGTCCCCAGGCCTCGCCGGTGCTGCTGGCGGCTCTCGACGAGGTCGAGCGCGCCGTGCGGGAAATACAGCGCGGGGCGCAGGAGCGCGCGGCAGACGGGACGGCGCTCGAAGACGCGGCCCGGGCCGACGGGTTGCGCGCGGCCGACGCCGCGGTGGACGCCTCCGTCGGGGTCGTCGTGGCGGCCGCCGACGTGCTACGGGGCGTGCTGCCCGGCGAGCGCGACGCGTCGGTCGACGCGCCCTACGGCGCGAGCGCGCCGCGGCGGCCGCATCCGGGCGCGCTCGCGACGCTGCTCGCTGAACGCGTCGAGGAGCTCGCCCGCGCGCTCGAGGTCGCGGCGATCATCCGCGCCAACCTCGGGCGAAGTGCTAGAACCCGCGAAACCTGACGCCGGGGAAGAGCCGTACGTCCACGCCCGGCCGCAGCGGCACGAGGAACGGCGCCTCGAGCCGGTCGAACGCCAGCGACAGCCTGGCGTACGCCGCTCCCCCGAGGTAGTCCACCAGCAGCCCGTTGCGGTCGATCCACGCCGACGGTGGCTCCCACAGGTCGAACCCGCGGAACGGCGCGACGACCGGGACGCGGTTGTGCGTGGCCAGCAGGATCTGGCTCGCCGACTGGTAGTCCTGCGCGAGCACGAACACCTGGCCGGGTGGTCCCAGTGCCGGCAGCAGGCGCTCGATCTCCACGGCCACGCGCTGCCAGCCGCGCGCCGGTTCGTGCAGTTCAGCCGCCAGCGGCGTCGGCACACTGGCGAGCAGGTAGACGACGAGCGTCAGCGCGGCGCTGCTGGCCAGCCCCGCGCGCAGCGTGCGCTGGGCGCGCCACCGCGGCCAGAACCCGGCCGCGGCGATCAGCCCGGCCAGCAGCCCGGGACCGGTGTAGTGCGGCTTGGCGAGCGCGCCCGTGCTCGCCGCGAGCACGGCCACGAGCGTCGGGACGGCGCTCCACAGCAGCAGCTGGAATCGCTCGTCGCGGCGCGCCAGCCGCGCGGCTGCCACGAGTCCGGCGATCAGGATCGGAAACCCGAGCGGCGCGTAGAAGACGAGCTGGGCCCCCAGGAGTCGCAGCACGTTGCCCGCCACGGTGGTTGGGAGGACCCACGGATCCACGGCCAGCGCCCGGCGCAGCGTCGCCCAGTCGTGACCGGCGTTCCACGCCACGAGCGGCAGCACCACCAGCAGCCCCGTCAGGGCGGCCAGGTACGGTCCGGGCGTCCGTAGCCACCGCCGCGCCGCCGGCGACCCGAGGATGAACCCCGCCAGCCCGAGCGCCAGCGCGCCGCCGGCGAGCTTGCACTGGATCGCGAGGCCCGCGGCCGCGCCGGCCAGCGGCCAGGCCCAGGTCTCCCCGCGCGTGGCCCGCCAGGTCGCGAGCATGGCGACCAGCCAGGCGAAACCCATGGGCCCGTCCGGTGCGGCCATGATCCCCGACGCCGCGAACGCGGGGATCGCCTGCATCAGGAGCGCCGCGCGTAACCCCGCGGCCGGCGAGAACAGGCGCCGTGCCAGCGCGTACGCCGCGAGCGTGGACGCGGTGCCCAGCAGCACGACGCCCAGCCGGATCGCGAAGCCGGAGTCGCCGAGCAACCGGGTCCCGAGGGCGACCAGTCCGGCGATGACCGGCGGGTGGTCCGGGTAGCCCCACATGAGGTGCTGCGCCCACACCCAGTAGTGGGCCTCGTCGTCGAGCACCGGCAGGCGCCACGCGACGATCAGACGGAGCGCCGTCGTGACCCCGACGATCGCGAGCAGCGCCCGGCGCTCGGGTGCTGACGGTGCCGCCGGCGCGGCAGCGGCTCGGGCCGCGGGCCTCACTGTGCCAGGCCGGCGGTCGCCACCGCGCGCCGCAGGACGCGGTCGAGCATCGCCGGCGTGAGCCGGCGTGTCTGCGTGTTCTGGCGGCTGGGGTGGTACGTGTCGAGCAGCATCACCACGACACCATCGAGCCGGTGGAGTGTGCACGCGGCCCCGTGCGCGAAGGCCGGGCGCGGCGCCGGGACGGTCCAGCCCGAGTCGGCGGCGGCCTTGAGCACCGCCGCGTGGGCGATGGCGCCCAGCGCGACGATGACCCGCACGGTCCGTAGCGCCCGCAGCTCCGCGACCAGGTAGGGTCGGCAGTGATCGAACTCCTCGGGCAGCGGCATGTTACCCGGCGGCGCGCAGCGCACCGCGGCCGTCAGGTAGATGCCGCGGTAGCGCAGCCCGTCCTCGCGGCTCTGCGAGAGCGGGCTGGAGGTCAATCCCGCCCGGTAGAGAGCCGCGGTGAGGAAGTCGCCCGAGCCGTCGCCGGTGAACATGCGGCCGGTGCGGTTTGCGCCGTGGGCGGCGGGCGCCAGGCCGACGAGCAGGATGCGGGCGCGCGCGTCCCCGACGCCCGGCACCGGGCGGCCCCAGTACTCCCAGGTCGCGAACTGCGGCTTGCGGCGGCGGGCGACCGCCTCGCGGTAGGCGACCAGGCGGGGGCAGCGACGGCAGGCGACGATCGCGGCGTTCAGCGCATCAAGTGTCGTGCGGGTGGCCATGCGTTCCTTGACGCTAGATTTTCCGGGCACCTATAATATCCTTCGCCACCTGGGGCGGTTAGCTCAGTGGAAGAGCGCATCCTTCACACGGATGAGGCCACAGGTTCGAGCCCTGTACCGCCCACCATCCCCGTTGAGCGCTAGGAAGCCGTTCCCGCGCGTGGAATACCGGGACAGGTGACCGCGCGCCGTGATCCCGCCGGAACCCTGCCGCGCCGAGAGGGCTGGCTGTGGGTGCCCGATCGCGCCCTCGCCCGGCCGCGCCTCCTGCTCCTGGCGCTCCCCCTCGCGGGCGGCATCGGGCTCCTCGTGTACGTGCTCGTCGGCCTCTCGCTGCCGCTGGCGATGGCGGTTACGGGCGTCCTTGGGATGGCCGCGCTCGCGGGCATGCTCACCCGCGCGTCGGCCTCGGATCGACGCGCGCTCCGAGAGCGCCTGCGGGTGGGGTTCGGCGCCGGCCTGCTCGCCACGCTGGCATACGACCTCGTCCGCTTTCTGGCGGTCCGGGCGTTCGCGTTCACGTTCTGGCCGTTCGAGAGCTTCGAGATCTTCGGCCGTCTCATCGTTGGCGGCCGCCTGCCGCCACCCTGGCCGCTGGCCGTCGGTACCCTCTATCACTTCTTCAACGGGATCGGGTTCGCGGTGGCGTTCGTGCTGCTGGTGCGCCGTCCCGGACTCTGGTCCGGCCTGCTCTGGGCGATGTGCCTCGAGGGCCTGATGGTGGCCATCTACCCCGCGTGGTTGCGCATCCGCTCGCTCGAGCAGTTCCTCGTCGTATCGGTACTCGGGCACGCGGTCTGGGGCAGCGTGCTCGGGATCGTGGCGGGGCGCGCGGTTGGTCAGCCCCGTCACGCCGAAGCGTCGGGGAGATAGGGCCGGTGGCCAGCCGCGGGGCCGAGAGGTCGGGCGTCCTGGACGCCGTCGGCGACGTGCTGTGGCGGCGCCTCCCCGCCGCCGGCCGCCAGATCTCGGGGACGATCCCTGTGGTCGCCGGTGATGGGCAGTATCTCTGCGCCTGGCCGGTGCTCGGAGCCCTCGCGCCGCTGCTAGCGCTCGCCGTCGGCGCGGCGCTCGGCTCGCGGGTGGTCCCCTCGGGGACGCCCTTCACGGCATCGCTCGTCACGGTGTCCGTGCTCTTCGCGCTCGGAGGGCTAGGCGCCGGGCTCGGTGTGTGGGCCCTCGTAGGATACGCGCTGGGCGACCTGCTCTTCGGCCCGCACGTGGCGCTGCGGCTGGCGACGAGCTCCCTGGCCGCGCAACTGGTGTGGGCGCGCATCCCCCAGCTCGGGTCGTACGTCATGCTGGCGCTGCTGATGGTCGGGCTCCCGCTGGCGGCGCAGACCGCGCGCCTCGACACGTCGCTGCGCCTCCCGCTGTCGGGTGCGTCCCGCACCGTCGTCGACGCCGGCCTGCACGCGATCCTGCTCGGAGGCTTTGGGATGGCGTGGGCCCTGGCCGCGGCGCCGTTGATCCGCCCGCTCTACACGTGGGTGGGATTGATGCCCGACGTCAGGGCGATCGCGCCGCTTCAGCAGCAAGGCCAGGTGCTGGCGATCTTCGGCGCGGCCGTCGGCGTCGCCCGCGTCGTCCTCGAGGACCGCGCGCTGCGCAGCCCGATCGTCCTCGAGCGGATGCTCCTCGCGGCCGCCGAGACGGCGCCTGCTGAGCCGGGTGCGGTGCGCCGCTACGCCGGCATCGTCGCGAGCACGCTCGTGACGACGCTGCTGGCCGCCGGCGTCCTGGCCAACCTCGCGCAGGGCGTCGCGTTCGGGCTCGCGGTCGCGGGGATCCTGGTCGCGCGAGACCGTGGGATCTCCCGCATCCGTCCCTGGCTGGCGCTCACCTCGCGCCTGCCCATCGTCGTGCGTCTGGCCGCCGGGCTGGGCGTGACCTGGTGGGCGAGCCAGAGCATCCTCCAGCGTATGTACTGGATCGACCGGAGTTTTCTCCCGCTGGCGTTGGTCGTGCTCTCATCGGTGGCGGCGTTCGCCCTGCTCTTCCCGCCCGCCCCGCCGGTGCAGGCGGACGCGGGCGAGAGGGTCCCGGCGCCGTGAGCGAGATGCGGCGTGCGGTCTGGGGACCACTTGCCGCGGCGCTGGTCCTGTTGCTGGCCTCGCCTGCATATGCCGATGATTGCGGCTCGCTCTCCGACTGTGCAGGGATGATCGGCCTGGCGATCGCCATCGCGGCGGCGCTCGCGGCCGCGATCCTGCTGGGGTGGTTGATGCTGCCGTGGCTCGCCGAGGCGCTTGCCGTGCGAACCGCCGCGGCGGCTGCGGCCCGCGTGGCCGCCGGTTCCGCGGCCCGGACTGGGGCGAGCGGTGCGGCGAGGGCCGCGGCAGCCGGGCGCGGCCGCGCCCTCTGGGATGCGGTGCACCGGGGGGCCTTCAACCCGTCGCGGTCGTGCACGAACTGCCGGCAGATCGCTGAGAACGTCGCGCGCTTCTTCCGCGGTGAACCGTTCCGGCCGGCGCCGCCCAGTGGGCCCGGATGGTTGACTCACTTGCAGCGGACGTTTGGGTCGGAGTTCACCAGGCAGCGGTCGTTTCTCGACATCGAGCGGTTCCTGCTTGCCGAGGGTCACGGGGCGCAAGGAATCGTCTCGGTGGAGACGTCGGCGTACGGCCATGTGTTCAATGCGGTGAACATCAACGGCCGGGTGTGGTTTCTCGACGGCCAGGCGGCCGTGGCCAGCGAAGGCGGCGGCGCCGTCGCCAGCATGTCCGGGTACCTGCCGGAGGTCATCCAGGTCATCCGATTCATGTTCATCCCGTGACAGGAGGCGCCCGTGGTGGACCGTGAGCAAGCGACAGCGATAGCGAGGAGCTTCGTCGCCCGGATTCCCGCGCCCGAGGACGACGAGCTGGTGCTGAGGGACGATGCCACCGTCGAGCGCGCGTTCGGGTGGGTATTCGTCTATACGTCGAAGAAGCATCTGGACACCGGGGACGACAGGTACGCCTTGTTCGGCAACGCCCCGGTGATCGTGGACCGGCAGGACGGCAGCGTGCACGAGACCGGTACGGCGAGGCCGTTGGCGTACTACATCCAGGAGTATGAGTACAAGAAGGGGCTTCGTCCCGACCCGCCCGATCCGGCGCTCTCCTGGGCCCAGAGCGCGGTCGCCGAGGCCGCGAGGCCCGAGCGCACCGACGACGACTAGATCCGCACGCCCCGCCTCGGAGGTCTCCGTGAACGATCCCCGGCTCGCGAAGCTCGCGCAGGTCCTCGTCCGCTACTCGCTCGCGCTCCGCCCCGGCCAGCTCGTCATGATCACCGGCCCGGCGCTGGCCGCGCCGCTCATCACCGCCGCCTACCGCGAGGCGCTGGCAGCCGGCGCGCACCCGACGGTCAACGCCGCCGTGGATGGCATCCAGGAGATCTTCCTCAAGCACGCGACCGACGAGCAGCTGCGCTTCGTCTCGCCGCTCGCCGTCTACGAGAACGAGACGATCGACGCCTACCTGGGCATCTGGGCGCACTACAACACCCGCGCGCTGACCGGCGTCGATCCGAAGCGGCAGGCCATGCGGCGGGAGGCCACGCGGCCGCTCAGCCAGCGGTTCCTCGAGCGCGCGGGGAAGGGCGAGCTCCGATGGGTCGGGACGCAGTATCCCACACAGGCCGACGCGCAGGACGCGGAGATGTCGCTGTCCGAGTACGAGGAGTTCGTCTACGGGGCGGGCCTGCTCGACCATCCGGACCCCGTGGCGTCCTGGACGAAGATCCGGGAAGAACAGGACCGCATCGTCCGTGTCCTCGACACGAAGCGCGAGCTGCGGTTGCAGGGCCCGACCATCGACCTGACCGTGCGCACCGACGGCCGGCGCTGGATCAACGCCGCGGGCGAGCACAACTTCCCCGACGGCGAGGTATTCACTGGCCCGGTGGAGACGGCCACGAGCGGGCGCGTGACCTTCTCGTTTCCGGCGATTTACAGCGGCCGCGAGGTGGAGGGCATCACACTGACCTTCAAGGAAGGACGGGTCGTGGAGGCCTCGGCGCGCAAGGGCGAGGAGTTCCTCCACGCCATGCTCGACCTGGACGCGGGCGCGCGCACGCTCGGCGAGTTCGCCTTCGGGACGAACTACGGGATCACGCGGTTCACGCGGAATATTCTGTTCGACGAGAAGATCGGCGGCACAGTGCACATGGCGCTGGGCGCCGCCTACCCGGAGACCGGCGGGACGAACCAGTCCGGCCTGCACTGGGACATGATCTGCGACCTGCGGCGCGAATCCGAGGTGCGCGCGGACGGCGAGGTGATCTACCGGGACGGGCGGTTCGTGATCTAGCGGTCGGACGGCGCGCGCCGGCGGGCGCGCATCAGGCGCGTTCGTAGTGCTCGATCAGGTCGTCGAACATCTGGTGGGTTTCCTCGCTGACCTCGTCAGCCATCTCGGCGTAGCGCGCATGCTCCATCGCCTTGGTCTGGATGTTGCTGAGCATGGCCGCCTCGATCTCGCGCAGGAAGCCGACGACGTCGTGGCGGTCGAAGTCGCCGAACTCACCCGACTTGAGGCGCCGGACGAACTCGTCGAGGCTCCGCATCTCCACCTGACAGAGCTGCTCGTAGATCTCCCACAGCCGCTCGGTCATCGGTATTCACCCCGCCCCGCGGGTTCTTGCTGGCCGTGTTCGCGCGGAGCGCAACGAATCCTTCTGGCGTTCTCATGACTCCCCCGCCGCGCGCGGGGGTGGCAGCGCGCCGAGGGCGTTTGCTACAATGAGGGCTGCTTGAGCCGGCGTAGCTCAGTGGTAGAGCAGCGCACTCGTAATGCGCAGGTCACGAGTTCGAATCTCGTCGCCGGCTCCAGATCCTCCCGCCGGGCCACAGCAACGTTCGCACGACGTCGCGTACCCACGGTGTCTTTGGTTTCGTGCGCGTGGCCCTTTATGCGTCCCGACGCGGACCTTTGGGGGGAAGGCAACCCGGCGCGCCGTCAGGAAGACCTCCGACCAGAGGTAGACGCCGGAGCCGAGAGGCGCGCATGGTCATCGAGGCACCACGCGGCGGATCGACGGGAGGCCGCCCCCTGTACGGATCTGACTTGGTCGTGGACGTGCTCCGCGCGCTCGGCGTCGAGTACGCCGCGCTCAACCCCGGTGCCACCTTCCGGGGGCTGCACGACTCCCTCGTAAACTACGGCGGCAACCGTCGGCCGCAGATCATCCAGTGCTGTCACGAAGAGATCGCGGTGGCGGTCGCGCACGGGTACGCCAAAGCCGCGGGCCGGCCGATGGCGGCGATCGTGCATGACGTCGTCGGGCTCCAGCACGCCAGCATGGCGATCTTCAACGCCTGGTGCGACCGGGTGCCGCTCCTGGTGCTCGGGGGCACCGGGCCCATGGCCGCCGAGCAGCGCCGGCCGTGGATCGACTGGATCCACACGGCGCTCGTCCAGGGGCAGGCGGTGCGCGACTACGTGAAGTGGGACGACCAGCCGGCCAGCCTGGCGGCGATCCCCGAGGCGATCGTGCGCGGCTACCGCATCGCGACGACCGAGCCGTGCGGGCCGGTCTACGTGTGCCTGGACGCGGCGCTCCAGGAGGCGCCGCTCACCGAGGATGTGCCGCTGCCCGACGTCGCGCGGCACCGGCCGCCGACCGGACCGCAGGCCGACAGCGGTGCGCTAGAAGAAGCCGCGCGGCTACTCGCCGGGGCCCAACGTCCTGTCATCGTGGCCGAGTTCCTCGGGCGGCATCCACAGACCGTGCCGGTTCTCGTCGAGCTCGCCGAGGCGCTGGACGCGCCCGTGGTCGACCTCTACGCGTACGGCCGATTCAACTTCCCCAACACCCACCCGCTCGACCTGACCGACGCGCGGCTGGAGGTGCTCGAGGACGCGGACGTCGTGCTCGCGCTGGACGTGGCAGACCTATGGGGCCGCCTGGCGCGCACCGATCGCGCGACCCGGCGCGCGGCCTCCGCGGTGCCGGCGACCGCGCGCATCGTGGACATCTCGCTCCGCGATCTGGCCATCCGGAGCTGGGCGATGGACTACCAGCGGCTCGCGCCCATCGACCTGCCGATCATCGCGGACACGTCCGCGGCGCTCCCCGCGCTGCTCGAGCTGGTGCGGCGGTCCCTGCGGCCCGACGGCGCGCGCCGGCAGCGGCGCGCGCACCTGGAGGCTGTGCACCATGCCGCCCGCCGCGCGGCTCGCGCCGAGGCCGAGCGCGTCCGGGCCGCGGTGCCGATCGCACCCGCGCGGCTGGCCGCCGAGGTGTGGGACGCGATCAAGGGCGAGGACTGGGTGCTGGTGTACGGCACGCTCGATGGCTGGGCGCGCCGGCTCTGGGATTGGGCGGCAGCCGACCAGTATCTGGGATACAGCGGCGGGGCAGGGCTCGGCTACGGTCCGGGCGCCTCGGTCGGCGCCGCGCTGGCGCACCGGGACACGGGGCGGCTGTGCGTCGCGCTGCAACCCGACGGTGACCTGCTCTATGCGCCGAGCGCGCTGTGGACCGCCGCGCACCACCGGCTGCCGGTCGCCTTCGTCCTCTGCAACAACCGCTCGTACTACAACGACGAGGTGCACCAGGAGCTCGTGGCGCGCGCGCGGGGCCGGCCGGTCGAGAACAGCGTCGTCGGGATCCGTCTGGAAGAGCCCGCGGTGGACTTCGCGGGCCTGGCGCGGGCGCTCGGCGTGCACAGCGAGGGGCCGGTCGTCGAACCCGCGGCGCTCGGTCCGGCACTACGGCGGGCGGTGCGCGTGGCAGGCGAGGAGCGGGCACCCGCGCTCGTGGACGTGGTGATCGACACCGCGCACCGCGGGGTGCTACGCTAGAGGGGCGCGCGGCGCACCATAGCACGCCACGGCATTGGCAGAGGGACTGACCGCCGAGGTCAGTCCCTTGTGCGTTTTCAGGGGGTGGGAGATGCGCGAGATCTCGACGAGGCGGGGCACGCCGGCACGGAGCGCGCCGGCCCGCGCACCGCGGCCCGTTCCGGTGCGCGAGACGGACGAGGAGCTCACCGCCCGCGTGGCCCGCGAGGTCAGGCGTTCGCTGGTGACCGCGGTCGCCGTCGCCGCGGTCGCGGTCACCCTCGGCGCGCTGCTGCGCTAGGCCTTCAGGTGCCGCTCGAACCAGGCCAGCACGCGCCGCCAGGCGTCCTCGGCCGCTTCCCGCCGGTAGTTCCCGCCGGTGTCGTTGAAGAAGGCGTGCGGCGCGTTCGGGTAGATGTGGATCTCGTGGACGACGTTCGCCCGCTGCAGCGCCTCGCGGATCTGCGGGATGCCGGCGTTGATGCGCTCGTCCAGCGCGCCATAGATCGCGAGCACCGCGGCCCGGATGTTCGGCACGTCCGCGATCGGCGGGTTGGGACCGTAGAAGGGCGCCGCGGCGCGCAGCCCGGACTCCTGCGTGGCGAGGCGCCAGGTCATGCCGCCGCCGAAGCACCAGCCGATGGCGCCGATGCGGTCGCGCCGGATACCGGAGACCTCCTGGATGTGGCGGAACGCGTCGCGCAGCATCGAGACGAGCCGGTCGGGCGGCGTCTGTCCCAACGCGGCCGTCGCCTGGGCCGAGTCCGCGAGCCGCGCGGTGCCGCCCGGCGTCGCCACCAGGTCCACCGCCAGCGCGACGTATCCTTCCCTGGCGAAGCGTCGCGCAACGTCCTTGAAGTGTTCGAGCAGGCCACGGTTCTCGTGGATGACGATCACGCCCGGGTGCGAGCCGGCCCCGCGGGGGCGCGCTAGGTAGCCGACATTGGGATCCCCACCGCCGGAGCGCGGGTAGGTGACGTCCGAAACCTCGATCGCCGGGTCGGTCGGCGGCACCGTGACGCCCGTGGCCTGGGCGACGATCTGGGGGCCCATCGCGAGCGCCTCCATGAGCTCGGCCTGCGTGGCCGCCACGCCGACGGACTGGAGCAGGGGTACGGCGAGGGCCGCGCTGCCGGCCATGATCGCCATGCGCCGCAGGAACTCGCGCCGGGGCAGCCGCCCCTGGTAGAACTCCTCGGCCCACTCCTCCACGATGTACCGCTGCAGGTCGCTCATCCGCTTCCCCCTTGTGACCGGCCCGGGTCAAGCCCGCGGCCTTCACAGTTTCTTTACAGCGCGCCGGGCATACTGGCT
This sequence comes from Armatimonadota bacterium, assembly GCA_031081715.1. Taxonomy (GTDB): domain Bacteria; phylum Sysuimicrobiota; class Sysuimicrobiia; order Sysuimicrobiales; family Humicultoraceae; genus Fervidifonticultor_A; species Fervidifonticultor_A tertius. The sequence continues at coordinate 34,973 of JAVHMA010000012.1, read as the reverse complement.
GCACAAGTGACTACGCTGAGATACCATGAGTGTGTTCAGTCGGGAGAGGCATGGGCCGCCCGGGAGACGGCCGGTCGGGACGCATGGGCCTGAGGCCGGGCGCAGATCTGCCGAAGGGAGGGACGGCAGCGATGGCTGCAACGGTCCTTTGGATAGCGCGTGGCGCGGTGCTGGCCGCCCTGCTGGTCGCGGCGGTCGCGGCCGCGCCCGGCGGCACCGCGACCCAGGCGGCGCCCGCAGCGGCTCCGGTGTTCTCGCTGGAGCTGTTCACCGGACAGACGCTCCGCCTGGCCGACCTCAAGGGGACGGCGGTGGTGCTGCTGTTCTGGGCCAACTGGTGAACGACGTGCAACCGTGACGCCCCCGTGTGGGAGCGTACCTACAAAGAGTGGAAGGGCCGGGGCGTGGAGTTCGTGGGCATCGGGCTGCTCGACAGCAAGGAGCGGAGCGCCGACTTTGTCCGGCGCCACGGCCTGAGTTTTCCCAACGGCTTCGATCCCGATGGGCGCATTGCCCGGGCGTACGGCTTCGGCTACCAGCCGTACTGGGCGGTCATCGACCGCGAGGGTCGCCTGGTCAGCTCCGGGTTCGGCCCGCGGAGCGAGCAGGAGCTGGTCGCGGCGGTGCGGGCGGTGACCGCACGCTAGCATGTCGCCGACGGTCCTGGTCGTCGAGGACGACGCCCGAATCACGAACCTCCTGCGCCTGTACCTGGAGCGGGAGGGATACGGTGTGGTGGCGGCGCACGACGGCCGGGAGGCGCTGGAGGCGGCCGCGCGCGGGCGGCCCAGCCTGGTCATCCTCGACCTGATGCTGCCGCACCTGGACGGCGTCGAGGTGTGCCGGCGGTTGCGCGAGACCTCCGACGTCCCGATCCTCATGCTCACCGCGCGCGTGGACGAGATCGACCGGCTGCTCGGGCTGTCGCTCGGCGCGGACGACTACGTCACCAAGCCGTTCAGCCCGCGCGAGGTCGTGGCGCGGGTGAAGGCGATCCTGCGGCGAGCCTCCCGCCAGGCGCCCGGCCGGGTGCTGCGGCACCGCGAGCTCGAGCTCGACCTGGAGCGCCACCGGGCCGCCGTGCGCGGTGCGGAGGTGCACCTGACCCCGATCGAGTTCAAGCTGCTGCGGGCGTTCCTCGAGGCGCCCGAGCGCGCGTTCTCGCGCGAGCAGCTCCTCGACCGCATCTACGCCTACCACGAGGCCGACGTCGTGGACCGCACGATCGACGTGCACGTCGGCAAGCTGCGCGAGAAGCTCGGCGATGACCCGGCCAGCCCGCGCTACATCGCGACCGTGCGCGGGGTCGGCTACAAGCTGCTCTGAGCCGTGCGGCCGAGCCTGCTGTGGAAGCTGCTGGCCATCAACCTGCTGGTCGTCGGCGTGGCGACCGCCGTGGCGGCCGTGCACATCGGTGGGGTCGCCGATGGCATCTTCATGCGCCTGATGAAGGAGTTCAACATCGAGACGCAGGCCGTCCACGCGCTCTTCGTGCGCGACCTGCGGAGCGCGCTGCTCGGAGCTAGCCTCATCGCGGCCGCGATCGGCCTGCTGTTGAGCCTGGTGTTGTTCCGCACCGTGGTGCGGCCGGTGCGCGGCATGATGACGATGGCCGGCCGCATCGCCGCCGGCGACTACGGCGTGCGCGCGCCGGTGACGTCCTCGGACGAGCTGGGCCGGCTGGCCGCGTCGCTGAACCTGATGGCCAGCGCGCTCGCCCGGTTGGAGCGGCAGCGCAAAGATCTGGTAGCCGACGTCGCCCACGAGCTGCGCACGCCCCTGTCGAACCTGCGCGGGTACCTGGAGGCCGTACGCGACGGCGTGACCCCGGCGTCGCCCGAGACGGTCTCGCTCCTGCACGACGAGGTCATGCGGCTAGTGCGCCTGGTGCAGGCGCTCCACGAACTCTCGTTGTTCGACGCGCGGCTACCGGACGTCCGCGCCGAAGCGGTGGATCCCGGGGCCGTCGTGCGGCGGGTCCTGGACCTCCGGCGGGGAGAGTTCGCCTCGCGGGGCGTGGCCGTGCGCGAGGAGATCCGCACGGGCGTGGCCGTGGCCGCCGACGCTGACCTGCTTACCCAGGCGCTGCACAATCTGCTCGACAACGCCGCCCGCCACACGCCCGACGGTGGCGCGGTCACGGTGCGGACGGTCGCGGAGACCGGCGCGGTGCGCATCGCCGTGACGAACACCGGGGAGGGGATCGACGCCGCCGACCTCCCCCACATTTTCGAGCGGTTCTACCGGGGGGACAAGTCGCGGGCGCGCGCGTCCGGCGGCGCCGGCATCGGACTGGCGATCGTCAAGGAGGTCGCCCGCATCCACGGCGGTGACGTCGGCGCCTCCAGCGCCGGCGGAGAAACCACGGTCTGGTTCTCCATCGCGGCACGGCCGTCGGCCGCTCCGACGACACTCCGTCTCGAAGAGCCGGTACCGGCCCCGACCGCGAGGCCCGCGCCGTAACGCTTCCTTTACACAACCCACATCGGCTCCTTACCGTCCCCCCATAGCCTGGAAGGGCATGCATGTCTTTCCGGAGGTGAGCGGCATGGGTATGGGAATGCGCCTGGCGGGTGCGCTCGGGATCGTCGCGGTGATGGCGCTCGTCGCGGGTGTGACGTCGGCCGCGGACATGAGCATGTCGGCCGGCGCGCAACTCAAGATCGCGATCGCCGAGGCGAGGGCCGCGGCGGGTGCGGGCACGCTGAAGTCGGCGCAGGACCACCTGCAGGCTGTGGTCAACTGCATCGAGGGCCCGGGCGGCGCCATGTTCAAGAAGGCCATGATGAGCGGGGGGGCGTCGATGGGCGGGGCGATGATGACGGCGACCTGCGAGGGCAGGGGGAACGGCATCCTGCCGGACGCGCGCGCCTCGGGCGCCAGATGGGCGCGGGCGGTCGCCTACGTGGAGCTCGCGAACGAGAACGCCGCGATCGGGCTCAAGGCGACCGCGGTCGCGCGCGCGCGGGCCGCGGCCTACGCGTCGCTGACGCTGCTGCAGCAGGCCGAGCGGAGCGCGATGGGTCGGTGAGTTCGCGGGCCCGCTCCACCTGGAGGGCCGGGGCGCTACGCGCGCAGCATCTGCCGAAGCATCATGTGCAGGATGCCGCCGTGGCGGTAGTACTCAACCTCCACCTGGGCGTCGATCCGCACGATGACCTCGAAGGCGACGGACGTGCCGTCCTCGCGGACGGCGCGCACCCGCGCCCGCTGCCGCGGCGTGATGGTACCGGCCAGGCCCTCGATGTCGTAGGCCTCGAACCCGGTGAGCCCGAGCGACTGGCGGCTCTGGCCGTCGAGGAACTGCAGCGGCAGGATGCCGAAGCCGACCAGGTTGCTGCGGTGGATGCGCTCGTAGCTCTCGGCGATGACCGCCCTCACGCCGAGGAGCTGTGGTCCCTTGGCCGCCCAGTCGCGCGACGACCCGGTGCCGTACTCCTTCCCGGCGATGACGATGAGCGGTACGCCCTCCTGCCTGTAGCGCATGGCCGCGTCGTAGATGAACATCGTCTCGCGGCTGGGCAGGTGCACGGTCTTCGGGCCCTCCACGCCGGGTAGCATGAGGTTCTTGATGCGGATGTTGCCGAACGTGCCCCGCATCATCACCTCGTGGTTCCCGCGGCGGGCGCCGTAGGTGTTGAAGTCGGCGGGCCGCACCCCGCGCTCGACCAGGTACCGCCCGGCGGGGCTGTCCACCGCGATGGCGCCGGCGGGCGAGATGTGGTCGGTGGTCACCGAGTCGCCGAACACGGCCAGCGCCCTGGCGCCGCGGATGTCGGCCGGCGGCGCAGGCTCGGGCGCCAGGTCCACGAAGAACGGCGGCTCCTGCACGTACGTGGACGCCGGATCCCACTCGTAAACCAGCCCCTCCGGCGTGGGCATGCTGCGCCACGCCTCGTTGCCGTCGAAGACGCGCGCGTACTGCCGCTCGAACTGCTCCTGCCGGAGCGCCTGGTGGATGGTACGGCGGATCTCCTCCTGGGTGGGCCAGAGGTCGCGCAGGTAGACCGGCGCGCCGTCGCCGCCGGTGCCCAGCGGCTCGGAGGTCAGGTCCACGTCGATGCGGCCTGCCAGCGCGTAGGCCACCACCAACGGGGGTGAGGCCAGGTAGTTGGCGCGCACCTGCGGGTGGATGCGTCCCTCGAAGTTACGGTTGCCGGAGAGCACCGCCGCGGCCACCAGCTCGCCCTCGCGCACGGCGTTCGCGACGGGCTCGGGCAGCGGGCCACTGTTGCCGATGCATGTGGTGCAGCCGTAGCCGACGACGTTGAACCCGAGCCGCTCCAGCGGTTCCATCAGCCCGGAGGCGCGCAGGTACTCGGTGACGACCTTCGAGCCCGGCGCCATGCTGGTCTTCACGTGAGGCGGGACCCGTAGGCCCCGCTCCACGGCCTTCTTCGCCAGTAGCCCGGCGCCCACCATGACCGACGGGTTGGACGTGTTCGTGCACGAGGTGATCGCGGCGATGACCACCGCGCCGTGGCCCAGCTCCGCGCTCGTGCCGTTGAAGCGAACCGCGACGGTCCGCGTCGCGTCTGCCTCCGTGAGCCCGAACCCGCGCTCGGTGATGGGCGCGAGCAGCGCCTCCCGGAAGCCGCGCTTGGCGGCACCCAGCGGCACCCGGTCCTGCGGACGCTTGGGCCCGGCCAGGCTCGGCTCCACGGTGCCGAGGTCGAGATCGAGCACGTCGCTGAACACCGGGTCGGGCGTGGCGTCGGTGCGGAAGAGGCCCTGCGCCCTGCAGTACGCCTCGACGAGCGCAATCTGCTCGGGCGAGCGGCCGGTCACGCGGAGGTAGGCGAGCGTCTCGTGGTCCACCGGGAAGTACCCGCAGGTGGCGCCGTACTCCGGGGCCATGTTGCCAATGGTCGCCCGATCCGGTAGCGGCAGCGCCGACAGCCCGGGGCCGAAGAACTCCACGAACATGTCCACGACGCCGCGCTTGCGCAGCATCTGGGTGACCGTGAGCACCAGGTCGGTGCCGGTCACGCCGTCGCGTAGCGCGCCGTGGAGGCGGACACCGATGACCTGCGGCAGGAGCATGTACGCGGGCTGGCCCAGCATGTTCGCCTCGGCCTCGATGCCGCCGACCCCCCAGCCCAACACGCCCAGGCCGTTGATCATCGTCGTGTGCGAGTCGGTCCCGACCAGCGTGTCGGGGAACGCCACGACGCGGTCCCCGTCGCGGCGGGTGGCCACCACGGTGGCCAGGTACTCCAGGTTGACCTGGTGGACGATGCCGGTGTCCGGCGGCACGACCCGGAAGCCAGCGAAGGCCTTCTGCGCCCACCGCAGGAACGCGTAGCGCTCCCGGTTGCGCTCGAACTCGCGCTCGGCGTTGATGAGCTGCGCCGCCGCCGAGCCGTACGCGTCCACCTGCACCGAGTGGTCGATGACCAGGTCCACCGGGCTCGTCGGATTGATCTTCGCGGGATCGCCGCCCATCCGCTGGAGCGCCGCGCGCATCGCGGCCAAGTCCACCACCGACGGCACGCCAGTGAAGTCCTGCAGGAGCACGCGCGCCGGCAGGAAGGGGATCTCCCGCGCCGCGGGCGGCGGGGCCCACCCGGCGATGGTGCGGACGTCGTCTTCGGTGACGCGGAAACCGTCGCACTGCCGCAGCGCCTGCTCGAGCACGATGCGGATCGAGAACGGCAGCCGGTCGATCCGCGTCAGGCCGGCACGCTCCAGGCGCTCTAGGCTGAAGATCTCCACGGGTCCGGCGGGCGTCCGCAGGACGTCGCGGGCGCCGAAGGGGTTCGCCAGGTCAGGCATGCACGGTCACCATCCAGCGACGGAGTCGGCGGTGAGGAACTCCTGTCCATTATAGCGCGCGGCGGCCGCGGGGCGGGCGCGCTGCCCATGCTAAGATAGCGCCAGCGTGGACCTGATCCTCGGCGTCGTCGGCCTGGTCATCCTCCTCTCGGCGCTCCTGTCGCGGGCCATGGAGCGCGGGCCGTTTTCCAGCGTCATCCTGTTCGTCGCAATCGGGCTCGGGCTCGGCCAGCTCGGTATCCTGCGCCTGGCCCCGGACGCCGAGCCGATCGTGTTGATCGGCATGGTGACCCTGACGCTCACGTTGTTCGCGTCGGCGATCAACATGCAGACCGAGCAGCTCAGGGAGCACTGGGGCGTCTCGCTGACCGTGCTAGGCCCCGGCACGATCCTCACCGCGTTGGCAATCGCCGCGCTGGCGCGGTGGCTGCTCGGGCTCGATGTCATCGGGGCCCTGCTGCTCGGCGCCATCCTGAGCTCGACCGACCCGGTGCTACTGCGCGACGTCCTCCGCGACACCCGTACCCCGCAACCGGTGCGCCAGATCCTCTCGGTCGAGTCGGGGCTCAACGACGCGGTGGCCGTGCCCGCGGTGCTCCTCCTCATCGCCCTCGCCGGTGGCCAGCTCACCTCGTCGATGACCGCGGTGGGGTTTGCGGTGCCCGTGTTCGTGCTCAGCCCCATCGTGGGGGTGCTCGTCGCCTGGGCGGCGCTGCGCGCGATGGCCTACGCCGAGCGCGTCGTGGGCGTCCGGCGCGACTACCAGTCGCTCTACTCGCTGGGGGTGGCGTTCGCCGCGTTCGCGGCGGCGCAGGCGCTGGGCGGCAGCGGGCTGATCGCGGCGTTCGCCGCGGGGCTCACCATCGCCGTGAGCGACCTCGACCTCTGCGAGTGCTTCCTGGAGTACGGGGAGACCACGGCCGAGCTGTTCATGCTGCTGACGTTCGTGCTGTTCGGCTCGACGCTCGTACGGCCGGCGCTGGCAACCCTCGACGGCCGGACGCTGGCGTTCGCGGCGCTGGTGCTCCTCATCTGCCGGCCGGCCGTGCTGCTGCTCCTGCTCGGGCGCTTCCGCATTCCGCTTCGGGACAAGCTGTTCGCGGCCTGGCACGGGCCGAGGGGGCTGGGGTCCATCCTGCTCGCGTTGCTGGTAGTGCTCTCCGGCGCGCCGGGCGCGGCCGAGATCTTCGCGGTGACCGGGGTCGTCGTGCTGGCGTCGGTTCTCCTGCACGGTATCCTGGGGACACCGCTCGTGGTGTGGGCGTCGCGGGCGCCCGAGGCGGAGCTCGTGCCCGAGCCGCGCCACGCCCGCGTCCCACGGATCTCCGCCGGGGAGCTCGCGCGCATGATCGAGCGGGGCGACCCCGTCCTGGTGGTGGACGTCCGGCAGCCCGGCGCGCTCGCGCGCGACCCGCGCCGCATCCCGGCCGCGGTGCACTACCCGCCCGGCGACGCCGCGGCGCGCATCGCGGCCTCCCCGCCGCCGCCCGTCCCGATCGTGCTCTACTGCGCCTGAACGCACGAAGCGACCAGCGCCCGGGTGGCGCTGGACCTGATGGCCCGGGGCTTTCGCGACGTCAGGGTGCTCGAGGGCGGCTGGGCCGCGTGGCTCGCGCTGCGGGCGCCCGTCCAGCTGCCGCAGCCCGAGCTCCCGCCCCGGGCGTAGGCCGCGCGGGCGCCGTCGTACCCCCGGGCGCCGCCTGTACGTTTAGCGCACCGTCACGCTTCTATGGCCATCCCTGGCCCCAAGGCTCCGCAGCATCGCGCCCAGCGGCCCCACGTCCACCGGTGCCCCGTCGCGGAAGGCGATGGCCTGACCCGAGGATGGTGGCACTCTGACACCGGGCAGGAGCAGGCCGACGAGGTTCAGCGGATCAGCCGCGGCGATGACGACCGGGTCGCTCTCCGGTCCAGCGCGCCGGACCGCGCGCAGCGCCTCGAGCGCTTCTGGGAGCGCGAACTGCTCGCCCGTGGGGCCCGCGACAAACCGGCCGCCGCGGATGCGGCCCTGGGCTTCCCACCGGCGGTAGATCGCCGCCAGCTCGCGCCAGGGTGGCAGTCCGCGTTCGCGACCCAGCACGTCGCGCAGCACCACCCCGTAGCGCCGCAGGAGCTGCGCGCCGACGACTTCGAGCCGGGCCTCGCGCGCGCCCGCGTCGTGGCCCGCCGTCCACAGTGCCCACCGACCCACCGGTAGCGGCCGCGTCCCCATTCGGCGACGGCGGTGGGGGCGCCGGCCGGCCTGCAGCAGCCGCCGCAGGCCCGCCACCCCGTCGCCACTGACCAGCCCGTGCGTCACCAGCTCCCACAGCGCGTCTTCCACCTCGGAGGGTAGCCGCCGCGTACCGGCGGCGATGTCCGCCAGGAACGACGCGCCGTGCTCGTCGAGATAGGCGGCCACGTCGCGCGCCGCGCGGCCGAGCCCCTGCGCTGTTCGCCACGTCGCGCGCGAGCGCTGGAGGAACTGGCTCAGGTCGGTGCGCAGCACGAACGCGATCGGCGCACTGCGGGTAGGCCAGGGCCGCCGGCCTCTGGACCGCTCGTGCGGCGCGCTGCCGTCGTCGTCTTCGGCGGCGCCTCCCGGGGTCAGTCGCCCCCACGTCACCACGCCCGAGAGGCACAGGTACTCCAGGTCCGCGGGGTCGTAGGGCCGCACGCGGGCCGGCAGCACGTGCTCCTCCCACGCGGGCGCCGGCAGTTCCAGACCCTGCAGCATGCCGACCACCTGCGCCAGACCGTCGCGGCCGTGGAGCTGCGTGCCGGGCTGGACGTGCTGCCATCGGAAGAGGAAGCGCATGAACTCCGCGAGCGAGACCGGCTCGATCTCGCGGCGCAGCCGGCCGAGCGTCAGCCGGTGGATGCGCGCCAGCAGGTGTCGCTCGCACCACTCCATGGCGGTGGTACCCGGCGTGAAGCGGCCGCGCAGCACGACGCCGGCGCCCTCGAGGGCCGCCAGCGCGCGCTCGACCGCCGCGAGGCGCAAGCCGGTGCGGGCCGCCAGCGATGCGGCCGTCGTGGGCCCGCTGCACTCCATCCACCCGTGCACGGCGGCGCGCAGCGGCTCGTCGGCCTCGTCGCGCAGCAGCGCGCGGGCGCCCTCCAGCCGCTCGGCGGCCACGTAGCCGCGGCGTTGGCGGCCGTCGGCGTCGGCCCAGGTCTCCACCGTCGTGCGTCCGGTCGCGAGCAGCGCCGCCGCGAACGGTTCCCAGGCGCCGGCCTCCTCGACCGGCAGCACCCACACCGTCAGCAGGTGGTCGTGCAGCTCGTCGGCCGAGCGCACGTCGGGCCAGGCCCCCGCGGCCACCGCGGCGATCGCCGCCGGATCGAGCGCGCCCACGCCCGCGGCCAGGTCCGGGGCCGCGCGGCGCAACGAGACCGCCCGCGCCCGGCGCTCCTCTAGCGGCGCGTCGTCGAGGAACGCGTAGGGGTTCGCGTTGAGGATCTCGTGCGAGGCCGGCGACGGTGCCGGCGTCTCGACCGCGGCCGTCGCGATCTCGCCGCGCCGCATCGCGCCGAGCACCGCGCGCAGCCCGTCAATGTCCATCGCCTCGTAGAGGCAGTTGCGGATCGTCTCGTTCACCAGCGGGTGGTCGGGCGGGACGATCGGGCCCGCGTGGTTGTCCTGGCAGGCGACCTGGTCGGGGAACACGGCGGCCAGCAGGTCGTCGGCGCGCATGCGCTGGATCGGCATGGGCACGCGCCGGCCACCCTGGTGGCGTAGCACCGCGAGCGCGCGGCTCGCGTTCCACCGCCAGCGGTTCGTGAACATCGGCGAGGCCAGCAGCGCCTGGACGAGGTCCTCTTTGAGTGTCGCCTCGCGGATGAACGCGAAGACGCTCTCCAGCGGGAAGCTGTGCTGCTCTCCCAGCGACAGCACGATGCCGTCGTCGGTGGCCGCCGCCTGCAGCTCGAAGTCGAACGTGAGGCAGAACCGCTTGCGCAGCGCCAGGCCCCAGGCGCGGGTGACGCGGTTGCCGAACGGCGCGTGGATGACGAGCTGCATGCCGCCGGCCTCGTCGAAGAACCGCTCGGCCACGACATGACGCTGGGTGGGCACGACCCCGAGCGCTGCCCGCGTCTCGGCCAGGTAGGCGACGATCTGCGACGCGCCGGCGCGGTCCACGCCGGCTTCGTCCGCCAGCCAGGCGATCGCGGCTTCGGGGTCGCCGAGCCGGGCCGCGACCTGCTCGCGCAGCTCGGAGACCGCCGCCGAGAGCTCGGCGGTGCGGCCCGGCGCCTCGCCGAGCCAGAACGGCACCGACGGCGGCGCACCGTGCGCGTCCTCCACCCGCAGTCGGCCCGACTCGACCCGCCGGATGCGCCAGGAGGTGTTCCCCAGCAGGAACACGTCGCCCGCCTGGCTCTCGACCGCGAAGTCCTCGTTCACCTTGCCGACCACGGTGCCGGTGGGCTCGACCACGACCTCGTAGTCCGCCACGTCCGGGATGGCGCCGCCCGAGGTCACCGCGGCCAGGCGCGCGCCCCGCCGCGCCCGCAGCATGCCGTGCACCCGGTCGCGGTGGAGGTAGGCGCTCCGCCGGCCGCGCGAGGTGGCGATGCCCTCGGAGAGAATCTCGATCACCTGGTCGAACTCGCGGCGGGGCAGGCTGCGGAACGGGTAGGCCCGCCGCGTGAGCGCCCACAGGTCCTCCTCGGCGATCTCGCCCGAGGCCGCGATGGCCACGGCCTGCTGCGCCAGGATGTCGAGCGGGTTGGAGGGGATGATGACGCGGTCGAGCACGCCGGCGCGTACCGCCCGCACGGCGGCCGCGGACTGCACGAGCTCGTCGCGCGTGAGCGGGAAGATGATGCCCCGGGGCGTGGCTCCCAGCCAGTGCCCTGAGCGGCCGATGCGCTGGAGCAGGCTGGCCACGGCGCGTGGCGCGCCCAGGTGGCAGACCAGGTCGATCTCGCCGATGTCGATGCCGAGCTCCAGCGAGGCGCTGGCCACCACCACCGGCAGCGTGCCGGCCTTCAGCCGTTGCTCCGCGTCGAGCCGCAGGTGCCGCGCCAGGCTGCCGTGGTGCGCGGCCACGCGGTCGCGGCCCAGCCGCTCGCTCAGGTGGTGGGCGACCCGCTCGACCAGCCGGCGCGTGTGCGCAAAGACGAGCGTCGTGCGATGCTCGCGCGCCAGGCCGGCGATGCGGTCGTACACCTCGGCCCACATGGCGTGGCTGGCCACCGGGCCCAGCGGCTGCGCCGGCACTTCCACCGTCAGGTCCCACGGCCGGCGGTGGCCGACGTCCACGATGGCGCAGTCCGGCGCGCCCGCGGCGTCGGTGCGCCCGGCGCCGATCAGGAGCTGCGCAATCGCCTCGATGGGCTTCTGCGTCGCGGACAGCCCGATGCGCTGGCAGCGCCGACCGCAGAGCGCGTCGAGCCGCTCCAGGCTGAGCGCCAGGTGCGCGCCGCGCTTGTCGCCGGCGACCGCGTGGATCTCGTCCACGATGACCGTGCGCGTGGTGCGCAGGAACGCGCGGCTGCGCTCCGCGGTGAGCAGGATGAACAGCGACTCGGGCGTGGTGATGAGGATGTGGGGCGGCCGTCGGACCATCCGGCCGCGCTCGGATGCAGGGGTGTCGCCCGAGCGCACCGCCACGCGAATCTCGGGCACCGCCGCGCCGCCGGCAGCCGCCAGCCGCCCAATGCCCGCGAGCGGCTCGCGCAGGTTCTTCTCGATGTCGTTGCCGAGCGCTTTCAGCGGCGAGACGTAGACGACGGCCGTTTCGTCGGCCAGGCGGCCGGCGGTCGCTTCGGCGACGAGCCCGTTGATCGCCCACAGGAACGCCGCGAGCGTCTTGCCCGACCCGGTCGGCGCCGCGATGAGCACGTCGCGGCCGCCGGCGATCGCCTCCCAGCCCGCAGCCTGGGGTGGCGTGGGCCCACCGAAGCGCTCGACGAACCAGCGCGAGACCAGGGGATGGAAGCGCGAGAGGTTGATGGACGGCAGGGGCTGCTTCGGCGGTTCGGCGCCGCCCCTCCTGCCGAACGGCCGTTGCTGGTAGCCAGAGGGCGGGCTTTACGGCATCGTGGTGCCTCGACTGGACCGACCCCGCGCCCAGCGCGTTGTCAAGGGCCTTCTGCCCAGGGGCGAGCCCCTCCGGTCCTAGCGGCCAAGGTAGAGGGCGTAGAAGCCGAACGTCGCCAGGTGTGAGTAACCGGGAACGCCGGACCGGCCTCCACGCCCGGCGATGATGCCGCGATCATGGGAGAGATATCGCCCCTGCATGTTGAAGCCCGGCCCCGCGATGCTTATCAACGCGGGATCTGACGCGTCGACCGCTGCCCGAACCTCTCCCTCGGGTCCGCCGCGCGCGGGAAAGAACCGTCCGTGGAGCACGTTGCCTTCTCTCCTGGTCAGTTCGATCCGCCCTGAGAGCAGCATCGTTTCGAACGACCAACGGCCGAGGTAGGAATCCGGGCGCAGGGGCTTGGGAACGTCTCGTAGGGGCGCCGGATGTCCAAGCCTATGCGCGTAGCCGGCCCAGGTTCTCCCGTCCGGGTCACGATGAAAGCCTGCCATCACGCGTTTTTCCTCGTTGTCGGCGTCGCGCCAAAAGAGGAAGTAGTCGAACCGCCGTGCGGATGTGGGGAGTTCATCCCACCGCAGATTGGGCCTTGACCAGTCGATATGGAACTGGATACTGTTTGCGCTCATGCTACCATTGACACGGTATGCGGCGCCTGTCGCGTCATAAAAGCTGCCGACACGCCTGTCAGTGATCGCCACTCCCTCCAGGCGGAAGTTGGACTGCATCAAGCCGGGGATGTGGTAGATGTCCAGCCAGCCCTTGTGGCCGTCGAACGACAGGGCCCAGCGCCCGATGAACGCCAGCTCGTGCCAGCGGTGCGGGGCCTTGACGCTCCTGATGTACCCCGCGTTGATGCCGTATCGCAGATAGTCGTACGAAATCCAGGTGAAGTCTCCGGGATTACCGGTCGGCCCCCAACTGTTCTTCGCGATGAAGTAGTGGTCCCTCGGATCACGAGCCGTACGGTCGTATCCCACGATGAGCATGGAATGTGCGCCCTCGCTGGACGCTGTCGAGGAGAATCGCCAGATACTCCCGCTCCTGTCTCCGTTGACATCGAAGTCCCACACGATCTCACGCCCCTCCGCGAGGACGCGCTCGAACTCGCTGGCCGAGGTCGGGTCCGTCGGTCGTCGGTCTCTATAGATCCATGTGTGCTCTTGGACGCTGAAGTACCGCTCCGCCTGCAGGGCCCTGATGGGCAGCACCCTGATGTCCAGGTTGAAGTCGCTCGCGTTCCGTTGCATGTTCCAGTGGGGGTCGGTCCAGTCTCGACCGCCGGTTTCGCGAGGGTAGCCCTCGGGTCGGTACGGCATGAGCTCCTCTTGGGGAACAGCCAGGCCGTTCGCCAGCTGTTCGATGTACACCATCCCCATCCCACCGCCATAAGCCGCGACCTGGGTCTCTCTCCACGATGACCCCCTGGCCTGTAACTCGCTCCACCTCGGATGCAGCCAACCCATCTTCCCCATGTGGTTCAAGAACTCTTCAGAGAGATCGAGCGCGCCATATCCCGCCCGACGGTACGCAGCCTCCATCGCGGCAATAGCGGCAAAGGTGATGCACGTGTTTCTATTTCCCTGGTTCTTCAGGGGGGTCTGTTGCGCCGTGAGATCCACCCGTGCGGGGAATGTCCGCACGGGAACTGTGGCACTCGCCGCCTGATCAACGAGACCCACCCAGGGCGACACTGCTACGACGAGCGAGATACCCAGCGTACCTAGGAACCACCAAACGCCACGCCTCATCTCGACCGACATGGATGATCGCCCCCTCCGGGACTGGGCTCGTATTGCGGGTGCCCGGTTAGCCTCCTGTGTGCCCGCCACATCCCTCCCGATAACCTCAATACCCAGACGGGCCTCGTTTGTACCGACTCCTAAGACACCTAGCGACCCAGCTCCTTCGCCCGCCGGATGGCCTGGCGCACCGCGTCGGCGATCGCCAGCTTGAACCCGCGTGCCTCGAGCACGGTGAGCGCCGCGTTCGTCGTGCCGCCCGGCGAGGTCACGCGACGCCGCAGGTCAGCCGGGTCGGCGGCGGTCTCCTTGACGAGCTTGGCCGCGCCGAAGACCGTCTGGATCGCCAGGTCGCGCGCTGCCTCGGCCGGCAGACCCGCCTGCACGCCGGCCTCGATGAGCGCCTCCATGAACAGGTACACGTAGGCCGGGCCGCTGCCCGCCACCGCCGTGACCGCGTCCATGACGTCCTCGCTGACCTCGACGGTGTCGCCCACGCGGTCGAACAGCGCGCGCGCCACGGTCCGCCGCTCGGGCGAGGCATGGCGACCGTAGGCCAGCGCGGTCGTCGAGGCGAGCACCGCGGCCGAGAGATTCGGCATGGCGCGGATGACCGGCGTGGGGCGCTCGCCCATGTAGCGCTCGACCGAGGCGCACCGCACGCCGGCCAGCAGCGAGATCACCAGGTGCCGGTCGGTGATGTGGGGCTGGAGGTCGCGCATCGCCTGGTCCAGGTCCGCCGGTTTCATGGCCAGCACCAGCACGTCGGCCGCGGCGCTCACCTCGCCCTTGTCGGGCGTGGTGGTGATCCCCCAGGCTTGGCGCAGGTAGGCGAGCCGCTCGCGCCGGCTGCGGTTGGTCGCGACGATCTGCCGACCGTCCACCCCGGCGTCGCGCAGCCCACGGATGAGCGCCTCGGCCAGGTTGCCCGCGCCGATGAACCCGATTGCCGAACCCATGCGATCCACCATCCTCGAGAAACACAACAGCCCTTCCACCCAAGGGCGGAAGGGCTCTCCGCGGTACCACCTCAGTTCGCGGTGCCGGCTCAGGCCGGAGCGCCGCGCGCTCGCCGTGCGGTATCGGGCACGACCCGGTGGCCTTTCGCGCGGGCAGCGACAGCCGCGCCTCGGCCACGGCTCGGGGGGTGGGTTCGCGGGCTCCCGGCCGCCGGCTCGCACCGCCTTCCCGGCTCGCTCCTGGCCGTTTCCGCCGCTACTGGTCCCCGTCAGCGCCGAGAACTGTAACCTTGATTATAGGCACGGGGCGCGGGAGCCCGTCAACATGCGGGTGTCGGTCTGTAATAGGTCCATGATTCTGTGAGCGGTCGGGGAGATAGGTAACGCCCCCAGGGTGTGCGTGACGCAGACCCAGTGCTTCTCCCAGCGGATTCCGCTGTTGCGACTGACCAAGCGCACTTCGAAGTGTCCGGGGTAGTCGATCGGCGGCAGCGTCCGCGGGAGCTGCCGCCGAGACGGCCGGTAGATCGACGCCGGGGTCTGTTGGTCGAGCGCTTCATGAGGGCGCTCCTCGTTGTACTCGGTCCGAAACCGGTTGAAGCGCTGCTGTTGCGCCGACAGGTTGCCAGACGGTGGACGCGTCGCCTCGGCCGTGAGGGTCCGGTGCATGCGTTCGTGCCGGCCGTTCTGCTCGGGATGCGCCGGCTCGATGAGTTCGAGGAAGATGCCCAGGCGAATCCACCAGACGGACAGGGGGCGACAGACGTCCGAGCACCGTCGTCGCGAAGGGCACGCCGTTGTCGGTGCGGATGATGCGCGGCAGGCCATACTCCTCGAACAGCCTCCGAAACACGGGCCAGGCGCCGGCAATGCGCGTGGAGGGCAGGCCTTGGCAGGCCAGCAGGTAGCGGCTGTAGCCATCGACCACCGTGAGCGGATAGCAGTAGGTACCGTCCGTCATGAGGAACTGGCCCTTGAAGTCGGCGGTCCAGATCTCGTTGGGCGCCGTCATCGGGGTGACGGGCCGGCCCGGATGCGAGGGGAACCGACGGCGCCGCGGCGAGGTGACCAAGCCGTGCCTCTTGAGGACGTCGCAGCACGTGCTGCGGGCGGGCCATTCCCAGTCCGGGTGTTTTCGAGAGAGAATGCGAAGTAGTTTCTTCGCTCCCCAGGTGGGGTGGCGATGCCGAGCCGCCAGCAGGGCGTCGCCGAATCGTACGCACAGCTCGGAGACCGAGAAGAAGTGCCTCTGGTAATCGGCGATGAAGCGTCGCCTCTGGTCCATGGGTGATGTCTCCCTCCACGGCATCGGAGCACCTCCTGCGGTGCTCCAGTGTTAGGGAACTGTCACCCATGTCCCTGGACTAAAGTGTTACCTATCTCCCCGAACGCTCAGCCCGTCCGAACCACGTGTCCGGGTGCCGATGGCCATGAATGAGCCGCAGGGCCTCATCCACCGCCTCCAGGAACCGCCCTGCGGCCGCAGATGACCGCTCCAGATACCAGTCGAATGCAGCAGCAATCTCGGCCCGCGCCGCCCTGCGAACCCGGAGCCGCCGCACCTACGGCAACTTCTTGCGCAGGTCGTCCCGAATCTCCGACCACGCGTCGCCGGCGTCAGGTGCGGCATCAGCCTCCGCCTCGCGGCGATCCAGCTCGGCCGCCAACGCTGGCGTGATCGGCGCTGCCACGGCGGGATCGAGGCTATCCCAGAGCTTGCCGATCAGGTCGATGCGCTCCTCAGCGGTCAGATCGTCGATGGGAATCGTGCGTGCCATAAATCAGTCTACGCGTCCTCGTGGCATCGTGCAACCGGAGTCGCTGCGCCCTAACGCATCCGAGCTCAGCGGCCCGGCGGCTCGGGCAATCCCAGGTCGGTTATCTAGGGGAATTCCTTCAGCCCGATCCCGATGAGCTTGCCGTCCAGCCTGTGAAGGCTTCCTGCAAGGAGGTCCCACCAGCCGCAGGACGCTGGCTTGCCATCCATATAGTAGTGGTAGGTCGTTGTGGCGAAGTAGTCCGCCACCTGAAGACCTATCGAGTACCTTGAGTCTCCGAGGGACATCTCAAGTAGATGTGGAAGCTTGAAGCGGGTCAGGCTGGGGAGGTGGAGGGCTTGTATCTCCTGCCTCAGTGACGCATAGAGCGGAGGGACGTTGGGCGCTGGGATGCAGACAGCGCTCGCGACGTAGAACGGCTGCTGTTCTATGCCCGCCTTCCAATCGGGCGTGTAGCCTGCTTCGTCAATGAAGACCACGTGCATGTTGAGCCCCCTGCCAAACAGCGGATGATGCTCGACGGGCCGCCCAACGACCCCGCTCAGCAGCCGGGGCCGCTCCGGGATCTACGCGTCTCGAAAAGCGAACGTGCGGCCCTGGTCTGCTGCAGCGGATGGTTCGGCGGGCCTCGCGTCTCACGACCCCGGCCTCGCCACCGGGGACAACGTGTGGACATCGCGGGCCACCAGCCAGCGGCCGTCGGGCTGCTTGCGGTAGACCGTCATGCGATGACCAGCGAGCTGCATCGCCTCCCCGCCGGCGTACGGCGTGACCGACACCGCGTCCCGGCTCCGCGTGTAGGCGACTTCGCCGGCGACTACGACCTCCTCCAGCTCGCTGTGGCAACGCACCCGCACCCGTTGGTGGGCGGCCGTGAAGTTGGCGGAAAAGCCGTCCCGGCCGACCGGCGCCTGGCCCGGGCTGAGGAACACCACATCGTCCGCCATCACCGGGAGCAGGCGGGCCAGGTCGCCGGCGTTGACGGCGTCGATCCAGGTCGAGTGCAACTCGCGGATCGCTCGGTCATCAGGTCCCATCCGCATCCTCCGCCGCCGAACGAGCACGTTGACCGGCCGCGGCGAGCGCATGCGCGCCAGCGGTCCGGTCGAACGTGATGTTCGGCGTGAAGCCGCTTCTATCTGTAGGCGTCACTTCGGTGTCGTACGACGCGGATGTCGACGAGGCGCTGATCGTCGTCGATCGCGTAGATGACGCGGTATTCTCCGACCCGAACCCGCCATAGGTCGGCGGCTCCCTGTAGCTTGACGCACCCGGGCGGTCTTGGATCGGTCGCAAGAGCCTCGACGCGCGAGATGATCCGTCGCGCCACACTCGCCTCAAGCGCTTCGACTTCCCTGCGAGCCGAGCGGGCGAAGACAACCCGGTACTCAGCCACGCCGCCGGCGCCTGAGCACGCGCCGCTTCACAGCCTCTAGGGGCTCGCGAGGCTCAGAGGCTCTCTGCTCGGCCAGAGCGCGGTCGTAGAAGTCCTCCCACAGCCGCGCCCGGGTCTTGAGGTCTATCTGCACGGCAGTCTTGCGGCCGGCATCATCTACGAGAAACCGCACCCCTCGAACCATGTGCTATCCCCGTCCCCTTCTGCGCCGAACTCATGTTTCGGCAGACCAGCCTAACACCCGTCTCTGTCAGCCTGAGACGACGGGGCCAGCCGGCCATCCCCCTGGCAGTCGCCCGTCCCATCTGAAGTCCCGTCATCCCGCCGAGCCCCCTTACGAGGGATTATAGTGCCCCCACCGGTCAGCCTAACACCATGAGGTCAGCGGAGCCTCAACCGGATGCACTGTCCATCGGACAACTCGGGCTGGGCGCTCCGTCCTGGCCGCCTGGGCTGCACGACGGCTTGTCGCAGCGCGTCCTCGATCACCTCATGCAGCGAGGCATGCCAGTGTGACCGGGCGCCTTAGGCTGGAGGAACCCGGCGGCCGCGCACGAACCCCGGGCCATGTTCCTCCTCGCCGTGGCGGTTGCGCCCGGTATCTTCTGGCTATGGTACTTCCTGCGCCGCGATGTCCTGCGGCCCGAGCCCCGTCACCTGATCGTCCGGATGTTCTTCCTGGGCGTGCTGGCGGGCGTCGGCGCCGCGGTGCTCGAGCACCTGACCCTGGGCGCACTGGTGCTCCAGTTCGAGCAGTGGCACTACCGGCGCATCCTGGTCACCGCCGGTCTCATCGGGTTCATCGAGGAGGGCATGAAGTTCGCCGCGGTCTACTTCGGCATCTACCGCCACGCGGCGTTCGACGAGGTCATCGACGGCATCATCTACGCGGTGGCCGCCTCGATGGGGTTCGCCACGCTGGAGAACATCGCGTACGTGCTCGAGGGTGGGCTGGGCGTGGGCGCCCTGCGCGCGGTGCTCTCGGTGCCCGGCCACGCGTTCTTCGCCGCGGTTATGGGGTACAACATGGGCCGGGCGAAGTTCGCCGGGCCGCGGGAGTGGGAGTGGCTGGCGGCCGGGGTGCTGCTGGCCGCCCTGGCGCACGCGGCTTACGACGCGGTGATCCTCACGCAGACGGCGCTGGCACTGGCGGTCGTGCCGATCGTCGCGGTCCTGTGGCGGCGGTCGCTGGGGCGCATCCACCACGCGCTGTTTCTGGACGAGGAACTGTCCCGCCGGGGCTAGACCCGCGCCCGCCGGCGTTCAGTCCTCGTCTCCCGCCGCCAGCCGGCGGAACCGCTCGATTTGCTCCGGCAGGCCGAAGACCGTCACCCGATCGCCCGGCGCCAGCACGGCATCCGGCGGCGGGTTCCAGTGCGGGTCCTCGCCGCGGCGCTCGACGCCGACGACGGTGACGCCCGTGCGCTCGCGCACCCGCGCGCGCCGCAGCGACTGGTGCGCCAGCGCGCCATCCGCCACCTCCACGACCGCGAGCCCCGGCAGGTCGATCCGGGCCGGGACCTCCGCGACGCGCGCCCCCGGACGCTCCAGTCCCCGCAACTGGCGCAGGTAGGCGCGGACGTCGGCGGACGGCACCTCCAGTCGGTGCAGCGCGTGGTCCACCAGCGTCATCCCCGCCTCGGCCTCGGGCAGGATCACCTCGGTCGCGCCCGCGGCGAGCAGGCGCTCGCGCTCGTCGGCCGTGTGCGCGCGCGCGAGCGCGGTGAGCGAGGGGTTGATCTGACGCAGCCGCGCCAGCGCCAGCGTCGCCTTCACGCTGTCCGGCACGGCCAGGACGGCCAAGCGTGCCGCGGCCGCGCCCGCGGCGCGTAGCGCGTGGTCGTTGGCGGCGTCGCCCAGGACCGCGGGGATGCTGCGCCGGCGCAGGGCCTGGATGACCGCCGGGTTGAAGTCCACCACCGCGAACGGGATGGCGAACGTCTCGAGGGCCTCGCCGATGGCGCTGCCGACACGGCCGTAGCCCACGATGAGGACGCTCGGCGCGACCGCAAGCGGCGCGCCCTCGGCGGGTTGGGCCCACCGGTCGGCCCAACGCTCCAGCGGCCGGCTGCGGCGGAAGACCAGCGCGTTTGTGAGCAAGGTGAGCAGCGAGGTCGCGAGCACGGCGCTGTAGAGCTCCAGGCCGAAGAGCCCGCTCGCGTAGCCGAGCTGCGCGATGACGAACGAGAACTCGCCGATCTGCGTCTGGCCGAGGCCGACGGCCGCCGCGACCGGCAGCGGCTGGCGGAAGAGGAGCGCGACCGCGGTCCAGACGAGCGCCTTGCCGATCAGGACGATGCCGAGCATCGCCAGCAGCAGGTCGGGGCGCGTGGCCAGCGTACGGACATCGATGAGCATTCCCACCGAGACGAAGAACACCGCGACGAAGACGTCACGCAGCGGCAGCACCCGGGCCAGCGTCTCCACCGTGTAGTCCGACTCGCTGATGACCAGCCCGGCGAGAAACGCGCCGAGCGCCACCGTAAGTCCCAGCCCCGCCGACAGCGCGGCCATGCCCGCGCCGATGGCGACCGCCACCAGCACGAACAGCTCGGTGTTCCGCGCGTGCGCGATCCGCCCGAGCAGCGCCGGGACGAAGCGGTTGGCCAGCAGGAAGAAGGGGACGAGCACGATCGCCCCGCGCAGCAGCGCGTAGAGGAAGCCGCCCGGCGGCGCGGCTTCCCCGCCGGCGAGCGTGGGGATGAAGAAGATCGCCGCCACGACCACCAGGTCCTGCGCCAGCGAGATCCCGATGGACGCCCGGCCCACCGGCCCGGCCAGGTCCCCGCGCTCGGCCAGCAGTTTCGCTAGCGCCATGGTGCTGCACACGGCGAGCGCCAACCCGGTCACGCTGGCGGGGACGACCGACACGCCGCGGGCCACCAGCAGCCCGGTCGCCAGCGCCGTCACCGCCGCCATGCCAAGCGGCGCGCCGAGGACCGCCAGCCCGCGCACGCGCCACAGCTCGCGCAGCGAGAACTCCACGCCCAGGGCGAACATGAGGAGCACCACGCCGAGCTCGGCGAATAGCTCGAAGGTGCCGGCGGCGGAGACCGCCGGTCCTGTCAGCGCCGTGACGACCAGCCCGCCCAGGATGTACCCGACGAACGCGGGCTGGCGCAGGAACTGCGCCAGCCCGCCGCCGGCCACCGCCGCCACGAGCAGCAGCGTCAGGTCACGGAAGAAGGCCGCCTCGTTCACGCCGCGAGGCTGAAGTACACGACGCCGTTTCGGCGCTCCGCGGCCAGACGGCCGTGCGCCTCGAGCAGGTCGAGGTGCCCCAGCACCTCCGAGAGGCCGAGGATGAGGTTCATCTCCTCGAGGCCGGGGAACCAGGCGGCAGCGATCTCGCGCAGCGTGTGCGGCCGCTCCGCCAGCACGGCGGCGAGATGCGCCTCGCGCGCCTCGTGGTGCCGGATGACCTCCCGAGCCCGGGCGGCCGGGCGCTCCAGCGGGTCGCCGTGCCCGGGGTAGGCCACCGCCGGGTCCAGCGCGACCACGCGTTCCAGCGATCGGATCAGCGCCGGCAGCGTGCGCAGACGGGCCCCGTCTGGTCCGAACTCCACCAAGGGGTTCGGGCTGATCTCCTCGAGCAGCAGGTCGCCGGCGATGAGCACCCGGCCGTCCCACAGGCCGATGTGGCCCTGCGCGTGCCCGGGCGTGTGCAGCACGGTCAGGTCGCCGTCCGCGAGCGATAGGCGGTCGCCGTCGGTCACCAGGTCGGTGGGCGCCACGGGCTCGAACTGATCGCGGTAGCGCCGCAGGACCTCGAGCAGGCGGTCGCCGGTGCTTGCCGGGAAGCCGGCCTCGGCCAGCAACGTCCGCATCGGTCCGATGAACGAGCGGTCCAGCGCCAGCTTGGGGACCTCGGCGGCGTGCGCGTAGACCCGGCACCCGCTGGCGGCGGCCACCGTGGCGGCCAGGCCGAAGTGGTCCACGTGGCCGTGGGTGAGCACCAGGCGTTCGATACCCGCCAGGCCGATGCCCGCCGCGGCCAGCCCGGCCTCGAGCGCCGCGCGCGCCTCGGGGGTGCGGGGCCCGCAGTCCACCAGGGTGGCCGGCGGGCCGGGGAGAAAGTAGGCGTTTACCGGCCCGACGGGGTAGGGGGTGGGCAGGACGATGGGGATGATGCGCATGATGGTCTCATTGTATACTTTAGCGGCACGGCACTCCGCCCCGACCGGCCGCGACCGGATGACGATGGGCACGTTCGCAGGACTCTCAACCCGGGAGGTGGATCGAGAGTGAGCGACGAGGAGTCCACGAAGTGGGTGCGCGTCTCAACTGACCGCCTCCGGCGCGTCACGCGGCGCGACCTCCTGAAACTCACCGCCGCCGGCGCCGCCGGCGCGACCCTGGCCGGGGTCGAACGACTCACCGGCCCCTACATCGTCCACGCTCAGCCCCGCGAGCTCCGCATCATGACCTGGAGCCACTTCGTCCCGGCGTTCGACGCCTGGTTCGACCCGTTCGCGCGGGCATGGGGCACGAGCAAGAACATCCGGGTCACCGTCGACCACGTCTCGTTCGCCGACATCGTGCCGCGCGCGACCGCCGAGGTCGCGGCGCAGCAGGGCCACGACTGCTACTTCTTCATCGCGCCACCCTCGCAGTTCGAGCCGCAGGTGCTCGACCTGGCCGACATCAACCAGGAGGCCGAGCGGCGCTACGGCCCGCTGGTGCCCTTCGTCCGCAACAGCGTCTACAACCCGCACACCCGGAAATACTTCGGGTTCTCCGACAACTGGGTGCCCGACCCCGGCGACTACCTGAAGAGCGTGTGGGCGAACGTCGGCTACGTCAACGGTCCGCGTACGTGGGACGATCTCATCACCGCTGGGCAGCGGATCAAGCAGCGCCACCCGGAGATCCAGATCCCCATCGGCATCGGGTTCTCGCAGGACATCGACTCGAACATGGCCACGCGCGCCATCATGTGGTCATTCGGGTCGTCCGTCCAGGACCGGAACTCGAACGTCGTCCTCAACTCGGAGGAGACCGTCAAGGCGGTCGAGTACGGCGTCCGCCTGTTCCGCGAGGTGATGAGCCCCGCGGTGCTGAGCTGGAACGCCGCCTCGAACAACCTGGCCCTCAACGCGCGGCAGACCTCCTACATCCTGAACTCGATCTCCGCGTACCGCTCGGCCCAGGCGCAGGGGCTTCCGGTGGCCAACGACATCTTCTTCACGCCGGCGCTGCGCGGTCCGGCCCGCGCGCAGGTGGCCACGCACGTCATGGGCGTGTGGGTCATCTGGCGCTTCTCGCGGGCGCCCGACCTGGCCAAGGAGTTCCTCCTGCACTTCCTGGACAACCAGCGCGACGCGATCATGGCGAGCCGGCTCTACAACTTCCCATCCTACTGGGGGTCGGTCGCCGACCGTGACGTGCCGGTGGCGCAGAAGCCGGAGGCCGGGCGCCGGTGGATCCGCTCGCGCGTCTTCCAGGACCCGTTCGGCTCGCTGCCGCCGGACAAGCTCAAGGTGCTGGCCGACTCCGAGCGGTGGTCCACGAACGTCGGCTTCCCCGGGACGGCGAACCCGGCGGAGGGCGAGATCTTCGACACCTACGTCATCACCGACATGTTCGCCAAGGCCGCCACGGGACAGCTCTCGCCGAAGGCCGCGGTAGAGGAGGCCGACCGCCGCGTGAAGGAGATCTTCGCGAAGTGGCGTCGGGCCGGCCTGGTCGGCGGCGGCCGCGACCGTTAGCCTGCGACTCAGCGCGGCGGGGTGCGCCCCCGGTGGCGGGCGCACCCCGTCCTGTGCCTGCGGGCGGAGCGGGTGAGCGCCATGGAGACCGGGTTCGTCGAGATCCGTAACCTGCACAAGCACTTCGGTGAGGTCCGCGCCGTGGACGGCGTGGACCTGTCCATCAAGGAAGGCGAGCTGCTGGTCCTCCTGGGGCCCTCGGGATGCGGGAAGACCACGCTCATGCGCATGATCGCGGGGCTGGAGGTGCCCACCGCCGGGCAGATCCTCATCGGCGGCGAAGAGGTCGACGAGGACGTGCCGCCCCGCGCCCGCGGCGTGGCCATGGTGTTCCAGAGCTACGCGCTCTACCCCCACAAGACCGCCTACGACAACATCGCGTTCCCGCTGCAGGCCGCGGGCATGGCCCCGGCGGCCATTCGCGGCCGGGTGCAGGGCGCCGCGAAGCGGTTCTCGATCGGCCACCTGCTCGGCCGCCGGCCGCGGCAGCTCTCGGGCGGCGAGCGGCAGCGCGTCGCGCTCTCACGCGCGGTCGTGCGCGACCCCAAGGTGTTTCTGTTCGACGAGCCGCTCTCAAACCTGGACGCGCAGCTGCGGGCCATCGCGCGCTACGAGCTCAAGGAGCTGCAGCGCGAGCTCGGGACGACGACCGTGTACGTCACCCACGACCAGGTGGAGGCGATGGGGCTGGGCGACCGCATCGCGGTGATGAACCAGGGCAAAGTCCGGCAGGTCGGCACACCGCAGCACGTCTACGACCACCCGGCCGACACGTTCGTGGCCACCTTCCTGGGCTCGCCGCCGATGAACCTGCTGGAGCAAGACGCGCATACGATCCTGGGGTTCCGACCCGAGAGCTTCGTGCCGCGGCAAGACATCCCGGCCGGCACCGACGCGGCGGTCTTCCAGTTCAAGGTGCGCCAGGTGGAGTACCTGGGCGCCGACCGCCTCATCTACGGCGCGGTGGATACCCCGCACCGGGCGGGACAGACCGTGATCGCCGACCTGCCGGTGACGATCACCACCCCGGTCGCGGAGGGCCGGGCCTACGAGTTCGCGGTGCCGCGGCGCGCCCTGCGCCACTTCGACGCCGCCACCGGCCTGGCGCGGGACCGTGGCGCTGCCTAGGGAGGCCCGGCGGCCGTTTTCGACCTCGGTCGCGCCGCTGCGTCGGCGGACGCTGGCCGACCGCGAGGACTGGCTGGGTCGGCTCATGCTCGCGCCGGCGCTGGTCTACGTCGTCGCGCTGGTCGGCGTGCCGTTCGCGCTGGCGCTCGCGCTCGCGTTCAGCAGCGCGCGGTCGGGCAGCCTGGAGTTCTCGTGGGTCGGGCTGCGCAACTTCTGGACGATCCTGCCCGACCCGCAGTTCCACCGCGCGTTATGGAATACCCTGCGCTTCACGCTCGTCTCGCAGGCGCTGGTGATCGTGCTGGCCGTGACCGCGGCCCACGTGCTGTCCGCCGCGTTCGTCGGCCGGCGCCTGGTGCGGTTCCTGCTGCTGCTGCCGTGGGCGGCGCCCGTGGCGCTGGCCGCGATCGGCTGGACCTGGATCTTCGACTCGACCTTCAGCGTCATTAACTGGACCATGCTGTGGCTGGGACTGACCAAGCGGTGGCTGTACTGGTTCGGCGAACCGCAGCTCGCCACGGCGGCCATCATCATCGTGCACGTCTGGCGCATGTTCCCCTTCGCGACGGTCATCACGCTGGCGGGGATGAGCGCGATCCCGCAGGAGATCAGCGAGGCCGCGGTGATCGACGGCGCCGGGTTCTGGCGGCGGTTCTTCCAGGTGAACCTGCCGCTACTGCTGCCGATCATCACCGTGGCGGTGCTGTTCGGCGTGGTCTTCACCTCGACCGACCTGAGCGTGGTCTACCTGCTCACGCGCGGTGGGCCGTACAACAGCACGCACGTGCTCTCCAGCCTGGCGTTCCAGCGGGGCATCTTCGGTGGCGACCTGGGCCAGGGAGCGGCGGTGGCCCTGTTCCTGCTGCCGGTCCTGGTCGTCGTGGCGATCCTGATGCTGCGGACCGCACGCCGCGCGGAGGTGGGCGCGTGAGGCCCCGGCGCCTGGTCCGCTACGCGAAGCGCGTCGTGCTCTACCTGGTGGCGCTGGCCTTCACCGCGTTCGCGGTCTTCCCGTTCTACTGGATGCTGCTCACCGCGTTCAAGGCGAACCGCGACCTCTACGTCGGCGGCACCGTGCTCACCCACGTGCCGTGGATCTTCAACGCGCCGCCCACCCTCGAGCACATCGAGCTCCTCTTCCGGCAGACGCTCTACCTGACCTGGGTGCGCAACACCATCTGGATCGGGCTGGTGGTGGTCGCGATCACGCTCGTGCTCGCCGTGCCCGCGGGGTATGCGCTCGCGCGGCTGACCGGCCGGTGGGGCGAGCGGCTGGGCATCGGCGTCTTCCTGACCTACCTGGTGCCCCCGACGCTGCTCTTCCTGCCGTTCTCGCGGATGATCGCCTGGCTCGGGCTCCAGAACAGCCAGTGGGCCCTGGTGCTGGTCTATCCGACGTTCACGGTACCCTTCTGTACCTGGCTGATGATGGGGTTCTTCCGCTCGATCCCGCGCGACATCGAGGAGCAGGCGATGATCGACGGCTACAGTCGGTTCACGGTGATCCGCAAGGTGGTGCTGCCGCTGGGCATCTCGGGTGTGCTCACCGCGACGATCTTCGCCTTCACGCTGGTGCTGCAGGACTTCGTCTACGCGCTGACGTTCATCAGCGCGGTGCCGCGGATGACCGTGAGCCTGGGCGTGCCGGTGGCCCTGGTGCGCGGCGACGTGTTCTACTGGGGCTCGCTGATGGCGGCGTGCCTGATCACCAGCATCCCGATCGCGGTGGTCTACAACCTGTTCATCGACCGGTTCATCCAGGGGCTGACCGCGGGTGCCGTGAAGGGGTAGCCCCGCGTATGCCCGTCGTCGACTTCCACAACCACGTCTACCCGCCCGAGTACGACCCCGAGGCTCATGCCGCTCATCGGCTTTCCCACCGACACCTCGCTGGCGGCCGCCGGGCTGGTGTTCAGCGACGTGGTCGAGCGCTTCCCGCGGATCCGCTGGGTGCCGGGGCACCTGGGGAGTTGGTGGCGGCGCCCGAGGGCTTCGTCGGCCTGCGCGCGTCGCGATGAAGGTATTCGTGGCCGGCGGGACGGGCGTGCTGGGGCGCGCGGCCCTGCGCGCGCTGGCGGCCGCGGGCCACGACGTGTGGGCCGCAGCCCGCGGCCTGGAGAAGGCCGCACTGGTGCGCCGGCTCGGCGCCGAGCCAGTCGACGTGGACCTCTACGACCCGGACGCCGTCCGTCGCGCGGTGGCGGGGTGCCAGGCGGTGCTGCGTCTGACGACCAAGATTCCCCCGACCGCGGAGAGGGGGCGGCCCGAGGCCTGGGCCGAGACCAACCGCCTCCGGACCGAGGGCGCCAGAGTCCTGGTCGACGCCGCGATCGCCGCGCGCGCGAGGGTCTACATGCACGAGTCCATCGTCTTCGTCTATGCCGACGCCGGGGGGGCCTGGATCACCGAGGACAGCCGCACCGACGCCGAGGGGGATCCGGTGCTGGAGGCGGCGCTCGCCGGGGAGGGCGAGGCGGCCCGGTTCGCGCGCGGCGGCGGCCGGGGCGTCGTGTTGCGCTTCGCCCGGTTCTACGGGCCCGACGAGCCATCTACCCAGGAAACCGCCGCGCGGGTGCGCGGTGGGGCGCTCGAGGTGGTGGGCAACGGGCATCACTACACGTCCTGGATCTACGTGGCGGACGCCGGCCGTGCCGTGGCCGCCGCGCTCGATGCGCCGTCGGGAGTCTACAACGTCTGTGACGATGAGCCGGTGCCCCTGGCCGACTATCTGGGCGCGGTTGCAGCGGCGCTCGGCGCGCCGCAGCCGCGGCCCGCGCCCGAGGGTCCGGCCACCGGCGCGGACCGCGCGAGCCGGCAGCGCTCCCTGCGTGTCAGCAACGCGCGCTTCACGGCCGCCACTGGCTGGGTGCCGTTCGTGCGGAGCGTGGAGGACGGATGGCGGCTGATCGCGACCTCGCGCCCGTAGAGGCCGCGCCCGGACGCATCAGCCGATTCTGATCGGCGTTCTCGCGGGCGCACTTGAGGCTGGCGGACGTTCTGCCGCGGTTGGAGCGTGGAGGGTGAGGAGGGGAAGGCGCGAGCTGCGCCTTCCCCTCGCACGATGCCGGTCGGTCGAGCGACTGATCGACCGGGGCCCGTCCTACAGGCTGGGGCCGGCTTCGTCGAGTTCCTGTGGCGCTGACTGCACGATCACGATCGGAGCAGCCGGCACGCTGACCGTCACTTCCGGCGTGACGCCGTCGTCCTGAGGGCCCTCGGGAAGCGACTGCGCCAGGGCGTGCGGTGTCAGGGCGAGGACCGTCGCGCCGAGCGCGGCGGCGATGATCAGGGTCTTCATGGTGACATCCCTCACTCTCTCTCCGGTTGGAGCGTTCTCTGGATCTAACTCGGTTGGCTCCCCAACCGGTATCGTGCCCTCCGCCGCCACCGTAGCGCCGTATCGGCGACAGCGCCTTATCGCCACCTGTGGCCGAGATTAAGGCGAGCTTAAGCGGCGGCGCCAGGCGCTACCGTGGTCCGTTGCTCGATGTGCCGGTAGAATCGGCGCTTGACCGTCTCCACCGCCGCGAGGTAGAGGGCCGCCAGCGCAGCCAGGATCAGCAGGAACGTCGGTGGGAGCGGAACGAACCCCAGGCGCCCGGCCACGGGCAGGTAGGGGAGGGCCACGGCAAGCGCGATCACCGCGACCGACGTCAGCGCGAGCCAGGGGGCGGGGCGGCTACGCAGCGGGTGGCCCCGCGTGCGGATCACGAAGATGACGAGGGTCTGCGTCACGAGCGATTCCACGAACCACCCGGTGTGGAACAATCCTTCGTGGGCCGCGAACACGCGGAGCAGCACGTAGAAGGTCGCGAAGTCGAACACCGAGCTGATCGGGCCGATCGTCAGCATGAAGCTCCGCACGAAGCCCATGTCCCACCGGCGCGGCCGCGCGACATCCTCGGGGTCCACGCTGTCCGCCGGGATCGGCAGCTCCGAGATATCGTACAGGAGGTTGTTGAGCAGAATCTGCACCGGCAGCATGGGGAGGAATGGCAGCACCAGCGTCGCGCCGGCCATGCTGAACATGTTGCCGAAGTTCGAGCTCGTGCCCATCATGATGTACTTCATGACGTTCGCGAACGTGCGGCGCCCTTCCATGACGCCGTCGTGGAGCACGCGCAGGTCGGATTCGAGCATGATGAGCGACGCGGCCTCCCGGGCGACGTCCACCGCGCTGCTCACCGAGATTCCGACGTCGGCGGAGTGCAGCGGGGGCGCGTCGTTGATGCCGTCTCCCAGGTAGCCGACGACATGCCCCCGCGCGCGCAGGGCGAGGATGATGCGGTTCTTCTGCGCCGGGGTCACGCGGCAGAACAGGCTGGCGTCCTCGGCCTGCGCCGCCAGGGCCGCCTCGTCCATCTCGGCGATCGCGGTGCCGAGCAGGACCCCGGTGACCGGGATGCCGAGCCGGGCGCACACGTGCTGGGTGACCAGCTCGTTGTCGCCGGTCACGATCTTGACGGCGACGCCGGCGCGGGCCAGACGCGCGAACGCCTCGGCGGCGCCGGCCTTCGGAGGGTCGGCGAACGCCACGAAGCCGGCGAAGACCAGCGCGCTCTCGTCGTCCACGCGCGCGTGTCCGTGGTCCGGCGGCACCGCCTTCCACGCGACGGCGAGGACGCGGAGGCCGTCGCGGCTGAGTTGGGTGAAGAGCGCTTCGATCTGAGCCCGAATGCCGGCGTCCAGCGGGCGGAGCTCCGGCGGATCGCCGGTCTCGACCTGGGCGCACAGGCGCCAGATGTCCTCCGGCGCGCCCTTGACCACCAGGATGCGCTCCGCGTCTCGCTCGATGAGCACCGAGACGCGGCGGCGCTCGAAGTCGAACGGCACCTCGTCGATGCGGCGCCACCCCTGCACATCGACGTCGGTCCGGGCGAGGATCGCGTCGTCGAGCGGGCTGCGGATTCCGGTCTCGAACGCGCTGTTGAGGTAGGCGAGCTCCAGCACACGCCGGCTGTCGCGGCCGTACGCGTCCACGTGGCGCTCCAGGGCGATGCGCGCTTCGGTCAGGGTGCCGGTCTTGTCCGTGCAGAGCACGTCCATGCTGCCCAGGTCCTGGATGGAGGCAAGGCGCTTCACGATGACCTTCCGTTCGGCCATCCGGATCGCGCCGCGGGCCAGCGTCACGGACACGATCATGGGCAGCAGCTCCGGGGTCAGCCCCACCGCGAGCGCGATCGCGAACAGGAACGACTCGAGAGCGGGCCGGCGGAAGACGGCGTTGACGAGCAGGACGAACAACACGAGGAGGAACGTCAGGCGCATGATCAGCAGGCCGAACTGGCGCGTGCCCCGCTCGAAGGCCGTGGGCGGCGTCCGGTCGGCCAGCGCGGCGGCGATGCCGCCGAATGCCGTCGCCCGGCCGGTCCGGCAGATGAGGACCCGTGCCGTCCCGCTGACGACCGACGTGCCCATGAACGCCGCGTTGGTGGCCTCGTCCAGACCGGTTCCCGGTGGCAGGTCGCCGGGGGACTTCTCGACCGGGTACGGCTCGCCGGTCAGGGCGGCCTGCCTGACGAAGAAGTCCCGCGCCTCGAGCACCCGTCCGTCCGCGGGCACGAGGTCGCCCGCGGCGAGCACGACGACATCGCCCGGGACGACGCGATCGGCGGGAACCTCCGCGACCGCGCCACTGCGGAGGACGGAGGTGTGCACCGCCACGGACTCCCGAAGCCGCTCGGCTGCGCGTCCGGCCCGGCGCTCCTGGACGAAGTCCAGGGTGACGCTCATCGCGATGATGACGGCGATGATGCCGGCGCTGGGCGCGTCGCCGGTGAAGACGGAAACCACGCTGGCGGCGAGCAGGATGAGGACGAGCGGGTTCGAGAACCGGCTCAGGTACTCGACGATGAGCGCCCGCCGGCGAGGCGGGTGCAGTTCGTTGGGACCGTAGGTCCCAAGCCGCGCCGCGGCGACGTCGGCCGGCAGCCCGTCCGGACCGGTGCCGAGGGTGTCCAGCAGCGCCGCCAGCGGCTGCGTCCAGAAAGGATCGCCGGAGCCGCGGACGGATCTGGAAGGCACTGCGGTCGCCGGGTGGCCGCGGCTCAAGACCGGGCGGGGGGGTCCGTGCGGTCTTCGAGGCGGGCCAGGATCGTTAGCATGAGCTCACCCTGGCGCGCGATGGCGACGGCCTGGTGTTCCAGGTGCAGTAGGATAGCCTCGGCCTCCCGCTCAGCCTTCTGGTTCACCTCGAAGTCCGCCTCGCTGCGAAGCTCACTATGGCGGCTGAGCAGATTCTGTCCGACCATGATCAGCGGCATCAGCAGGATCTGGATCATGTTCGAGACGAACAGCCACAGGACGAACGCTGGCGCCGGGTCGAACCGGAGGGGACGCGGCGCGAGCAGGTTCCAGCAGAGCCAGCCGGCGGTCCATGTGGCGATGAGGAGGAAGAACCCCGGGCTCCCGACGCGGATCGTGACGGCCAGTGCCACGCGCTCAAGCGGCGTGAAGCTCGCCTTCAGGTCTTCGTTGGGGTTTCTGACAGGCGGGTGGACATGCCGCCAGTGAGGGACGATCGCCACCTTCCCATCGGCGAACCGGTGCGTGACGAGCTCCACTTCGTCCTTGAAACGTTCGGTGAACGCCTCCAGCATGGCCCTTCCCCCATTGGACGTCTCGGCCCCGCTACTCGACATGGAGGCACTTCAGCCATCGCAGTCTTGATTTTCACAGCATACACCTTTCGCACCACTGCGGTGAACGGTCAGGGAGCCATCCCGGGTCTGGGTCAGGCACTGGTCGAGGTTGGCCGGCCGGCTCGGCCGAAAGTCTCAGATGCGCGGTGGATACTATCTCTTGGGATCAGCCATCGCATGGTGGTGCGCTACAGTGGTTCGCGCCTCGGCTGTGAAGAGCTCCATCCACGGACGCTCATACCCATTGTGCAGATGGGAGTTCTCCCCGGGTGCTATGCTCTCTACGATCGTCAACCACGCCTAAGATGACCATGGCGGCCCTCGTGCTCCTGGTAGATGACGACGCGCTCCTGCGGCGCAGCCTGGCCTACAACCTCGAGCGCGCCGGGTTCCGGGTCACCACGGCCGCCAGCGCGGAGGACGCCCTGGCGCTCGTGCGTCGCGACCGGCCCGACGTGGTGGTGCTGGACATCGGGTTGCCCGGCATGGACGGCCTGCAGGCGCTGTCGCAGTTTCGCCAGCTGATCGACGCGCCGGTCATCTTCCTGACGGCGCGGCGGCGGGAGCTGGATCAGGTGCTGGGACTGGAGATGGGCGCCGACGACTACGTCACCAAGCCCTTCGACGCGGACGTGCTCGTGGCGCGAGTGAAAGCAGTATTGAGACGCACTCAACCTTCGTCCACCCACACCGCGTCGCCGGTGGTTGCCGGCGACCTGGTGGTCGATCCCCTGGCGCATACGGTGACGCTGCGGGGACGGCCGCTGGCGCTCGCCCCGAGGGAGTTCGACCTGCTGCACGCGCTTGCGCTCGAGGCCGGGCACACGGTGTCGGCGGACCAGCTGCTGGCGCGCGTGTGGGGCGCCAAGTACGCGGGAGAGCCGCAGGTCGTCTACGTGCACATCCGGTGGCTGCGCGAGAAGCTCGAGGACGACCCGCGCCATCCCCGCCGCATCGTGACGGTCCGTGGCGTCGGGTACAAGCTCGTGCCCCAAGGCGACTGATGCGCAGCCTGCGCGCCCGGCTCGTCCTCAGCCATGTCCTGCCGCTGCTGGTCGTCGTCCCCCTGATGGGGATCGCCCTCATCTATGTCGTCGAGGGACACGTTCTGCTGCCGAGCCTCGCGCAGGCGCTGTCGCGGCAGGCGATCTTCCTGGTAGACCTCGCTCGCGAAGAGCCGGCGATCTGGAGCGACGCGGCGCGCGCCGCGCAGTTCGTGGCCCGGATGGGAGGGGGGCGTCCCGACGAGCGCCTGATGCTGCTCGACCGCACCGGACGGCTCCTCGCCTCCAGCGATCCCGCCGATCGGGATCGGTTGGGCCGGCTGCTGGCGCCGCCCGGGCTCGCCCGGGCCGCCGCGGGGCAGCTCAGCGTCGTCACGCTGCGGAGCCGCCGGTTGACCGCCGAGGTCGTGGACGTGGTCGCGCCGGTCAGCGGCGCCGATGGCCGTACCGCCGGCTTCGTGCGCCTGAGTCTCAGGCTCGCGGGCGTCGCCGACATGATCCTGGGCCTGCGGTACGTGATCGCCGGCGTCCTCCTCGCGGGGATCGTGCTCGGCGGGGCGGTCGGATGGACGTTCGCGGCGATTCTCGCGCGTCCCCTGCGCGAGGTGACGTCAGCCCTCTCCGGCCTCGCCGACGGGCGCGAGTGGACGGGGCTGGAGGCCAATGGCCCGGAGGAGATCGCCCTCCTCGCCCGATCCTTCAACGCGCTGGTCGTGCGCTTGAGAGGCCTCGAGGAAGCCCGGCGGCAGTTGCTCGCCAACCTGGTGCACGAGCTCGGACGCCCGCTTGGCGCGATGCTGTCGGCCGTACAGGCCCTCCGGAGCGGGGCGGATGCCGACGCCTCGCTTCGCGGTGAGCTCCTGGAAGGCACCGAGGACGAGCTCAAGCGCCTGCGGCGCCTGGTGGACGACCTTGCCCGTCACCGCGACCGCGTGCTCGGCACCTTGGAGCTCAAGCGAGAGGCGGTGCACACGGCGGAGTGGCTGGCACGCCTCGCGCTCTCGTGGAGGGAGGCCGCGCGCCGGAAGGAGCTGCGCTGGACCGTGGCCGTTCCCGCCGACCTCCCCGCCATCGAGGTCGACCCCGATCGCCTGGCGCAGGCCGTCGGGAACCTCCTGAGCAACGCGATCGCGTACACCCCCACCGGCGGCGCCGTCGAGATCAGCGCCGGCGCGGACGATGACACGGTGTGGATCAGGGTCAGCGACAGCGGGCCGGGCATTCCGCCTGAGGACCAGGCTCGCATCTTCGAGCCCTTCTACCGCGGCCAGTCGTCGCGCCGCTTCCCCCAGGGGATGGGGTTGGGGCTTGCGATCGCGCACGACGTGGCCGCCGCCCACGGCGGGCGCCTCGAAGTAGAGAGCACTCCGCCGCGCGGAAGTCGGTTCACCCTCCGGTTGCCGCGCGGCCCCGCCCGCCCGCCTGCGCCCTCAGGCGGGCCGTCGCCCTCTTAAGCACACCTTAACGCCGCGGCAAGATCCGGTTAAGGACCCCAGACGCGGCATCGGACTATCCTCGCGGTAGACCGACCGTGGTGGGCGGCCGGAGGCCGAGCCGATGGGCCCGGAGTTGCGCATGCCGATCTTGCTGGGTGTCTTGCTGGTGGTCCTGGCGGCGCTCCTGGTCCGGGGGGCGTGGGGCCGTAACGTCCGGTTCGAGGCGGCCGGCAGCGATGTCCTCGTGGGGTTGCTGGTCCTGGCGGCGCTCGCCCTCGGCGCGTTCCTCACCTACGCCCTGGTCAGACCGTAAGGAGGAGATTCGGATGGGAAGGCGCAGCGCAGCATTCATCATCGTCGTCTTCGCGCTGATCGTTGGCGGGCTGCTCGTGACCACGGGCACGGTGCCATGGATGCGTGCGTCGCAAGAGACCCTGGCACAGTCAACGCCCCCGGCGCCGGCGATGCAGGCGGCTCCATCCCTTGCCGGCATCGAGACCGCGCTGGAAGGCGTCTACAGTCGGGTAAGCCCGTCGGTCGTGGCGATCCGGGTGGTGCAGCGGCAGGCCGCCGGGGCGTCGGGGATGCCGGGATTCCCGTTCTTCGGGCCCCCGTCGTCCGGGCAGCCGCGGGCGCCGGAGCAGTACCGACAGGGGCTCGGGTCCGGATTCGTCTGGGACCGCGAAGGCCACATTGTGACCAACAACCACGTCGTAGCGGACGCCGAGCGCATCGAGGTGATGTTTGACGACGGGACGGTGATGCCCGCCCGGGTCGTCGGCCGGGATCCGCACAGCGACCTCGCGGTGGTGCAGGTGACGGGTGCGTCCGGCAAGCTGCGCCCGGTCACGCTCGCGGACTCGACGCGGGTCCGGGTCGGGCAGCTCGCCATCGCCATCGGGAATCCATTTGGCGAGCGAAACACGATGACCATCGGGATCATCAGCGGTCTCGGGCGGTCGCTACCGGCCAGCGACGGAACGCCCGCGGGGGCGACCTATACGATTCCCGACGTGATCCAGACCGACGCGCCGATCAATCCGGGCAACTCGGGCGGAGTGCTCCTCGACGCCGGGGGACGCGTCATCGGGGTCACGGCGGCCATCGAGTCGCCGGCGGGCGTGTCGGCGGGTATCGGGTTCGCCATCCCCTCCGCCATTGTGCAGCGGGTCGTGCCATCGCTCATCGAGACCGGCGGCTACCGGCATCCGTGGCTCGGCGTCAGCGGGGTCTCGCTGTCCCCCGATCTCGCCCGGGCTGCGGGGTTCACGCCCGAGCAGCGCGGCGCGTTGGTCGTGGACGTCGTGCCCGCCGGCCCGGCCGATCGCGCGCACCTGCGCGGTAGTGCCAGGGAGGTGAGCGTCGAGGGCGTGCCGG
>JAVHMA010000046.1 GCA_031081715.1 Armatimonadota bacterium | reverse complement strand
CTGGCTCCGCGGGGAGGATTCGAACCTCCAACCCTCCGGTTAACAGCCGGACGCTCTACCGTTGAGCTACCGCGGAACGCCGCTACTGCAGCGCCTTCCATTCTAGGCACCCCCCGCGGAAGGCGTCAAGGCAGCCCCCGAGAATAGGCCGGCATCGGAGGTGATGCGCGTGGCCTCGCGCTCCGAACTGGTCGCCAACACCGTCGTCGTCGTGCTCACGACCCTGTTCATCCTCGGCCTCGTGCGGCTGCTCTGGAGCGTCGCCGACATCCTCATCCTGGTGCTGGTCGCCGCGATCCTGGCCACCGGGCTGTCCACGCCGATCGACGCGCTGCAGCGCCGACGGTGGGGCCGGCGGGGGTGGAGCGTCTCGCGCGGGCTGGCGGTGGCGGCCGTCTACCTCAGCCTGCTGGTCGTGCTGGGCGCGGCGGGCAGCCTGCTGGTCACGCCGCTCGTGGCCGAGACCCGCGAGTTCATCGAGCGCGTGCCGGCGCTCTACGATGACCTCCGGCAGCTCGCGCTGCACTACCAGGCGCGCTACCCCTGGCTCCCCGACCTGGCCGTGATCATGGACCGGCTGCCCCAGGAGGCGGGGCGGCTCGGTCAGTATGCGGGCGCGGCGACGGGCGTGGCGTTCCGCGTCTTCGGCGTGCTGGTCTCGGCGATCACGGTGGTCATCCTCAGCGTCTACATGGTGCTCGAAGGGCCGGCGATGAAGACGGGGTTCCTCAGCCTGTTCCCGGCGTCGTCACACCTGCTCGTGAATGCGGTGCTACGCGGCGTGGGCCTGAAGTTCGGCGGCTGGCTGCGCGGGCAGCTCCTGCTGGGGCTCATCATCGGCACCGCGGCGGGCGTCGGTACCTGGATGTTGGGGCTGCCGTATCCCTTCCTGCTCGGGCTCGCGGCCGGGGTGACCGAGCTCATCCCGCTGGTCGGGCCGGTCCTGGGTGCGATTCCGGCCGTGCTCATCGCGCTGTTCGGCCCGTGGTGGCGCCTGGTCGCGGTCGTCGCCCTCTACACCGCCATCCAGCAGGCCGAGAACCACCTGGTAGTGCCGCGTGTGATGAAGATGTCCGTCGGGCTCTCACCCCTGCTGACCATCGTCGCCATCATGGTCGGCGGCAAGCTCATGGGGATCATGGGCGCGCTGCTGGCAGTGCCGGTGGCCGCGGCTGTGCAGGTGATTGCCGGCGAGGTGCTGCGCATGCTGCGGCCGCAGGGCTAGCATGTCCCCGCGCACCTCGCTCGCGCTGGTGACCGCCGCAGCGGTGCTCACCATCCTGGCGGTCATCGGCTTGGCGGCCGTCCTGGTGCAGATCATCGATGTGGTGGTGCTCGTGCTGGTCGCGGTGATCCTGGCCGCGGGTCTGGCCGTGCCCGTGGAGGCGCTGCGCCGGCGGCGGTGGGGCCGGCGCGGTTGGCAGCTCGCCCGGGGCACGGCGATCGTGGTCGTGCTGGTGTCGGTCGGCGCCGGGGCGCTGCTCGCGGCGGCGGCGCTGGTCTCGCCGCTGGTGGCGCAGGCCGACGAGCTCGCGGCGCAGGCGCCCGAGGCGCTCGCCTCCGCGCGGCTGGGTTGGGACTGGCTGCGCGAGCGCTACCCGTGGTTGCCGGGCCGCCCCCACGGCCCTGAAGGACCGCCGCCGGCCGCGGAGCGGCTCGGGGAGCTGCTCGCCGCGGCCGCGGCCGCGGTGGGGCGAGCGCTCGCCAGCGTGATCTCCGGGGTCCTCGTCCTCGTCTTCACCGCGTACCTCCTGCTCGACGGACCCAGGATGAAGACCGCTGTCCTCGTCGTGCTGCCGCCGGCCACCCGCGCGCGCGTCTCGCGCGTGCTGGGCGAGGTGCAGGCGCGCTTCGGCGGATGGGTGCGTGGCCAGCTCGTGCTGTGCGTGGTGGCCGGCGTCCTGGCCGGGCTCGGCACGTGGGCGCTCGGGCTGCCCTACCCGCTGCTGTTGGGGCTCTTTGCCGGGGTGACGATGCTCATCCCGATGATCGGGCCGGCGCTGGGCGCGGTGCCGCCGGTGCTGCTGGCGCTCGTCGGGCCCTGGGAGCGGCTGCTCGCCACCGTCGTCGTGTTCGTCGCGATCTTCCAGGTGGAAATGAACGTGGTGGTGCCGCGGGTGATGGCGCGCGCGGTCGGGCTATCGCCGCTGCTCACGATCGTGGCGGTGGCCGCCGGGGCCGCGCTGCTGGGCATGGCCGGTGCGCTGCTCGCGGTCCCGGTGGCCGCGGCGCTGCACGTGGTCGTGGACGAGGTGCGGGCGCCGGCCGCTCGCGGCTAGTGCTCGTCGGCCTCGATGGTGGACAGCGCCAGCGACAGCGCCGCGGTGAGGAACGCGGTGGCCTCGTGCTCGCAGAGGTCGTTGAAGCCGCGCTTCTCGAGGAAGCCGCGCAGCGCCGCGATCAGCCGCGCGAGCTTGTGCGCGGTGTACGAGAACAGGTCCCAGTACGCCTCCTCCGCGGCCGGGTGGCCCATGCCGGTGCGGTCGGTCAGCGAGAGGTACCGGCTGTGCAGGTCGCGGTACTGCGTGTCTTCCTCGTGCTCGGCGCGCAGCCGGTCGAGCAGGCGCGAGACGTCGGGGTCGTCCATCGCCTCCTGCGCCAGGAAGCTCATGTCGAGCAGCAGCTCGGCGAGCTCCTCGGTGGGGTGGCCCAGGTAGAGGTCTTTCTTGTGGTGCTCGGCGCCGATGAGGCGGCGCAGCTCGCGCGTGAGCTCGTCATCCACCTTGGGCAGGCGCGGCGGCCGGCCCGAGGGGCCGTTGAGCCGCTCGCGCACGGTGACGCGGGAGAGCAAATCCGCGCCGAAGCGCTCGGTGAGGAACGCCTCGGTCTGCACGCGGCCGGGCGCCTGCGGGTGCACCAGCGTGACGGTGTGGCTCTTGAACGCCGCGTAGCGCCAGCCCTCGCGGGCGAGCGTGTCGATGAGCCCGGCGAGCCGGCCGAGCACCGGTCCGGAGCGCTCGGACTCGCGCCGTAGCGCGGCGGACAGCGCGCGCAGGGACCGCCCTCGGAACGCGAACGCCCGGGGGCGGTCGAACAGCTTGACGTCGATCTCGACGACCGCGTGCGCCTTAGGCATGTGACGACTCGTCCCTATCGTCCCGAATGAGGCACACCTTGTCAACCGCTCACGGAGTCAGCACGACCTTCCCGAAGTGCTCGCGGCGCTCCATCATGCGGTGCGCCTCGCGGATCTGTGCCAGCGGCAGCACCGCGTGCAGCACCGGGTCGATCGCGCCGGAGAAGATCGCGCCCATGACCGCGCGCAGGTCGCCCACGTTGCCCATCGGCGCGCCGATGATGCGGCGGTGGCGCTGGTAGACCTCGCGGATATCGAAGTCGGGTCGCTCGCCGCCCGAAGCGCCACAGATGGTCATCCGGCCGCCTCGGCGCAAGCTGCGGATCGTCTGCACCCAGGTCGGCGCGCCCACCGGGTCGGCGGCGACGTGGACGCCGGCCCCGTCGGTGATCTCCAACACACGCTCGCTCCAGGCGGCGTGCTCCCGGTGGTCGATGGGCACGGCGCCGAGGGCCGCGGCCTTGCCCGCCTTCTCCGCGCCGCCGACAACCGCGATGATCCGCCGCGCGCCGGCCATCTTCGCGATGAGCAGCGCCGCGGTGCCGACCCCACCGGAGGCGCCGACGACCAGCACGTCCTCGCCCGCCCGCAGCCCGCCCGCCGTGACGAGCATCCGCCAGGCGGTGCAGTACGCCGCGGGCACGGCCGCTTTCTCGAACGGCACGCTATCCGGTACGCGCAGCAGGTTGCGCGCCGGCGCCACCGTGTACTCGGCCAGCCCGCCCGGCGTGTGCTCGCCGAAGATGTGGTAGCGCAGGCACATCGTCTGCTCGCCGGCCAGGCAGTACTCGCAGACACCGCAGGAGAGGATGGGGTTGATCACCACGCGGTCGCCAGGGTGCCAGCCGTCCACCCCGGGGCCGACGGCCTCCACCACGCCGGCGACATCGCCGCCGGTCGTGATCGGGAACGGCCGCTCGCGCCAGGGGAACACCGGGCGGCCGCCAGGCGGACCGCTGCGGGCCCAGATGTCCATGTTGTTGAGCGCGCACGCGCGGACGCGGATGCGGACCTCGCCCGACCCGGGGGTGGGCAGCGGTACGTCCTCGAGGTTGAGCACCTCCAACCCGCCGTGCCGGCGGATGACGACCGCCTTCATGGTCGCGGGGACGACGGCCACCGTCAGCCCGCCAGCAGCGCGCGCGCGTCGCGCAGCGCGCCGATGACCCGGTTGCGGCCGCGCACCAGGTGCGTGCGCGTGACGTGGTGGAGGTGGCTGCCCGGCTCCAGCGCGGCCCAGGTCTTCGCCGGCGCCAGGTCCGGGAGCGGCGGCACGTCCACGGCCGGATCGTGGCGGAAGCGGCCGGCGCGGGTGTAGTTGATCTGCACCAGCACCCGCGAGAGCCGGCGCAGCGTGGCGTTGGCCGCGCGCACCGCGGGGTCCGAGGCCGGCCGCCCCAGTAGCGCGGCGCGGTCCAGGTACCAGCGCTCCAGGTCGGCGCGCAGCCCGCGCGCCTCCGCGATCGCCTCGCTCAGGTCGATCGCGCCCTTCGTGGCGTCGTGGTAGGTCTGCAGCGTGCGCCCGAGCTCGTCCGCCAGCGCGGTGAAGTCGAGCGGGTGCAGGGTCGCGTTCGCCGTGCGGTAGGTCGCGACCAGGTAGACCTTCATGTCTCGCAGCAGGTTGTCGCGGTCGGCGATCTCGATGGTGTCGTCCTCGGTGTGCCAGGCGATGTTCATGCCGCACCCGCCCACGGGGTAGTAGCCTTTCTCCTTGAGCAGCGCCGCGGGAATGTTGGACGACAGCATGTAGAACGTGGAGACGCCGATGTTGCTGAACGACTTGTCGCCGGCGCGCAGGGGCCGGCCGCCGTGGGCGTCCTGGCCGGTGACGTCCTTGATGACCGCTTTGCCGATGCCCTCGGCCTCGCTCATCCAGAAGACGTCCTCGTAGGCGGTGGCCCACCGGCACCCGGGCGAGTCGCAGTTGATGTGCGCGACGCAGTGGGCGTCCAGGTCGAGCCCGAACGTGTCGGCGAACCAGACCGAGCCGGCGTAGCGGCCCTGCGAGTGGCCCGGCCACCAGGCGACCCGCACCGTGCGGACCAGCCGCTGCCGGTGTTTCCACAGGATGCGCGCGACCTCGAGCATGGTGGCGTCGCCGGTGGCGTTGTCGCCGATGCCCTGGTGCCAGCCGTCCACGTGGCCGTGGAGCAGCACGAACTCGTCGGGCGCCTCGCCCCCGGGGATCTCCGCCACCAGCACCGGGCACTCGACCCAGCCCTCGACGAGCTTCGTCGAGAGGCGCGCCTTCACGCCGCCGGCGCGCACCAGGTCGCGGAGCCAGGCTCCGTCGGTCTTGTTGATGGACACCACCGGGATCGTGGGCTTCCGCTCGTACGAGTCCAGGTCGGGCGAGCCCCAGATCGTCGTGCAGATACCCTCGTGGATGCGCTCACCGGGGCTGATGAAGATCGCGCCGGCCGCGCCGCCCTTCATGAAGTCCGCGACCTTGCCGGGCGAGGCGTAGCCCTCGGTAAGCACGATCTTGCCGGCGATTCCGGTGGTGTCGCGGCCGACGCCCTCGAACAGCCCGCGGATCTCGCCCATCTGCGCGGTGGGCAGGTAGACGACCTCGGCACGCTTCCAGCGGCCGCCGGTGGACAGCGACATGGACGGCGTCTTCGCGGCGAGGGCACGGCGCTCGGGCGCGAGCACCTCCAGCCGGGCCTTGCGCGGCACGCTGATGAACAGCGTCGGGGTGTGGATTGTGTGCGGCACACCGTGCTTCTTCAGCCGGCGGCTCAAGTAGTCGAACGCGCGCCGCTCCTGCTTCGTGCCCGACTCGCGGACCAGGCCGGTGTACGTCTCGACCAGCGCCCAGGGCTCCTCCAGCGAGACTTCCGCCATGAGCGCGCGCTCGTCGGCCTCGTTCCGCCAGGTGCTCACCGTCGTCATCCGGGATGCCTCCTTCAGGCGATCTCGATGCGGCCGACCCCGCCGGCGACGTCCAGGGACGCGCCCAGCGCGGCGCACATCGTCTGCATTCGGTCCAGGATCGCCGGCGCCTGCGCGGCGCCGGCGGCGCGGTACTCTCCTGCGGCGTCCGCCACCGCCGGGTGCACGGTGATGCGCGCGCAGCGGTCGCCGGTGAACTCCAGACGGAACAGCGCCGAGTGCGCCAGCTCCGGGGGGCGCACGGCCTCCATGCGGTACGGCGGGGCGGGCCGTCCCAGCGCGAAGCGGCGGCCCTCGGCCATGGTGTGGAAGATGAAGTTGCCCAGACTGTAGAGGATCGGCCGGCCGCGCCAGACCTCGACGCCGTGGAGGGTGTGTGGGTGGTGGCCCAGAACCGCCGCGGCGCCCGCCTCGACCAGCGCGCGGCCGAGCGGTTGCTGGTAGTCGGCCAGCAGCCCCTGGAACGGCGCCGCCCAGCCTGGCGGCACGCCCCAGTGGACGCTTGCGATCACCACGTCGGCCTCCCTGGTGGCGGCGCGCACCGCGGCCAGCGCCTGATCGAGATCCCCCGGGGCGACCTCGGTGGAGACGTAGGGCGAGGTGCCCGGCTGCTCTTCCATCACCGACGCGTCGGCCTCGAACCGCACGCGCACCCGGATCGGCGCCACGCCGGGCCGACTGGGCGTGGCCGCCCACCCGGGCGGGAGCGTGGCGGCGAAGGCGAGCCAGGCGACCCGGCGGCCGCCGGTGTGCGTGTAGGCCGGCCGCAGGGCGTCGGCCAGCGTGGTCCCGGCGCCGACGACCTCTACGCCCGCCGCCCGCACGACCTCCAGCGTCTGCAGCAGGCCCGGGTAGCCGTAGTCGAGCGCGTGGTTGTGGGCGAACGACACCACCCGCAGGCCCAGCGCCCGCAACGCCGGTGCCACCGCGGGATCGGAACGCATGGTGATGAGTTTGTCGGCGGGGAACCCCGAGTCGCACAGGGGCGCCTCCAGGTTTGCGAACGCGGCGTCGGCCTCGCGGAGCAGGGCGTGGAGGGGGTCAGGCGCGGGAGGCCGCTCGAGCATCACGTCCCCCACCGCGGCGAGCGTCCAGGTCGGCGCCGGGGCGCGGCTCACAGCTTCAGGCGTGGATCGAGCGCGTCGCGCAGCCCGTCGCCCAGGAAGTTGTACGCAAGCACCGTGCAGAGGATGAGCACCCCCGGGTAGACCGCCAGGTTGGGTGCCGACCAGATGTAGATCTGCGCGTTCTGCAACATGTTGCCCCACGACGGCAGCGGCGGCCGGATGCCCAGGCCCAGGTAGGAGATCGCGGACTCGGTGAGGATCGCGAATGCCACGTTCAGCGTGGCCGCGACGATGATCGAGGGAACCACCTGCGGCAGGATGTGGCGGACCATGATGCGGCCGTCGCGCGCGCCGATGGCGCGCGCCGCGTCCACGAACTCGGTGACGCGCCACCGCAGGAACTCGCCGCGCACCACGCGGGCCACCGGCATCCAGGCCGTCAGTCCGATCACCACCGTGGCGGTGACCGGCCCGCCGCCGAAGACCGCCAGCGCGGCCAGGATGACGAAGAGCGTGGGCAGTGCCATCATGGCGTCGGTGAGCCGCATGAGCACGACGTCCTCCCAGCGGCCGGCGTAGCCCGCGATCGCGCCGACGGCCACGCCCAGCGACACCGAGATCACCATCGCCACGAACCCGACCGCGAGCGAGACGCGCGCGCCCAAAATCAGGCGCGCCAGCACGTCGCGGCCGACCTCGTCCGTGCCCAGCGGGTGCTCGGCGCTGCTGCCCCGCAGTGATAGCAGCGGGTTTGTCAGGAACGGGTCTGTGGGGAGCAGCGCGGGGCCGATCGCCGCGGCCAGGTGCACGGCGACCAGGAACGCCAGCGCGATCATGGCCGGCGGGTTCCGGCGGAGCCGGCGGGCCGCGATCCGCCACAGGGTCCGCGCCGGCTCCGGCCCGACGAGGGCGACCGCGGCGGCGGCGACCCGCGCCTCCGCGGGACGCGGTGTGCTAGCCATAGGTGATCCGGGGGTCGAGCCAGCCGTAGGCCAGATCTACCAGCAGGTTCGAGACGATGACCACGACGGCCACCACCACGGTGATCCCCATGACCATGGGGAAGTCGCGGCCGATGGTCGAGGCCACCGCGAGCTGGCCCATGCCGGGCCAGCCGAAGATCGTCTCGGTGATCACCGCCCCACCGACCAGGCGCGGGATGAGCACGCCCAGGACCGTCACCACCGGGATCAGCGCGTTGCGGATGGCGTGACGCGAGAGCACCAGCCGGTTGGGCAGGCCCTTGGCGCGCGCGGTGCGCACGTAGTCCTGCCCGATCTCCTCGATGAGCGCGGACCGCATGAACCGCACCAGGTTGGGGAGCGTGGCGGTCGCCAGCACCGTGGCCGGCAGGATCAGGTGCAGCAGGCGGTTGCCCAGCGAGAACGGCACTCCCGGCGTCGCCATCCCCGAGGCGGGCAGCAGCTTGAAGTGCACGGTGAAGACGAGGATCAGGAGGATCGCGAACCAGAACGCCGGGATCGAGACCCCGATGAACGAGAAGAAGGTCACGACGTGGTCCGAGGCCGAGTACCGTCTGACCGCGGAGATGATCCCGGCGGGGATGCCCACGAGGATCGACACCGCCAGCGCCGCGCCGCCCAACAGGAGCGTGTTGGGCAGCCGCTCGCGGATGACCTCGTTCACCTTGCGCCGGTCCCCGAACGACCGGCCAAAGTCGGCGCGCAGCGCCGAGGCGACCCACTTGACGTAACGCACGACCAGCGGCTGGTCGAGGCCGAGCTGGCGCGTGAGCGCCTCGCGTTGCTCGGGCGTGGACTCCATGGTCATCATGATCTCGGGGCCCCCGGGGGCCAACGAGACCATCAGGAACGTGAGGGTGGAGACGACGAGCAGGACGACGCACGCCTGGACGGCGCGCTCGAGCAGGTAGCGGCCCATGGGTGCCCGGCGCCGGTCAGGCCTTCCCGGCGGCGCCGGGCACCCCGTTCGGGGCGCCCGGCGCCTGCCCGCGGGAGGTGGCTACTCCAGCCTCCACTCGTTCACCCACTGAAAGGCCGCCCGCAGGTGGATGGGAGGGACGCCCTTCAGCCGCGTGTGCCACGCGCGGATCTCGTTCGGCCACCATAGCTGCAGGTAGGGCAAATCCTCCGCCATCAGCTCCTGCAGCCGCTTGTAGATGCGCTCGCGCTCGGCGAGGCTCGTTGCCTTCCGGCCGGCCTCCATCAGCGCGTCCGCGTCCTTGTTGCTGTACATCGGCAGGTTGAACCCGCGTTCCGCGGCGCTGCTGTGCGCGTAGTTGAAGAAGTCGGGGTCCTCGGGCATGATCCACCACCCGAGCAGCGCGTCGAAGCGGCGCGGGAGCAGCTTCTGCGCGATGAAGGTGTTGAAGTCGGCGCCGTCCAGCGTCGCCTCGATCCCCACCGCGCGCAGGTACTGCTGCACCAGCGCCGCGAGCGGCTCGAAGTACTGCACGGTCGGGTACGAGAGCGCGAACCGGAATCGCTGGCCGTCCTTCACCAGGATGCCGTCGGGCCCCGGCCGCCACCCGGCCTCGGCCAGGAGCTGGCGCGCCTTCGCGCGGTCGAACTCGTACGTCTTGACGTTGGGGTTGAAGAAGTTCCGGAGCACCGGCGTGAGCGGGCTGCTCGCCGGCGTGGCGAACCCTTCCAGGAACCCCTTGATCATCGCCGGGCGATCCCAGGCGTGCATGATCGCCTGGCGGACGCGCCGGTCCTGGAACAGGGCGTTCCGGAAGTTGGGCGCCATGTAGTAGAAGTTGTTCTGCGGGAGCGTGTTGACCTCCACATTGGGCCGGCCGC
This sequence comes from Armatimonadota bacterium, assembly GCA_031081715.1. GTDB lineage: Bacteria > Sysuimicrobiota > Sysuimicrobiia > Sysuimicrobiales > Humicultoraceae > Fervidifonticultor_A > Fervidifonticultor_A tertius. The sequence goes on along the minus strand of JAVHMA010000046.1, from coordinate 2,533 downwards.
GCACCGCCCGCACCAGCGCCGGGTTGTCGATGAAGATGATGGTCAGGTCGCCGGCCAGAAACTGCGCGATCTGCGCGTTCACGTCCGGCAGCACCTTGAAGGTGATCGTGTCGATCGACGGCGCGCCGCCGAAGTAGGCCGGGTTCTTCTCCAGCGTCACGTACGACCCGGAGACGTACTCCCTGATCTTGTAGGCGCCGGTCCCGATGGGGGTGCGCTTGTTGAAGGCGTCGTGCGTCCAGTAGTTCGCCGGCGCGACGTTCGCGAACGCGTGCCGGGGAATGATCCCCGCGTTCACGCCGACCGCGGCCACCAGGCTCGCCTGTGGGGCCGACAGCAGGAACTGCACGGTGGCCGGGTCCACGACGCGGACCTCGCGGATGTTGGTGAAAGCCGCGCGCCCGGTCGCGCCCAGCTGCGGGTTCAGGACGATGTCGTAGGTGAACTTCACGTCGTCGGCGGTGAAGTCGCGCCCGTCGTGCCACTTCACGCCGCGGCGGAGCTTGAAGGTCCAGGTCAGGCCGTCCGCCGAGACCTCCCACGACTCGGCCAGGTCACCCACCCAGCGCGACTCCTTGCCCCACTTCGTCAGGCCGTTGAACAGGACCCGGGTGACGAAGATGGACTCGACGAAGTGGCGCGGGTGCCACGGGTTGAAGGTCGGGTCCCCGACGATGGGGAACGCGATCGAGCCCCCGCCCGCCGGCGCGCCCCGCGCCGGGACGATCAGCGACCCGGTGACCAGCAGGACGCCGACCACCAGGGCCAGGATGCGTACGCGCATGCTCTACCCCCCCTTTGTCGCGCGCCTCCGCGGCGCCGCGCCGTCGCCGCGCGGCTCCGGAAGCCAGGTGTAGCTCTGTTTGTGGATCTTGAGGATCATCGACGTGTCGGTTCGCAAGATGCCGGGCACCGACGCGAGCCGGTCCACCAGGAAGTCGTGCAGCGCGTCGGTGTCGGGCAGCACGATCTCGATGATGATGTCGAAGGTGCCGGTGGTGACGGCGACATAGCGCACCTCCTCCATGTCCATCAGCCGGGCGAGCGCCTGCTTCATCTTGCCGCGCTCGACGTTCATCCCGGTGATGGCCACCGCGTGGAGCCCGACCTTGAACAGGTCGGCGACCGCCACCACGCGGATGATCCGCTCGGACAGCAGCCAGGCCAGGCGGTTCCGGATCGTGCCCTCGGTGACGCCCAGCGTCTTGGCCATGGCGCTGTAGCTCGCCCGGCCGTCGCGCTGCAGGCTCCGGATGATACCCTGGTCGAGCGCGTCGAGCGTCCTAGTGCGCGCCATGGGCACCACTGCCCGCGGCCTGCCGCGCCAGCTTCGGCGGGACCGGGTAGGCGCGGCGGCTGTGCCGCAGCCCGAGCTCGACCTGCGCCTGCATCAGCTTCACCGCGGCATACACCGGGTTGACGACCGGGATGCCGAGGCGCCGCGCGAGCTCGCCCTGCCGGTCCCCGAACGCCATGGTCATGCAGCCCATGATGATCGCGTCCGCGCGGTCGCGATCCCGCGCGGCCTGGCCCTCTCTGGTCATACGCGCCAGCGTCTCGTCGGGATCGCGGTCCAGCTCCAGCACGGGCACGCCGATCGAGCGCACCGACGCCAGCTTGCGGTCCACGCCCACCTGCCAGGCCAGCCGCTCGAGCAGGGGCACGACCGAGTCCAGCACGGTGACGATGCTGAAACGGTGCCCCAGGGCCGCGGCGAACAGCATCGAGGCCTCGCCGGGTCCCACCACCGGGATGCTCACCATCTCGCGCGCCGCGTCGATGCCGGGATCGCCGAAGCAGCCCAGGATCGCGCCGTCGACGCCCGCCCGCTCCGCCTCCACGAGCCGCTCGACCGCACCCGGGACCGACAGGTACTCCTCGTAGGCCGACTCGATCGACGCCGGCCCGCCCGGCGTCTCCCAGGCGTCCATCGTCCAGGCAGCCCCGGCGACGCGCTGCACGACCGCCCTCCGGCGCGCCAGCTCCTCCGCGCCGCCGTCCCGTCGGCTCATCCACCCTGGTATGAGATAGAGGCCCCGCATCGGACCCCCTCCATAATGTGAAATCGAGAACAGACGCGCCGTCCGATTGCGGATAGTGAAAAGTCGAGCCGCTCGAAAGCCAGCCTATCACGCGCCGGCGCCGGGGGTCAACGGCGGGCGGCCTCATTGAAGTGTCCACGTAACCGGGTCAACTCCACTCTTCCAGCCAGTTCGCCTCTCCAAAGGCTTGACAGGTGAGGCCTTTGCAGATTGCCAGGGTGGGGCAGCCGCCCGGTTGGCCTCCCCCACCGGGGACCCGGCTAGTCGGCAGAGGAAAGTCGGTCTGTGTCGAAGTATCCTACTACTCGGGTAGTAGATGATCCGTGTGTCCGATGACCGCGCACCTCCTCGACGCGATGCGTGAGCTGGGGCTCACGGAGTACGAGGCCCGTGTCTACCTTGCCCTCCACGAAGTCCATCCGGCCAACGGGAATCAGATCAGCCAGCGCTCGGGTGTCCCCTCAGCCAAGGTCTACGCATCCCTGCGGCGT
>JAVHMA010000011.1 GCA_031081715.1 Armatimonadota bacterium | reverse complement strand
CGCTGCGATCGTCCGGTTCATGGAATCGCCCTCCCTTCGCTCGATGCGGCTGTTTCACGACCAGCGTAGGCCGGCGGAGTGGAGGCGCAGTGAATCGCGTGTGAATGTTTCGTGAAGGCCGGCGGCGGCCTAAACGGGCGCGGCGGTGCCCGGGTCGTAGGGGCGGAGGACGTCGGACACCGGGGGTGGGAACATGGAGCGCTCGCACGCACGCCGGGTACGCCTGCTGGCGGCGGTGCTGGCCACCGCCGCTATGGCGACGCCGGCCGCCGTGGCCGCGGAGTCGAGGACCGGGACCCTCTCGTACGGCGGGCACGAACGCACCTACCGCGTCTACACACCCGCCGCCGCCGGCCGGCCGCTGCCGGTGGTGCTGGTGCTGCACGGCGGCGGCGGCACCGGCGCCGGCATGGAGCGGTTGACGCGCGGTGCGTTCAACCGTCTGGCGGACCAGCATGGCTTCGTGGTGCTCTACCCCGACGGCCTGGATCGCCACTGGAACGACGGCCGTGGCGTCGCCACCTACCGGGCGCACCGCGAGAACGTGGACGACGTCGCGTTCCTGATGGCGCTCGTGGACGAGATCGGCCGCCGCACGCCCATCGACCGGGCGCGCGTGTATGCCACGGGCATCTCGAACGGCGGGCTGATGTCGTTCCGCCTGGCCACCTCGGCCGCAGCCCGCATCGCGGCGATCGCGCCGGTGGCGATCTCGATGTCCGAGCCGCTCGCGCGCACCGGCGGGCCACCCCGTCCCACCTCGATGCTGCTCATGCCCGGCACCGACGACCCGCTGGTGCCGTGGGAGGGCGGCGAGATCGGGCTGCCGGGTCGGCGCGGCGTCGGGCGCGTGGTCTCGGTCGCGGAGACGGTTCGGCTGTGGACCTCGCGCTGCGGCTGCCCGGCGACACCGACGGTTGCCTACGAGCCCGACCGCGATCCGGCCGACGGCACGCGCGTCCGCCGCGAGCACTACGCGCCGTGCCGCGACGGCGTCGAGGTCGTGCTCTACGCGGTGGAAGGCGGCGGACACACCTGGCCGGGCGGCGTGCCGTACCTGCCCGCCCGCATCATCGGCCGCACGAGCCGCGATCTGGACGCCAGCAGCCTGATCTGGAGCTTCTTCTCGCGGCAGACCAGGCGGTAGCGCGCTTACGGCAGGGCGTTGCGGCGGCAGATCTCGCCGTAGAGCGCGGCGCTCGGTCGGGGCGTACGCGCCTGTGTCCGCCGGTCGAGCGCGTGCAGGCCGAACCGCAGGCTCCACCCGTCGGCCCACTCGAAGTTGTCGACGATCGCCCAGTGGTAGTACCCCCGCACGGGGACGCCCTCGGCGATCGCCTGGGCCACGCGCCGCAGGTGCTCGACGATGAACGCCGGCCGCAGCCGGTCCGCGGCGTCGGGCAGGCCGTTCTCGGTCACGTAGACCGGCCGCTCGTACCGCCGCGCGGCGCGCAGTACGGTCAGCAGACCGTCGGGGTAGATCTCGCCGTAGCCGCCGTCGCTCTGCGCGACCCCGGGCGCCGGCACCTCGCGCACGAAGCCGCTGCCGGGTCGTCGCACGTCGAACGTGACGCGGCTGCGAGTGTAGTAGTTCACCCCGACGTAGTCCATCGTGCCCGCGGCCTCGGGCACGGCGACCTGGATGCCGAGCGGGCTGCGCAGCCGGCCGGTCGCAAGCGCGTCCAGGTACATCCAGTTTGTCGCGTGATCGAGGCGGCGGGCGAGCCAGACGTCGAGCCGGGAGGACGGGACGGCCGGCTCGGCCGGTCGCAGATAGGCAGCCACGCCGACACGGGCGTGCGGCTGGACCGCGTGGATCGCGCGGTAGGCCGCGGCGTGCGCGCGGACCGACCGCACCACGGCGCGCGCGAGCGCGATCGGGTTGCGCCGGCCGGGGGCGAACCGGCCGAACAGGTAGGCCAGGGCCAGGTGTCCCACCGGCTCGTTCAGCGTCACCCAGAAGTCGCAGAGCGCGCCGGCGGCGCGGGTGAGGCGGCCGGCGAACGCGGCGAAGGCACGCGGCAGCCCGTCCCACAGCCAGCCGCCGCGGTCGGCGACCCACTGGGGCAGCGTGAAGTGGTTCAAGGTGATAAGCGGCTCCATGCCGCGCTCGCGCAGCGCCCGCAGCATCTGGAGGTAGCGCGCGAGCGCGGCCGCGTCCCAGGCGCCATCGTGCGGTTCCAGGCGGCCCCACTCCACCGACAGGCGGCAGGCGTTCTGGTGCAGCCCGACCATCAGGTCGAAGTCGCGCTCGGCCGCCCGCCACCAGTCGCACGCGAGACCAGAGCGATCACCGTTGCGGATGCGGCCGGGCTGCTGCTCCCACGCCCACCAGTCGCTGGCGGTGTTATCGCCCTCGAACTGGTAGGCGCTGGAGGCGGTACCCCAGCGAAACCCCTCGGGGAACCGGCGCACCGGCACCTAGAAGCCGTGGGCCACGCCCCGGTGGCAATCGAAGCACCACCGGGCACGCGCCGCGCCCGGCGGCTGCACGTGGATGATCATCCGCGCGTGACAGGACTCGCAGTTTGCCTGCACGATTTGCTGATTGGCCGGCTTGATACGGATGACCTGGACGTCCTCGAACGTGAACGCGTACGAGTGGAACCATCCGTTCCGCAGCTTGGAGGCGTACTTGGGCACGACCGCCTTGGGGACGTGGCATTCGTTGCACGTCACCGTGCGGTGCGGGGCCGCGGCCCACGCGTCGAAGTTGTCGCGCATGACGTGACAGTTGACGCACGCCGCGGGATCGTCCAGCAGGTACGAGTAGCCGCGGCCGTAAACGAAGGTATAGGCGCCCAGGCCGGCGACCGCGCCGGCGACCAGCGCCGCGACCAGGCCGAGCGAGCCCCGGCGACGCACCGGCCGTCCTAACGCCGGGGGGCCCTGACCGCCGCGAGCTCCGCCCGCCGGGCGTAGTCGATCGCGTCGCCGAGGATGCGAACCGCCTCCTGCGGGCTGTGAAAACCCATGCTGTTCTCGGCGCTGATGAAGTCCCACCGGAGCTGTGCCCGCCGGTGCAACCGCCGGGCCTCGGCGAGCGCGTCGTCGCCAGCGCCCTCGGCGGCGGCTCGCTCGATCGCCGACATGGCATCGATGAGCGCGCGCTCGCCCTGCGTGAGCAACTGGTAGGTGCGGCCCTGGGCCTCCAGCACGCGGCTGCGGAGCTCGGCCTCGGACTGCCGGTGACAGGTGGCGCAGGTGTTCTGGATGTTGGCGAGCGGCGTCCGGATCCAGTGGTCGGTGATCTTCACCGCGCCCACGCGCTGGTAGGGCATGTGGCAGTCCGCGCACGCGACCCCGGACCGGGCGTGCAGGCCGGTCGACCAGAGCTCGAACTCCGGGTGCTGCATCTTGACCATCGGCGCGCGGGTAATCGCGTGCGTCCAGTCCGAGAAGTTGCGGTCGTCGTAGTAGGCCTCGATCTCCTCGATGCGCAGCCCCTTCGCCCACGGGAAGACCAGGTACCGTTCCGGACCGCGGAAGTAGTACTCGACGTGGCACTGGGCGCAGACGTAGGTGCGCATCTCCTGGCGGGTGGCACGCGCGACGTCGATGCCTCGGGCGGCCATCGCCTCCACGAAGGCTGGCCGCGTGATCCGTAGCGCCATGGTCCGCGCGTCGTGGCAGTCCGCGCAGGTCACAGGATGCCTGACGCCGTGGCGGTCGACCAGCTCGCGCAGCGGCGTCGCGTAGAAGGTCGCGGCGCCCAGCGCCTTCATCAACCGCGGTACGTCGCTGCTCTTGCACGTCATGCAGGTGCCGGGCTTGGCGTCGCCCAGGCGCCGCGTGGCGAGCACGTCGCGCAGCGCCCACATGTGCCCGCGCTCTTCGTTGTACTCCACGCTGAAGGGGTAGCCCGCGAAGATCTTGACGTAGTCGGGGTGCTGCTGGAGCTTCGAGAACGCCTCGGAGCCGCCGTAGCGGCCGAAGGCACTGTACCGTACGAGCTCGGAGGTGCGCATCGTGCGAATGTAGGCCTCATGCTGGTTGGGGAAGTTGCGGCCCCAGACCGCGGGGTCGGGCTCGTCCTCGGGGATCTCCACGACCCGGAAGTAGGTCTGCCGGGCCTCCTGCTGGCGCACGACGATGGTGACGAGCAGCGCCCCGATCGCCAGCCCGGCGACCAGCCCCAGCGCAGCGATCAGGAGATAGCGGCCTCGCATGATGCAACCTCCGGACGCGTTCCCCTCCAGATTGGGGTTCGTGCCCGGGCGGGCCGCTCCCCTGCCTGGCAGGGAGGCTCCGCGGGCGCCGTGAACTCGTCGGGTGGGTGCTGCGGTGTCGAGCCACTTCACGGCGATCGGGTTTCCGGTGCGCGAGATGCGGGAGTATTGGGCGCTCGCGCGCCGGGCCGCAGGCGCCGGCCAGCGGTTCGGGCTCGCGGACGGCCGGGCGCTCGCACGGTGGGCGCCAGGAGGTGGGCCGGAGATCTGGGTCGAGCTCGACACGCGCGGGGAACCCCTGGCGGCGACGCCGTTCTTCGCGACCGACGACGCCTATCGCCTCGCGCTGACGGGCCACGGGCCGGCGGGTGACGGCGGCCTCGAGGGTTGGGTGGACGGCTGGCTCAACCCGACCGAGGACGACGAACCCTACTCGGGCCTCTTCCCGTTGCGCGTGGCCCTGGTCAACTACGCGCTGGTGGCGGCGCAACTCGCCACGGTGCCGGTGCTGGCGGTGCGCCTCGCCGTCATCCTGCACGAGGCGGCCCTCTACCCCGACGCCGCGGCGTACGACGCCGTGAAAGAAGTGAGCTACCGGCCGCCGGTGCAGTCGTTCGCGTCGAGCCTCCACCACGCGCTCGACGAGCCAGGCGCCGATGCGGACGCCACGGCGCTGGTCACCGGATACGTCGCCGAGGCGCACCAGATGACCAACGCCGCCACCGGCGCCCCGTTCTGGTGGGTGCGGTTGGCCACCCAGGGGGTCACCATCCCTGTGCTCGGCGACCCGGACATGCTGCCGGGCGGCCCGCGCGCAGGGATGGTGCTGTCGGGGAGCGGGTGGGTGCTGGGTGAGGCGCTAGCCTAGCACGAGCCCCTCGTCCACGCGTCGGTAATCGTGCAGCTCCTCGGCGGCGAACCACAGCCCGATCTCGAACGCCGCCTCCTCGAGCGTGCCGGACGCGTGTACCAGGTTGCGGACGGGCCGCTTCTGGAGGTTGGCCACGGTGGGCGAGTCCGCCGAGAGGTCGCCGCGGATCGTGCCCGGCGCAGCGCGGAAGGGCAGCGTGTCACCGACCAGCTTGCGGGTCACCGCGACCGCGTGCGTGCCCTCCAGCACGAACGCGGCCACCGGCGCCGAGGCTACGAAGTCGATCAACCACTGCCGGACCTGCCGGCCGATGACCAGGGTGTCGTCGGTTCCCGTTTCCTGCGTGACGTCGCGGCCCGCGGCCTCGAACGCCTCGCGCGTCTTGGTACCGAGCGTGCGCAGGAACCCTTCGTCGGACGGGTAGTGACGCTCCAGCAGCGCGGCCGTGGGCCGCACCATCTTGAGCCCCACCACCTTCAGGCCGGCGCGCTCGAACCGCCCGAGCACCTCGCCGATCAACCCGCGCTGCACCCCGTCGGGCTTGAGGAACACCAGGGTGCGCTCGTGTCGCGCGTCGGTCATCACCCACCCCCATCGCTCGCCGCGGACTTCGTCCGCCGGTATAATCTTACTCGTCCATGACCCGCACACAACGGATCGCCGCCGGCGCGGCGCTGCTGGCCGTGGTGGTCGCCGCCGCCGCGTTCGCCTGGCGCGGGGGGAACGTCTACCCGCGCCTGACGCTGCGCGAGCCGCACCTCGCGCTGCCGGACCCGAACCAGGCCCTGCACCCGGGCGCGGACGGGCGACCGCTGCTGCTCGTCGTGATCGAGAACACGCCGCAGGCCAGACCGCAGTCAGGGCTGGCCGACGCCTGCCTGGTGTACGCGCTGCCCACCGAGGCGCGCATCACGCGGTTCCTCGCCGCCTACTGCGGGCACCGGCCCGCAGAGATCGGGCCGGTGCGCAGTGCCCGCCGGTACATGCTCGAGCTGGCGGGCGACCTCGACGCGATCTTGGTGCACGCCGGATCGAGCGCCGAGGCCCTGACGCAAATCCGGCGCGAGCGGCTGCGCGTCATCAACCAGTTCTGGCGCCCCGGGCCGTTCTGGCGCGACGCGCGCCGCCAGATGCCGCACAACCTCTACACCGGCTACGACCGGCTGCTCGCCGACCTGGAGCACGCGCCGATGGTGACCACCTACCGCCCCCTGCCCTATGCGTTCTCGTACGAGGCCACAGCGCCCGAGTCCAGCACGCCGGCCGAGGTCGTCTCGCTCGACTACGGCCCGCTGTATGCCGTGCGATACCACTACGACCCGGCGCAGGGTCGCTACCTGCGCGAGCAGGACGGGCTGCCGCATGCAGACGCCGACGGCCGCCAGATCGCGCCGCGGTCCATCCTGGTGGCGTTCGTGCGCTGGATGGACCTCTGGGTGAACGGCGCACCGAGCAGCCGCATCGACCTGGTCGGCGGCGGACGGCTGGTCATCCTGACGGGCGGGCGCCTGCGCGAGGGTACCTGGACGCGCCCGGCGCGCGGGCCGCTCGCCTTCGCGGACGAGACCGGCGCGACCGTGGTCCTGCCACCCGGTCCGGTGTGGATTGAGCTCTTCCCGCTGGATCGGCCGTTCGCCGCGGCGCCCGTGCGCTAGCCCTACAGGCCGATCGCGCAGCCGTCGGTCCGGGGGTCCGAGCCGCCCAGGTAGACGCCGCGCGCACCGTCCACTACGATCGCCTGCACACCCCCACCGCCGCCCAGCGGCCCCTGCCGCTGCACGCGGTGCCCGCGACGCTCCAGCTCGGCGAGTGTCGGGGCGGGGAATCCTTCCTCCATGCGCAACTCGAAGGGGCTTTCGATCGTTGCCGGATCGGTGCCCGGGAAGCTGGTCCACCGTGGAGCCTCGACCGCCTCCTGCACGCCCATCCCGGCCGCCACCAGGTTCAACAGCACCTGGAGGTCCCACTGGGACTGCGCGTCGCCGCCCGGCGTGCCCCACACCAGCCACGGCGCCTCGCCCTGGAAAGCCATATAGGGCACCAGCGTGTGCATGGTGCGCTTGCCCGGCGCGATGACGTTGGGGTGTCCGGCGGTCAGCTCGAACCCGCGGCCGGCGCGGTTGTTGAGCATGATGCCCGTGCCCTCGACCACCTCGCCGCACCCGAACGCCGCCGAGAGGCTGGTAATGTACGAGACCAGGTTGCCCTCCACGTCGGCGACACAGAAGTACGTGGTGTCGCCCGGGACCTCGGACGCCAGCCCGCCGCGGGCGGCATCCGCGGCGCGGACCGGATCGATCTCTGCGCGCCGACGCGCCGCGTGTGCCGAGTCGAGCAGGCGGTCCAGCGGACTGGGCACGAAGCGCGGGTCGCCCAGGTAGGCCACGCGGTCGGCGAACGCGAGCTTCTTCGCCTCCACCGGCCAGTGGACCCAGTCGGCCGATCCCCACGCGCCCAGATCGACGTCTTCGAGAATGTTGAGCATCTCGTGCAGCAGGAACCCCTGCGAGGGCGGCGGCGTGGTGAAGACGGTGATGCCGCGGAAGGTCGCGCGCACCGGCTCGGCGACCTCGACGCGGTATCCCGCCAGGTCTTGCGCCGTCAGCAGTCCGCCGTTGGCGCGGCTGTAGGCGCCGATGCGCTCGGCGATCGGTCCCTCGTAGAAGGCCTTCGCGCCCCCGGCGGCGACCGCGCGCAGCGAGGCGGCCAGGTCGCGCTGCACGAGCAGGTCGCCCTCCTCCGGCGGCCTGCCCCCGGGCAGGAAGATCCTGGCGGACGATGGGTACCGCGCGAGGACCGGCGCAGTCTCGCGGATCCAGCCCGCGACCCGGCGCGCGACGGGCGCGCCCTCCTCGGCGTACCGCACCGCAGGCTCGAGCAGCCGCGACAGCGGGAAGCGGCCGCTGCCCCACCGCGCCAGCGCCTCCTCCATGGCGGCGACCGCACCCGGTACCGAGACCGACAGCATCCCCCGCAGCGGCATCTTCGCGTACCCCCGCTCGACGAAGTACTCGCGCGTGGCGCCACCCGGCGCCGGGCCGCTGCCGCAAACCGCCCAGACACGGCCCTCGCGGCGGCGGTAGACCAGCATGAACGTGTCGCCGCCCAGCCCCGACATCATGGGCTGCACGACGCCGAGCACCCCGGCAGCTGCGACCGCGGCGTCCACGGCGTTGCCACCCGCGGCGAGCACCTGCAAGGCGGCACCGGACGCCAGCGGGTGGCCGGTGGCCACCATGCCGCGCCGGCCGGCCGCCGCGGACCTTCCGATGCGCATCGACTGCGTCACGCTGTCACCTCGCGCCGGTCGCCGCGCACCGGGCGGGGCCGCGGCTTGACCGTGTTCACGCGCGCCCTCTACCATAGGGGACGCACGACATCATGCTAGAGGGGGGCGTGCCATGGCGAAGATGTACTGCCAGTGGGTCGGCGTCATCCTCCTTGCGCTGGGCATCATCGGCTTTCTCACGCCTGAGTTCCTCACGCTGCACTTCACGCCGCTGCACAACGTGATTCACCTGGCGAGCGGTGCGATCCTGGCCTACCTGGGCTTCACCGGCACCTCGGTGAAGATCGGCGCCCAGGCCTTCGGCGTCATCTACACCCTGGTGGGCCTGATTGGCTTCGTGCAGGGCACGACCGTGCTCAATCTGTTCCCCGTGAACACGCTCTACAACGTCATCCACCTGGTGGTCGGCCTGATCGGCCTGTGGGCCGGCTTCAGCAAGGAGGCAGCCGCCGCGTAGCGCGGCCTGCCGTCGCGGGGGGCTCCGGTGGACGCCGGAGCCCCCGTGCTGTGTCCGCCCGCCGCACGACCGCCCGTGCCGACGCCGAATCGCCCGCGCCCCGCGGTCCCCTCCGTTGCCCGCCGCCGCTTCGTCCGGGCGTTGCTCGCCTGGTATCGGCGCATGGGACGCGACCTCCCGTGGCGCCGCACGACCGACCCCTACCGCATCCTGGTCTCCGAGATCATGCTCCAGCAGACGCAGGTGGACCGCGTCATCCCCAAGTACCACGAGTTCCTCCGCCGCTACCCCTCGGTCGCGGCCCTGGCCCGCGCCTCGGTGGACGCCGTGCGCGAGACCTGGTACCCACTCGGCTACAACATCCGGCCTGTGCGCCTCCACGCGATCGCGCGCGAGGTTGTAGCGAAGTGGCGAGGTCGCATCCCCGACCGCCGCGACGCGCTGCTCGGCCTCAAAGGCATCGGACCGTATACCGCCGGAGCGGTGCTGTCCTTCGCCTACGGTCGCCGGGCGCCGATCCTCGACACGAACGTGCGCCGCGTGCTCCAGCGTGTGTTTTACGGGACACGCGCGCAGCGCGACGGGCACCTGTGGGCGGTCTCGGCCGCGCTGCTGCCGCGCCGGTCGGCCCCGGACTTCAACCAGGCGTTGATGGACCTGGGCGCGACGGTCTGCGTCGCGCGGGCCCCACGCTGCGCTGCCTGTCCGGTGCGCGCGCTGTGCCGCGCCTACCCGCACCTGGCCCGCTCATCCGGACGGCCCGTGGCCGGCCGCGCGCGGTCCGCCGCGCCATCCACGGCGGGGACCCGGCGTACCGCCGCGAGGGGCAGAGCCGGCTGAGCGGGCAGGTCGCGCACTGCGGCCGGCGCGCCGTGCAGATCTCGCGGCCGAAGTAGATCACCCGCAGCGAGAAGTCCGACCAGGTCTTGGGGGGCAAGAGCGCCGCGAGGTCGCGTTCGATCCTGACCGGGTCGCTATGGGCGGTCAGGCCCCAGCGCTGGCTGATGCGCCGCACGTGCGTGTCCACGACCATCCCCGGCTGTCCGAAGGCACCGCCCAGGATGACGTTGGCGGTCTTGCGGCCAACACCGTGGAGCTGCAGCAGCTCCTCCATCGTGCCTGGCACCGTGCCGGCAAACCGCTCCACGATGGTGCGGGCCATCCGGACGATCGCCCGCGCCTTCTGCCGGTAGAACCCGGTCGAACGGATGTACCGCTCGAGCTCGCGCGGGTCGGCGCCGGCGAAGTCCTCGGCGGTACGGTACCGCGCAAAGAGCGCGGGCGTCACCCGGTTCACCTGGGCGTCTGTGCACTGCGCCGAGAGGATGGTGGCGACCAGGAGCTGCAGCGGCGTCCGGTGACGGAGCGGCAGCCGGGTGACCGGATAGCGCCGGCCCAGCGCGCGCGCGATCGCCAGCGCCCGGGCGCGCGCCCGCGCTGGCGACTCGCCCGTGGGAAGCCGGGGTGCGGAACCCGCCATGGACCCCGCGGCTTTCGTCGAGCGGCAGCGGGGCTCCTGCCCGGCGGCGCGCAGCAGCGGCGAGTGGCCCTTGGTCTCACAGGAACGGCCGCAGCGCGGTGCGAACTCGTCCACCATCCCAGCGCGTCGAGGAGAGGTGCATGTATCCGGACCGTCTTGCCCGCGTCCGCGCCCGCATGAAGGCCGCTGGCGTCGACCTGCTCGGCCTGCCGCCGGGCGATGACCTGCTCTACCTGCTCGGTTACACGCCGCACGCCGACGAGCGGCCCTGCTACCTGTTCCTGACCGCGGACGATGCGGTGTTCCTGGTCCCCGAGCTCAACGCCGGCCAGGCGCGCCGCCACGTCGACGTACCGTTCCTGACCTACACCGACGCCGAGGGGCCCGCGGCCGCGCTGCGGAGCGCGCAGGCCCGGCTCGGCGCCGCCGCCCGGATCTCCGTCGGGGACACGATGCGCGCCGACTGCCTGCTGCTGCTCCAGGAGCGGTGGCGCGGCAGCGCCTTCGTCCCGGGCAGCGAGGTTATGGCTGTGGTGCGCATGGTGAAGACCGCCGAGGAGATCGCGACGATGCGCCGCGCGGCCGCGGTCGCCGATGTCGCGGTGGACGCCGCGTGGGCCGCGTGCCGGCCCGGGGTCACCGAGATGGAGGTCGCCCGGGCTGTGGCCGAGGCGTTCGCGGCGCAGGGCGCCGCGCAGCTGGGCCCAGCGATCATTGGCGGCGGCCCGAACTCCGCCTACCCGCACCATCACTCGAGCACCCGGCCACTCGTCGCCGGCGAGCCCGTGCTCGCCGACATGGGCGGCCGCCTGGACGGCTACATGTCCGACATCACCCGCATGGCCTACCTGGGTGAGCCGTCGGCGCGCTACCGCGAAATCCACGCCATCGTCGAGCAGGCGGTACGGGCGGGCATCGACGCCGTCCGACCCGGCGCGCCGCTCGCCGCGGTGGACCGCGCCGCGCGCGGGGTCATCGAGGCGGCCGGCTACGGGAAGCAGTTCACCCACAGGGTGGGCCACGGCATCGGCATCACGGGTCACGAGCCGCCCTCGGTCACGCACCTCAACGAGTCGCCGATGCAGGAGGGCATGGTCTTCAGCGTCGAGCCCGGGATCTACCTGGAGGGCGAGTTCGGCGTCCGCCTGGAGGAGATCGTGGTCGTCACCGCCTCGGGCGGCGAGCGCCTGAGCGGCCTGCCTCGGGAGGTACGGGTGCTGGAGCCGTGAGGGGCGCATCGGGCGGTCCGCGCGACCTGTTCCTGCTGCGTCGCGACGTGGTCTTCCTCAATCACGGCTCGTTTGGCGCCTGCCCGCGGCCAGTCTTCGACGCCTACCACCGCTGGCAGGTCGCATTCGAAGCCGAACCCATCGACTTCATGAAGCGCGCGCGAGAACGGCTGGCCGGGGCACGCGCGGCGCTGGCCGCGTTCCTCGGCGCCGCGCCCGACGACCTGGTCTTCGTCACGAACGCCACCACGGGCGCGAACATCGTGGCGCGCTCGCTAGAGCTCGGCCCCGGGGATGAGGTCCTCACCACCGACCACGAGTACGGCGGGGTGGACCGCGTCTGGCGGTTCGTCTGCGAGCAGAGCGGCGCCAGGCTCGTGCGGGCGGCCGTACCGCTGCCGGTACACTCACGCGAAGCCATCGTGGAGGCGATCTGGTCGCGGGTGACCCCGCGCACGCGCGTGCTCGCCTGCAGCCACGTCACGGCGCCCACCGCGATCGTCTTCCCCGTCGAGGAACTCGCCCGGCGCGCCCGCGCCGCGGGCATCCTGAGCGTCATCGACGGCGCGCACGCGCCCGGGCAAATCCCGCTAGCACTGGAGCCACTGGGCGCGGACTTCTACGCCGGCAACTGCCACAAGTGGATGTGCGCGCCCAAGGGCGCCGGGTTCCTCTACGCACGCCGAGAGGCGCAGGACCTCTTGCGGCCCCTCGTGGTGAGCTGGGGCTGGCGGCCGGAGAAGCCGGGCCCCTCGCGCTTCATCGACGAGCAGGAGTGGCAGGGCACGCGCGATATCGCCGCCTATCTCGCCGTGCCCGCCGCGATCGCCTTCTTCGAAGCCAACGGGTGGGACGCGGTGCGCGCCGCCTGCCACCGACTCGTGGGCGCCGCGCGCGCGGCCATGAACGCGCTGACCGGCCAGCCGGCGCTGACTCCCGAGGGCCCGGCATGGTACGGACAGATGGCGAGCGTCTTCCTGCCGGCCTGCGATCCCGAGGCGACGTCGAATCGGCTGCGCGAGGAGTTCGGCGTCGAGGTCCCGATCTGGCAGTGGGGCGACCGGCAGCTCCTGCGGGTCTCGGTCCAGGGCTACAACACCCCCGAAGACGTGGACGCGCTCGTCGGAGCCGTTCGGGGCGTGCTGGGGCTGTAGCCCCGCAGCCCCTGCCGGGCCGTGCGCCGCCGGGCCGTGCGCCGCCTGTTCGCAGCGCGGGCTGCTGTTCTTGTAGATCGAACCGCGCGGCTGCGCACGCGCCGGCGTTCCCAGGGCGCCACCGGCCCCGGGACGACGCGGAACAGCGGATGGGGCAACGGAGCACCCGCCCGGCGCGCTACTGGCCACGCGGGCGCGCGCCGCCGGAGCTTGTTCCTGAGGTGCTTCCACTCGTACGCCAGCTGGCCACGGGTGACGGCGATGCGCGGCGCCCGGCCGCCGCGCCCGATCTTCCTGCCGTCGAACCGATAGCCGCGCCGCCGGGCCTCGGCATGGATTGCGCGGAGGTAGGCCGCGATCGCCCCAAGCGGCGTCCGGGCGGCCCGGAACCGAACGAGCTGGGGGTGGCGCGTGTAGCCCCGCGTCCGCCCCCGCAGGACCGCCTGCGCGAGAAGCGCCTCGCGCCAGAGGGCGACGAGTCCTCGCGCGTCCAGGTAGCGAGGGTGCAGCGACCACAGCCGCATCAGGTGAGCTCGTGCACGGCGGCCAGGTTGCGCCGCCTCCTGCGCATCACGCGCGTCGCTCGGCCACGTGGAGGACCGCGATGCCGCCGGTGAGCCGCCGGTACTCCACGTCGTCCAGCCCGGCCTCGCGGATCCACGCCGCCAGCGCCTCGGGCTCGGGCCACCGCCGGATGGAGTCGTGAAGGTACTGGTAGGCGTCTCGCCGGCCGGAGAGCCACCCGCCCAGGCGCGGGATCACCGAGCGCGAGTAGGCGTCGTAGGCGGCGCGGAGCCACCCCGCCCGCGGCCGGCCGAACTCCAGGATGACCAGCCGGCCGCCGGGCCGCAGCACCCTGGCGAACTCGCGCAGCACGCGGGCCGGGTCGGCCACGTTGCGCAACCCGAAGGCGATGGTCACCGCGTCCACCGCGGCATCCTGAACCGGGAGTGCCTCGGCGTCGGCGCAGATCAGGCTCACCGCGCCGTCCGCGGCGCGCCGAGCGGTGCGGGCGCGCTCCCGCGCGACCTCCAGCATCGCGGGCGCGAAGTCGAGCCCGATCGCCCGTCCAGAGGGTCCGACCGCGCGCGCGGCGCCAACCACAAGGTCGCCTGTGCCGCAGCACACGTCCAGGGCCACATCACCGCGGCGGAGCCCGGCGGCCCGCACAGCGCGCCGCTTCCACACGTGGTGCACGCCGCCGGAGAGCAAGGTGTTGAGCAGGTCGTAGCGGCGGGCGATACCGCCGAACGCGTCGCGCACCCAGCGCCGGTGCTCCTCGACGGGCGCCGCCACCGCGCCGCGCGGCCCCCGTGAGCGCATCAGAGCGTCCCCGCCGTGCGCGCGGCCTGCGCACGCAACTCGTGGCGGAGCAGCTTGCCTCCCGGACCGCGCGGCAGCGCGTCGACCGTCCAGACCCAGCGCGGCACCTTGTAGGCGGCCAGACGGTCCGCGCAGAACGCGCGCACGGACGCCTCGTCGAGGTACGCGCCGGACCGCGGCACGACCGCGGCTGCGACCGCCTGCCCCCACTGAGGGTCGGGAACGCCGATCACGCCGGCGTCGGCGACCGCGGGGTGCTGCACCAGCACGGCCTCGACCTCGGCGGGGTAGACGTTCTCGCCGCCGGAGACGATCAGGTCTTCGCGGCGGTCGAGCACGTAGAGGTACCCGTCGTCATCGAGGCGTCCCAGGTCACCGGTCCGCAGCCAGCCGTCCTGCAGCGCGGCCGCGGTCTCCTCCGGCCGTTCAGCGTAGCCCAGCATCACGGTGGGGCCGCGGACCAGAATCTCCTCGCCGTCCACGCGGACCTCCACCGGCAGCAGCGGCCGGCCGGACGATCTGGGCCGCCGCGCCACCTGGTCGGGCCGCAACGTCGCCACCTGCGAGGCTGCTTCGGTCAGTCCGTAACTCGGGGCCACCGGCACGCCCGCGGCCAGGCACCGCTCGATCAGCTCCGCCGGCACAGGCCCTCCGCCCGTGAGCACGCACCGCAGCGTCGACGGGTAGGGCCGGTCGCCCCGCGCGTCGAGCATCCGCCGCAGCATCGTGCTCACGACCGAAACCACCGTGACCCCGCCGGCGTCGATCGCGTGGTTCGCGGCGTCGGGGTCGAAGCGGTCACAGACGACCGCCGGGATACCGTAGATCACACCGCGCCACAGCACCGCCAGGCCGCCGACATGGTAGAGCGGCAGCGGCACCAGCCACCGGTCGTCGCTGCGCAGCCCGAGGTTCAAGACCGAGCCGATGGCGTTCCACCAGTGGTTGCCGAAGGAGAGCAGCGCGCCCTTGGGCCGGCCCGAGGTCGCCGACGTGTAGATGATCCCCTGCGGCGCCGAGAGGTCGATGCCGCGCCCGGGGACGATCTCCGCCGAAACGGCGGCCTCCAGTTCATCCAAGGGTAGCACTCTGGCGCCCGTGGCGCGCGCGGCGGATGCGGCCAGTGCCCCGTGCGCGTCGTCGCAGATCACCAGACCCGCGCGGCTGTCGGCGAGCTGCCAGGACGCCTCGGCGGCGGCGAGCCGCGTGTTGAGCGGCACCATCACCGCGCCCAACCGTGCCAGCGCGTGGGTGAGCACGGCGAACGGCAGGCCGTTGCCCAACGCGAGTGCAACGCGCGCGCCGGCGACGACGCCTGCCGCGGCCAGGCGGCGAGCGGCCGCGGTGGCCTCGGCGTCGAGCGCCCCGAACGTCAGGGCACCCTGCGGCGCCACGACCGCCTCGGCGTCGGGCGCCGCGGCCGCCCGCGCGGCCAACCAGTCCGGGACGATCACGCCGGACCACCCAGCAGTGCCGCTGCGAGCAGCGCGCCGTAGATCAGCAGCAGCCCGGCGGTTCGTTTGAGGACCCAGATCAACGACGCGGCGTCGTCCCGCCGCAACGCGGTCGCGGCCAGCGCCACGGCGAGCGGCGCCCCCAGCCAGGGGAACCAGAAGCGGTCTCCCAGCCAGCCCGACGCGCGCATCGCCGCGGGCGCCGCCAGCGCCCCGGCCAGGCAGGCGGCGTAGAGCAGCCGCGTCGCCGGCGCGCCCAGTCGCACCGCGAGCGTGCGCTTGCCAGCGGCGCGGTCGGTGTCGATGTCGCGCAGGTTGTTGGCCACCAGCACGGCCACGGCCAGCAGCCCGACCGGCACCGAGGCCGCGACGGCCTGCGCCCGGACGACGCCGGTTTGCACGTAGTCGCTCCCGACCACGGCCACCACCCCGAAGAACATGAAGACGAAGAGCTCGCCGAGGCCCCGGTAGCCGAGGCGCACGGGCGCCGCGGTATACGCCACCCCGGCCGCGATCGAGAGCAGCCCGGCGACCGCGATCGGCCACCCCCGCAGCCACACGAGGTACAGCCCGGCCGCGGCGGCGAGGGCGAAGCTCGCGCAGGCGCCCGCCAGCACGCGCCGGGCCGGCAACAGGCCGCTGGCGGTGACGCGCTGCGGCCCACGGCGGCGCGCGTCGTCCGCGCCGTGGAGGAAGTCGGCGGCGTCGTTGTGGTAGTTGGTACCGATCTGGATCGCGAGCGCGCCAACGAGCGCGGCGAGCGCCGGGGCCGGGTGAAAGACGCCCGTCCCGGCCGCGGCCGCCGTGCCGACCAGCACGGGCGCGACCGCCGCGGGCAGCGTCGGGACACGCGCGGCCAGCACCCAGGGCCGCCACGCGCTAGGGGAAACGGGGGAACCGGCCAAAGTCGGGCGGACGCTTCTCCAGGAACGCATCGCGGCCTTCCTTCGCCTCGTCGCTCAGGTAGTACAGGAGGGTCGCGTCGCCGCCGAGCTGCTGGATGCCGGCCAGACCGTCCGTGTCGGCGTTGAAGGCGGCCTTGAGCAGGCGGATCGCCAGCGGGCTCTTGCTCAGAATCTCGCGCGCCCAGGCCACGGCCTCCTCCTCGAGCCGCTCGAGCGGCACAACGGCGTTCACCAGACCCATCGCCAGCGCCTCCTGCGCGTTGTACTGCCGGCACAGGTACCAGATCTCGCGCGCCTTCTTGTGCCCCACGATGCGCGCCAGGTACGTCGAGCCATAGCCCGCGTCGAAGCTGCCGACCTTCGGGCCGGTCTGGCCGAAGACCGCGTTCTCCGCGGCGATCGTCAGGTCGCAGACGGTCGCGAGCACGTTGCCGCCGCCGATCGCGTACCCCGCCACCATCGCGATCACGGGCTTGGGGATGATGCGGATCAGGCGCTGCAGGTCGAGCACGTTGAGGCGCGGGATCGCATCCGAGCCCACGTACCCGCCGTGCCCGCGCACCCGCTGGTCGCCGCCGGAACAGAACGCCTCCTCCCCGGCACCGGTCAGCAAGATGACCCCGACGCCCCCGTCGTCGCGCGCGCGCGCGAACGCGTCGAGGAGCTCCATCACGGTCTCTGGCCGGAACGCGTTGCGCACTTCGGGTCGGTTGATGGTGATCTTCGCGATTCCCTCGGCCTGTTCATAGAGAATGTCGGTGTAGTCGCGGACCTTCCGCCAGACGACAGGCATGCGCTCCCCCTCAGGCAAGGACTGTGAACGTCTCCCGCAGGAACTCGAGCACCACGTGCTGAAACGTCTCGGGTTGCTCCACGTGCACCGCGTGGCCGGCCCGCGGCACGACCACCAGCCGCGCGCGCGGCATCGCGTTTCGCATCGCCTCGCCGATCTCCACGTAGCGCGGGTCGAGCGCGCCCGCGACGATCAACGCCGGCGCCGTGATGGCGGGCAGGAAGTCGTGCATCGGCGGCATGACGCCCTGACCGAAACCGCGCAGGCTGTTCGCCAGCCCCGTGGGGTTGTTCTGCAGGCGCTGGGCGCGCAGCGCGGCGCGCACCTCGCCAGGCAGGTCCTCCTGGGTGACGAAGATCGCCTGGCGCTCCCACTCCTCCACGAACGCGGGCAGGCCGTCCCGCTCGATCGTCTCGGCCAGCGCCGCGTCGCGCGCGGCGCGCGCCAGGCGGGCCTCGTGGCCGCGCAGGCCGGGCGAGGCGCTCTCGAGCACCAGGGCGGCCACGCGCTCTGGGGCCGCGATGGCGGTCGCGAGCGCCACCCGCCCGCCCATCGAGTAGCCCAGCAGCGCCGCGCGCCGGATGGCGAGCCGGTCGAGGATGCCGATCGTGTCTTCCACCGCGTGCGCCACGGCGTAGCGCCGCGGATCGGGCGGCGCGTCCGAGGCACCGTGGCCCAGCAGGTCCGGGGCAACCGTCGTGTACCGCTCGGCGAAGACCTCCAGGTGACCGTGCCAGGTCCGGGCGCTGCCGGTGAAGCCGTGGAGCAGGACCAGCGCCGGACCCGAGCCGGCCGTCTCGACGTTCAACCGCGCGCCGTCGATGACGAACGCGGGCATCAGCCGCCTCCCCCGGGGGCTGCGGTGCGCGCGTCGGCGCGCACGGCCGCCTCGACCGCGGCCCAGACCTCCGCGTGCAGCCGCACGTTGCGGTCGCGGCCGGTCCGCACCTCGACCACGGCGAGCCCGCGGCCCGCGGTGGCGCGGCGCACATGCGCCCCGAACTCGTCCCACGTCCGCGCGAGCGCGTACGACGCGCCGTAGAGGGCGGCCGCGTGCTCGAACGCCAGGCCGTGCGGGGTCCCAAACAGCGCCTCGAAGTGCTCGGGGTGCGAGGACTGCGGCATGAACGAGAAGATGCCGCCCCCGTCGTTGTTCAGCAATACGATCGTGGCGGACAGGCCGTGGAGCTTCGCCGCGAGCAGCCCGTTCATGTCATGGTAGAACGATAGGTCGCCGACCACCAGCACCACCGGCCCGGCGCCCGAGGCCGCGACGCCGAGCGCGGTCGAGACCACGCCGTCGATGCCGCTGGCCCCGCGGTTGCCCATGAGGCGGATCGGCCGGCCCGAGCCCGGGAAGAACGAGTCCAGGTCGCGCACAGGCATGCTGTTGCCGGCGAACAGCACCGCGCCGTCGGGCAGCAGCCGCGCGAGCTCGGCGAACACCTTGCCCTCGAACGGCTCGGCGAGGCCGGCCAGGTGGTGCTCGATCGCGGCGCGCGCGCTGCTCGCCAGCCGGCGCCAGGTGGCCGACCAGCCCAGGGCGGGCGGGGTCTTGCCGTGCAGCGCCGCCGCCAGGGCCTGGCAGAGGAGCGCCGGGTCGCAGTGCACGTACGCCGAGGCGACGCGCGTCGGATCGCGCCACTCGCCGCCGGGGTCCACCACGATCTGGCGCGCGGCCGCCTGCGCCTGCAGGTACGCGCAAAGTGGCTTCGAGGCAGGCCACGCACCGAACCGGATCACGACGTCGGGTACAAGCCGCGCCGCGGCCGCCTCGACCCGCAGAACCGGGTCGTAGGCGTCGATCACGTAGCGCCGGTCGTGCGCGCCGCACCGCACGCCCGAGAGCGGGTCGGCGAGGATCGGGTAGCCCAGCACCGCGGCGAGCCCGGTTACCGCGGTCGGCAGGTGCGGGTGGTCGTCAGGCCCGCAGACGATCAGGCCACGCCGCTGCCCGGTGAGCTCCCGTGCCAACGCGTCGACCAAGTCGGAGGCGGGCGCGCGGACCGCCGGCGAGACCGCGGCGTAGGGCCGGTTCGCGCCGCGGCCTTCCCAGGCCGAGGCCGACCGCTGCTCCCGCGAGGGCAGCTCCTCGGGCGCCGCGTAGGGGACCAGCGGCTCGCGCAGCGGGAAGTTGAGGTGGACGGGCCCGGCGGGCTCGGCCTCCGCGATCGCCGCGGCCTGCGCCGAAAGCGTGCGGACATAGCGCAGCATGGCGTCGGTCGCCTCGGGCAGGGCGACATCGGCCGCCCACTTCGCGTGCGCGCCGTAGAGCCGGATCTGATCGATGGTCTGGTTGGCGCCGGCGTGGCGCAGCTCGTGTGGCCGGTCCGCGGTCAGCACCACCAGCGGCACGCGGCCGTAGCGCGCCTCGACGACCGCCGGGTGGAAGTTGGCCGCGGCCGTGCCCGAGGTCGAGAGCACCGCGACCGGAGCGCGCAGCCCCCGGGCCAGCCCGAGCGCGAAGAACGCGGCCGAGCGCTCGTCGATGAGCGTCCACGCCCGCATGCCGGGGTGCCGCGCCGCGGCGATCGCCAGCGGGGTCGAGCGCGAGCCCGGACACAGGCAGAGGTGGCGCACGCCACAGCGCACCAGCTCGTCCACGAACGCGCCGACGTACGCGTAGGTCGCGTTCTCGGGAGATGCGGTCACGGCGCAGTCCTCAGGCCCGGGCGCGGCATCAACGCGTCCCGTTGGCGCCCAGCGCCGACAGCATCGGCCGGAGCTTGAGCCCGGCCTCCGCGTACTCGGCGTCCGGGTCCGAGTCGGCGACGATGCCGCAGCCGCCGAACAGCACCGCCTCGTCACCGCCGGTCAGCGCGCAGCGCAGGGCCACGGCGAACTCGCCGTCGCCCCGGCGATCTACCCAGCCGACCGGACCGGCGTACCAGCCGCGGTCGAAGCCCTCGTGCTCGTCGATCCAGGGCAGCGCGGCCGCGCGCGGCACCCCGCCGACCGCCGGCGTCGGGTGCAGCCGCTCAGCCACGTCGAGCACGCCGGCGCCCGCGCGGAGTACCCCGGCCAGGGGTGTGCACAGGTGCTGTACGTTCGAGACCCGCAGCAGCGAAGGCTGCGGGGGGACCTCGATTGTCTCGCACATGCCCGCAAGCGCCTCGCGGAGCGCGTCCACGACCAGGGCGTGCTCGAGGCGGTCCTTCGCGCTCCCCAGCAGCGCCCGGCCGATCGCCCGGTCGTCCTCGTCCGTGATCCCGCGGGGCGCCGATCCCGCGAGCGCCATCGTGTGCACGCGGCCCCCGGCCACGCGTGCCAGGCGCTCGGGCGTCGCGCCGAGGAAGCAGTGGCCCTCGCGCTCGACCGCGAACAGCGTGCACGACGGGTACTCCGCTCGCAGCCGCCGCAGCGCCGCGGCCGGATCGACGCCGTGCCCGCGGACGCGGACGCCACGTGCCAGCACTACCTTGGCTAGCCGCCCCTCGCGCACCGCCGCCGCGGCCGCGGCCACCGCGGCCTTCCACGCCGCTGCGGGAGGAAACTCCTCGAGGACGACCGCGGGCGCGCCGCTGGGGTCGCGGACGGCGGGGGTCCCTGGGGAGGCGATCTCTCGCGCGACGCGCTCCACCGCGGCCAGCAGTGCCAGCGGCCGGTCCGCCCGCCCAGGATCGTCGGTCGCGCCCGGTGCGAGCACCGCCGCGAGGGTCACCGTGACTCCAGCCGCCGTCGCCACGATCGTCAGCTCGGGCAGCACGAGCGACGATGATGCGAATCCGCGCCAGAGCACGCCGGGGCCCGGGTCGGCGGAGAAGGCGAACCCGCCCATCGCCATCGGACCGCTGGGGAGCGAGGCCTCCGCGGATGCCGTGCCGCTCCCAGGATCGCGGGGCGCCGGCATGCCCGCCTGCGCCGGGGTCAGCGCGTCACGCATGAGCGCGGTCCAGGCATCGCGTGCCATCGTGAATCGGTCTGCCCCGGCTCCGGAGAACTCCCAGGCGCGACCCAGGCCGACCAGCGTCAGGTCGTCTTCCGGTCGCGCCCACAGGGTGACCCACGCGTCGAGCGTACGGAGCGCACCGTAGGCGGCAATCGGGTCCATCGCCGCAACGGGCAGCGTGGCCCACGCGATCACAGGCCTGCCGAGCGAGGTCGCCTTCGACGCCGCGGTGGCCGTGGTGGCGCGCCAGCGGTGGAGCGCGCCGGCTCCTGCGCCGGTCTCGGCCGCGACCGGCGCCTGGCGCGCGCTCACCGGGGCATCCGCCTGCATTGCGACCTCACCCGGTCTCACCCGCCGCGGCGCCCACGCTGCGCAGGAGGAACGCGCGCAGCCCGGGCAGCACGGCGCGCAGGTCACCGTCCTGCGCGAGCGTCTGCGTCACGGTTTCGTTGATGGCGCCGATCCACGCCGCTGCGGCCAGGGCCGTGTCCTGCGATGGGATCGCGCCGTCGGCGACCGCGCGGTCGAGGTGGCGCTGGATGAGCGCCGCGAACCGGCGGTGGATCCCCAGGCGGCCCTGCTCGAACTCCGCCCCCAGCGCCGCCGCCTCGATGAGCAGGATGCGCGTCAACTCGCGGTGCTCGACGGCGACATCGAGCACGACGCGCAGCGCCGCCTCCACCTTGGCGAGCCCGCCCTCCTCACCGGCGATCGCGGCCTCGACGCCCGCCTCGACGAGTCCTGCCAGACGGTCGAGCAACGTGAGGAAGATCCCCTGCTTGCTCGGGAAGTAATGATAGAAGGCACCTTTCGACGACGAGGACCAGGCCACGATATCGTCCACGGTGGTGCCGTGATAGCCACGCCGGGCGAAGACGTCCATGGCCGCCTGCAAGAGACGGTCTCGTGTGGAGGTCTCAAGGGTCGCTCTTCTGGCCACGCTCCAATTGTAGACCGACGCGTCGGTCTAATCCAGGGGGCGGCGTCGAGGCGCTGGCCTGGGTTCGAGAGCTGACTGCCAGGATCGCCGTGGCGGGGTCAGGAGGCATAGCCAGGCCAGGCGGCAAAACTAGCCGGCAGCCGGCCCACGGGCTGACGGAGCGTGGCGTGGCGAACCCTTCCGATCGTGACCGAGTCATCGCGGCCTACGCGGCCGAGGTGCGGGCCTTCCAGGCCTTCCTCGGCGCGGTGCTGGTCGCGCTCGCCCTGCTCCACCTGCTGGTGCTGCTCCCGATCCACCAGGCGCGGGCCGCGGCCGGACCGCTTGCCGCGGCGCTGGCGGCGGCAGAGCGCGAGCAGGAGACGGCAGCCGCGGCCGGGCACGCGGTGGAGCAGGCCACCGCCGGGCTGGGGCGATTGCGGCGCGAGCTCGCCCTGGCGCCCGCGCAACTCCACCGTGCGGTCGCGGATTTGTTCGACAGAGGACTCGCATCAGCCGCCGGCGGCGACCCTTTGAAGGCGACGATCTCGCTACAGACCCCAGAGGGCCAGACCGTCTCGGAGACGGTCGAGGAAGCGATCCGCCGGCAGATCGGCCAGCGGGTCGAGGCACTCGCCCTGGCCGCGGACGGTACGCTGGAGCCTCTGCGCGCGCTGGGCGAGGCGCCACCCGAGGTCAGGGAAGCGGTCAGGCTCGCCGCGCAGAGCCTGGGGCCCAGCGTGCTCGCGCTCAACAGCGTGCTTCGGGAGGCGCTCGCGGCGGACCCCAGGTTCTGGGAACGGCTCGGCGGACCGGCCGGATTCGGCCCGGCTTCGTCGGGCGCGGCGGAGTGGAGCAGAGGTATCGACGAGACGCTACGCGGCCTCGACGCGCGGCTGGCCGAGGCGCGCGGGGGTCTGGCGGCGCGCGGCCAGGCGGCCGCGGCGCGTGCCGAACGGCTTCGCGCGCGCCAGCGCGAAGCCGACGCCGGCCGGGCCGCGCTCGCCGCCCGTCTGGCCTGGCTGCCGACCGGACCCGACGGCTGGCTACGCCTCTACCCGATGATCGCCGGGGCGCTCGCGCTGACCGTGCTGTTCCGCCTGCGTCGCATCCTGTTGCTGCGGACCGCGCTGGCCGGCGCGGACGTGGACGTGCTGGCGCCGTCGTGGGTGGTCGGCCCGCCGACGGCGCCCGGCCGGTGGTGGGCGCTGGTGCTCGTCGCGCTCCCCGTGGCGGCCACCGCGCACGCCGCGGTGGTGGCGCTCGACGACGGGGCGCTCTTCGCGGGCGCGACCGGCGCGCCGGACCTCGTTACCGTGGCCGCCTACGGCGCCGCGTACGCGGTGCTGGCGCTCGCCGCGATCTGGCAGCTCCTGCTCGTGGCACGCGGGCTCGTGGGCGGGCCGGGCGCACGGCGGGCCGCGCCGGCTGGCCGCGTGGGCCCTCGCTAGGCTCCATCAGCAGCGCCATCATCATCGCGTGCAGCGGGCCGTTGGACGCCAGGAGCCGGCCCCCGGGCATCCGGAGCGGCCGGCCGCGCCAGTCCGTCACACGGCCGCCGGCCTCCTCGACCAGGAGCACGCCCGCGGCCACGTCCCACGGGAACAACCCCGGCTCCCAGAACGCGTGGAGCCGGCCCGCGGCAACATAGGCCAGGTGGACCGCCGCCGCGCCCATGATGCGCACCTCGAGCGCGCGCATCGCCACCCTGAGAATCGTGGGCACGTGCCAGCTCCGCAGGGGCTCGCGCGGCAACCCGGTCGCCACGAGCGCCTGATTGATCGTCTCGATCGGGGACACGCGCAGGCGTACAAACGCACCATCGGGCCCCACCTGGTACGCGCCCCGGTCGCGCTCGGCCACGAAGAACTCGCCGAGCGGCGGCACCGCCACGACCCCGCAGCGCACCACACCCGCCTCCTCGAGCGCGATCGAGATCCCAAACCACGGCACGCCATGGGCGAAGTTGGACGTGCCGTCGATGGGGTCGATGATCCAGCGAGGAGCGCCCGCGGCCGCCTCGTGCGCGGCGCCGCCCTCCTCGCCGAGCACCGCGTGACCCGGGAAGCGCGCGAGCAGGCGGCGGGTGATGAGCCGCTCCACCTCGTGATCGGTGCGGGTGACCAGGTCCGTGGGCGTCTTGAGCCGGACGTCCTTCAGTTCGCGCGAGGAGCCGAGCTCGGAGGCGGCGAGCGCCGCGGCCTCGCGGGCGACCTCGAGCGCTGCGGCCGCGGTCGCGCTCAGGGGCTCGATATGGTCCACACGCGAGAGGGTTCGGCGTGGACCGCCTGCCTCCCCGCCGGTCGCACGCGCTACGCCAGGAAGGGCACCCGCTCGAACGGCGCGCCGAGGATCGCCGCGGGGTCGGCCCCCAGCCAGCGCTCCAAGATCGTGGCGTACACCGAGCGGAAGTCCACGTGGTGGCGCAGGTCGCCGTCGGCGAGGTCGGTCAGGCTGGGATGACGGCCGTGCAGCCCGGGCCGTACGCGCGGGCCGAAGGCGAACATCGGAGCGGCGGTGCCGTGGTCGGTCCCGCCGCTGCCGTTCTCCGCCACGCGGCGGCCGAACTCAGAAAACGCCACGACGAGCACGCGCTCGGCGTTGCCCTGCGCCTCCAGGTCGCGGAGGAATGCGGCGACGCCGGCGGAGAGCTGCTCGAGGAGCGCGTCGTGGGCGCCCTGCTGCGCGGCGTGCGTGTCGAAGCCGGTCATGTGCGCGTAGTACACCTTCGTCGGCAACCCCCCAGCGATCATCTGCGCGATCAGGCGCAAGCTCGCCCCGAACCGCGTGTTGGGGTAGTCCGCGCCGCCGCGGTACCGCCGGACGGCGTCACGGACCTGCTCCGAGGCGACGACGGCGTTCATCGCGGTGTGGCGCAGGAAGTCGATGGTACCAGGCTCGTTGGGCGCAGGGGCGTTGAGGATCTTGAACAGCTCCAGCTCCTCGCGCGCGCCGCTGCCGTCCAGGCTCGGCATCCACTGGAAGGCCTCGGGGGTCTCCAAACTCACGGCCTGGCCGCCGTCAGACCGCATCGCCAGCGGCATCGTCGGGCCGACGTTCACCCCGGCGGCGGGTACCTCACAGGTCGGGCACTTGCTGTCGAAGTAGCGCCCGATCCAGCCCACACGCAGCGTGCGGCCATCGGGGTCGGCCGACTGCCAGATCTCCATGGACTTGAAGTGCGACCGGCTGGGGTTGGGATAGCCGACGCCCTGGATGATCGCCGCCGCGCCGCGGTCGTAGAGCTCCTTGAACGCGGTCATCCGCGGGTGGAGGCCGAGCTCGTCGTTCAGCCGGATGACCTGCCCGCGCGGGACCGCCAGGCGCGGCCGCGCGCGGTAGTACGCGTCGTCGGCGAAGGGCACCAGCGTGTTCAACCCGTCGTTCCCGCCGCCCATCTGCACGACGACCAGCACGTGGTCGTCTGGCACACCCGGCCGGCTGGTCACCTGGGCCAGGTCGAAGGGGTGCCCCATCGCGAGCGCGGTCCGGGTCAGGAACGACGGCGCGGTGGCGCCCATCGCCACGATCGTGAGCCCTTTGCGGATGAACTCCCGTCGCGTCATCCCGCTGATCACGGTCGCGCTCCTCTCAGGCGAGCTGGTACTCGGGGGTGGACATCAGCAGGTGCAGCGCGCTACGCACGCGCCGCTCGCTCTCGCCGCCGTCCAGCGCGAAGGGCGATGCGGCGTCCGAGGCGCCCAGGGCCCGGACGAGCGCGCGGCGCCGGTCGGCGCCCAGCGCGCGTCCCACGAGCCGGTCGACCAGCCGGTCGGTGACCTCGCCCGCGGTCCGGGCGGCCTCGCACGCGCGCGCCGCCTCCGGCGGCAGGGCTGGGGGGACCGCGGCGCGCCGCGCCACGCCCGGCATGCCGCCGGTCAGCAGCAAGCCGGAGAAGTTGTAGCGCACGAGCAGCGTGCTGGTGGTAATCCACGACTCGCCGCGCGGCCACCCGCCGACGTGGGGCGGGATGAAGAGCGCCTGACCCATCAGGTCCATCGCGCGGACAAGCTGCGGCAGTGGCGCATCCTCGAGCCCGAGCTGCCGGACCGCGCCCACGACGAGCTGCACCGGGCTCTTGACCTGGGTGCGCATCGCGCGCGGCGAGTAGAAGACACGCGAGGTCAAGATCGCGCGCACCACCGGCGCCACCTCGAAGTTCGACGCCCGGAAGACCTCGGCGAGCGCGTCGATCACCTCGTCCTCGGGCCGCAGGTAGGCGAACGCCTCGAACAGTCGCCGCGGCAGGAACCGTGCCGCCGCGGGCTGCGCGAAGATGATCTCCACGACGTCGCCGCCGTCCAGGTTGCCGGTGCGCCCCAGGAAGGTCTTGGGGCCGTCG
This sequence comes from Armatimonadota bacterium, assembly GCA_031081715.1. GTDB lineage: Bacteria > Sysuimicrobiota > Sysuimicrobiia > Sysuimicrobiales > Humicultoraceae > Fervidifonticultor_A > Fervidifonticultor_A tertius. The sequence goes on along the minus strand of JAVHMA010000011.1, from coordinate 56,358 downwards.
TCGTGCTGGCGGGCGTCGAAGAAGAACGTGTAGCCGCGCCGCGTCCAGCCGGTGAAGGCCCGGGCCGCCTCCTTCACGTCTTGCTCCGTGTAGTTGCCGATGCCGAGCGTGAACAGCTCGAGCAGCTCGCGGGCGAAGTTCTCGTTCGGTCGGCCCTTGCGGTTGCTCTCGTTGTCCAGGTACTGGAGCATCGCTGGATCGCGACAGATCGCCAGGACGAGGGCCTTGTAGTTGCCGAGCGCCATCCGGCGGAACAGCTCGTTCTGGATGTAGAGCGTCTCGGCCAGGCGCACTTCGGGCCGTCCCGAGACCAGCAGGCCGTGCCAGAACAACACCATGCGCTCCTGGAGCGGCCGCCGCGTGCGGAGCATGTGCGCGGTCCACCACTCGCGCAGCTCCTGCAGCTTCTGGTTGTCCAGCCGCTGCGCGGTGACGCGGGCCTCGAAGCGCTGGCGCTCGGTGGAGTTCGCCGGGGTGAGCGCGGCTGCGGCGGCCCATGCCGCGCGCAACGCCGAGAAGTCGGGCGGCGCCGTCGTCTCGGGGACGCGGTCGATGGCGACGAGCTCCTCGACCGCGGCGTCCATGCCGATGCGGACGATCCGGTCGATCTCGTCGGGCCGACCGCCGAATCCGGCCCGGTTGAGCAGGTGCGCCGCCCTGGCGCGGTCCCACGGCTCCGACGCCGACGGCACAAACTTTGCGAGCGCCTGCTGCATGGTCCGCCTCACGCCCGGGCGGCCGCGCCGCCCGACCTTTACCCGCATAGACGGCCGGCGCGGGCGGCGCGTTTAGTCCGCGGGCCCGCCCGGGCCCGGCCTCAGGCGACGGCCTTCGGGACGGGCGGGAGCGGGGCCGGCGAGCCCGGCGGGGCCGGCGCACGGCGCTGCCAGAGCGTCAGGACGACCGCCCCGAAGCCCAGCGCGACGACGACCAGTCGCAGCAGCCAGCCGACGAAGGGCAGGCTGGTGAGCACGGCGACGACGGCCACGCCGAGCGCGACCGCGGCGTACCGCGACCCCAACCGGGGCGCCACGGCCTGCCCGAACGCCAGGCCCGCGGCCGCGTGGCTCACGAACAGCCCCAGCACCTGGGCGACGACGAGCAGCATCCCCACCGGGATGCCGAGCACCATCACGAACAGCACGACGACCGCCACCGGCGTGGCGACCAGCAGCAGGGCGCCCCACCCCAGCGAGGCCCACGGCCGCGCGCGCAGCACGTCGGCCGTGGCCTGGACCACTGAGGGCGCGAGCGCCACCAGCACCAGCGCCACCACGAGCATCCAGACGAAGTCGGCGATGCCGAGCCCGATGCGAAGCGCGCGCAGCGTTCCCTGCGGCGGCGCCGGCCGCGGCGGGTACGTGAGCTGTTCGACGCGGCCCAGCACCCGCGCGCCGGGCGCCATCACGATGGGGCGGTTGCTGCGGTAGAGCACGTTCCCGCGCACGAGCGCGGTCGGAGCGAGGGCGATCTCGGCGGCGGTGACCGAGAGGTCGCCGACGATTGTCCCGCCGATCTCCACGCGTTCCGCCGCGAGCCGGGCGTGCCGCCCCACGGTGCCCATGAGCGTGATCGTGCCCCCGACGACCGCCATGTCGCGGGCGACCTCGGCGGTCTCGACCAGCAGCAGGGTGCCGGCGGCGGCCACGACGTCGCCCCCCACGGCGCCGCGCAGGATCACGTTCCCGCCGACGAGCCGGATCGCGGCGCCGACCCGGCCAGAGGCGGTCACCGTGCCGGCAGCCGCGACCAGGTCGCCGTCTACCTGGCCGGCGTGGTCCACGTGCCCGCCGGCGGCGATCAGGTCCCCGCGCACACGGCCGCCGACGACCACCCAGGGCCCGGCCGCGTACACGTCGTCGGCGACCGTCTCGCCAGCGGCCACACGGGCCGCGGGCCCCACGCGCAGCTCCATCGCGGCCGCTGGCACGGCCCCAACCACCAGGACCAGCGCCATCGCCGCGAGCGCAGAGCGGGCTCCCATCGCGACACCTCCGGGGACGTCTGCTGTCTACGACAATACCAGCCCGGCGGGCAGCCGGCATCCGGCCGGTAGAGGAGTCACCCCCATCCGGCAGAACCCCTCCCCAAGAGCCCGGGAGGCCGCGTGATGGCGGTGCCGAGACGAATGCCGGCCGACGTCGCGTCGGGATACGTGATCCGACCGGCGACGGCCCAGGACATCCCCGAGATCGTCTCGATCTGGGGTGAGCTGGCCCTCCACCACGCGCGACTCGACCCCGCGTTCGCGCCGTCGGGCGACTGGCGGGACGAGTATCGCTACTTCGTGCGCTCGCTGCTCGGGCGGGACGACGCGCTCGCGCTGGTGGGCGCCGAGGGGACACGGCTTGTCGGCTACGCGGTGGGGCGCATCTCGCTACTGCCGGCGTTCTTCGTCAACCGCCGCCGCGGGTACATCCACGATGTGGTCATCCGCGAGGCGCACCGGCGGAGGGGCGTGGGCCGGCGGCTGGTGGAGGGCCTGCTGCTCTGGATGCGCGGGCAGGGCGTGACGCTGATCGAGCTGACCGTCGCCACCAGGAACACGGAGGCCGTGGCGTTCTGGGAGCGGCTGGGCTTCTCGACCTACATGGTGCACATGAAGCGCGCGCTGGATTGACCGTTTCCACGGACGAGCAATGAGCCGCCTGGAGCGCCTGACCGCAGTCGTCCGGGCCTGAGCCGCGATGGATCTCACCGCCGCGCAGCCCCTCCGTACCCGGCTGCTCCTGCTCTGCCGGGGGCCGGTCGACTGGACCCTGGCCGACGAAGGCGACCCGCCGTTGCACGCCGACGCCGCGGCGGACGTCGCGCTGGCCGCCGCGGGGTTGCCCCACTTCGACGCCATCGTCGCGAGCCCCCAGCGGGCGTGCCTGGACACCGCCACCGCGATCGCCGCGGCCCGGCCGAGCGCGCTCTATGAGCGCGACGGCCTGGACGAGCTGCGCACGGCCGCAATGCTGCGCGGCGCCGCGGAGCGCGACGAGTGGCTCGACCGGCTGTACGAGTCGTACACCACAAGCGCCGACGGCGAGTCGCTCGCCGAGGGGGTGGCGCGGTTCGAGGCGGCGCTGCGGGCCGTGGGCGACCGGTTCTACGGCCGGACGACGCTGGTGGTCAGTCACCCCGTGGTCCTCTCCGCGTTTCGGGCGTCGTTGCTGCAGGTCGCGGCGTCGCGCGAGCAGGTGGACGCGCTCCCGGAGCTGGCGCTGTCGGTCGTGGACTACCTGGAGGGTCGGTTCTACCTGGTGGAGGACTTCCCGATGCGGCTCGTGCCGTAGCCACACGAGGACGCAGGCATGGACGCGCGAGGGTGGCCGGAGTTCACCGACGTCCTGGCGGCGCGTCGCGCCATCGCGCCGCACCTCCGACCTACGCCCGTGGTGACCTCGCCAGCGCTGGACCGCATGCTGGGCTGCCGCGCGTACGTGAAGTGCGAGAACCTGAACCCGACGCGCGCCTTCAAGGTGCGCGGGGGCGTCAACTTGATCTCGCGGCTGCCGGCGGAGGAGCGCCGGCGCGGGGTGATCTCGGCCTCCACCGGCAACCACGGCCAGTCGATCGCCTTCGCCGCGCGGCTATTCGGCGTGCGGGCGATCATCGGCGTCCCGCGGGACGCGAACCCGGTCAAGCTGGCGGCGATGCGCGAGTTGGGCGCGGAGATCGTGGAGGTCGGAGCCGACTTCGACGACGCACGCGAGTGGGTGGAGCGCACCGCCGCGGCCGAGGGCTACCGGTATGTGCACTCCGGCAACGAGCCGCACCTGATCGCCGGCGTCGCTACGGCGAGCCTCGAGCTCATCGAAGAGGTCCCCGACCTCGAGATAGTGATCGTCCCGGTGGGCGGCGGCTCGGGCGCGTGCGGACACGCGATCGCCGCCAAGACCCTCAACCCGCGCCTGGTGCTGATCGGCGTCCAGGCCGAGGGCGCCCCGGCCGTGGCCCGCTCGTGGCGCGAGCGGCGGTGGGTAGCGTTCGACGCGCTCTCCACCCGTGCCGAGGGCCTGGCGACCCGGGCGCCGTTCGCGCTCACGCTGGCGATGCTGTGGGAGCACCTGGACGAGATGGTGCTGGTCGGCGACGAGGAGATGGCCGACGGCGTGCGAATCCTCCTCCAAACGACCGGCCAGCTCGCAGAGCTGGCCGGGGCGTCGCCCGTGGCCGCCGCGCTGCGGCTGCGGGACCGCGTGGCCAATCGCCGGGTCGGACTGATCCTCAGTGGTGGCAACATGACGATGGAGGACCTGCGCGCGATCCTCGCCGGCTGCGGCGGGCAGCGCGCGCCGGCCTGATGCTGGCCATGGAAGGGAGCGGTGATCGGTGACGAAGCGCGAGCGGGTGTACGCCGCGATCGACGGCCGGCCCGTGGACAGGCCGCCGGTTGCGCTGTGGCGACACTTCCCGCAGGAGGACCAGCGTGCGGAGCCGCTGGCGGCGGCCCACGTGGCCTTCTTCCGGGCGTACGACTGGGACTTCCTCAAGGTCACCTCGGCGAGCGGGTTCTACGGCGACGACTGGGGCCTGCGGTCCACCTATCGGCCCAACCGTGAGGGCACCCGGCACTACACAGACCGGCCGATCAAGCGCGACACGGACTGGCCCAAGCTCAAGCGCATCGACGTCACCGCCGGCGCCCACGGCCGTGAGCTGCGCACGCTGCGCCTGATCCGCAAGGAGCTCCCGGAAGAGATCGTCCTGGCGACCGTCTTCAGCCCGCTCAGCATCGCGCGGACGCTGGCCGGCGAGACCGCGCTGCTGCGCTACCTCCGCGACTCGGTGGACGAGATGCACGAGGGTCTCGACATCATCACGGAGGCCACCGCAAAGTTCGCCGAGGAGTGCCTGGCCGCGGGCGCCGACGGCCTGTTCTTCGCGACGCAGTGCGCCTCCACGGCGTACATGACCATCGAGGAGTACGAGGAGTTCGCGCGGCCCTACGACCTGCGTGTGCTGGACGCCGCCCGGCACGCGGAGATCATCATGCTGCACATCCACGGCGAGCGCATCATGTTCGAGCAGCTCACCGACTACCCGGTGCAGATCATCAACTGGCACGATCGCCGGACGACCCCCACCCTCAAGGAGGCGCGCGCGCAGTTCTCGGGCACGCTGGCGGGCGGCATCGACGCGATGGATACGATCGGCAAGGGAACCCCGGAGCAGGTGACGGCCGAGGTCCGGGACGCCATCGCCCAGACCGGGGGGACGCGGTTCATCGCCACCGCCGGGTGCGTCATCCCGATCGACGCACCCGAGGCCAACCTGCGCGCGGTGCGCCAGGCGGTGGGTGCCTAGCCCCGGACCCGTGTTGCCGCGTGTAACGGGTCGGTGACGACGGCGGTCTGACCACTTGACAGGCCGGCGGTGCGGGTCGCTAGAGTGGAAGCAACCGTGCCCTTCCAGAAGATTGCCACCAGGCGGAAGAGCGCGCAGGTCGCCGAGCAGATCACCGAGGCGATACGGCGCGCGGCCTACCGTGTCGGCGACCGGCTGCCGCCGGAGCGCGTGCTCGCCGACGAGATGGGCGTGAGCCGTCCCTCGGTGCGCGAGGCGCTGAGCGCGCTGCAGATCGTCGGCGTGCTCGAGAGCCGGCCCGGCGACGGCACCTACGTCGTCCGGACGCCGGAGCCGCCGGACGCGGCGGTCGCGCTCCTGGAGAGCGAGGACAGTCCGGTCGAGACCCTCGAGGCCCGCCGCATCCTCGAGCGCGGCGTCGCGCAGGCGGCGGCCGCGCGCATCACGCCCGCCGCGCTCGCCGCGCTGGCCGGGGCGCTGGAGGCGATGCGTCGGGCGGCCACCTCGCGCGACTTCGACGCCTTCGCCGAGGCGAACGGCCCCTTCCACGTGGCGCTCCTCCACGCAACGGGCAACCCGGTGCTCGAGCGCGCGGTCCGCCCGCTGATCGACGTAATGGGCCAGCGGCTCGCGCAGGAGCTCCGCCGGCGCGAGTACTTGCTCGACGGCGCGTTCTTCGACGCCGTCTACGCCACCCACCGGGAGATCTACGACGCGCTGCACGCCGGCGACGCCTCGCGCGCCGCCGGGGCCATGGACCGGCACTTCGACCTGATCGAGGCCTCGCTCCGCGCGTAGCGCGGGCGGGGCACGACGCCACGGAGGTGATCGGGGTGAGACGCACGCTTCTTGCTGTGGCCGTGATCGTGATCCTGCTCGCCGGTCTGGCGTCGGCCCAGTCCCCGCGACGCGGCGGCACGCTGCGGGCCGGGCTGGACGCCGACCCGCCCAACATGGACCCGCATCAGTCCATCGCCGCCGTCGACCGCCAGGTCTTCCAGAACCTCTACGACAAGCTGGTGGACGTCAACCAGAACCTCGAAATCGTCCCGATGCTGGCCACCTCGTGGACGATCGCCAACAATGGCCGCACCTACACCTTCCGCCTGCGGCCCAACGTCGTCTTCCACGACGGTACCCCCTTCAACGCCGAGGCCGTCCGCTACAACTTTGAGCGGATGCTCGACCGGGCGTTTGGCTCGCCCCGGCGCAGCGAGATCGTCCTGGTGGAGCGGGTGACCGTGGTGGACCCGCTCACCGTCCAGATCGACCTGGAGAAGCCTTTCAGCCCGTTCCTCTCGGTGCTCAGCGACCGCGCCGGCATGATGGTCTCGCCCGCCGCCGCGCGGCGGCTGGGCCGCGACTTCGCGCGCGAGCCGGTGGGCACCGGTCCCTACCGGTTCGTCGAGAAGCGGCCCCAGGAGCGCATCGTCCTGGAGCGGTTCGACCGGTACTGGGATCGCAACGCCGCGTTCGTGGACCGAATCGTCTACCGGCCCTTCCCCGACGAGCAGGCGCGGGTCGCCAACCTGCGCGCGGGCGAACTCGAGATCATCAACATGGTCCCGGCGACCGAGGTGCCGGCCCTGAAGACCGACGCCCGCGTCCGCCTGCTCGAGCGCGCGGGCCTGGCCTACCAGGGGATCTGGCTGCAGATCGAGTCGCCCCCGTTCAACAACAAGGCGCTCCGCCAGGCGCTGAACGCCGCCATCGACCGCCGGACGCTGGCGCGGGTGGTCTTCGGCGAGACTGTGGCGCCGGCGAACGGCCCCTTCCCGACGGGCATGCTGGCCTCGGACGCCGGCCCTAACGCCCGCATCCCCGAACGCAACCTGGAGCTGGCGCGCCAGAAGCTCCGCGAGGGCGGGCAGGCCGGTGGCTTCGCCTTCACCATGAAGACCGCGCCCGGCCGCATCCAGCAGCAGGTGGTCCAGGTCATCCAGTCCATGGCCGGCGAGGCCGGCATCCGCGTGAATTTGGAGATCGTGGAGTTCGGCGCGCTGCTCAGCCAGCTCAGCTCGCGGCAGTTCCAGGCCATCCAGATCGGCTGGAGCGGCCGGCCCGACCCCGACGGCAACATCTACGCGTTCTTCGTGACCGGCGGCGGCCTGAATTACGGCCCTTACAGCAACCCGAAGGTGGACTCGCTGCTGGACGCGGCGCGCATCCTGACGAGCGCCGACCACCGCAAGCGCGCCTACGGCGAGATCCTGGAGATCCTCAACGACGACCTGCCCTACATCTACCTGTGGTGGCCGAAGGAGTACAAGGCGATGCGGCCCAACCTCCAGGGCTTCGTCCACATCTCCGACGGCATGATGCGGTTCCGGAATGTCTGGCTGAACCCGTAGGTGCGCCTGCGCACCGCGTGGCTGAGCCCGTAGGCGGACGCGCGGCCGGTGACCCGCTACATCACGCGCCGCCTGCTGCTGACGATCCCGGTCCTGCTGCTCGTCAGCATGGTGGTGTTCACGCTGATCGCGCTGATCCCCGGCGATCCGGCGCTGGTCTTCGCCGGCGGCGAGGCCGACCCCGAGGCCATCGAGGCGCTCCGCCGCCACCTGGGCCTGGACCGGCCGCTGGTGGTCCGCTACGCGATCTGGCTCGGCCACGTGTTGCGGGGCGACCTGGGCAAGTCGGTGCGCGACGGTCGGCCGGTCCGCGAGGTGCTGCTGTTGAAGCTGCCGGTGACCGTGGAGCTCGCGGTGCTGTCGCTCGTGGTCTCGTGGGCGATCGCGGTGCCGGCCGGCGTGCTGGCCGCGTGGAAGCGACGGTCCGTGCTCGACTACGCCGCCACGACGGTGGCGCTGGCGGGCATCTCGATCCCCAACTTCTGGCTGGGCATCATGCTCATCTACCTGCTCGCGGTCAACCTCCGCTGGCTGCCGCCGTCAGGCTACGTCGAGCCCTGGATCGATCCCGCGCGCAACCTCCAGATGATGGTCATGCCGGCCACCGTGCTGGGGACCGCGCTCGCGGCGCTCGTGATGCGCCTGCTGCGGAGCAGCATGCTCGAGGTGCTGGGCACCGAGTACATTCGCACCGCGCAGGCCAAGGGGCTGCGGGACCGGGTGGTGCTGGTGCGTCATGCCCTCAAGAACGCGATGATCCCGGTGGCGACGGTGATGGGGCTCCAGCTCGGCGGCCTGCTCGGCGGCGCCGTGATCACCGAGACGATCTTCGCCGTGCCCGGGATCGGCCGGCTGGCGGTGGAGTCGATTCTGACCCGCGACTACCCGATGGTGCAGGGCGTGGTACTGTTCAGCGCGGTGGCCATCGTCTTCGTGAACTTCGCGGTCGACGTCAGCTACTCGTTCCTCGACCCGCGCATCCGGCTCGTGGAGGAGCGGCGCTAGCGTGGCCGCCGGCGAGAGCACGCTGGCCCTGCCCACCCGCACGCCGCGGTCCGAGGCTGTGGGACTGCGCTACGTCCTCCATCGGTACGCCCGCAACCGCCTGGCGCTGGCCGGGCTGTGGGTCGTCGGGCTGGTCGTGGGAGCCGCGCTGCTGGCCCCGGTGGTCGCGCCCGCGGATCCGGCGAAGCCCGACTTCACGAACCTCCTGCAATCGCCCTCGCGGGCGCACCTGCTCGGCACCGACGACTTGGGCCGCGACATCCTCAGCCGCGTCATCTACGGGGCACGGACCTCGCTGCTCGCCGGGTGCGTGTCGGTGGGCCTGGCGGTGCTGGTCGGCCTCCCGCTCGGGCTGGTGTCCGGGTACTACCGCGGCCCCCTCGACAACTTCCTGATGCGCCTGACCGATGCGCTCCTCTCCTTTCCCTTCCTGGTGCTGGCGCTGGCCATCGCCGCCGTGCTCGGCACCGGGCTCGTCAAGGCCATGATCGCCATCGGCATCGTGTTCACCCCGGGCTTCATCCGGCTCGCGCGCGGTCAGGTGCTGAGCGAGCGCGAGCGCACCTACGTCGAGGCTGCCCGGGCGCTGGGCGCGCGCGACGGCCGCATCCTGTGGAGGCACATCCTGCCCAACACGCTGTCCCCGGTGCTGGTCCAGGCGTCGCTGGCCATGGCCGCGGCGATCACCGCCGAGGCGACGCTCAGCTTCCTCGGGCTGGGCACCCAGCCGCCGACGCCCTCGTGGGGGTCGATGCTCAACATCGCCCAGGCCTATCTGGGACGCGCGCCGTGGCTGGCGCTGTGGCCGGGGCTGGCGATCTTCCTGACGGTACTGTCACTCAACCTGGTCGGCGACGGGCTGCGCGAGGTCCTGGACCCGCGGCTGCGCTAGGCGCCGGAGGAGGAGCCGCGCGCTGCGCCCGGAACCTCCATGCCGATGGCGGCGGTGTGGCGCACGCTGGCCCTGGCGGTGACCGGACTCCTCATCGTCACCATGGTGCTCTACGCCTTCGTCCACCTGCCGGAGGGCGACCCGGCCCTCGCGCTCATCGGCGACCCGCCCTGGCTGGACGACCTGCGCGCGCTGGACGCCGACCTGGCCGGCCGGCCCCTGGTGATGCGGTACTTCGTCTGGCTGTGGCGCGTGCTGCGTTACGCCGCGCGCGGCGCCGCCGCGCCCCTGCCCGGGGTCGCGTTCGCCGGCCGCTGACCGACAGGAGTCGCCCGGAGGGGGGCGAATACGGCCGGCACTCCGATCAAATCCGCGACAGGGGAGTTGATGAGCGTGAGCAGACTGGTCCTGGCGGCTCTGGTCGTCACCGCGCTCGCCGCCGGCAGCCTGGGGCCGGCGGCCGCGGCCCCCGCGGTCCGGCTGGCCATCGCCACCGGCGGCACGGGCGGCGTCTACTTCCCGCTGGGCGGCGGGCTGGCCTCCCTGATCTCCCGCACCCTCTCGGGCGTCACCGCCACGGCCGAGGTCACGCCGGCGTCCGTGGACAACATGCGGCTGATCGCGGCCAAGCGGGCCGACCTCGCCTTCACGCTGGCCGACACCGCGGCCGACGCGTACCGGGGCGAGCACGACTTCCGCGGCTCGCCGGTTCCGATCCGCACGCTCGTGCCGCTGTACAACAACTTCAACCACCTGGTCACCATCGAGGGCACCGGCATCAACACCATCGCCGACCTGCGCGGCAAGCGCGTGTCGGTCGGCGCGCCGGGCAGCGGCACCGAGGTGACGGCGCTGCGCATCCTCGAGGCGGCGGGGCTGCACCCCGACCGCGACATCCGGCGCGAGCGGCTGGGTGTCGCGCCCTCGGTGGACGCGCTCAAGGACCGCAAGATCGACGCGTTCTTCTGGAGCGGCGGACTGCCGACCGCCGGCGTGCTGGACCTGGCGGCCTCGCCGGGCGTGCGCATCAAGCTGATCCCGTTGGATGCCCTGGTGCCGGCGCTCGCCCGCAAGTACGGCAACCTCTACTTCCGCGCGGTGATCCAGAAGGAGTTCTACCCGGGCATGGCCGCCGACGCGCCGACCATCGGTGTGGCCAACCTGCTGGTCGTCCACCAGGACTTCAACGCCGAGCTGGCTTACCAGATCACAAAGCTGGTCTTCGAGCGGCGCGGCGACCTCGCGCAGGTGCACAAGGAGGCGACCAACATCACGCTGATCGGCGCGGCGACCAAGTCGCCGGTACCCTACCATCCGGGCGCCATCCGCTACTACCGGGAGCGCGGCGTCGAAGGGTTCTAGGCAGGTCGCGCTGGTCGCGGCCGCGGCCGCCGGTGCGGTCGCGGCCGTCTACTTGCTGCTACCGGTACCGGTGGTGGTGGTGACGGCCCCGGAGTCGGCCCAGCCGCTGTGGCGCATCCCCGCGCGCCCGGGTACCGTGGTTGACCTCGACTACACCAACTCCATCTACCGCGCGCCGGTGACCGAGCGATTCGTGGTCACCGGCGCCCTGCTGCGCCTGGTCGAGGTAAGCACCACCAGCGAGGCCGTGCTGCACTACCTGGCCCTCGACCCGCCGTACCGGCGGCGGGGGGACCGGCTGGTCGTCGAGAGGCCCGGCCCGATGTTCGCCGAACTGACCATCCGCATCGGGCAGGCCGGTCGGCAGCGGCTAGTGGTGGACGGTCGGACGGTACCGATCCATGAAGTCGGCGTGGGTGAGGCGGTCAGGGTGACGGTGACGCGCATCCCCCGGCTCCGTGCGCTGGCGCGGAACGCCCCTTAGGTATCGCGATGGAGCCCCGCGACGACACGGCCCCCACGCCCTCCCAGGCGGCACTCGCCGAGATCGTCGAGGAGTACGAGGGCAAGACGCGTCGGCTGGCCGGCCACTGGGGCCTGCTGGTCGCCGCGCTGCTCGTCCTGATGTCGCTGTATCACCTCTACGCTGGCCAGGCGACCTTCGTCCGTCAGGTCCACCTGGTACGGTTCCTGATCTTTACGCTCGTGCTCACGTTCCTGCTCTACCCGGGGACGCGCCGGTCGCTCCAGCGGCAGACGCCCACGTGGTGGGACGTCGCCCTCGCGCTGGCCTCGATCGTCAGCCTGGGCTACGTCCTGTGGGACTTCGAGCGGTTCATCTACCGGTCGTACATCCCGACCACCCCGGACCTCGTCCTGGGCACCGCGACGATCCTCCTGGTCCTGGAGGCAACGCGTCGCGCCGTGGGCAACGCGCTGCTGCTCGTGGTCTGCGGCTTCCTGGCCTACGCCTTCGTCGGCCAGGTGCTGCCCGAGCCCTGGGCGCACCGCGGCTACGACCTGCAGCGCGTGGTCGGCCAGCTCTACATCACGCTCGAGGGGATCTTCGGCGTGCCGCTCGAGGTGGCCGCGACGTTCATCATCCTCTTCACGATCTACGGCGCCATCCTGGACGCCTCGGGCGCCGGGAAGTTCTTCGTGGACCTGGCGCTCGCGCTGACGGGCCACCGTCGCACCGGACCCGGCCAGGCGGTCACGGTCGCCTCGTTCCTGCTCGGCGGCCCGTCGGGCAGCGGCGTCGCCACCACCGTCACGGTCGGCGCGATCACCTACCCGATGCTGCGGCGCGCGGGCTACGACCGCGAGTCCGCCGGCGGGCTGCTGTCGGCCGGGGGCATCGGCGCCGTGATCTCGCCGCCGATTTTGGGGGCGGCCGCGTTCATCATCGCGGAGATTCTGCGCATCTCCTACCTCCAGGTCCTGATCATGGTGTCCATCCCGACCGTCCTGTACTACTTCTCGATCCTGCTGATGATCGAGTTCGACGCGCGGCGGATGGCGCTGCGGCGCGTCGAGATCGCCGCGGGCAACGCGCGCGAGCTGGCACTGCGGTACTGGTACCTGCTCTCGTCGCTGGTGCTCATCCCGATCTTCATGATCGTCGGGTTTACCGCGATCAAGGCCGTGTTCTGGGCGTCGGTTGTCGCGGTCGCCACGAGCCTCCTGCGGCGGGAGACGGCGCTGGTGACCGCCCGACGGGCCGCGGCGGACGAGCGCGGGTTGCTCGCCGCAGACGGCGGGCTCAGAGTGGACGGGGTGGTGGTGCGCCCCGCGGGGTTGCTCAAGGCGCTCGAGGACGGCAGCCGCCAGGTGCTCAACGTGGGCGTGACCTGCGCCGCGGCCGGCATCGTGGTCGGCGTCGTGAACCTGACCGGCCTGGGGCTGAAGCTCTCCGACGTGATCATCGCCTACGCCGGCGGGCAGCTCCTGCCCACGCTCGTCTTCGCGGCCATCGCCCTGTGGGTGCTCGGGCTGGCCTTGCCGATCACCGCCACCTACATCATCGCCGCCGTGATCGTGGCGCCGGCGCTGACCAAACTCGGGGTCTCGGAGCTGGCCGCGCACCTGTTCATCTTCTACTACGCCATCCTCTCCGAGGTCTCGCCGCCCGTGGGCCTGGCGCCGCTCGCCGCGGCCGCCTTGACCGGCGGGCGGCCGTTCCGCACGATGATGATGGCGTGGAAGTACACGCTGCCGGCGTTCGTGGTGCCGTTCATGTTCACGACGCACCCCTCGGGCCTCGGGCTGCTGCTCCAGGCGCCGTGGCCGACCGTGGCCCAGGTCACCGCGATCGCGCTGCTCGGGCTCGTGGCTGCGGCGTCCGCAGTCACGGGCTGGCTGGTCCGCCAGTGCACGGTCGTCGAGCGCGCGATCCTGGCGGTCGCGGCGCTGTTCCTGCTGTACCCGGCGGGCCTGCAGGACGTGCCAGCGATCGCCGCGATCGTCGCGGTGGCGATCTTCCAGTGGTACACCCGGACGGGGATGGTGAGCCCACATGCAGGAGAACCCGGCGGCACCGGAGTCGCGGGGCGCTGAGGCGCCGGAAGCGGCCGAACGGTCCGAAGTGGGCGGGCAGCCCGAGGCGACGGCCCCGCCCGATGTGCCGGCACTGGTGGCGACCTGCTTCAGCCTGCTCGCCGCCCGCGCCTGGGCGGCGATGGGCCTGATCGCCGACCCGGTCACCGGCAGAGTGGAGCGGAACCTCGACCACGCGCAGCTCGCCATCGACGCGGCCGGCGCGCTCGCCGACGTATTGCGGCCGCGCGTCGGTGACGCGGAGCGTCGCGAGCTCGAGCGCGTGCTCGCCGACCTGCGCTTGAACTTCGTCGAGCAGAAGAGCCGGCCGGGATAACCGGTGTACGTCCGGCTCAAACACACGCTGAGCGAGCTGGCGCTGCGCGCGCTCGGTGCGCCTCCCGCGCGCCGGGCGGCGGTCTGGCTGCGCGCCTACTGCGAGCTCGCGGCCCATGAGGGGGAGACAACCCCGGAGGCCGGCACGAGCGCCCGGCCGGAGGCAGGGCTCGACGTGCCGCTGCGCACGGTCGCCACCCGGGCGCGGCGGGCGGGTGGCGGCACCTCCCTTCCCCGCTGGCTGCTCGCGCGCGGCCTGCTCGAGCGCGACGGCCCGGTGGTGCGCCTCCCGGAGCCCTACCGTGACCACTTCCCATACCTGCGTCGGCACGCACACCGCCTGACGGCGGCGCTGCGCTGGCTCAGGCGGCCGGCGCCGAGGGGGGTTCCCGTGCACATGGCCCGAGCCGCAGCCCTGTTCGACGCGGGCCTGTTCTTCGAGTGCCACGAGTACCTGGAAGGCATCTGGCGGCGGGCCGCGGCGCGCGATCGGCCATTCTACCAGGGGATTATCCTGGTGGCCGCCGCCTTCTACCACTACGAGAAAGGAAACGCCCACGGGGTGCGCTCGAAGCTCGCCGGCGGCTTCGCGCGGCTGGACGGCTACCGGCCCGTCTACCGCGGCGTGCTGGTGGACCGGTGGCTGCGGCGACTGACGCCGTGGAGGGCGCGGGCCGCCTCTGGTATCGCCGCCGGCCCGCTGCGCCCGGCGGACATCCCGCGCCTGCCGCTCGGCTACCCCCGATGAGCAGCGACCTGTTCCGGTTCATCGACGCCAACGCGGATGCGTTTGTGCGCGACCTCCAGCGCCTCTGCCGGCAGCCCTCGATCTCCGCGCGGGGCGAGGGCCTCGAAGCGTGCGCCGACCTGCTCGTCGCCCAGATGCAGGCGAAGGGCATCCCGGCCCGGCTCGAGCCCACGGCCGGCGGCCCGCCCCTGGTCGTGGCCGAGATCGGCGACGGCCCGCGCAGCCTGCTCGTCTACGACCACTACGACGTGCAGCCCACCGACCCGACCGACGAGTGGACCTCCGACCCCTTCGCGGCCAACATCCGCGGCGGCGCGCTCTACGCGCGCGGCGCGCAGGACACCAAGGGCAACATTATGGCGCGCGTCGCCGCGGTGGAGGCGTTGCTGCGGGTGCGCGGCCGCGTGCCCGTGACCGTGAAGTTCCTGATCGAAGGTGAAGAGGAGATCGGCAGCCCGCACCTGGCAGAGACGCTGCGCCGGCGGCCCGAACTCGCCTCCGCCGACGCCTGCCTGTGGGAGTCGGGCGCCAAGGACCACCGCGACGTCCTCAACATCTACCTGGGCGTCAAAGGCATGCTCTACGCTCATCTGTCGGCGCAGGGCGCCCGCCGCGACCTGCACTCGGCCACCGCGGCGATCGTCCCGAGCCCGGCCTGGCGGCTGGTCTGGGCGCTGGCCACGCTGAAAGGGCCCGACGAGCGCGTGCGCATCCCCGGGTTCTACGACCGCGTGCTCGCGCCCACCCCGGCGGAGATGGCGCAGCTCGAGCGCATCGCCGCTGGCCGCGACGACGCGGCGATCCGCCACGAGCTCGGCATCCCCATGTTCGTCCGCGACCTCACCGGCGTGGCGCTGGTGCGGCGGCTGTTCTTCGAGCCCACCTGCAACATCTGCGGGATTGCCACCGGCTATCAGGGCCCGGGCTCGAAGACCGTGCTCCCGCGCCGGGCCGCTGCGAAAGTGGACTTCCGGCTCGTGCCCGACCAGCGGCCGGACGAAGTCCTGGCCCAGCTGCGCGAGCACCTGCGGGCAGCGGCCTACGGCGATGTCGCGGTCGAAGCGCACGGCGCGGAGCCGTACAAGACGCCCTACGACGCGCCCATCGTCGAGGTCGTAGCCGAGACCGCCGAGGAGGTCTACGACACCCCACCGCTCATCCTGCCGACCATGGCCGGGACCGGCCCCATGGCGGTGGTGTGCGGGCCGTCGCGCATGCCCGCGGTCGGCACCGGCGTGGGGCACGCGCGGGGCAACGCCCACGGGCCCGACGAGAACGTGCGGCTGGCGGACTACATCCAGGGGATCAAGCACATCGCGCTGATCCTGGAGCGGCTGGGGTAGTCGCGGCGCGGGCGGGTGCGACGCGGAGCGGGTGCGACGCGGGGCAGGCGCGGGAGACGACGCCGGTCGGTTGCCGCCGCCGCCGCGGTATGCTACGGTTCAGGAGGTTCCCGGAGGAGTACGGTAGCCCGGTAACCGGCCCGCCTGCTAAGCGGGTGGACGGGTGATGAGCCCGTCTCGCGGGTTCAAATCCCGCCTCCTCCGCCACTTCCTCGATCGGGCTGCTGGCCTTGATTGGGTTCGTCGCTACCGCGCAGGGCGCGAACTACCTGTTCGAGGGTCGGCCGTTGCAACTCCACGCGATCAACACCGGGTACCACCTGCTCGCCCCGGTGCTCATGGGCGCGTTGGTCGGGGTGTGCCGGTCGCGCGAGCGGCCGAAGGCAGGGTAGGCAGGCCGACCAGCACCCTGGTAGAATACGGGGGGCCACCGGTTCCGCAGGTGGCCGCGTTTGCCGCGCGCCCGTAGCTCAGCGGATAGAGCGTTGGCCTGCGGAGCCAAAGGTCGTGGGTTCAAGTCCCGCCGGGCGCGCCAACTGCCACCAGGACTGCGTTTCAGGCGTTGAGGTCCTTCCCAAACCGGGCGAAAAAGCCGACGCTCACCCCCTCCGCGAGGCCGTCGAGGCGTCTCTGCTGACGTCGCCAGGCCCACATCACGATCCAGGTTCTCGCAGCGGACACCTGCGCTACCGCGCGCGACCGCCCCGCCGAGCAGGGAATCCCGCCCCGCCTTTCCAAGACCTTGACAGTCTCGCAAGAGACGTCACGCTCGATCACCCCGGGCAGACGGAGATGGCGCAGTGACGTTCGACGTCCAGATCGTCGAGCTGTGGGCCGAGAAGATCGCCCTCGAGGTCGCGCCTGGCGAGGCCGAGCTGGCGGCAATGTACGCGCATGCGTTCGTCGCCGGCGGATCGCGGCGGGCGGACCTCTTTCGGCGGGCCCCGGGCGGACCGCCCGGCGCGTTCGGCCCTGCGGGCGTGCCGGCGTTGACACCGCTGGTCCTCCAGGCGGTGCAGGACTACGCCCCTGGGCTGCTCGTGGTCCTGAGCTCGGGGTACGCCGAACGCGCGGTGCGGGTCATCCGCGATCTGCTCGGCATCCGCGACAGCCTGGCGTCCAAGGGTAGCAAGAGCAGCAGCGGTAAGGCCGCCCCGGCGAGTCCGCTCGCACCCGTCAAGGACTTCATGGACACCTTGACTCGGGAGCTGCAGGCCGCGAACCTCTCGCGGGAACAGTCGGAAGTCATCGCCTATCGCGTGCTGCGGGCCATGCTGGAGGAACCGGCGGAGGCAGCGCGGTTCGTGCAGCACGTGGCCGCGGTGCGGTGATGGCGCGCGATCCTGACCGGCCCCCCGAACCCTTCCCGCCATGGATCTGGTTCTGGCTGGTCATCTACCTGGTGACGCTGCCGCAGCAAATGGCCCTCTGGCGGCCGATCGTCGCGCGCGCCGCCGGATTCGGGCTCGGCCGGCCGGACTCGCTGATCAACGCCGCGGCCGTCCTGGAGGGGGTGCCGCTTCTCGCCGTCCTCCTGGGGGTCGCGGCGGTCTTCGTCCCGCGGCTGCGCGCCGTCTGGCTCGAGCGTCGGTTCGGTCTGACCGACCCCGCCCCGCTTCCGACGGTCCTGGAGATTCAGACCTTCGTCGCGCGGCACGCGCCGGGGCTGCGCGTGCGCGCCAACCTACTCCGGACCGATCAGCTGGCGTTCGTCTACCCGCTGACTTACCGGAAGGCGGCGCTGGCGATCTTCGGTGGGATCGTCACGCTCTGGGGGACCGACCCGGCTGCGGCGCGAGCCGTCCTGCTCCACGAAATCGCGCACTACCGGCACGGCGACGTCCTGGCGGTCGGCGCGGGCAACCTGCTTGGCACGCTGACAGCGCGCTGGCTCGTCCTCTACCTGGCCCTGGTGGTGATCCCGCTGGTCGTCGTCGGCCTGATCGACCGGGTCACGGCGGTGCGGAGTCTCCTGGCGCTGAACGCCGCCGGGGTTCCGTTCTCGCCGTTCGAGATCGGCATCCACCTCACCCGGCAGGTCGTCGGCACAACGCTCCCGGCCGTCATGCTGATTGGCGCGGCGCTCATGCTCTGGACGGCGAGCGTCATCGTCCTCCCGCTGGCCGCCATCTGGAGCGCAGAGTTGAACGCGGACCGCTACGCCGCAGACGCCGGCGGGGCGGCCGATCTCGACCGCGCCCTCGCAGCCCTCCCAGCCGCTGGCTCGACCCGCCAGTGGCTGCTCTCCCGCATGTCGCACCCGCCGATCCGGCTGCGGCGCTTTGCGGCGGCGCTCGCGGCGAGGGGCCGTGGCGCGCTGCTGCTGCTCCTGCTGCTGCCCGTGGCGTACGTCGTCCGGCTCGCGTTACTCGTCTGCTGGGCCCTGGCGGCGTTTCCCCTTCTTGGAGGCGCCATAGACCTGGGGACCTGGCTGCAGGGAAACGTCCGCGGCTACGTCGCCGCAATCGGCCGGGTCTGGCTTCCGATGGCCGCGTTCCTGCTCCTGTGGCCCCGCCTCGCGCCGCACTGGCAGCGCGTGTGGCTGCCCGCCGACGTCGCGACGCGTCCGAGCCTGGCCGGGGCCTGCGTCGCCGCAGCGGTCGCGGTCGGTGTGCTGGGCCTCGCGGGCGTCGTGGCCGACGGCACGATCGCCGCCCACCTGCGCCGGCAGCCGGCGACCGCCGCGATCCCGGCATGGCAGCGAGGCGATCGCGTCGAGGTGGAGTGGCGGGGGAAGTGGTGGAAGGCGACGATCCTCGACGTCGCGGACGGCCGCGTCCTCGTACACTACGAGGGCTTCGGCCGCTCCTGGGACGAATGGGTGCCGCCGTCCCGCATCAGAAAGCCCGATTGACGTGCCCGCCCGGCTTGACGCCGATCCGCATTACGCGGCAGAGGGTAAGGAATCAGAGTAGTAAGGAGTCTGGGATGCGAGGGCCTCGGCGTGATCACGGTCCCCGGCGACTTCCCGTCCTGACGCCCCGCAGGCCGGCGCCGAACGGGCGGACGCTCCATAGGTTCGTCGGCCACCATTGGCCGCAGGGGGACCCGGCCGCACCGCCGAAAGGGCTGCCGAAACCCATCACACCGATCGCGCAGGGAGGGTGCTCCATGCAGGTTCGCCGCACAGGCGTGATGGCGTTGCTCGTGCTGGCGGCGGTCGCGCTCTCGACCGTCGTCCTCCCCGCCACCCCGGGGCTGCAGGCCGCCCCGGCGCAGCGACTCCGGCTGGCCACGGTCCTGCCCGGCGTCGTCACCGACGCCGACTACAACGCGCTCGGATTCGTCGCGCTCCGGTCGGTGCAGACCGAGCTCGGCGTGGAGACCGCCTACTCCGAGAGCGTGCCGGTTCCCGACGTCGAGCGCGTGATGCGCGAGTACATCGACCTCCGTTACAACATCATCTGGACCCACGGTGGCCAGTTCATCTCGCAGACCGAGAAGCTGGCGGGCGAGTTCCGCCACGTGGTCTTCATCGGCGAGGCCGACGCGCCGCTGCAGACCCGTCCGACCAACCTGTGGGTGATCGACCGCAACTTCCACGTGGGGTTCTACCCCATCGGCGCGCTCGCGGCCATGCTCACGCAGAGTGGCAAGATCGCCTATGTCGGTGGGCTGACGCTACCGTTCTCCTACTCGGAGGTGCACGCCATCCGCCAGGCGCTGGCGGCCCAGCAGCGGCGGGTGGAGCTGAAGATGGTGTGGGTCGGTGACTTCAACGACCCGGCGCGCGCTCGCCAGGTGACCGACGCGCTGATCGCGGAGGGCCACGACGTGATCATGGGCTCGCTCAACCTGGGCATGCTGGGCGTGTTCGAGGCGGTGAAGGCGACGCCCCGGCGGGTGTGGGTGACGGCCAAGTACACGGACAAGCTCTCGTTCGCCCCGCAGCACTACGTCACGTCTGTGCTCTACGACTTCGCCGGCCCGATGCGCACGATCGTCCGGCGGATCGGCCGGGGGGAGACCGCCGGCTACTACCCGCTCGGCTTCGACACGGGCGTCGCCCTGCAGTTCCCGCTGCGCAACGTCCCCGAGCCAGTAAGCGCCTCGATGCGGCGGATCGTGGGCGACCTGGTGGCAGGACGGATCAAGGTCACCAAGGACGTGACGCCGATCCGGTAGCGCGCCGCATGCTCCGCGCCGGTCAACCGGGGGGCGCGCCCCCGCTGGAGATGCGGGGTGTGCGCAAGGCGTTCGGCCCGGTCGTCGCCCTCGACGCAGCGGACTTCCACCTCCGCGAGCGCGAGATCCACGGGCTGCTCGGGGGCAACGGCGCCGGCAAGACCACGCTGATGAACATCCTCTACGGCCTCTACCGACCGGACGCCGGCGAGGTGCTGGTCGGCGGCCGGCCCGCACAGATCCGCTCGCCGCGTGACGCGCTGGGGCACGGCATCGGCATGGTCCACCAGCACTTCCTCCAGATCGAGAGCTTCACCGTGGCCCACAACGTGGTACTCGGCACACCCTCGTCGCGCGGGCTGCGCCTCGACCTCTCCGGTGCCGAGGAGCGCATCCGGACGCTAGCGGCGCGGTTCGGGCTCGACGTGGACCCGCGGGCGCTCGTCGCGGAGTTGCCCATCGGTGCCCGCCAGCGGGTGGAGATCCTCAAGGCCCTCTACCGCGACGCGCGCATCCTCATCCTCGACGAGCCCACGACCAACCTGACCCCTCAGGAGGTGGACGCGCTCTTCGGCTCGCTGCGGGCCATGGTGGACGAGGGCATCAGCGTGGTCTTCATCACCCACAAGATCCGCGAGGCCCTCAACGTATGCGACCGCGTGTCCGTGATGCGGGCGGGCCGGCGCGTCCTCAGCGTGGAGGGGCGCGAGGCCTCCGACGAAGTTCTCGTGCGGGCGCTGGTGGGCGAGGACGTGGACGTGCGGCGCAGCCTGCTGTTCTCCGACGAGCGCGCCGCGCGGCCGACGCCGGCCGGACGGCCGGCGCTACGAGTAGAAGGCCTGTCGGTGACCAGCCCGCAGGGTGCGCCGGCGCTACGGGACTGTAGCCTGGTCGTGCGCGAGGGCGAGGTGCTGGGCATCGCCGGCGTCGCCGGCAACGGCCAGCGCGAGCTGGTGGAGGCGCTGATGGGCGTGCGCGCCGCCGCGGGCGGGCGCGTCTGGCTCGACGGCACCGAGCTCACCGGCGCGGAGGCCGCGCGCGTGCTCGCTGCCGGCGTGGCCTATATCCCCGAGGACCGCTTGCAGGACGGCTTCCTGCCGAAGGCCGACGTGGCGCAGAACCTCATCCTGGGCTTCCACCGCCGGCCGCCCTACGGCCGGGGCCCCTGGCTGGACTGGCCGGCGGTCTACGACGCGGCGCGCCGGCTCATCGCCGAGTACCGGATCCGTACGCCCGGTCCGCACGAGGCGGCGGTCAACCTGTCAGGCGGCAATATCCAGCGCGTGATGCTGGCGCGGGCGTTCTCCCATCCGTGCCGCGTGCTCATCGCCCACAACCCCACGCGGGGCCTGGACGTGCCGTCCACGGAGTTCGTGTACACAAAACTGCTGGAGCTGCGGGAGGCGGGCGCGGGCATCCTGTTGATCTCCGAGGACCTGGACGAGCTGCTGCTGCTCAGCGACCGAATCGCGGTCGTCTACCGGGGACAGATCGTAGGCACGCTGCCGCGGCCCGCGTTCGACCGCTACGCGCTCGGACGGCTGATGAGCGGGGTCGCCGACGGTGGCTGAGCGCGCCCTGGGCCCCGCACGCCCGCGGCGGGCCGGCGTCGACGCCGCGCTCTCCTACGCGGTCAGCGTCGCGGTCGCCTTCGCGGCGGTCGGCGTCTTCCTGGCCGCCATGGGGTTCGACGTGCCCCGCGCGTACGGCACGATCCTGTTCACGTCATTCCGCACCGCCAACGGCTTCGCGCAGACCCTGCTCAAGTTCGTGCCCCTGCTGCTGCTAACGCTGGCGTTCGTCGTGCCGCTGGCGGCCTGGAAGTTCAACATCGGCGGCGAGGGCCAGCTCATCGCCGGCGCGATCGGCGCCGGGGCCGCGGGCATCGTCCTGCCGGGCCTCCCGGCCATCGCGCTGATCCCGCTTGGGATGCTGGCGGGAATTGCCGGCGGCGCGCTGTGGGCCGCGCTGCCGGCCTGGCTCCTCTACCGGTTCGGCATCAACGAGATCCTCACGACGGTGCTGATGAACTTCGTGTCCTTCGGCGCGCTGGACTACGTGACCACCGAGGTCTGGCCGGACCCGGCCGCCGGGCACCCGACGAGCGTGCCCATCGCCGTCGGCGCGCGGCTGCCGCTGCTGCTGGCGAGCCCGCCGCTGCACGCGGGTCTGGTGGTAGCGCTGGCGGTCGCCGCGGCCACGCACGTCTACGTGAACCGCACCACCGGGGGCTATGAGCTCCGGGCGGTGGGGGCCAACCCACGGGCCGCCCTGCTGCACGGCATCGCGGTCCGCCGGCTCTCCTTGCTCGCGCTCGTGCTCGGGGGCGCGCTGGCCGGGCTGGCCGGCGCGCTCGAGGTGGCCGGCGTGCACCACCGCCTGATCGAGGGCGTGCAGTCGAACTACCTGCTGCTGAGCATCCTGATCGGCCTCATCGCCAAGGGCAACTTGATCGCGGTGCCGCCGGTGGCCTTCGCCATCGCGGTCCTCGATGTGGGCGCGCGGGCCATGCAGCGTACCATGCAGATCCCGGTCGAGGTCGTGTTCGTGGTAGAAGGCTTGATCCTGATCTTCGTGCTGCTCTCCGACGTCGTACGACGGAGGTAGGGCCCTGGACGCGCTGGAGACGTTCGCGCGGCTCGTCATGCTGACGCTGGTGCCCTACGTGCTGGCCAGCCAGGGGACCATGCTGGCGGGCCGAGCGGGCATCTTCAACGTCTCGCAGGAAGGGATCATGCTGGCCGGCGCCTCGGTGGGCTTTCTCGGCGCCTACCTCTCGGGGGGAAACCTGCTGCAGGGCCTGGTGCTGGCGACGGTCACGGGCGCGCTCTTCGGATTGGCGCTCGCCTACTTCACCACCACGCTGAAAATGGATCAGTTCGTCGTGGGCCTGGCCCTCTTCTTCATCGGCCTGGCGATCTCCACGCTGCTGTACCGTCTGGCGGTCGGTGTCACGCTGACCCCGCCGCTCATCCCCACGCTGCGCGAGATCGCGCTGCCGGGGCTGAGCCACATTCCCGTCGTAGGCGAGATCGTCTTCCGGCAGAACGTGCTGGTCTACGGCGCCATCGTGCTCTCGCTGATCCTCTATCTCTTCCTCTACACGTCGGGGCCTGGACTCGCCCTGCGGGCCGTGGGCGAGCACCCGATGGCCGCCGACAGCCTGGGCGTCAACGTACCGGTGGTCCGCTACGTCGCGACCGTCGTCGGGGGGATGTTGATCGGCCTGGCCGGTGCCTACCTCCCGATGGTGTACACGGCGACCTTCACCGACGGCATCGTGCGCGGCCGCGGGTGGCTGTCGATCGCGCTCACCTTCTTCGGGGGCTGGAGCCCGCACCTGATCTTCTTCGGGGCGCTGTTCTTCGCCGCGGTGGAGGTGCTGGCGTTTCGCGTCCAGGTGACCGGCATCGGCGTGCCCTACCAGGTGATCCTGATGCTGCCCTACCTGGCGACGATGGCGGTGATGATGCCGACCTTCCGGCGGCTGCAAATCCCGGCGTTCCTGGGGAAGAACTACGACCGGGAGCGGCGCATGCTGCTCTGACGGGCGCGAGCCCCGCGGCATCCATGATCATCGAGTCCCGCCTGAGCGACTTCCCGCCCGCCCGTCTCCGCGCAATCCTGGCGGACCTGCCGGCCGCTCGCGGCTACCGCCTGGTGGTGAAGCCACTCCGCTACCGCACCCGTCCGCACCTGGCGGCCCTGTGCGACTACGACCGGCGCACGATCACCGTGCAGGTGCCCGAGCCGTTCCGGCCGTGGAGGGACCGCATCCCCTACCGCGCGAAGCGCCTTCGGGGCCGGGCCGCGCGCGGTCACCCGTTCGCCTTCCGGTGGTTCTACCGGACCGTCCGCTTCCGCACGAAGACCGAGGTCATTCGCTTCCTGTACTGTCACGAGTACTACCACTACTACCTGCACGACGTGCTAGGTCGGAAGGGCGCCGCGGAGACCGCGTGCGACCGGTTCGCGCTCCAGCACTTCCGGCGGAGAGCCGCGCCCGGGTAAAACCCGCTGGCTCCCGCCCTGACTGACGGGGCGGCTGTCACCTCCCCCGCGCCTTTCCTCTGGACTTCGCCGCGCTCCGCGCCGCCGGCTTCCCCGGCCTGCGCGCCTTCACGGCGGGCGCGGCTGCCCGCCGGCCCTTCGCGGCGGGTGTCGCGGCGGTCCGGCGCCTCGGCTTGGCCTTCCCGGCCGCCGGCGCCTTGGCCCGTGCCGCACCACGCGTCGAGGCCGCGCGCCGCTTCGTTGCCGGCCCCCGCGCCTCGGGCGCGGGGGGGACGTCGCTCTCGGCGAGGGCCCTACCGGTGGGGAGGACCACCCGGCTCGACAGGCCCGCCTCCGCGATGACCTGCTCGACCGATCGCGTGGCCGCGGAGGCGTCCTCCGCCCAGACCAGGAACCGGGCCGGCAGGATGTAACGACCGTCGCGGAACGCCGCAGGAGGCACGACGGTCGCCCTTACGACCTGCGTGTACGCCCGGCGCGCGCGCTCGAGGGCGTCGCCGACGCGCCCCACGTCGCCGCTCGTCGGGAACCCGCCCAGCTCGCAGTCTGCCATGATTTCGTACGGCCTGCGCATCGCACCCATCCCTCCAGTGATCGCGCTGGGGATCGTCGCCCTTCACCACTTCGGGTATCAGATTCTCGACGGCGCAAGCCCGGCTCCTTCCGTACCGCGGAGGAGTCGCGCGCGCCGGAGGCGAACTGCGCGCCGTCACGGATCGGCACCCGGCGCTCCGCATCGGTCCGGGTCATCGAGCCGTCGCCGGAGGACGGCAAGGGTGACTTCCCAGGATCTTGGGTCAGGCGTGCGCGCGGCGTCGGCCGGGTTGGCCCACGCCCCCTCCCGCCCCGCGGGTCACCGGCGGTCAAGGTGGGCATGCTGACCACAGTGAAGACCGTCGAGCAGGTCATGCGCCGCGACGTGCCGACGATCGGCCCGGCCAGCACCGTCGCCGACGCGGTCGCCCTCGTCTGCGACAGCGAGGTCAGCGCGCTCCCGGTGGTCGACGGTGAGCGCCTGGTGGGGCTGCTGACGCTGCGCGACCTGCTGCGCGCCCTCCCCTACCGGCCGGTCGCGGAGATCATGACCCGCAACACATTGACCGCGGCCCGCCAGATGCCGCTCGCCGGCGCGTACACGCTGATGGAGGAGCGCGGCATCAGCCAGCTCCCGGTCGTGGACGATGGGCGCCTGATTGGCATGATCACGATCGAGGACGTGCTGCGGGAACTCGGGCGGCCGATCGATCCCCTGACCGGGCTGCCGTGGGCGACCGCGCTGCGCGAGCGCGCCGAGCAACTGCTCAAGGACGGGCAGGAGATCGCCCTGATCTTCCTCGACCTGGACAACTTCGGGCTGGTGAACAAGCACCTGGGGCACGTGGTCGGCGACCAGCTCATCAAGAACGTGGCGGCTGCCCTGCAGGCGGGCGTGGACCCCTCACGCGACCTACTGTGTCGCTACGGCGGCGACGAGTTCGCGATCCTGACCACGCGGCCGCGGCCGGAGGCCGAGGCGCTGGCGCGGCGCATGCTGGACGCCGTCGCCAGCATCCACGTGCCGGAGGGCCACGGCGAGTTCGCGCTCGCGGCGTCCACCGGCATCGCCGGTGGCAAGCGCACGGGCGAGCGGCAGGACGTGCACTTCGCGGCCACGGTCGACGATCTGATCACGATCGCCAGCCTCCAGTCAACCCAGGCCAAGATCGAGAAGACGCGGCAGCTCGCGCACGTGGCCACGCCGTCCGCCCCGCCACCGCCGGGCCGGATGCGGCTGGTCCGGGTGGATGTATCGATGGAGGGCGTCTGGGCCGAGGCCCGCGTCGAGCTGCGATGGCGCGGCCGGCGCTTCGCCGGCCAGGCGCGCGGTCCGGCCATCGGGTCGGTGCCGGTGCGGCTAGTCGCCGAGGCCACCGTGCAGGCGGTGAGCCAGGCGCTGCCGGAGGGCTGGGTGGCGGCCGCGGACGAGGTCCGCCTGATCCCCTCGCCTCCGGACGTGCTCGTCGTCGTCACGGTGCTGCTGGGCGGCACCGAGGCCCCGCCCGAGCGCTACACCGGCGCGGTGGTGACCGGCCCCGACCACAGCGCGGCGGCCGCGCGCGCGGCCCTCCACGCGGTCAACCGCCGGCTCGGTCAGATTCTGAAGTAGTCAGCGACGGCCCAGTCGTCGCAGCAGCAGCGCGAGCAACGCCGCACGCTCCGGAACGGTGTGGAGCAACAGGTACTCCTCCGGGCTGTGGTAGGCGCCGCCCACGGCGCCGAGCCCGTCGAGCACGGGCACGCCGAGCGCCGCCACGAAGTTGCCGTCCGAGCCGCCGCCGGTCGCGGTCGCGCGCAGCTCGACGCCCAGCCGGGCGGCCTCCCCTCGGGCCAGCGCCACCAGGGCCTCGACCGCCGCGGTGCGCTCGAACGGCGGCCGCTCCGCACCGCCCGCGAGCTCCGCGCGTGTGCCGGGCAGGTCCTGGACCGCGGCGATCGCGCCGATGCGCGCCGCCACCGCCTCGCCCGCCGCGGGTGTGGGGACGCGCACGTCGATCTCGGCCTCGGCCAGGTCGGGCACGACGTTGGCCCGCGTGCCGCCGCGGGTGACGATCGCATTCACGCTGACCCCTCCGGCGTGGTCGTTGAGCGCGTGCAGCGCCACGATCTTGTGCGCCAGCGCCACCACCGCGCTCGCGCCGTCCTGCGGCGCCACGCCCGCGTGCGCGGCCTTGCCGTGGACGGCGAGCACGAACCGCGCCACCCCCTTGCGCGCCGCGACAATCGACCCATCCGGCCGGCCGGGCTCGAGCACCAAACACACGTCGGCCTCGCGCGCCGCAGCCTCGATGTGAGGCCGCGACGAGAGCGAGCCGACCTCCTCGTCGTGGTTGTGGATGACGGTCAGCGCGCCGTAGTCGTCCCACCCGATCGCGCGTAGGGCGCGCAGCGCCTCCCAGAGCACGACCAGGCCGCCCTTCATGTCGGCGACCCCGGGACCGTACGCCCGGTCGCCGTGCGTCCGGAACGGCCGTCGTTGCGGCTCCCCGGGCTCGAAGACCGTATCGTAGTGGCCGAGCAGGAGCAACCGCCGGCCGCCGCGGCCCGCGGCGCGGCCGATCAACGTGGGGCCGGAGGGGGCGTCGCGCCGTTCCACCTCGAGCCCCAGGTCGCGCAGCTGAGCCTCCAGCCAGTCCGCCGCCGCGGCCAGCGCGGCGGGCGCACGAGAGCACGTGTCCAGGTTGACCAGGGTCTCCAGCAGGGCGGTGGCCTCGGGGAGCCGCCGGGCGGTCAGCTCCGGCAGCCGGGCATCAGAATCGGTCGTCATGGGGAATCGGTTCGGCGCTGCCAGAGCAGCCCCTGGCCCGGGCGCGCACCCGATGCCACCCGCCGTATCGGGGCATAGAATAGTGAGAGAGAACCAGGATACGGAGGGTCGAAGGGTGAGCATTCGGGTCGGTCAGGCAACCGTGCTCGAGAACCTGGTGGGCGGCCGGTGGGTGGCGCCCGAGGGTGCGCCGCACGAGGACGTACCCAACCCGGCAACCGGTGAGGTGCTCGCGCGGGTGCCGCACTCCACGGCCGCGCACGTGGACGCCGCGGTCGCCGCCGCGGCGGCGGCCTTCCCGGCATGGCGCGCGACACCCGTGGTCGAGCGCGCCCGGCTGATGTTCCGCTACAAGGCGCTGCTGGAGGACCACTTCGAGGAGCTCTCCCGGCTCGTGACCGAGGAGAACGGCAAAACCCTCGACGAGGCGCGGGGCGAGGTACGGCGGGGCATCGAGGTCGTCGAGTTCGCGTGCGGGATGCCCACCCTGATGATGGGCCAGGTGCTCGAAGACGTCGCCCGCGGTATCGACAGCGAGCTGATCCGCGTGCCGGTCGGCGTGGTCGCGGGCATCTGCCCCTTCAACTTCCCGGCGATGATCCCGCTGTGGATGTATCCGATCGCCCTGGCCGCCGGGAACACCTTCGTCTTCAAGCCGTCGGAGCGGACGCCGATCACCGGCGTACGCCTGGCCGAGCTCCTGCTCGATGCCGGCGCGCCGCCGGGCGTGCTCAACCTCGTGCATGGCGCACGTGAGACCGCCGACACGCTGCTCGCCCACCCCGCGGTGCGCGCGGTCTCGTTCGTCGGGTCAGCGCCGGTCGCGGAGTACGTGTACCGCACGGCGGCCGCGCACGGGAAACGGGTACAGGCGCTGGCGGGCGCCAAGAACTACATGATCGTGATGCCCGACGCCGACCTGGACGTGACAGTACCCGCGGTGATTGCCTCGGCCTTCGGCAACGCCGGCGAGCGCTGCCTGGCGGGGAGCGTCGTCGAGGCCGTGGGCGAGATCGCCGACCCGCTCGTCGCGCGGCTGGGCGAGGCGGCCGCGCGGCTGCGCCTGGGCGCCGGGGCGGATTCCACGACCGAGCTCGGCCCGGTGATCCGTGCCGCCCACCGCGACCGCATCGTCGGGTACATCGAGCGCGGCCTCCAGGAGGGCGCGCGCCTGGTGACCGACGGCCGGCGGGCGATGAGCGACTCGACCGGCGGGTTCTTCATCGGCGCCACGGTCTTCGACCTGGTGCGGCCCGAGATGGCCATCGCGCAGGACGAGATCTTCGGCCCCGTGCTGAGCGTCATCCGCAGCCGCAGCCTCGACGAGGCGATCGAGCACGCCAACCGGTCGCGGTTCGGCAACATGGCGGCGATCTTCACGCGCAGCGGTAAGGCCGCGCGCGAGTTCCGCACCCGGATCGAGGCGGGCATGGTGGGCATCAACGTAGGGGTGCCCGCGCCGATGGCCTTCTTCCCCTTCAGCGGGTGGAAGGGCTCGTTCTACGGCGACCTGCACGCCACCGGCCGCGACGCCGTCGAGTTCTACACGGAGAAGCGCGTCGTCACGACCCGCTGGCCGTAGCGCGGCGGCGCGGAGCACTCGGGAGGTCGGGCATGCGTCCCATCTGGCTCGTCGCCGCGGCGCTCATCGTCGCGGCCGGCCTGGCCGCGCAGGGCGGCGTCTGGCAGGCGACCGCCGCGGGGCCCGAGACCGTCTACCTGGTCCACCGATGGACGGGCGAGGCCCGACTGGTCACGGGCCGGACCTGGGAGCCGGTGCGGCCGGTCGGACGCCAGCAGGACGACTTCCGGAAGTAGCCGCCGGGGGATGCCGCCCCCTATGCGTGCCGGCACGGACACCGTGCGCGTGTTCCTGGCCGGTGACGTGATGACCGGCCGGGGCGTCGACCAGATCCTCCCGCATCCGGCCGACCCGCGCATCTACGAGTCGTGGATTCAGGACGCCCGCGCCTATGTGGCGCTCGCCGAGCAGGCGTACGGCCCGGTGCCAGCGCCGGTCGCGCCCGACTACATCTGGGGCGACGCGCTGGCCGAGCTCGAGCACCGGGCGCCTCACGCCCGGATCGTCAACCTGGAGACCAGCGTCACGCTCAGCGACGACCACTGGCCGAAAGGCATCAACTACCGCATGGCGCCCGCGAACGTGGCCTGCCTGACGGCGGCGCGGCTCGACGTCTGCACCCTCGCCAACAACCACGTGCTCGACTACGGCCGGGCGACCCTGCTGGAGACGCTGGCGACGCTGCGCGGCGCCGGCTTGCGGACCGCGGGTGCCGGCGCCGACCTGGACGAGGCGCGCCGCCCCGCGGTTGTACCCTTCCCCGGCGGCCGGCTGGCAGTGCTCGCCCTGGGCGCGGCGTCGAGCGGTATCCCGGCGGAATGGGCGGCGACCCCGGTGCGGCCCGGGGTGGACTTCCTCCCCGACCTCTCCGACAGCGCCGCCGATGAGGTCGCGGCGCGGGTGCGCGGCGCCAGGGCGGGCGGCGCCCTCGTGGTGCTGTCGATCCACTGGGGAAGCAACTGGGGCTACGCGGTCGAAGCTGACCAGGTCCGCTTCGCCCATCGGATGGTGGACGCCGGGGCGGACGTCGTCTGCGGCCACTCGTCCCACCACCCGCGGCCGCTGGAGGTCTACCGACGGCGGCTCGTGCTCTACGGCTGCGGGGACCTGATCAACGACTACGAGGGCATCGGGGGCCACGAATCGTTGAGGGGTGACCTGCGGCTGCTCTACGTCGCGACCCTGCATGCTCGGACCGGCGAGCTCGTGGCGCTCGAGATGGTGCCGCTGCTGGCGCGCCGTATGCGGCTGGTGCGCGCGCCGGCCGCGGACGCGGCGTGGATCGCGGGTGTGCTGTCCGGCATGTTCGACACCGAGGTCGCCACCACGCCCGAGGGCGCGCTGCGCCTTCGGTCGGCCGGGCCCTGGAGGCCGGCAGGGAACCCGGCGGCCTCGTCCTGAACCCTTTCGGTACGATACGCCGCGCGCGCCGCGCATCTCCGTCGAGGTGGACTCATGACCAAGTGGCGGCTGCTCATCAGCACCCTCCCGTGGGTGGCGGGGATCCTGGGCGTCACCTACCTGCGCCAGGAGATCCTGGACATCCGTTCGCTCGTGGACTTCGGCGACATCGGCGCGGTGCTCACCGGCGCCGCGCTCATCATCGGCTTCATGCTGGCCGGCGTGATCGGCGACTACAAGGAGAGCGAGAAGCTGCCCGGCGAGCTGGCGGCGACGCTGGAGACGATTGACGACGCCATCGCCGCCGGGGCTCGCGCGGGGAAGACCTTCGAGCCCGCACCGTTCCGCCGACGCTACGCGGAGATCGCAGGCACCGTGACCGACTGGTTCACCAACCGCGCCCCGCTGGCCCGGTGCCTGGCCGCGCTCTCCGACATGAACCGGCTGATCGCCGACCTGGAGCGCGCCGGGATGCCGACGCCATTCCTGGGGCGATGCCTGACCGAGCAGCACGCGCTGCGCAAGCTCGTCATCCGCATCGACGTCATCCGCAGGACGCAGTTCATCCAGACCGGCTACGCGCTGCTCCAGCTCTTCGTGGCGACCACGATCCTGCTGCTGGTGTTCTCGAACTTCCGCAACGCGCAGGTGCAGTTCCTGGTGGTGGGCACGCTGTCGCTGATCTACCTGTACCTGCTCCGCCTGATCCGCGACCTGGACGACCCGTTCGAGTACGCGCGCGGCTACCGGGAGGGCGCGAGCGCGGACGTGAGCCCTCACCCGGTCCTCGAGTACCGCGACCGGCTGCAGGCCAGCCTGGCGGAGGCGGAGCGCGGATAGCCGCGGGCGGGGTTAGCGGCCGAGGATCATCGTCAGGAAGCCGTAGGCCGCCGCGGCGATCGCGGCCGCGCCGGGGAACGTGAAGACCCAGGCGGCGACGATGTGCCCTGCCACGCCCCAGCGGACCGCCGAGAGACGTCGCGTCGCGCCCACGCCCATGATCGCGGTCGAGATGACGTGCGTTGTACTGATCGGGATCCCCAGCAGTGTCGCGGCAGAGATGGTGGTCGCCGCGCTGACCTCGGCGCTGAACCCCTGAACGGGCTGCAGCTTCACCAGGCGCATGCCCAGGGTGCGAATCACCCGCCAGCCGCCCACCGACGTCCCGAGCGCCATGAAGAACGCCGACCCGACGATGACCCACAGCGGGACCTCAAACTCCGGGATGAAGCCCCCTGCCAGCAGGGCGGCGGTGATGACGCCCATCGCGTTCTGCGTGTCGTTGGCCCCGTGCGCCAGGGAGACGTAGGCCGCGGAGACGACCTGCCCGTGCCGGAAGACCGCGTTCACCGTCCCGGGCAGCATGCGGCGCAGCAGCCAGTAGCACGCCAGCATCAGCGCGAAGCCGCCCAGGAAGCCGCCCAGCGGCGAGAAGACCATGCCGTAGCCGATGCCGGTCAGGCGCTGCAGGTTCAGTGCCCCCAGGCCTCCCGAGGCCCACCCCGCCCCCATCAGGCCCGCGACGAGCGAGTGCGTGATGCTGATCGGGATCCCGAAGCGCGTGCGGATGCCCGCCCAGGCCGCCGCCCGGCCACGCCGGTCAGCACGATCGTCTGCGTTAGCGCCTCGGGCGCGACGATGCCCTTGCCGATCGTGCGCGCGACCTCGGTCGTCAGGAACGCCCCGAGGAAGTTCATCGTGCGCGCGAGCAGGATGGCCTGCCGCGGTGTCAGCGCCCGCGTCGAGACCGTGGTGGCAATGGCGTTGGCGGCGTCGTTCATGCCGTTGAAGAAGTCGTACGTCCAAGCGACGACCACGACCACGACGACGAACGCGAGCGGGGACACGGCGGGGGCTACGCGGGAGGGTGCATCATCGCATCAGAGGTTCTTGGTGTGGATGGTCTCGAGGACGTTGGCGACGTCCTCGCCCTGATCGGTCGCCTCCTCAAGGGTCTCGATGATCTCCTTCCACTTCATGACCTCAATGGGGTTCGTCTCCTCGCGGAACAGCCGGCTGACGGCCTGCCGCTGCACCCGGTCCGCCAGGTTCTCGAGTCGGTTGATCTCGCGGGACGCGCCCGAGATCCGGTTGCTCTTCCGCAGCGCCGCCACCGCCTCCACCACCGCCTCGCAGATGCTCACGATGATGTGGGCGAGCTCACGGGCCTCGGGCCGGATCTCGGTCACGCCGTAGTCGACCAGGCGCGCCGCCGCGGCCTCGATCCAGTCCACGATGTTGTCGATCTGGGTGGCCAGGCCCAGGATGTCCTCGCGATCGAACGGGGTGACGAACGTGCGGTTGAGGCGGTCGATGATGGCGTGGGTGAGCTCGTCGCCGCGGTCCTCGAGGCCCTTGATCGCCGCGGCGCGCGGGTCGGCGCCGCGCAGGTCGTCCATGAGCGCCGCGAGCGCCCTGGCGGCCTCGAGCGCGTTCTCCGCCGCGTGGTTGAACAGGTCGAAGAAGCTCTCCTCGCGCGGCAGCAGGCGCAGGAGCCTCACGGGCTGCCTCCCTTCTGTCGTGGGTCCTGCCGGTGAGTTCGTCTTCGCTGCGCCACATCCCCTCCGCGCGACGGTCCGTTGGGCGGCGCCGGCTCCCTGCACACACGCCAGGATCTTGGGGTAGAATGGGGCTGCGCATCCCGGCGCGGGCCCGTAGCTCAGTGGATAGAGCAGGGGACTCCTAAGCCTCTGGTCGGGGGTTCGATTCCCTCCGGGCCCGCCAATGCCGTCAGGCCGGAGTTCGACCCCCGTGGAGGCTAACCCGGCAGCCGACCGGTGAGGTCCCCCGGACTGAACGGACCGGGCTCCGCGATGAGCGCCCGCGCCGCGTCGACTTGGTCCCACACGTTCCACAAGAGCACACCTCGAACACGGCCGCCCCGGAGATAGTACACCACGCCCTCGCGGTATGGGTCCTTCCAGTCTTCGACGACAAGCAGCCGCGGGTCGAGATCCCCCACCGCCTCGTACGCGAGGTCGAACAGGTCCGAGTAGAAGAACGGCAGGTGATGGTAGGGTGCGTCGACGCCGGCCATATTCCGCCCCGCCTGCCGGCCCATGACGTTCGCGTTGTCTTCGTGCTCAACACGCAGGCGGGCCCCCAGCGCAGGGTTGTAGAATGCGGCAACATCTCCCGCCGCAAACACATCCGGGTCCGCCGTCCGTAGCATCTCATCGACGACGATCCCATTCTCGACCTGGAGCCCCGCGGCGTGCGCCAGCCCGACGTTGGGCTCGATCCCGATCCCTGCGACGACGCCGTCGACATCCAGGCGCCGGCCGCTCTTGGTCTCGACGACCGCGCCGCCGGATCGAGGCGCAAGCCCCGTGGCCACCTCGCCGGCGAGCACCTCGACCCCGCGTTGCCGATAGTACTCGGTAAGAAACCTCGAAAGACCCGGCGGGAACGCGCGGCTGCCGACCCCAGCACCGGGGAACAGCATGACGACCTGCTTCCCGTTCAGCGCCAGGGCCGCGGCGATCTCCGACCCGATGAACCCACCCCCGATCACGGCGAACCGCCGACCGCTGTCCACCAGGCTGCGCAACCGCCGGTAGTCGTCGATGGTCCTGAAGTAGATGATCTCGTCGCCCCCAAATGCCAGCCGGCGTGGCGTCCCGCCCGTCGCGAGCAGCAGCCGCTCGAACGTGTAGGCCGTCCCCCGGTCGTCCGTTACCCGCTTCTCCTTCAAGTCGAGCCCCCGGGCGCTTCGACCGAGGTACAGGTCGGCGCCCAGGTCACCGCCCTTGCGCCAGATCGTCTCGACCGGGGTACCCTTCCAGAGTTGCTTGGATAGCGGCGGCCGGTCGTAGGGGGGGTGCGGCTCGGCGCAAATCACGCCTGCGGTGCCCGCGGAGTCGGCCTCGCGGATGCCGCTGAGTGCGGAGGCCGCGGTCATACCGCCTCCGACGACGAGATAGCGGTAGTGGGGCACCCCTCGCCTCCGGGCTCTCCTCTACGGAACGTCCACGAACACGTCCTCGCCCTGAATGCTCACGGCGTAGGTCGCCACCGGGCGGCGGGCCGGGGGCTTGAGCACGGCCCCGGTCTGCACGTCGAACTCGCTCCCGTGCCAGGGGCAGATCACTACGTTCCCTTGCACGCCTCCCTCCCCCAACGGACCGCCCACGTGCGTGCACCGGTTGTCGATCGCGTGGAAGACTCCGCCAAGATTGAACAGGGCCACGGCGGTCTCGCCTGCGCGCACGACCTTGCCGGTCCCGGGCGCGATCTCGTCCACTCGAGCTACCCTCACCAGTGCCACCGGTCGCTCACCTCCTTATGCCTTCACGCACCCGTCGCCGAGGTTGTCCGTCACGTCGGCCCGTCGGTGCCTTCATCATCTAACGTACGCCGAGAGCGGGCCGCCCTCCCGCAGGCAGCGCGGGTGAGAATGACGGGAGGGGCCAGGCGCCCTCGCCCGGCTCCTCCCTCGCGGCCCGCCACGCGCATACGCCCCAACGCTGCCGACCGGGCGCGAGCAGGTCTACGCCCGCTGTCGGTTGGGCAGTAACCTACCGGAGAACTCGATACGGCACGCGAGCCGCGACAACGGCACCCCGCCCGTGAGGGCGGTCCGCAAAGC
Source organism: Armatimonadota bacterium (assembly GCA_031081715.1). GTDB lineage: Bacteria > Sysuimicrobiota > Sysuimicrobiia > Sysuimicrobiales > Humicultoraceae > Fervidifonticultor_A > Fervidifonticultor_A tertius. Next base: position 21,480 of record JAVHMA010000011.1, on the reverse strand, counting down.
CACGGGACTGGCAAGGCCAGTCAGCCGGGTTGCCGAACGGGGAGGTCGGAACGCCTTCCTCCCGGAGGGCGTTCTCGCTTTCCTTCGAAGGCGAGGGAGAGCCATGAGGACAGGCAGGGTGTGCCGCTCGTCGCCGCGTCCTTCCGGATTCAGCCTCGTCGAAGTCCTCCTCGTCGTCGCACTCATCGGCCTGATGATCGGCCTCGCGTTTCCGGTGTGGGACGGGTTCGTCCGCGACCGCCGGGTGATGCGCGCCGCGGACGATATCGCCTCGCTCCTGCGCTACGCGCAGCAGGCGGCGGTCGCGGACGCGGCCGACGCGTGCGCCTATCGGGCCGTAGTGCTCGCCACGCGGGCGGAGGCGGTCAAGGTCGCGCGCGACCCGAGCGCGGGCGCGTGCGCCTCGCCGGAGAGCCTGACCAGGGTGCGGGTCACGGATCCCTTCGAGGCGGGCACAACCGCGACGCCGCTCGTGGTGGAGTTCGCCAGCACCGGCGCGCTGGCGACGTGCGGCAACCCGGCGGTGCAGATCATCGTCGCCTCGGGCGCGCGGACACGGACGGTGCGCGTGGAGCCGTGCACGGGCGCCGTGCAGATCGTGCCGTGAGGCCGCGTCCGACCTCGCAACGAGGCCTCTCGATTCTCGAAGTCATGGTCTCCCTCATGTTGCTCAGCATCGTCGCGCTCTCCGGCGGGTCGGTGATCCGCTCGCTCGGCATGCTGGGGGTCGTGCAGTTCTCGCAGGGGCGCGACGACCGGCCGGCCCGGCTGCGGACGCTGGCCATGGAGTATGCTCAGGCCGAGCTCGAGTACCTGCGAAACTGGTCGTACGACCGCTTCCGCGACGCGGTCGCCTGCAACCCCTCGCCCGGTCTCCCCACGCCCTTCGCCGCCGTCCGCCGCGTCCCGAACGGCTACCTGACCGCTGATGAACCGCGGCTGCCGACCCTGTTCAACAGCGCCGACATCCTGGTGGGAAGCGAGCCCGTTGTCAACCCGCGGGCCGCGCCCAATGACTGCCGGCCCAGGCGCATCACGGTGCGCGTATACCTGTACCAGGGCGACGCGCCCGCCACCCCCGGGGGCAGCGGCGGGGTCGTGTTCCTCGAGAGCGTCGCGGTTCGGGCGCTGCGCTAGAGCGGGGTCGAGAGCGGGGACGATGCGAGCCGTCCGGGGCACCCAGCGTGGGGCGACGGTCCTCGAGGTGCTCGTCGCCCTCTCGCTCTTCGCGGTCGTCGCACTGGCCGGCTCGTACGTCTTCTCCGCGACGTTCCGGGCGTGGATCGCTGGGCGCGATCTTGCGGACGAGCAGCAGAACGCGCGCCTCGTCCTGGAGTGGATGGTGCGCCGGATCCGCCTGGCCGGCTTCAACGTGACGTCCACGGCCGAGTACTTCGGCGAGGCCGCCGCCTCCTCGATGGCGTTCCTGGCCGACGTCGACGGCGACGGCACGCCCGAGTGGCACCGCTTCTGCCTGGAGCCCACGGAGGGCGTCGTCCGGGTGGAGACCGGCGCCATCTCCCCGGGGTGCACGACCGCCACGGGCGCGCCCGTCACCTCCCGTGGCCTGCGCCCGCCGCGGGTTCTGGCCCTGCAGTTCGCCTACTACGACGGTCGACAGAGCGCGCTCGCGCCGCTGCCGCTGACCGCCCAGCAGCGTCCGGGCATCGCCCGGGTGCGCGTCACGCTGCGGATCGACTCCAACCGATCGGGCGCGCTGGATGCCGGCGACCTAACCATCACCATGGACGCGATCGTCAGGAACTACGGGGGCTGAGGGAGCCGGGAGGGATGTGCGGATGAGGATCACACAGGCGCGGCGTCGCCTGGTCGCCGGCGAGTCGGGCATCGCGATGGCGCTGGTGCTCTTCGTGACCCTCCTCGTCTCTCTGGTCTCCGCGGCGCTCATCAGCCTGGCCATGCAAGAGTACCAGACCGCGGGCACGGCCCAGTCGTCGCGCCAGGCGTTCCAGGTGGCCGAGGCCGCGGTGGAAAAGACCATCTACGAGCTCAAGCGGGACGCCGAGTGGGACGACGCCGCGGGCGCCACGCGGAACGTGACGGTCCCGGGCCAGTGGCGGCCGCTGTGGGACGGCGCGGCTGACGTCGTCAATCGCGACTTCCCGGCGGCCGCCCCGCTTGGCCGCATCACCGTGGAGCTGTGCCGGTACGACGCCTCCTCTTTCTGCCCGGGCGTCGTCAGTCCGGTCATCCCGGCGTGCACACCATCCACGTGTATCTGGATCCGCGCCGCCGGGCGCTTCGCGTCCGCGTCGCGTCGGCTCGAGGTGCTGCTCGGCAAAATCGGCCCGGGCGTCGACTTCGACGCCTACTCGGCGAGCCCAGTCAACGTCGGCGCGGGCGGCGGCGGGAACGGTGAGTTCAACTTCCATGGGTCGCTCTACATCGCGTCGTGCACGGACCCCGACGGCGGTGGCGCGCAGCCTTGCATCGGGCTGTCCATGCAGGGGAACGGCGCCATCCTCAACGACGTCCCGTTCCCGGGCGACACCGCCCCGCCCTACCACAACCGGGTCTACGTGCGCGGGCACATCGTCGGCCAGGGGAACTCCTGGCGGATCGGCGCCACCGCGCAGCCGATGTGGGGCGTCCACGCGTTCGGCTGGAACCCAGTGTACGACAATCAGATCATCGCCTACCAGTCGGACCACTCGGTGCCGCTGGTGCCGTTCCCGGATCCGTCGGCTGCCTGCGCGGGGCCGTCGCCGAGGACCTGCCTGATCAACCGGATCTACCTGCCCGACGGCGACCCGGATCGGATCGTGCCGGCGAACGCGTTGGTCGCCTATACCTGCCCGAACGCCGGCGGGTGCACCGCGGCGCAATGGCAGCGGGTGGACCTCAGCGACCCCGCCGCCACGCTGACGCTGTCAGCGAACAACCCCACGGTGGCGCGCGTGCTCATCCCCGACCGCGACCCCACCGGGCTGCCGCTGATCGACTGCACCACCGCGCGGCACGCGCCGACGTGCAACGCCGCCACCGGCACCGCCGACGACGTGGACGGGGCCGACGACTTCTCCCTCGTCTACAACGGCTTCCAGAGCACGGGTGCCGTGAACCTCTACGCGCAGCGGGGCGCGTTCATCCACACACGCGCGCACCTACGCTTCGTGGGCACGGTGACCTACAGCGGGTTCACGACCTTCATCGTGGAGAACAGCGACGACGCCACCACGGCGACGCCGGCTGTGGAGATCAGGGGCAGCTTCACCCCGCTCTGCCGGGCGAGCCAGGAGAGCGCGTGCACGCAGACCTTCGGCCAGCCCCCGGGCGGCAGCCCGGCCGGCGAGACGCTCGCATTCGCGGTCGGCCCGTCGAACCCGGTCACGCCCGGCGGCGGCATCTACGTGCGGGGCGCGGGCCTGGAGCTCAACGCCGTGCTGGTCGCGCACGGGACCATCAAAAACGACAACCCCCAGGAGTGGCGGGGGTTCTTCATCGCCGGGCTGCTCGATTGGGACAACAACCCGACGATCCGGCCCGTGGCAGGGTTGCGGGCCAACTTCCCGCCGGGCATCGCGGACGCCGCGCGGCCCGCGTTCGGCACGCTCGCCTTCAGGTGGCGCGAGATCTTCTAAAGCCGAAGCGGAGAACGGACCGCCCCAGCCCTCGTCCGACATCTCGACTGAGTCTCCGTCCGCGCGCCTACGGTGTTTACGCCGCCTCCTGCGCCCGGCACCGCAGGAATGATCCGGCGCCCCGGATCGTTCTCTCCCAGCGAGCCCCAAACGGAACGACTCGCATCACCCGGTTCACCCCATGGACGCAACCGTCATGCGCGACAGCGCCCACACGCCCCCGGCCGACGCGGCCGTGCCCGCGCCCACCGTGCGCGGCCTCGTCCGCCTCGCCTGGCCCGTGGTCATCTCGCGCGCCAGCCAGGTGGTCGTCGGCGTCACCGACGCGATCATGGTGGCCCACCTGGGCGAGGTCGCCATCGCGGCCACCACGACCGGTGCCGCGAATGCGTTCAACCTGCTCATCCTGCCCATGGGGCTGGTGTTCATCGTCGCGAGCTTCTCGTCGCAGTTCACGGGCGAGGGCGATCCGGCCGGTGCGCGGCGGTACGGGTGGTACGGGCTCGGCGTGGCGCTGCTCGCGCAGGCCGCCTGCCTGGCGGCGATCGCCGGGGTACCGGGCGCGCTGCAGGCGATCGGCTACCGCGGCGAGGTCTACCGACTGATGAGCGGCTACCTGCAGATCAGACTGCTGACCGGCGGGGCCGCGATCGGCATCGAGGCCCTCGCCGCTTACTACGGCGGGCTCGGCAACACGCGGCTGCCAATGGCGGTAAGCCTGAGCGCGATGGCGCTCAACGTCTTCGGCAACTGGGTCTTCATCTACGGCCACCTGGGCGCGCCGGCGCTGGGCGTGCGCGGCGCCGCGCTGGCGAGCGCGCTGGCCACCGCCGCCGGGTTCGCGCTGTTCCTCGGCCTCTTCCTCGGCGGCGTGGGCACGCCGCGCGTGGCCACCCGCATCCACCTGGTCTGGGCGGAGTTTGGCCGCACGCTGCGCTTCGGGTTTCCCGTCGGCGTGAACTGGTTCGTCGAGTTCCTGGCGTTCAGCTTCTTCATCAACGTGCTGGTGGCCGGGCTCGGCACCACGACGCTGGCCGCGCTGATGATCGTCATCCAGATCAACGCGGTCTCGTTCATGCCGGCGTTCGGCATTGCGAGCGCGGGCGCGATCCTGGTCGGTCAGGCGCTCGGCGCGCAGCAGTACCGGACGGTGCCGCAAATTGTGCGACTGACGGCGGGCGTGGCCGGCGCCTGGCAGGGCACGGTCGGCCTCGGCTACCTGCTGGCCCCGGGGCTGTTCATGGCGCCGTTCGTGGACGGCCGCGTGGCCACACCGGAGCTGCTCGCGATCGGCACCGGCGTGCTGATGCTGTCCGCAGGGTGGCAGCTCTTCGACTCGGTCGGGATGACCCTGTCGGAGGCGCTGCGCGCCGCCGGTGACACGGCGTTTCCCATGTGGGCGCGCGTGGCGATCGCGTGGGCGATCTTCGTCCCGGGCACGTACGTCTCGCTGCGGGTGCTCGGCGGCGGCTACACCGCCGCCACGCTGTGGCTGGTCGCCTACCTGGCTCTGCTGGCCGTGGTCCTGGCGCTGCGCTTCAACAGCGGCGCGTGGCGGCGGATCGACCTGACGGGCGGCCGGCTCACGTAGCGCCCGACCGCGGCTGCAAGCCTACTTCGTGAACCACTGCCTGACGAACTCGGTCGTCTCGAGCCACTTCTCCTGGCGCAGGTCAAAGACGCGCAGCGTGGCGCCCGCGTAGAGCGCCTCGTGGGTCTTCTGACGGTCGGTGTCCGTACGCGCGGTGCGCACGCCGCGATCGAACGCCGCGACGCTCCCGAACGGCGTCGAGACGAACAGCCGGAACGTCCGCCAGTCCTGCGCCGAGATGAGCAGCGTCCGATCCGGTGCGCTCTTGAGCACGTGGAACATGACAGCCCAGACGGTGAGCGCCTGATCCGTGACGCGGGCCCAGCTCGGCTCGCGGTACTGCGCCGGCGTGATCGCCAGCCAGACGGGGGGCGCCGACGAAGTAGCGGGCGCGTGGCCGGCGTCGGTCACGCGTAGCCCGAGGTGCTCGATCCGCCGCCGGATCTCCGCGATCCGCGGGTCGGGTGACGGTGACGGCACGGGCGCGGCTGCTGCTGCGAGCGCGCACGCCAGGACCGCGGCGAGCACCGCGGTCGGGTACGCGAGTGACCGGTTCACGTCTCCTCCCCCTCCCTCACACGCCGCCCGGGGCTGGCGCCGCCGCCCAGCGGCCGCGCAACCAGGCCACGGTCGCGGCGCACGACGCTGCCAGCGCCGGGACGACCCCGTAGTACAGCCACTGGTCCGCCGGTCGCCATGGGATGTCGTTCTGCCAGGCGAAGATCACGTCCGCGGCCCGCCGCAGCGCGAGCGGGCCGCCCAGCGCCGAGAGCATGTACAGCAGCGGGTGCGCCAGCGCGACGAGCACTCGCGACGACAGGCTGGCGGCGAACCCCAGCGCCGCGGCGAGGCCGACGACCGCCGCTAAGAACGGGCGGCCCGCCTCGGGCCCCCGCATGGCCGCCAGCGTTGCGCCGGCCAGCACGGCTGCCACTGCGCCAGTGTGCCCGGCGGGCTCTCCGGCCGCGGCCCGCAGGAGGAAGACGGGCACGGCGAGGAGCGCGCCGCCAAGGAAGGCGTCTACCGCCTTGCGGTGGGCGTCGGCCGAGAACGCCGGCCAGGCAAGCAACAGCTCGCGCAGGCCGACCGCCATCCACAACGCGAGTGCTCCGCGGTATTGGGACAGGACGACCACCTGCTGGAAGAACTTGAGGTTCGCCGACAGGCCGAACAGCGCCGCAGCGCCGACCACCAGCGTCACGCCGAGATAGAGCAGGAGCGGCGACGGCCGGCCGAACCGCGGCGTCGCGAGAGGGACCTCGGGAACGCGGCTGGCGATCTCCCAGACGACCGCGTACGTGAACCCCGCGATGCTCAGCAGCCCGGCCTCGCGCGTGATGACCTCGGCGACGTCGATGCGTAAGGCCGCATGCACCACACCGATCACGGCGACCGTCGCGACGATCCATCCTGTCAACCACTCGCGCGTCATACCACGCATCCGCCAGCGCGCGGCGAGGACCGCCAGGCCAAGCCCGACGGCCACGAGCTCCCAGGCCGCGCCAGGGGCTCCGACCCCACCCTCGGGCACCGCGAGCCATGCCACGACCGCGCTCCAGCCTGCGACCAGCCCCCACAGCGGCACCGGCGCGGGCGCGAGGTGACGGAGCGCTCGCGCGGCGAACTGCCCCAGCGCGATGGCCCCGGCCACGAATGAGACGCCCAGCAGGAACCATGTCAACTCGAGCAGGGTGATACTGTTGTTCAGCACGACGTGGAACGCCTCGGCCAGCGCGCGTGGACTGCGGCCGTAGCCGGTCGCCGCCAGGTAGACGATCGTGCCGCCCACGGCCAGGCCCAGGCGGGCCCCCGCGACGGACCATGGCCGGCGCGCGAGGACCACATACAGGCCGACGAAGACGGCCGCGGCCGGCGGCCACAACAGATACCACGACGCGCGCCACGCCGCCGGGAGCGGGCTCAGCCGGACCGCGATACTGGCGACGATCACCGCGACCGCCACCTGCGCCCAGGGGCGGTGGCCGGGGGTCAGCGCGCCGACCGCCACGGGCAGCGCGAGTGGCACCACATGGAGCCAGGTACGTCCCGCGGCGAGCCCGATGAGCACGGCCTGGTAGACGTACTGGAGGGCGACCACGATCCAGAGCGCGCCCGGACCGAGCGCCGCACCGACCACGAGGAACCCGAGCCCCACCACGAAAGTGGCGAGCGCGAGCGCGAACGCGGGCGCCGGCACGGACCGCATCACGCCCGCCACGTCCTCGAAGGGGATCACAGGCAGTTGCTGCCCCAGGGTCGAGAGGAGCGGCGTCGCACCGGTCGCCACGGCGGCGCCCAGCAGACCGGCCGTCGCGACCCGCGCGTCGGCACGCGGGAGCGTGCGCACATGCTTGAAGAGCTTGAGGTAGCCGTCAGTGTACTGGAAGCGGACGTACGCGGCGAGGAGCGGCTGGAGATGCTCCGCCGGCGCAAGCACCCGACCGATCAGCCGGGGCAGCACGTGGGTAGGACGCCGGGTCTCAAAACTGTGCCGTGCGCAGGACGCGGGTCAGCAGCATGCGCGCGCGATCCTCCTGGTGGACGACCGCGCGCAGGTCGATGCGGTAGACGACACCTCCGGCGGGCACGACGACCTCCTTGCCCCACACGACCACCGGTACCCGCTCGGCTGCGACGACCGCGTGGTGCGGATCGGCCACGAACGCGTACTCGACGGCAACGCTCTCCTGCCCCGCGACCCGCACCGGCCGCTCACGCAGCACGCGGTACATCGCCAGCCGCTCCACGCGGGCCAGCACGCCGTCCCGAACGATCTGATCGAGGGTTCGGTCCGGTGGCCTCGGCTCGCGCGTCACGATCAGCCCGGCGGGGAACGCGGCGCCCGAAAGCGGATCCTGCACCTCGAGCAGGTTCGGCGAGCCGGGCACCGCGAACCAGGCGGCCGGGTACCGCAGGCGAAGCGGCCCCTGCGGATCGGCGAATAAGACGGTCCGCGCCTCGACCGCGCCGGCCAGCGCCCACCCGGCGCCCACCATCACGGCGACCGTCATCCACACAAAGGGGGCCGCGCGGCCCGCCTCGGGCGGGTGCGCATCCACATCCGCCCCCTGCACCGCTTCCGGACCCGCCGCTCGCACGGCGCGGAACAGCACCACCGTGACCGCCCCGGCGACCGCCGCGGCGACGACCAGGCCGGTCCACGGGCGGTGCGTGAGACCCGCATAGGATACCTCGCGGAGCGCGTAGGCCACGATCCCATTCAGCATGGCGGAGAGCAGGAAGCCGGTCGACGCGGCGAAGGGCTCCCCTCGCAGCTTCGCGCGGCCCATCCAGTATCCGAGTACACCGCCGGAGGCTGCCAGGGCGAGCGCGGTCACGACCGCGGCCAGCGCGGCCGGCACAGGATCGAGGCCCCCACCTCGCGCCACGACGTCGAGGGTGAGCGCCGTGGCCAGCCCCAGCCCGGCGGCGGTGCCGTAGACGAACCCGTCGGCGACCTCGTCGAACTCGGGCACATCCACGACCAGGTAGCGCACGGCCAGGTAGAGGCAGAACTGCTGGAGCGCCCCGACCAGCAGCACGGCCACCGCCACGGCGGCGAGCGGATCAGCCGTGGCCAGGACGGTGGAAACCGACGTTCGGTGCATGACCGGCATCGCGACGCCAGCCGCGAGAACCGCGCCAGCAGCGCCGACGCGGAGCACGTACACCAGCGGCTCGGGCTCGCGGTGGTCTTGCACGTAGAACAGGACGAACCACAGCAGCGCCGGCGCGAGGGCCAGGAGCGCGCCAACCATGGCCGGCGCTGCACGCGCGACCTCCTGCAGCGCCGGCGCGAGGGCCGCGACCGCCAGGACGTAGAGAATCAGCGCCGCGATGGCTAGCGGCTGTGCGACCCAGACACTGCGGCGCACCGTCACTGGCGGGCCAGGGCGATGGTACCCGCCGCGAATACCTGGTTCGTCCCCACGCCGCCCGGCGACGCGGCAGGAACGCTCACGAACCCGTTCAGACGACGGTAGCCGACGGCCATCACGACGATGGGATAGGTGAAGCCGCGCGCGACGGCCGGCCGCGTGACGAACGCGCCGGCGGCGTCCGTGAGAGCCGACGCCACGACACTCTCGTTGGTGGCGTCCCCGAACGCGGTGCCGGGCGCCAGCACCCAGAGGCTCGCGCCGGCGACGGGAATGCCCAGGCTGGCGTCCGCGACCCGGCCCTGCAGGAACACGGGGGACGTGCCGCCCGGTGGCAGCGGCCCGCCAGCGGACTGCTGTGGCGTCGCCTGCGCCTGCACCCCCAGGTGCGCGCTCCACTCGGCCGGAAGCCGGCTGAGCAGCGTCGCCCGGCCCGAGCGCGCGGCACGATCGGCCTCGACCCTCGAGCTCGTGTGCACGGCGATCTGCTCGCCGCGCTCGTTGATGACCGGCGCCCCGCTGAACCCGGGCGCGCCCACGTCGGTCTTGAGCTCGATCCGCCGCCCACCGGCGTCCGCGGTAAAGCCCGTCACGTGACCTCGCGCGACCGTCACGGTGTCACCGCCGACGCTGGGGAATCCGATCAGCACGATGGGATCGCCGTGCCGCACTGTCTCGCCATCGCCGAGCGCCAGGTGGGGGACACTGAAGTCCGGCGGGAGCGCCCGCTCGCCGGCCGAGCCGGTCAACCGGTCCGTGCGCAGCAGCGCCAGGTCCAGTGGCACACGGATGTCCGCCACCAGCCGGGCGAACAGCATCAGGATCGGCCTGACCTGATTGGGGAGGTTCAGGTACACCGTCGCCAGGCCTTCGGCGTTGTAGAGTTGTCCCTTGCCGATACCGTACCTGGCGACCTCCTGGTCGGCACGCACGCAGTGCGACGCAGTCAGCAGCATCCCGCGCGGGCTGACGAGCGACGCGGAGCAGTGAGAGATCTCCCGAAGGCCGCCCTGGGTGTCCCGGACCAAAATGCCCAGCATCACGCTGCGGGCCAGCCCGTACTCAATCAGGGCCGACGAGATCTGTGCGTGCAACGCAGGCGAGCCAGCACCGACAAGCAGGGCGGCCAGGACGGCCGCGCGCGCGAGCACCATCGCACGCCGCATCATGCGGGGCTCAAACGTTCCAGGAACTCGACCAGCGCCTCCCAGCTGCGGAAGTACCGGGTCTCGCCGGTCGGAATGTGTTGGACCTTCCCGCGCCACTCCTTCTTGTTCTCGCCGACCGCCTCGGTCCACACCCGAAGGGTGAACAGCTGCGCCGGCCGGCCTCGTTCGTCGTCTCGCTCCATATGGCGCACCCACGCCCGGCGCTGGCGTCCGCCTACGGCGGCGACGTCACGTATGCGAGCCCGGAGTAGCTCTGGTACATCTGCGTGAACACCGGGGTCATAGCCTCCCACGCAACCTCGGGGGCCTGATAGTGCCAGAAGTGAATCGTCGTCTGGTTGGTCTGGATACCCGGGAGCGTGACGAACGCCGCGACGATCGCCGTGCGGCCGCGCATGCGCTCGCCGCGCACGTTCGTCCACACGATCTCGAGAATCGCGACATCGACCCGCACACCGCCCTGGCCCAGGGCGCGGTGGTCCTGCCCGATGACCTGGACGTCGGGATAGCGCCTCTGGAACGTCCTCAGCATCATCTGCGCTACCTGGCGGCCTCCCTGCGTACCCTGCATGGTGGCCCAGGGATGCACCAGGAAGCTGGTGCCCTCGTCGGGATGGTCTTTGAAGAACGCGACGAACCCGCCCTCAATCGTCTGGACGCGCCAGCCGGCCGGGTAGTTCATCGTGAACCGCCGCCCGGGGTCGGTGTACTGGTTCATCTCGACCGCGGGATCGATCGGGGGACCCGTCCTCGGAATCCCGGGCACGGGTTGCGGCGCCGGGAGCGGGCCGGGCCCTGGCTGTGGCGCAGGAGCAGGTTGTGGCGCAGGAGCTGGCTGCGGCGCCGGGGCTGGCTGTGGCGCCGGCGCCGGTTGCGGCGCCGGGAGCGGGCCGGGGCCCGGCTGCGGCGCAGGTGCCGGTTGCGCGGCCGCCCCGGTCACGCTCATGGCGGCAGGGGCTTCGGTTACGAACGTCTTCCCGCCGGCGTGGATGACACCGAAGATCTGAAAGGTCGTCCCAGCGGGCGTGTCGGCCGCCGAGCGGAAACTCCACCCCTGGCTCGTGTTGGGCCCCGGCGAGATGTCCTCCTCGTAGACCTTGCCGTACGTGAGGTCGCCGCCGCCCTTGCGCCACGCTAGCTGCATCTGGAGCTTGGTCTTCTCGCGTCCGTTGAACACGAAGGTCATCCTGAACCGGACCGCCTCGCCCGGCGGGACCTCGGTGGGCGACGCCGCGATGATGGCGAACTGCGTGATCGCCTCGGCGCCAGACGGAGGCGCCGGCTGCGCGCCCGTCCCGGTGACCGTCACCACGACGGGCGACTCCGTGATGAACGACTTCCCATCCACGCGGGCGACGCCGTAAAGCCTGAAGCGCGTGCCGGCCAGCGCGGTGGCCCCGGAGCGGAAGCTCCAGCCTTCACTCGTGTTGGGCCCCGGCGAGACGTCCTCCTCGTAGACCTTGCCGTACGTGAGCTCGTTGTCGGGGCCGCGCCAGGCCAGCTGCATCGGCAGCTTGGTCTTCTCGCGGCCGTTGAACACGAACGTCATCTTCAACTTGACCGGCTCGCTCGGCCCGACCTCCGTCGGCGAGACCGCGGCGATCGCGAACTGCGCGACGGCGTCCGCGGCCGCGGGCGGCGCGGGCGGCTGTGCCGGCTGGTGTGGCTGCACGGGCGGGCCAGCGGGTGACGGCGCCGGATTGGGCTGGACCGGCACCGGCGCGGCCGCTGGTCTGGCCGCGGGGAGGTTCCGCACGATCAGGAAGGCCCCGACGCCCGCGGCAGCCAGCACGAACACCATCACGACCGCCAGCGCGACTACCAGGGTGACTGTGCTCACGCCCCGCTCGGACATCGGCCTCTGCTCCTTCCTCGGTTGGGGCGTCAAGCGGTCTCGACCCCCATCGCGGCCAGTCGCTCTCGGATCTGCGCGATCCGCTCGCGGTACCCATCGTCGGTCATCACCTGCTGGAACGACATCAGGCGCTCCCCCCGCGATGCATGCCACTTGCGGAAGGCGAGATCTACCTGGAGCTCGTAGAGCTGGCGCAGCCCGAGCCAGGCTTGTGGCCCCTGCTGCGTCAGCGCCCGCATCAGTCGCCCAAAGCGGCGGCGGGGACTCCCCAGGGTCTCCAGCTCGTCCTCGGTGACGACCCTGCGCTTGACTTCGTCTTTCAGAAACTCATTGATGATGCGCACCTCCCGCCGCCACCCGGCGGCGGCGAGCCAGACAAGCGTCGCGAGTCCGGGCAGCGCCAGGACCAGCGCCATGCCGGGCACGATCACGAGCAGCTGGACGACCGGCGCGACACGGATTCCCGTGATATTCAGCAGCACGGCGGTGCCGTTCCACAGGGCGTGCAGCATGATGCCAGCCACGTAGCCCGCGACGGGCGCCGCGACCTTGACGACCGTGCCGGGCGCCTCGCGGGCGTACCCGAGTCCGGCGCCGATCACCCCGGTGAACAGCGAATGGTTGAACCCGCTGAGCACGACCCGCATGAGGAACAAGATGCCAACGCCCGCCAGCCCACCGGCCGCGTGCGCCCGGGAAAAGTACAGGATGTTCTCGGTCATCGCGAAGCCAAGCCCCACGAGGCTGCCGTACACGATGCCGTCAACGACGTTGTTGAACTCATGGCGCGCCAGGAAGAAGAGCAACAGCAGCGCCGCGCCCTTGGACGTCTCCTCCACGATCGGGGCGACCATCGAGGCGCCCAGCGCCCCGGCCCACCGGGGACCGAGGATGGCGTTGATGACGACCGTCGCCCCGGTGTTCAGAAACAGCGAGACCAGCGTCGCGACGACAGCGCCCCAGAAGAACGCGGCCGCCAGCAGCAGCGCGGGTTCCTTCTCGTGCCGGTCGAGCCAGAGGATCAGCGCTCCGTAGAGCGGCACCGGCAGCACCGCCGCGACGGTCGAGACCACGAGGGCGCCGAAGGGCACGCGAGCCAGGAAGTAGAGCAGCGTGGCCGTGCCAAACAGGAAGAAGAGCAGGCCGAACCCTCCGATGATGAGGTAGCGGAGCCCCCGGTCCGAGATGTCGCCCTTGGGCAGCGCGATCTCGGGGAGCGCGGACCCGCGCGATTGGCTCACCGTCCTCACCTCCCGACGACCTGGGCGGCGCGTGCCTACCGGAACGTGAACCCGCGCCGGACGATCAGGACGTTTTGCTCGCCGACGACTTTGATGACGCCGACCGCGTAGTCGCCCGGCGGGGCCTGCTCGGTGCCGTGGACGAAGGCCAGGAACGGCTTGCCCTGGTGGGTGGCCTCCGACCAGCTGAACTTGCCCTGAGCCACCGGCGTGACGCGGGTGCCGCCCTCGAGCTTCACCCAGAGGATCCGGATTTCGTGCGTCCCCCGGATCAGGGCCACGACACCGCGGAACCCGACCGCCTCGCCGCGCGTGAAGGTCGTGGCCGGCTCGCCCGGTGTGATGTTGGGCGGCTGCCCTACGATCCGGAGCGTATGCGCGCCGCCGATCTTGAGGTCGTCAGTACCCTCGACGTCACCACCGGGCTGGGGCTCGGGGGGCTGGGGCCGGGGCTGGATTGGCCCCGGGCCGGGTTGGGGCTGCGGTGCGGGCTGCGGAGACGGGCCAGACGTGGCGCGGGAGAGCGCCCCAACGACCAGCACGACCGCGACGATCCCGATGATGAGCGACAGGCAGCCGCACCCGGCGCCCACGCCGTAGAGCAGGGTGCGATTCGGACCGGGCGACGGAGGCGCACTCACCCGCGGCTCCCCCCCTGTGCCAAGCGGACCTGCCGGACGCGCTCGCGCTGCCGCGTGACGCCCTCCTGCGTGCCAAACCCGCGCGCGAGCCGCCACTTCGCGAAAGCCAGCTCGGCGAGCGCCTCGCGCAATCGCGGGTCGCCGGTCATGCGGCCCTGCGCCAGGGCCTCAAGTTCGTCGGGCGCGATCACCTCCGGCGCCTCGGTGGCGAGCGCCCACCGCAGCACGCCGCGTTCGCGCGACCAGGCCCAGGCCACAATCACGCCGACCAGGACCAGACCACCCACGTCCGCCAGGCGACGGCCGACGCCGAGCAGGAGGCCCGTGAGCCCGCCCACACCCGCCAGGCCCGCTGCGCCCACCGCGACGTACCCGGCGTGATAGAGGGCCGCCGCTGCCAGGCCGGCGATAGGAATCCACCACCGCGCGCCGCCTGACGGCGACGCCTCACGCACGTAGCCGAGCGCCGCGCCGAAAATCGCACCAAAGACACAGTGGGTGAGCCCTGAGACCAGGATGGCACCGAAAAACCCGGCCTCGAGGTTGGCCGCGGCGGCCAGCGACGCCAAGTCGCTCAGGTAGACCACCGACTCGGCGAGCGCGAAGCCGGCACCGACGGTGGCGCCGTAGACGACGCCGTCGAGCGTGTTGTCGAACTCGTGCGGCACGAGGACGTAGACCGTGAGGATCACGGCACCCTTGGCGAGCTCCTCGACAACCGCCCCGGCCAGGTTGGGATGGGCGAACGGATAGATCTGGAAGAGCGCGGGGAAGATCGAGGTGGGGATTCCCAGCACGCTCTGGGCCAGGGCGGTCAGCAGCGGCGCCACCACGGCCCCACCCGCGAGCGCCACGGCTAGCAGCGTGACCGGTTCCTTCTCGTACCGATCCACCCGCCACAAGATCCAGAGGTAGATGAGGACGGGCACGACCGTGACCAGCACGGCGGTGACCAGAAGGCCGGTTCCAGACATCGGCTCACCTCGCCGGACGGGCGCCCGCGCCGGCACCGTCGCGCGGCACGGGGCCTCGACGCACCCCATGGTACGGGGCAGACGTTTCGCAGGCGTTCCCCCGACCCGTCCGGCCGCGGGCCACCCGTCAAAGCTTCCTCGACGGAAACGTCAGGAACCGGCGGCCGCGGCCGGTGATCAGGAAGTCAACGTCCCGCTGCGCGAAGGTGATCTCGAACGTCCCCTCCAGCGGGCGTCGGCTCACCACCCGATGCGCGAGCAGCCGCATGCGGTAGGTCCCCTCGCCGAAGTACCATCCCTTCGGGCCATTGAAGACCGCGAACGGCACCTGCGCGTCGCGGGGACTGACCAGGAGCGGCACCGCGTCGGCGAGGTAGCGGTAGCTCAGCGAGCCGTCGGCGTTGTAGACGAGTTCGCCGCGCTCGTCCCACTCGAAAATGGTGGGCCCGCCCCCGGCCGGCGCCTGAACCTCGATCGTCATCGTGCGCAGGACCTCCACGCGGTCGTTGATGCCCGTGTTCACGAAGGCCGGCTGGACGTACATGTAGGCGAACCCGAAGTCGTCGCCTTGCGCCACGCGCACCTGGTCGGGAAGGATCAGCACGATCTCGGGCTCCCGGGTCGAGACGACGATGCTGCTCACGGACAGGACGAGGGAGACCGCCGAGGTCGCCAGCGGCACCCATGCCAGCGAGAGGATGCGTGTGAACCCGCGCACGCTTCGTGCGTACGCGACCGACCGTTCCGGAAGCGTTCCGCCCTACAACGACGCGGTGAGTTGCGGCAACCGCCGCTCGACCTCCCGGAGGAGCCCATCCAAGTCCGCTGGCTCGCCCGTCAGGTCCGCGGGGAGCGGTAATGGCGCCGGGGCCTCGGGCGGTGGCTCCCCGGTGAGCGCCTCGATCCTCCGGCGGTACTCGACCCGCCCGTGCTCCGCAGCCAGGCGTCGGTAGTGGTCCACCGCGGCGCGGCGATGCTCCTCGGCGGCCGTGATGCGCCACAGGTCGTAGGATACGGCGGCATGGCTACGCGCGTCGGGAAACCGGGTCAGGAGCGCCCGCAGCTCCTCGCACGCCTGCGCATCGGAGATCGCGCCTGACCGGAGACGCACCTCGACGCAGAGCCGCTCGGCAGCGAACTGCATCGACGTCCGTTTGAGCTGCGCCGCCACGTGACGCGCCCCGGCCGCCGCGTCGAGGGCTTCCCGGTACCGGCCCGCCTCCGCGTAGAAGGCGGCGAGCCGGTAGCGGACCTCGCATTGGTGGTGCGGCACACCGGCAGTCTCCAGCAGTGCGAGGCTCGCCCGGTAGAGCCGCTCGGCCTCGCCCCCGCGCGCCTGCGCGGCGTAGACGCGCGCCACGTTCGCGAGCGCCGTGGCCGCGACCACCCGATCGTTGATCGCCAGGCCGATGCGTAGCTGCTCGGTGAAGCACCGCAGGGCCTCGGCCCCATGCCCGAGCGCCTCGCAGACGTTGCCGATGTGCCAGACGGCATGACCCCGGCCGCGGGGGTCGCCGATCTGCGAGGCGATCTCGTATTGCTGGATGAGGTGCACGAGGGCGTGGGCGTAGGCGCCCTCTTCCTCACGGTCGATGCCGATGTTGCCCAGGGCGACCGCGATACCGCGGCGGTCGCCGATCCTGCGGGCGATCTCCAGGCTCTTCCGGTGGTGCTCGATGGCGCGCGCGTAGTCGCCCATCGACCGGTACACCAGGCCCAGGTTGTTGAGGGCGTTCATTCCCTCCACCCCCAAGGCCTCGCCGCGCTCAACCGCCAGCTCGAGCTGGTGCCGGTGCGCTTCCAGGGCCTGGGCGTAGTCACCCCTGGCCCAGTGGACCAACCCGGTGTCGCGTAGCGCGTTGCTGACCTCCGCGGTATCGCCCAGCCGCTCGGCGATCTCGCGCTGGCGCTCGAAGCAGGTCAGCGCGAGGGCGTAGTCCGCCCGTTCGAAGTGGACGACGCCCAGGTGCCCGGTGGCGCGGCTGATGCCGCGCGCCAGGCCCAGCCGCTCGAACGCGGCCTGCGCGCGCTCGAACCACGCGCCGGCCTCGTCGTAGGCGCCCCGCAGGCGCAGGATGAACCCGAGTCTGAGCTGGCACTCGGCCTCCGCCTCGGCGTCCGAAGCCTCCGTGGCCACCATGAGGGCCTGCCGGTACACGTGTTCCGCATCGGCCCATCGGCCGGTCCGCTGCCAGATCTCACCGATACGGCACATGACCGTGATGCGATCGACCCCGACCTCCAGCGCGAGCAGTCGGTGATAGTAGTTGAGGGCAGCCTCGTACGCGTACACGCGCCGCGCCGCGTCGGCCGCCCGCATGTACGCCGGCACCGCGCGGTCCACCAGGCCCGCCTGCTCGTAGTGCATGCCGATCTGCCCGCTGGCCTCGCCGGGCTCGTCCGCGGCGGCGATCTCCAACGCCCGGGCGACCTGCCGGTGCAGCCACCGCCGTCGCGTCCCGCTCATCACCGCGTACGCCGCGTCACGCAGCAGGTCGTGGCTGAAGTCGTAGGCGTCGGTGCCGTGCTCGCGGATGATGCGACGCTGCCACAGCTCGTCGAGGCCGCGGATGAGCGCGTCTTCCTCCATGCCGGTGACCTCCGCGAGGAGCGCGAAGGTGAACGACCGGCCGACCACGGCCGCGACCGCGGCCAGGTCGTGCGCCGGGGGTGAGAGGCGCTCGAGGCGCGTGCGAACGACCTGCTGGATCTGCGGGGGCAGCGGCGAGGGGTTGTCCGCGCCGATGAGCCCGGCGCGCGCGAGCTCGACGACAAACAGAGGGTTGCCGCCGGTCTCGCGGAACACGCGCGCTGCTGCGGCTCGGTCCAGCGCCATCCCGACGACGGACGCGGCCAATCGCTCGGTCGGTCCCTCCTCGAGTGGTCGGAGATCGATCTCGTCCACCACCCCGGCGTGGCGCCAGGAGGCCAGGACGCGCTGGAGGGGGTGCCCCCGCTCGATGTCGTCCGGGCGCAGCGCGCCGACGAGCAGGAGCCGCGCGTGCGGGTCGCAGTGGCTGAGGTAGTGCAGGAACGCCAGACTCTCCTCGTCGCACCACTGGAAGTCGTCGATGACGACGAGCACCGGCTGATCGGCCAGGAGAACCTGCGCAACGGTTTCGAACAGGTGCTGCCGCTGCCAGACCTCCGAGAGCGGGCCGGGCGGCGACAGCCCCGGATCGGTCAGGAGCTCAGGGAGCAACCGCGAGAGCTCGCGCCTGGCAAGGGGCGTGGAGGAGTGAATCGGCCGCGCCCGCAGCAACGCCGTGATGGGCGCGTAGGCGAGCCCGTCCTCGGCGGCGTAGCAGCGCGCAGCGCGAACGGTGAAACCCTGACGCGCCGCCCACTCGAGCAGGTCTTCGGCCAGCCGCGACTTCCCGATGCCGGCCTCGCCGCGCAGCAGCACTACCCGCGGCCTCCCGGCCGCCGCAGTCCTCCAGGCGGCCTGCAGGCGCTCCCACTCGGCGTCGCGCCCCACCAACGGCGGCGCGGCGAGCGGCTGGGCGGCGGGCCGCACGTGCGTGGCCGCCAACAGCCGCTCATAGGCCTCCCGTGTCTCCAGACTCGGCGCCGTGCCAAGCTCGCGCTGGAGGACGCTCGCGCACGCGTGATAGACCCGGACGGCGCCGGTGCGGTCGCCGGTCAGCGCGTGCAGGCGCATGAGCAACCGCGCGATCCGCTCCTGCAGCGGGTCGAGGTCGAGCAGCCCGCGGGCATGGCGGATCGCCGCCCCGTAGTCGCGCCGCGCCTCGAGCGCAGCGATCAAGCGCTCCAGGCCGTCCATGTACGCCTGACGGATGCGCTCCCGCGGCGCCACGACCCAGTCCTCGTAGCAATCCGGAAGCAGCTCGCCGCGGTACAACCCGATCGCGCGCTCCAGAGAGGCAACCGTCGTCGTGCCCTCGAGCGCCCGCTCGAACTCGACGACATCCACCGTCGCCCCCTCGCCGCGCCACTGCAATGCACGCTCGTCGACCAGCACGTACCGGTCTACCTCGGGCAGGCCGCGCCGGAGCTCGAGGATGAGCTTGCGCAGATTGGTGCGGGCCTGACCCTCGGGCGACTCCGGCCAGAACACCGCGGCGAGCCGCGACCGTGGCTGCGGACCGCGATGGAGCACCAGGTAGGCAAGGAGGGACTGTAGGCGGGCGGAGTCCAGGCGCCGGACCGATCCGTCTCGGTTGGTCAGGCGGAATCCGCCCAGTAGCTGGACGCTCAGCGAGCTCGTCGACGCATCTTCTAACACAGCACCGCTCCGGCCGGCGCGATGACGTGTACGGATTCCGCGCTGGCCCAGGATTCCCTCCGATGCCAACCGGAGTGCGTGACGGCAGCCCGGGTCAGGTCAGCTCGCGCTCCGCCATCCGCGAGAACAGATAGAGGACCACGACCTCGGCCACCTGGGCCGCGACGGACGCCGTGCCCGCGACCACGATGCCCGTCCACTGCGCCCGGACCCCGACCGCCAGCGCGCCGAAGAGCACGACGGCGTTCGCGCCCATCGCGAGCTGGATCGGGACCGTGAACCGCCGCCGGATCAGCACCCCGCGGAACAGGTTGCGCAGCGCCATCAGCAACGGGAGCGGCAGCATGATCCGCATCCCCGCGATGACCGGATCGAGCAGCGCGCCCGGCAGGTCCACGACCGTCACCAGGTAGGCCCGCAGGAGCGGGCTCCAGGTGGCCAGCGCGGTCAGGGTGATCAGGATCAGACCGACGGCGGCGATGAACCGCCGCACCCGGCGATAGGCGTCGCGGCCGTGGATGACCGCGACCGTGACCTCCTGGAACGACATGGCCGGCGCGCTCACGAGCGTGATGAGGCTCGCGGCGACCGGCCACGCGGCAAGGGAGACCGGCGCTAGCGCGGCCCGCGCGACGCCAGCGGTCACCGCGGGGCGGACGATGGTCCGCATCACGTCGGTGGCCATCAGCGGGGCGCAGAATCGGAAGACGGCACCGACCGACAGCGACGCCTCCGCGGCCGCGGGCAGCCGGCGCACCACCGGCAGCGCCCACAGGGTGTTCGCGATCGACTCCGCGACCACGCTCACCGACAGCGCCAGCGCGCCCAGCATCGCGCCGGGCAGCACCGGGAAGGCCACGCCCGCGCCCAACACAACCGCGAGCACCACGAGCCGGATCAGCGTGCCCAGGGTGATCACGCGCGTGTGGCCCGCAGAGATCAGCGGCCCCTGGAGGAAGCGGCGCCAGGCGATCGCGCCGATCCACGGCAGCAGGAGCCGCAGGGCGGGCCGCGCCTCGGCGGCGACCGCCTCGGGCACGCCCATCGCGCCGCGCACCACCAGGTCGTAGGCCGGGGTGAACGCCACCACCAGGAAGATCGCGGTTGCGACCCCGGCGACCCAGCCGGTGACGCGCCGCAGCAGCCGGAAGGACGCCTGGTCGCGTGTCAGCGCCACGGAGACACTGAGCAGCATGATGATGGGGCTCTCGAGCAGGAACGCCAGGTCGAACGTGACCCCGTAGGCGGCGAGCTGGACTTCGGGATCCGCCAAGCGGCTGATGGCGATCGCCGCGATCGGCTGCGCGACGATCATCATCGTCCACGACAGGGCAAGCGGCACCCAGAAGGCAACCAGCGCGCCGGTCGTCCAGCCGGGGGCAGCCTGCGGCGCCGGGCGCTCCTGGGATCGGATCGTCAGCACAAAGGGACGGCTAGTGCTCCTCCACGAGCGCGCGCGATGCGGTCCCACTGGCGGATGGCGTCCACCACCTCCTGCCCCTCGACGACCCTCCCGAGGACGGTGTGCCTGCCATTGAGGTGCGGCTGCGGCGAGTGCGTGGTGTCGCTGCTGAACGGCGGTAGCGCCGCCCACTGCCTGGCCGTCATGTCTCCTCCTCCTGGCGTGGCCGTACGTTGCGGGATGAAACCACTCGATTGTAGCATGCTTGATGAGATGGGCATGCCGCGGTGGGATCCCGCCTCGCTGCGCTGGACGCTCGTTTTGACCGTCGCCGTCTACGCGGCGCTGGGCGTCGCGCTCGCGATGCGGCCGCCCGCGGTGCTCCCGCCGGCCGTGATCGCGGCGCTGGCCGCCCTGCCGACGCTGATCGCGATCGTGAACACCCTGGCCCTGGCGTGCCTGATCGCAGGCTGGCGCGCAGTCCTGGCCAGGCGCATCCACCGTCACCGGCGGTTCATGATCGCCTCGGCGGCGCTGATCTCGTTGTTCCTCGTCCTCTACGTCACCCGGGTCGCCCTCGGCGGCACGAAGGCGTTCCCCGGACCGACGGCCGTGCGGGCGTTCGTCTACCTGCCCATACTGGCCGTGCACATCGTGCTGTCCATCGTCTCGGTGCCGCTGGTGGTCTACAACCTGCTCACGGGCCTGAAGCACCCCGCGGGCGCCGTCGCGGCCACGCGGCATCCGAGCGTCGGACGGTACGCCGTGGCCCTGTGGTCCACGAGCCTGGTCCTGGGGGTCATGGTGTACCTGCTCCTCAACGTGCTGTACTGAGCGTCCTGCCAGGCGCACACGCAGGGGCGGCGCCCCAACCCCCGGCG
>JAVHMA010000045.1 GCA_031081715.1 Armatimonadota bacterium | reverse complement strand
CTAGGTCTCCCCCCACACCTCTCGCGCCGTCTCGGCGACGAGCCGCAGCTTCGCCCACTGGTCGTCCTCGGTCAGCAGGTTGCCCTCCATCGTGGACGCGAAGCCGCACTGGGGGCTCAGCGCCAGGTGCTCGATGGGCACGTAGCGCGCGGCCTCGTCGATGCGCCGGCGCAGGTCCGCCTTCGACTCGAGCTCGGGCCGCTTGCTGCTCACCAACCCCAGGACGACCGTCTTGCCTTTCGGGACGAACCGCAGCGGCTCGAACGTGCCCGATCGCGCGTCGTCGTACTCGAGCAGGAACCGGTCCACCTGCATCGTGGAGAAGAGCTTCTCGGCGATCGGGTCGTAGCCGCCCTCCGCGTACCAGTGGCTGCGGTTGTTGCCGCGGCAGAGGTGCATCGCCAGCACGAGCCCGCCCCGACGGGCCGCGGCGAGCACGGCGTTGTCTGCGCGGATGGCCTCGTCGAGCGCGGCGTCGGGGTCGGTGGCCATCTCGGCCCTGATGTAGTTCCGCCACTTCGGGTCGATGTAGTAGCTGTAGCGTGGCGCGTCTATCTGGAGGTAGGCCACACCCTCGGTAGACAGCGCCGCCACCTCCTCCTTCATGATCGCGACGATGTCCCAGAGCAGGTCGGAGTGCGTTGGGTAGACCCGATCCGTCACCTCGCGCTTGTAGGCGATGGCCGGGAACTGGGTCGCGCTGGGCAGGGTCATCTTGATCGCGCCCGGGCTGTGCTCGCGCAGGAACGGGAGCTCGTGACCGGTCAGCCGCCGGGCGCGGCGCAGCCGAGCCGTCACGATCCCGGTCACGCTGCTCGGGGCCGCGGTTGCCCGGCCGCTCTCCCACGTCCGCGCCACGGCGTCGCCCAAATCGAAGCCGTCCACCGCGTCGGTGAAGTCGCTCATGAAGTTCCGGCGACGCAGCTCGCCGTCGGTAAAGATCGCAAACCCGAGCGCCTGCTGCTTCGCCAGCACGCGGACGATGTGGCGGTCCTCGAGCTCCCGGAGTCGCTCCGGATCGGGGCGCGGCGCACGCCGCGCCTCGAGCAACTCGGCCGGCCGCAGGAAGCTGCCCACGTGGTCCGCACGGTAGGGTACGCCCATGGCCGCTCACCTCCACTGGCGCCCCTTCTTGTCCCGCCGCCCGCCGGACTCCTCTCGCCTATCGGTGACGGCGCGGTGGCTGCGAGAGGCCCCAAAGCGCACGGGGCCCGGCGGGCTTGCCGGGCCCCGTGCGCTCGCAGGGCGGACTATCGAACCGTCACCGCGCTGATCATGCCCAGCTCGAAGTGCGGCTTCCCCGACCCGGGATCCGGGATGAAGCAGATCACGACGTACTCGCCCGCCGGGAGATTGGGGTGATGGTAGTTGACCCCGCCGCGGCTGAGCCCCTGCACGCCGCCCACCGGCATCGCCGGAGGCGGACCGGAGGCCGGGTGCTGGCTGAAGAACGCCTTCACGTCGTCGACGGTCTTGCCGGGCGCCAGCCGCAGGAAGATCGCCTCGTGCAGCTGCACGCCCTGGTTGACGACCCGATAGGTCTCCCGGCCGTTCAGGGTCTGGGGCATCGCGAAGCGGAAGTCGTGCAGGACGAGTTCGCCCGCGACCGACGGCGCCGGCCGCGCCGCCACCGCCCCGGTGACCCGCAACGGTTTCACCATGCCGCTCGCCACATGGGGCGTACCGTCCGAGGACTCCACGAAACAGAGCAGCAGGTGATCCCCGGGTTGGAGCGTCAGGCTGACGCTAGCCCGGCCGCCCGGCGCCACGAGCCCCGGCCCGCCGACCCCGACGACGAGAGGCAGGAACGCGCCGAGCCCCTGGCGCAGCGCGCCCAGCGCCTGGGCCGTGGTCACGCCCGGGTTGAGGCGGACGATCTGCGCGTGGTGGAGGTCCTTCCCATCATTGATGATCTGGACCGTGACGAACCCGGCCCGGACCGTCGCCGGGACGGTGAAGGCGTGGTCCGTGGTCCTGATGACCATGGTCGGCTGGGCCTGCGCATCGCCGAGCCCCACGGCCCACGGCAGCGTGACACACGCCGCGGCCACGATCAGTCTGCTGAGGAACGTGCGAGTCGGGTTCTTCCGTTGTTTGGCCATGCTGCAACCCTAGCAGGCACGGCGCGGCCTGGCAAGGGGCAAGTCGGTTGATCTCTCCCGGCGCTGGTGCCTGAACCTCTCTGAGAGCGGAACGAGCGCTCGTCGCGTGCGCGCCTACGACCGCAGGGGCCGCGTCGGATCACGGTCTGCGCCGACGACGACGCGGGTCCCGGCCGATCGCCACAACCCGCGTCCTGTCTGTCTCTCCGTGGTGGGCGCTGCAGGACTTGAACCTGCGACCTCCTCTGCGTCAGAGAGGCGCTCTACCTCTGAGCTAAGCGCCCACGGTGTGTTCCATTATAGAGACGCGCGACCGCCGGCCGCAAGGCGCCCGGCGGCACGCCGCGGCGTGTCGTCGCCCCGATCGCACCGCGCCGCTCACGCCCCCAACCTCATCGCCCTTGCGCCAGCCCCTCGATCGTCGCCCGCAGGCTCGCCGCCGCGTCGCTGCCGACCGGAAACGGATACGCGCACACCACATCCGCGCCCGCCTCGTGGTACGCCGCCAGCCGCGCGCGGCATGCCGCGGCCGACCCCACGGCCGCCAGGCCGCCGACGAACGCCTCGCCCAGCATGGCCGCCGCGGTCTCCACGCCGCCTGCCGCCCACGCCGCGGACGCCGCGGCCATCTCGGCGGCGAAGCCGGCGGCCTCGAAGGCGCGTGCGTAGGCCGGCATCGCCGCGTAGGTCGCGAGCAGCCGGCGCAACACCGTCCACGCGGCGGCGGGTCGGTCGGTCACAGCCGCCCGCACGAAGCAGACCACGCGCACCGCGTCCGGATCGCGGCCGGCCCCGGCAGCCGCGCCGGCGACCGTGGCCGCGGCCTGGCGCACCTGCTCGGGCGTGCACCAGTTGAGGATGACGCCGTCGGCCACCTCGGCGGCGAGCCGCAGCATCGCGGGCCCGAGCGCGGCCAGGTAGACCGGCACGGGGTGGCGCGGGGGGGCTTCGAGCCGGAACGAGGCCACCTGGAACACGCGGCCGTCCCAGGCGATGCGCTCGCCGGCCAGCGCGCGGCGCACGATCGCGATGAACTCGCGCGCGGCGCGCAGCGGCGCGCGGTAGGGGACGCCGTAGCCATCCTCCACGATCGCCGGATGGCCAGCCCCGATCCCGAGCACGAACCGGCCGCCGGAAAGGTCGGCCAGCGTCGCCGCCATCATCGCCACGAGCGCGGGAGGCCGCGAGTAGAACGGCAGGATGCCGGTCGCCAGCCCCACGTGGCGGGTGGCCCCAGCCATGGCGCCGAGCAGCGCGCCGAGCTCCCGGCCGCGGCCCTCGGGCACCCACACGCTGTCGTAGCCGAGCCGGTCGGCGAGCGCCGCGGCCTCGACCAGCGCCTGGGCAGGGAGCAACTCGCGCGGCCCGGCCGGCGGCAGCAGGTCGCGGAGCACCAGGCCTAGCGGCCGGCCTTCGCCCACCGCTCCAGCAAGCGCACGCCCATCGAGCCGACGAGCGTCATCAGGAGGTACAGCAGCGCCACCATGTTGTAGGTCTCGAAGGCGCGGAACGTGCGCGCCGAGAGCAGCCGGCCCGCCTGCGTGAGCTCGGGCACCGCGATCGCCGAGGCCAGCGCCGAGTCTTTCAGCATGGCGATGAAGTCGTTGCCCAGCGGCGGCAGGACCACGCGCAGCGCCTGGGGCAGGACCACGAATCGCATCGCCTGCGCATGGCTCATGCCGAGCGAGCGGGCAGCCTCGGCCTGTCCCCTAGGGATGGACTCGATGCCGGCGCGGTAGACCTCGGCCAGGTACGCGCCGTACCCGATCGCCAGGCCGAGCACCGCGCGGTTGACGTCGCTACGAATGACGGCGGTGATCCAGCCCGCCAGGGCCGGCAGCCCGGCGGCCCGCGCCGCGCCGGCTAGCGCGCTCGACGCCAGCGGCGCGGCGACGAACGCGATGTAGATGAGGAGCACGAGCAGCGGGACGCCACGCACGACCTCGACGTAGAGGGTGCTCGCGGTGTGCAGCACGGGGTGGTGCGACAGACGCGCGAGCCCGGCGGCCAGGCCGATTATGAGCGCGAGCGCGTACGCGGAGATCGTGAGCTGCAGGGTCAAGAGCACCCCACCCCACAAGAAGGCCAGGGTGTCGCGGTAGACCGGCGACGCGGCGATGTGCAGCGCCGCGGCCAGCCCCAGGATCGCCAGGATCAGGGCCCACCACGGCGCCCGGCCGAGGTCGGCCGGCAGGAGCCGGCCCTGGCCGGCCCCCGGGGGGCCCGTTGCCGGGGGCCCGCTGGCGGTCACGCGCGCGCTACTTCCCGGGCCCGCGCTCCACGAACCACTTCTGGTAGAGGCGCTCGAGTGTGCCGTCGGCGGCCATCTGCGCGAGCGCCGCGTCGAACGCCTGCTTGAGCGTCTCATCGCCCTTCTTGACCGCGATGCCCAGGGCCTCGCTGGTGAACGGCTCTCCGACCTTCTTTAGGCGCCCGACGTTGAGGTTGATGAACCCGTCCGCGGCGTAGCTGTCGATGATGACCGCGTCCACGTCGCGGTTGAGCAGCGCCTGCACGGCCAGCGCAAACGTCTCGTAGCGCCGGACGTCGCGCAGCTTGCCCTCCTTCTGGAGGGCGGTGGCCTTCTCGTCGTTGGTCGTCCCGGTCTGCACGGCGACGACCTTGCCGGCAAGCGCGTCCACGCCGGTGATCGCGCTCTCGTCCTGGCGCACCAGCACCACCTGGCCGTAGCGCAGGTAGGGCGCGCTGAAGTCCACGGTCTGCCTGCGCTCGTCGGTGATGGTCACCCCGGAGGCGACCGCGTCGAACTGCCCCTGGGCCAGCGCCGCGAAGATACCGTCCCACCCGGTGGTGATGAAGGTCGCGCGGCAGTTCGCCCGCCGGCAGATCTCGGCGAGCAGGTCGGGGTCGAACCCTACGATCTGCTTGCTCTCGTCCACGTATTCGAACGGCGGGTAGGTGGTATCACTGCCCACCTTGACCTCGCGGCCGCCCAGATCGGGGATGGCCGCGGCCGCCGGGGAGGGCGCGGGCTGGGCGGGCTGCGCGGCCGGTGGCGCCTGCGCGGTGCGACGAGCGCACCCGGCCGCTACCACGGTGGTCACCAGCACGATCAGAACGATCCAGCCAACGCGTGCGCGCATGATTTCCCTCCTTCACGTCCGGCGCCGGTCCCACACCTCGGGGTTCACCAGGTTGGGCGGCCGGCGGCCATCGAGTGCGGCGAGCAGGTTGTCCACCGCCATGAGCGCCATCTGCGTGCGGGTCTCGACGCTGGCACTGGCGATGTGGGGCGCCACGACGACGTTATCCAGACGCAGCAGCGGTTCGTCGGCGGCCACCGGCTCGATCTCGAAGACGTCCAACCCGGCGCCGGCGATGCGCCCGGTGCGCAGCGCCTCGTAGAGTGCCCGCTGGTCCACGATCGGCCCGCGGGCGGTGTTGATCAGAATCGCGGTCGGCTTCATGAGCGCGAACTGCGCGGCGCCGATCAGGTGCCGCGTCTCGGGCAACAGCGGGGTGTGGATGCTCACGAAGTCCGCGCGGCGCAGCAAGTCCTCCAGCGGCACGTACCCGAGCCCGAGCTCGGCCTCCAGGTCCTCGCGCCGCACCACGTCGTGGTAAAGCACGGTCATCGCGAAGCCGCGGGCCCGCCGCGCCACCGCGGCGCCGATGCGGCCGAGCCCCACCAGCCCGAGCGTGGCGTGGTGGACGTCCGGCCCGAGCAGCAGCATCGGCATCCAGCTCTTCCACTGCCCGGCGCGAGTGTAGCGGTCGGCCTCCACGAGCCGGCGCGCGGTCGCCAGCATCAGCGCCATCGCGAAGTCCGCCACGGTCTCGGTGAGCACGCCTGGCGTGTTCGTGACCACGACCCCGCGGGCGGTCGCCGCGGCCACGTCGATGTTGTCGAAGCCCACCGCGTAGTTGCTGACCACCCGCAGCCGCGGCGCGGCATCGAGCAGGGCGCCGTCGATGGGGTCGGTCAGCAACGAGATCAGGCCGTCGGCGCCGGCGGCCTGGCGGAGCAGCACCTCCCGCGGCGGCGGCACCTCGTCCGTCTCCCACACGGCGACGTCCGCGGCCGCCCGCAGGCGCTCGAGCGCAACCTCCGGCAGGCGCCGGGCGACATAGACGCGGGGACGGGGCATCAGGCACCCTCCTTCACGGGAACGTCGGTAGCCTTCGCGGTGCTGCCCGGGCCTCCTCCCGCCGCTAGAGCCAGACCGTCCGTTCCGCGGCGGGCGTCCTCCGCTTCTGCGGCAGGTCCACCGGGTAGCCGGCGTAGATCACGCCGACGATGCGGCGGTCGGCATCGAGCCCGAGCAGCGCGCGCAGCTCGGGGTCGTTCAGGATGGCGCCGGTGCGCAGGTACGTCCCGACCCCGAGCTCCGCGCCGGCGAGCATGAGGTTCTGCATCGCCATGTAGGTGGCGCCCAGGTCCTCTTCGCACTGCACCGGGTCGTCGCAGACCGCGGTCGTCACCACGATGAGCGCCGGCGTGGCGACGGTGTCCTCGTAGACCTTGTCCAGCGCCTTGACCGCCTCCGGGGCGTCCGGATTCGGCATGCCCGCGGCCCGGACCCGACGCCGGATTGCCGCGAACCGGCGCTTGGCATCGCCGGTAAGGACGTAGAAACGCCACGGCTCGGTCATTCGGTGGTTGGGCGCCCACACCGCGGCCTCGAGCATCTGCTCGAGCGTCTCGCGGGGGAGGGGATCGGGCCGCAGCCTGGGCACGCTGCGCCTGGACCTGATCGCCTCGAGCACGTTCACCGGTTCACCTCCGCTGGTTCTCGATCGAGGACCGCGATGGCCTCGACGTGGTAGGTCTGTGGAAACAGGTCGAACGGCTGCACGTCCACCAGCCGGTAGCCGAACGACAGGAGCGCCTTGAGATCCGGGGCCAGCGTGGTGGGGTTGCACGACACGTAGATGACCCGCCGGGCGCCGGTGCGGCCGATTTTCCGCATCACCTTGCCGCCGGCGCCTGCCCGCGGCGGGTCCAGCACCACCACGTCCGGCAGCCCCAGCCCGGCGGCGAGCACGGGCAGCACGGTGCGCACGTCCCCGGCGGTGAAGCGCACGCCGTCGAGGCCGTTGCGCGCGGCGTTTTCGCGCGCGGCCGCCACCGACGCCTCGGCGAGCTCCACACCCGCAACGCGCCCGCCCGCCCGCGCCAGAGCCAGGGCGAAGGTGCCCACGCCGCAGTAGAGATCGTAGACCAGGCGGCCGGCGGGTGCGGCCCGGTCCACCACGTGCGCGACCATGCGTTCCGCCTGTGGGGTGTTGGTCTGGAAGAACGTCTCCAGGCCGATACGGAACCGCAACCCGGCGAACGCCTCCTCGATGTGGTCGCGGCCACTGAGGACCTCGACGCGGGTCACCGGCGCGCCGTCGCCCGCACCGGTCACGATACCGCGCACGATGGCCGCCACGTCCGGCGCCGCGGCGCGGACGACGTCCACGAATTCGGCGGCGGCGACAAACGGTCCCGGGCCGGTGACCAGCCCCACCAGCCGTTCGCCGGTCCCCCGACCCTCACGGACGACCAGCGACCGGAGGAACCCGGCGTGCGTCCGGGGGTCGAAGGGGGCGGGACCGCGCTCGCGGGCCCACGTGCGCACCGCGCGCACCAGCGCGGCGGACCGTTCGGACTGGAGGTAGCACACCTCCACCGGCTCGATCCGGTTCCAGTCGCCCCGCCGGTGCAGGCCGAGTGTGCCGTCGGGGTGGAACGAGAAGTCCATCTTGTTGCGGTAGAACCACGGATCCGCGGCGGCGACGATCGGCTGAACGGCCGGATCGGCGATCCCGCCGAGATGCACCAGGCTCTCGCGCACGATCGCTTCCTTGGCCGCGGCCTGCGCCGGGTAGGCGATGTGCTGCCACGCACATCCGCCGCACGGCCCGAAGTGCGGGCAGCGCGGCTGTACGCGCTCAGCCGACGGCGCCAGGACCGCGGCGGTCTCGGCCTCGGCATACGACCGCCGGACGCGGCCCACGCGGGCCCTGACCACCTCACCTGCCGCGGCGCCGGTCACGAAGACCACGAGGCCGTTGTGGCGCGCCACCCCGCGGCCACCGTACGCGAGACGGTCCACCCGCAGCTTGACCTGGTCGCCCTGCCGGAGCATCGCTTTAGGCGTCATCTTACCAGACGGGCGCGCGGAGCGGACCCTGGAGGCGCGGGCGCCCGAACCGCGAACCCCCGGACCATGGACGCCGTCCACCGGATCCTGGCCAAGCGCGACCTCCGCACATACGCCGATCGGCCGATTCCACCCGACGTGCTCACCCGCATTCTCGAGGCAGGCCGGCGCAGCGGCAGCGCGCGGAACCGGCAGCCGTGGGAGTTCGTGGTCGCCACCGATGCGGAGGTACGGCGCGCCCTGGCCCGGTGCGGTCGCTTCGCCGCACACCTGGCGCGCGCGCCGGCCGTGGTCGTCATCGCCGTCGAGGGTGCCCGCGACCTGTTCGACGCCGGTCGGTGCGCACAGTCGATGATGCTGGCGGCCTGGCTGCTCGGGGTGGCGTCCTGCCCGGTGGCGCTGCACGACGAGCGCGGCGCGCGCGCGGCCCTGGGGCTCCCCGAAGGCCCGGTGCTCGCGCCGGCGGTGGCGCTCGGGTACCCGGATCCGGCGGGCAGGGGCCGTCTCGAGCGGGTGGCCCTGCGCGTGCTCGCCGGCCGCGGCCGGAAGCCGCTGGCCGACCTGGTGTCCTGGAACCGGTACGGGAATCGCGCCTAGACCGGCGGCGCCCACTGGGGCCGCGCCCAGCTCAGGTATCGCTCGCCGAGCACCGTCAGCGGCTTGCGCGCGGCGGTGAACTCCTCGGCCAGCCGCACCAGGACGTCGGCCAGGACCGGGTGCGTGTCGACCAGCCGGTCCGCGGCCAACCGGTAGAACCGGCGGCCCTCGGCCTCGTAGTCCTCCAGCCGCGGCCGCACCGGACCGACCGGCGCGGTGGCCCCGAGCGGTGGGCGCCGCTCGCGCAGGAGCGCCTGAGGGAACAGGCCGGTGGTGAACAGCGCGATGTCGCCGATCCGGCGGAACACCATGGGGCGGAGCGCGGCCTCCACGAGCCCGGCCAGCTCGAGCATGTCGCCAATGCTGAGCGTGCTCAGCCGCCGCGGCCGCGCCGGGCCCGGCCGTCCCACGGTTACGACATCGCTCCGCTCGAACGAGACCAGCAAGTCCACCAGGTAGCCGAAGATCTCGCGCGCGCGCAGCAGTGCGACGGAGCGCCCGGCGTCGAATACCACCACGCGGCCGTCGCGCTCGACACGCTCGACGGTGTAGGGAATCTCCCCGAGCTCGCGCCGGATGCGCGCGAGCAGGACCGTGAACAAGAACCGCGGCGACAGCTCGACGAGCTGGCGATCGTCGGCCGCCAGCCGGCGCACGACGCGCTCGTCGTCCAGGTGGGCCTCCACGCGCTCGGGGTCGTCGGCCCAGGCGCGCAGCAGCGCGCGCGCCGCCTGCGGGTCGTCGCCCGCGACCACCCCAGCCAGGAATCTGAGATCGGCGTCGGTGAAGCGCACCGTCGTTCCCTCCAACAACGCACAACGCTCGCGTCCATTATAACGTACGCATTCGGCCGGGTTCGACCGGCCGCCTTCCCGCGGTCCGATCCCGCCGCTATAATCCATGGAGCATGCGAACCGTGCCGGGGGTCCGGCCGCTGGCCACTGCCCTGCTGGCGGCGATACTCGCTGCGCCCGCTCCTGCCCTGGGCCAGGCGGTCAGTGTGGACGCCTTGCTCGAGCGGATTGCCGCCGACCCCAACCCGCAGCCCTACACGATGACCGCGGACTTCACCGCGGACTTCACCCTGCGGACCGCGACCGGCACCTTCCTGGTGAAAGCCGCGGGAACACTGACCGAGTCGCGCGCCCCCGGCGGTCCCCGTCGGCGTCGCGCCGAGGTCACGCGTATGGACGTGCCGCTGCTGCTGCGTCCGTTCGGCGCCTCGATCCGCAAGATCATCACCGACCTGATCGAGGCCGAGCTGCGGCCCGCCGAGGTCACCCCCCACATGGACGTCTTCATCGCCGAGGAACGGCCCGCGGGCCGCTACGTCCTGGGTGGCGTCCGCTCCGACATCGTGACCCAGACCATGAACCGGTACGGCCAGCAGGCACTCGTCCGCGACGTCGCTGTCCGCCGGCAGATCGCCCGCTGGCTGTGGACGCCCCCCCAGCGCGCGACGATCGTCCGGCCGGGGCCCGGCCCCTACATGCTGACGGCGACCGTGGACGAGGCAGGCCTGGTCCACCAGGTGAGCCTCGCGTACGACTGGGGCCAGGTGGGCAACCGCATCACGTTCGTCACTATCGGGGGCCGGCCGTTCTGGCTGGAGGTCACCAGCGACAGCGCCTCCGAGGTCTCGGGGATCGGCCGGGTGGACGGCACGATGCTGTTGCGGATGTCCAACCACTGTCTCAACTGCGGATCAAGGTAGGCCCGCGCGCCTACGCCTCGCCGGGCGCCACCTCGTCGATCCGTTGCAGCGCCCGGAGCAGCGCCGGCCCGGGCCGCCACCCCACGCGCAGCCGGAACGCGAGCCGGCCGTCGGGGGCCTCGTAGAATCGTGGCCGGGCGTCGCAACCAGCCAGCCGCACGCGCTGCGCCAGCCGGTCCTGGACCTGCCAGCGCTCGACCTCGGTGCGCGGACGCAGGCCCGTCGTGACTTCCACCCAGAGGATGCTGTGGCGAACCGCCGCGATGGCCGTCCCTCGCTCAGCCGGCGCCGGGGGAAGACGCGCGGCCGCCTCCCGCGTTACACTGTCGGGCAGAGAGGATGCGCGGGCTCATGCGTATTGAGTTCCTGTACTGGGAGGAATGTCCTTCGCACCCCGAGGCGCTTGCGCGGCTGCGGGGCGTCCTGGGGGAGGAGGGCCTCCCCGGCGACATCGAGGTCATCCGCGTGGAGACCGAGGAGGACGCGCGGCGCCACGCGTTCCCCGGCTCGCCGACGATCCGCATCGACGGTGTCGACCTCCAGCCCGAGGGCGTGCAGGGAGGCGCGCTGCTGACCTGCCGCACCTACCGCACCGAGGCCGGCCGCCTCTCCCCGCTCCCCACCGTCACCATGATCCGGCGCGCGCTCCAGGCGGCGCGCCGGCGCACCTCAGACCCCGGAGGGATGCCATGACGCTCGCACTCCGTGAACGCCTGATCCCCTTCTCGCTGCCGTCGACCGACGGCCGGACCATCTCGTCCGACGACTACGCCGCGGTGCCGGTCCTAGGCGTCGTGTTCTGGTGCAACCACTGCCCGTACGTGAAGGCGTGGGAGGACCGGGTGATCGCCGTGCAGCGCGAGTACGCCGGCCGCGGCGTCCAGTTCATCCTGATCAACAGCAACGACCCGGTGAAGTATCCGGCCGACTCGTTCGACGCGATGGTTGAGACCGCACGGGCGAAGCAGTACCCCTTCCCCTACCTCTTCGACGAGACGCAGGAGATCGCGCGCCGCTTCGGCGCCACGCGCACGCCCGAGATCTTCCTGTTCGACCGCCAGCGGGAGCTACGCTACCACGGCGCGCCCGACGACAACTACGAGGACCCGAGCGCGGTGCGCGCGCACTACCTGCGCGACGCGGTGGAGGCCCTGCTGGCCGGCCGCGAGCCGGCCACCACCGAGACGCCGCCGCGGGGCTGCACGATCAAGTGGAAGGGCTAGGCCGCCGCACCGCGGTCTGAGAGGGCGGCCGCGGTCCGCTAGGGACGCAGCACCGCGGCCGCCCGGAGCTCGCGCCGCTTGAGGCGGCGCAACGCCTCGTTGACCTCCACGAGGCCGAACACCTCGATCTCGGCGCGCAGGCTGATCTCCGCGGCCAGCGCGATGAACGCCCGGGCGTCCGCGCGCGTCAGGTGGCTCACGGTACGCAGGGTGCGCTCGCCGTAGAGCAGCTCGTAGGGCATCGCGGGGATGGCGTCCATCGTCACCGCGTTGATCGCCACGACCCCGCCTGGCCGCACAGCCCGTAGCGCCTCCACAACCAGGGCCCCCGACGGCGCGAAGACCACCGCACGGTCGAACGCCTCGGGCGGTCGGGCGCCCGGCTCGCCCACCCAGGCCGCGCCGAGCGCCTCGGCCAGGCCCTGGTGGCCGGCGCCGCGGGTGACGACGCCCACCTCGCAGCGCCAGTGCCGCGCGACCTGGATCGCCAGATGCGCGGAGGCGCCAAAGCCGTACAACCCCAGACGCTCGCCCGACTGCACCCCTGCCACCCGCAGCGCCCGGTAACCGATGACCCCGGCGCACAGCAGCGGCGCCGCGGCCTCTGCCGCCAGGTCCCGCGGCAGCGGGATGACGAAGCCGGCGTCCGCGACCGCGACCTCCGCGAACCCGCCGTCGGTATCGTAGCCGGTGAAGCGGGCACGGGGGCACAGGTTCTCCTCGCCGCGCCGGCAGGCCGCGCACATCCCGCACGTCCACGCCAGCCAGGTCACGCCGACGCGCGCGCCCGCGAGCGCCGGGTCGGCGCCGTCGCCCAGCGCGTCCACGTCGGCCACGATCTGGTGGCCGGGGACGACCCCCGCCCGGCGCGGCGGCAGATCGCCCTCCGCGACGTGGAGGTCGGTGTGGCAGACCCCGCAGGCGCGGACGCGCAGCCGCACCTGCCCAGGCCCCGGCCACGGTGGCTCGCGCGTCTCGACCACGAGCGGCGTGGTCTCGATCGGGCCGGGGCGTCTGACGACCGCCGCGCGCATGGCTATACGACGCGCGTCTGAACGATACGCCCGCCCAGGTACCGCTGGATGCGGTCGGCCGCGACCGCGGCGTGCGCCTCCAGCCGGGCCGGGGCGTAGCTCGCGGGCGCGTAGATGAGCATGAGCCCGCGGCGTGTCGTGAGCGTGATCATGGTGCGCTGCGAGTCGCTCGTCGGACTGCCGCACGCGCCCCGCGCGTCGGCCGCGGTCAGGCGGCCCTCGACGCTGTACCACGCCTT
>JAVHMA010000010.1 GCA_031081715.1 Armatimonadota bacterium | reverse complement strand
CCTGGCGCTCACCGCCTACGACCTGCTGGCCGACCCCGAGCTGCTGGCCGCGGTCCGGCGCGAGTTCGAGGGCGAGTCCGCCCGCGTCGCGTAACCCGGTCCCGTGCCCCGCCGGCGGCGAGGCCGTTGCTTGGCCTGCCAGAGAGCGGGTATACTCGGGGGTGCCCGTGGGCCCTTAGCTCAGGTGGTGAGAGCGCGCCCCTGATAAGGGCGAGGTCGGTGGTTCGAGTCCACCAGGGCCCACCATCCACCGCTGGCAGCAGTCGCCGCTCGTTAGGCTTCCCGCGCCCCATCTTCCGCCAGCGCCTCGAGCGTTCCCTCGTACACCTTCCGCATCATGTCCATGTATGTCTCGCGCATCTGCGCCCATCCTTCGCGGGCCTGCTTGCTCGGGGGGATGCGCTGGCGCATGACCACACGCGTGCCGCCCTGGGCCGGGATGAGCTCGATGGTCTCCTCGATCGGGAACCCGACCCGGAACCGCACGGTGAAGTACTCGAACGGCCGCCAGTCGAGGACCTCTTCGAGGACGGTGTCCGGACCGTGGGCGCAATGGTTGACCGTGCCCGGGCCGCGGCGGCCCCTCGGGCTCTCCTCGCGCATGCCGCTGATGCCGGCGCCGGCGCCGGTGCGCACGCGCTTGGCCGGGTCGGTGAGATAGTCCCAGACGACCGAGGGCGGAGCGTCGAAGTCAAAGGCGATCTCGCTCACCGCGCCCTTGGCGCCGACGTACACGCGCCGCCGCTCCTGCTCCTCGGCCCACCGCGCCCGCAGGTCGAGCACGTATCCGCGCACCTCGCCGATGTGCTCGTAGGTCTCGACGTGCTGGCGCAGGCCGAGGACGGCGGGGTCAAGGCCCGCCGCGCGGAGGCAGGCGTCGGTGAATAGGGCGTAGCCCTGTAAGCCCAGCGTCTCGCTCACGCGGTTCTTCATGAGCCGGTGTACGAGAATGACGTCGGTGCCTGCCAGTTCCTCCCGGCCGGCGACGCGGTGGCGCGCGAACTCGCCGTCGTGGACGAAGAGCTTCAGGTCGAGGCTGGGGATGCGGATGCAGGCGTTGCACTGGCAGGTCGTCGCCTGGCGGATGTCACGGACGCGGCGGCGGAAGGCGAAGTAACACTGTTCTACAGTATCGAGGAGCAGCGACCCGCTGACCTTGCCCTCGGGCGCGTAGACGAACGCCGCATCGCCCTCGAGCTTCGCCAGCCGCATCGGCGGTCGCAGCGCCGCCACCACGGTCCCCATCAGGTCGGCCAGCACGTCGTGGGCGTGGTCGAGCTCGGCGCCCGTCAGGTAGGCGGTATAGCCGGTGATGTCGGCGAGCACGAGGCAGCCGCGCTCGGTCGGCGTGGGCATCTGCGCATCCTTGCCGGGTTGCGATCCGGCGACAGTCCGTTCTGTTCGCGAATGTTCCACCGTGGCGCGCCAATCCCTTTATGACCCGCCCCCGCTGCCAACAGGAACGGAACAACGATGTGGTTCCGCAGGATGCTGATGAGCTGCTCCCGGTTCTCGAGGGTGGCCTGCGGGATCTGCGCGAACGCCTCGTCCGTGGGAGCCAGGACCGTGACCTGCTCGGCCGTGAGCGCGGCGGTGAGCCCGGCCTGCTCGACTGCCTGGAGGAACCTGCCGAACGTCCCTGCGGCCCGCAGCGCCTCGACGACGTTCTGCGCGGGCGCCTGCGCGCGTGCCGTGCCCGGCGCCGTGAGGCTCATGGCCGCCACGGCCA
Source organism: Armatimonadota bacterium (assembly GCA_031081715.1). Taxonomy (GTDB): domain Bacteria; phylum Sysuimicrobiota; class Sysuimicrobiia; order Sysuimicrobiales; family Humicultoraceae; genus Fervidifonticultor_A; species Fervidifonticultor_A tertius. The sequence goes on along the minus strand of JAVHMA010000010.1, from coordinate 82,983 downwards.
GGGACAGGACGAGTGTGCGGAACGTGCTGGACACCTGCATGGCGTCATCACCCTTTCCAGGTATTGGTGTTGAGGGCTGCACCCCCGGATTAGGCCGATGACGCGTCCGACACCCGCGCCGATCACGTTCGTCGAGTGGCACCGTGACACCCCTGTTATGGTGACATCCCGCGGACGGGTTCCCCAAACGCGGTGGCATCCCCACTCAATCCGGCGCCGTCCGTTGACGGCACAGGAGCCGCAGCGTAGACTGGGCCCGAATCGGATACGGTATCCCAACTCCACGGCGGCGGTGGACGGTCGTGAAGGTGCCCAGGCTCGGTCTGCCCCTCAGGGAAGAGACGTTCCGCACTCTGCGCGACGCCATTCTCCGCGGTACGCTGCGTCCGGGCACGCGGCTGGTCGAGGCCAAGCTCGCGCGGCGGCTCGGCATCAGCCGGACACCCATCCGCGAGGCTCTTCACAAGCTCGAGCTGGAAGGCCTGGTGCGACCGGCCGGGCGCCGCGGCATGGCCGTCGCCGACGTCAACCTCGACGACGTCCGGGAGATCATGGACCTGCGCGAGGTCCTCGAGAGCCACGCCGCCGGGCTGGCCGCAGTGCGCGCGACCCCCGACGCGCTCCGGGTGATGGAGGACAGCCTCGCCCGCGCCGGTCGTTGCCTGGCCGCCGGCGACGCCTCGGGGCTGCTGCGGTGGAACACGCAGTTTCACGACGCCGTGATCGCATCAAGCGGCAGCCGGCGGCTCGGGGAGATCGCCGGCCGCCTGCGGGGCTACGTGGTCGAGCTCCGGTTGGTCACCCTCAGGGCCCCCGGCCTGCCGGCACGCTCGCACCAGGAGCACGTGGCAATCCTGGCAGCGATTCGCCGGCGGCGTCGCGAGGTGGCCGAGACGCTGATGCGCGCGCACATCCGGGCCAAGGCCGAGAGTCTGCTCGGTGTGCTGCGGGCCCGGCACCGGGACGCGGCCGGCCGGTGACCGGCCGCATGGAGCGCCTCCAGGCGCTGCTGGCGACGCAGCGGCTGGAGGCGCTGCTCGTCGGTGCCCTGCCCAACATCCGCTACGGCACAGGCTTCGCAGGACCCGCGGGCTACCTCGTCGTCCGCCAGGACGGCGCGACCCTGTACGTGGACGGCCGGTACGGGTATCAACCATGATCGTGGGCGGGGCCGACAGCGTGTTGGTCCCCGCAGGCGGCTCTCTGCGCCAGACGGAGGACGCCGCGTGACCTGGTGCGCCGATGGCGACGCACCGGTGACGTACGACTTGCTCGTGCGCGGAGGCCGCGCGTGGCTGGACGGCCGGCTCCAGGCGGTGGATATCGCCGTGGAAGGGGAGCGGATCGTCGCCTTCCTCCGGCCGGGCACGCCCGCGCGCTCGCGCGAGACGCTGGACGCCGCGGGGCGCCTGGTGTTGCCGGGTATGATCGACATGCACGTGCACACGCGCGATCCCGGGCAGACGCACAAGGAGGAGTTCCTCACCGCCACGCAGGCCGCGGCCGCCGGCGGGGTGACGACGATCGTGGACATGCCCAGCGTGGACCCGCCCACGCACACGCTCGAGGCCTTCCTGGCCAAGCGCGAGCACGCGGCGACACGGTGCGTCGTGGACTGGGGCCACTTCGTCGCCGCCACCGACCCCGTCGAGATCCCGCGCATGGCGGCGGCCGGCGCCACCGGCTACAAGCTCTATCAGGTCCGCGGGGACCCGCGACTGTGCGTGGAGTCAGCGGCGCGGCTGCTGGAGCTCTTCGCGGTCGTGGCCGCCACCGGGCGGCTCTGCGTCGTGCACCCGGGATCGCCGGAGTTGTTCGAGGCGCTCTCCGCCGCGGCCTGGGCGCGTGGCGCCCCCCGCGACCACGTGACGTTGTGCCGCGTGGCCGCGGACGAGCTGCCGTGGCGCGTGGGCGCGGCCGTGTGCCTGGCGTTGCAGGAACGCACCGGCGTGCGGCTGCACCTGGCCCACTGCCACGCGGTCGGGGTGCTGGCGATGCTCCGCGCCGCGAAGGCCGCCGGCCGCGCGGTGAGCGGCGAGTGCGACTTGCGCTTCTTCCAGTTCCGCGCCCGCGACCTCCACGAACGCGGGCCGCTGTTCACGCCGGGCGGCTTCGTGCTCGAGGAGCCGGGTCGCGGCGAGGCGATCTGGGCCGCGTTCGAGGACGGCACGCTCGACGCGATCACGACCGACCACGCGCCGCACCTGCGGGCCGAGGTCGAACGGCAGCGCCAGGACGCCTGGTCCGCGCCGTGGGGCAACCCCCAGCTCGAGCACGCGGTCCCCGCGCTGCTCACCGACGTTGCCTCCGGCCGCCTGAGCCTGGCGGCGTTCGTGCGCGCCACCTCCGAAGGCCCGGCCCGGCTGCTCGGGCTCTACCCCGAGAAGGGCGTGTTGCGCCTGGGCAGTCACGCGGACCTGATGGTGGTGGATGCGGCCGCGCGCTGGACGATCGGCCGCGAGCGCCTCTACACGAAGTGCGGGTGGACGCCCTACGAGGGTCGGACGGTGACCGGGCGGGTCGAGGCGACGGTGCTGCGCGGCCGCGTCATCATGCGCGGCGGCGAGGTCACCGCGCCGCCTGGCACCGGGCGTTACATCGCCGCCGTGCCGGCGCCAGGGGCATAGGAGGTCCGCATGCGGCTCGGAGACCGCGTCTGCATCGTGACGGGCGGCGCCTCGGGGATCGGGCGTGGGATCGCCGCCCGGTTCCGCGCCGAGGGAGCGCGCGTGGTGGTGGCCGACCTGGACGCCGCCGGCGCCGAGGTCGCGGCACGCGAACTCGGCGGCCTGGCGGTGCCGACCGACGTGCGCGACGCCGACGCGGCGGACCGCCTGGTGCGGACCACCCTGGAAGCCTGCGGCCGTGTGGACGTGCTGGTCAACAGCGCCGGCATCGGCCGGCTCGGCTCGGCGCTTGAGACGACCCCAGAGGCGTGGGGCGAGGTGCTCGCGGTGAACCTGACGGGCACGTTCCTGGTTTCGCGGCGGGCGGCGCAGGAGATGGTCGCGGCCCGGCGCGGCAAGATCATCAACATCGCATCGGTTGCGGGGCTCGTCGGCTATGCCGGCCGCGTGGCCTATTGCGTGTCGAAGGCCGGCGTGGTCATGCTGACGAAGGCCATGGCCCTGGACTGCGCGCCGTACGGCGTCCAGGTCAACGCGATCTGTCCCGGTGTCGTGCGCACGCCGATGACCGAGGCCGCGCTGGCCGACCCCGCCGCGCTCGGCGAGAAGATCGCCCGCATCCCGCTGGGCCGGCTCGGCCGACCGGAGGACATCGCCGCGGCCGCGGTTTACCTGGCCTCGCCGGACGCAGACTTCGTGACCGGACACGCGCTGGTCGTCGACGGCGGGATGTCGGTGGACTAGCGGCGTCGGGAAACGTGGCGACGCCGAAGCTGGCCGTGACCCTAACCTCACCACCGCCTGGACGCCCGCGGCGCCCGCCCGGTAGAGTAGGGAGGTGACGCGCGCGACTCGGCGCGGGGCGGGTCCCGATCGCCCCCTGCTGATCATCTTCCTCATCGTCCTGGTCAACCTGATCGGGTTCGGGATCATCATCCCGCTGCTGCCGTTCTACGCCATGCGGCTGGGCGCGTCGGCGTTCACCATCGGCTTGCTCTTCGCGTCGTTCTCCGTCGCGCAGCTCCTGGCCGCGCCGCTGCTGGGGGAGCTCTCGGACCGCTACGGCCGGCGGCCGGTGCTCATCTTCAGCCTGGTCGGCACGGTCGTGAGCTTCGCGTTGCTCGCGCTGGCCAACTCGGTCGCCATGGTCTTCGTCGCCCGGATCATCGACGGGCTCTCCGGCGGCAACATCTCGACCGCGCGCGCCTACATCGGCGACATCACGACCGTGGAGAACCGGGCCCGCGGCTTCGGCCTGATCGGCGCCGCGTTCGGCCTGGGGTTCGTGTTCGGCCCGGCGCTCGGCGGCGTGCTCGGCCACTTGGGATACTCGGCGCCGGCGTGGGGCGCTGCGCTGATCGCCGCGGCCGCCACCGCGCTCGCCTGGGCATGGTTGCCCGAGACCGCGCGCCGCACCGAGGCACGTCGTCCCTGGCCGTGGGGCGAGATCGGCCGTGTGCTGCGCCGGCCCGTGCTCGGGCGGCTGCTGCTGGTCGACTTCCTCTACTGGGCGACGTTCACCGCCTACCAGACGACGTTCGCGCTCTTCGGCGCGCGGCGGTTCGGGTTCGACGTGCCGCAGACCGGGTATCTGCTGGCGGTGGTCGGGGTGATCGGCGTCGTCGTGCAGTTGACCGTAGTGGGGCGGGTCGTGCGCGCTTTCGGCGAGCGACGGGTGCTGCCGGCGGGGCTGCTGCTCGCCAGCCTCGGGCTGTTCGTGGCCTCGGCCGCGCACAGCATCCCGGTGTTCGTCTTCGCGCTGCTGCCGGGCGCCACGGGCGTCGCGCTCTCGATTCCGTCCCTGACCAGCCTGATCAGCCAGACCGCGGGCGCCGGCGAGCAGGGCCGCATCCAGGGCGTCAGCAGCGCGCTCGAAGGCCTCGGCCGCACGGTGGGGCCGGTGTGGGGCAACGGCGTGCTCCAGGTGCACTCCGAGGGCGCGGCGTTCGCCACCGCGGCCGGGGTGCTGGCGTTCACCGCGGCGCTGGCCGCGCGCACGGGCTCCCCCGCGCCGGCGTCCCCCACGGTCGGGCCGGAGACGGAGGCGGGGGCGTCGTCCTAGCGTTCCTGCTCCATCTCGGGCGCCGCACGTCCGGCCGGGCGCTCTCCCGCCGCCAGCCGGCCGTGGAGCAGGAGCCGGCCGTCGGCGCGCTCGAGACGGTAGTGCCACGCGCCGTCCGCAGGCCACGCTAAGTCTCGCAGGTCATCGTGGGCGGCGGCGGCCGCGTGGTGGAGCAGATCGTAGGTGCGCGGGTGCGCGGCCACGACCTGGCCGCCGCCGGCCCGTGCCACGGCGTCGTCGAGCAGATCGACGTAGGCGGGATGGTTCACGTGGCCCATGGCGTCCAGGTCGCTCAGGCGCGGCCGCACGCTCGCGCGCGGGCCGCCGGGCGCGGGCGGCTCCTCCAGCGGCAGCGGCGCGACGGCGCGGCGCATAGCCGGGAAGGCCGTCGCCAGCTCGTCGGCGATGCGCACGGCCGCCGCCCCGTCGGCGGTGAAGACCCAGTCGGTCACGCACGCGGCTACCGGTGCACCGCCGGTACGGCGGGCCTCGCTGGCGCGGCGAGACATGACGCGGCGGGCGCCCGCGACGCGCGTGGTGCACACCAGGGTCTCGCCGTAGCGCGCCGGCGCGTGCACCACCAGGTGCACGCGGCGCACCACCCAGAACAGCCGGTGCGCTTCGTACCACGACAGCGGGAAGCCGAGCACCGCCGAGTGGCCGAAGGCGATCTCCTGGAACCACCGCAGGTGGACCGCGGCCCGTACCGCACCGTCGGCGCCGCACTCGTCGTAGCGCACCTGGAAGGTCTGGGAGAACGACTCCGGGAACTCGTTGGTCATCGGCTGGTCATCACAGTAGCGGGCGCCTCCGGCCGGCGCAACCGCATGGCACGACGGGAGGGATCGTGGTGGCGGACCTGACGGGGACGACGGCCGTGGTGGTCGGCGCCGGGCGGGGACTGGGCCTGGCCGCGGCGCGGGCGCTGGCGCGGGAAGGCGCCGGGGTCGTGCTCGCGGCGCGCACCGCGGCGGAGGTGGAGGCCGCGGCCGCGGAGATCGTGCGCGCGGGCGGGCAGGCGCGGGCCGTGGTGGGCGACGCCGCGCGCGAGGCCGACGCCGATCGCATGATCGCCGCCGCCACCGGGTGGACCGGCCGCCTGGACCTGCTGCTCGTCTGCGCCGGCTCGCCGCTCATCAAGCCGCTGGTGGACGTGACGCTGGAGGAGTGGGAGCACCTGTTCGCGATGAACATGCGCACGGTCTTTCTGACCAACCGCGCCGCGCTGCGCGCGATGCTCCCCGCCGGGCGGGGGCTAGTCATCAATCTGGCGTCGCGCGCCGGGATCACCGGCGCGCCCAACGTCGCGGGCTACGCTGCTGCCAAGGCCGGGGTGATCGGCTTCTCCCGCGCGCTCGCGCTGGAGGCGAAGCCGCGCGGTGTGCGCGTGATCTGCCTGGCGCCGGGACCCATGGACACGCCGATGCGCTGGCAGGCCACGCCCGACTTCGACCGCGCGCGCCTGATCGCGCCCGAGGCCGTGGTGGACCAGGTGCTCTACCTCGCGCGCCACCCTACCGTGTCGCTCGAGGACCCCGTGGTGCCGGTCTCGATCCGGCTGTGAGGGTCCTCGTCGCCACCCCGCGGGGCACGCGCCGCGGCCGGTTCTGGCGCCGGTTGGTGCTTGCGCTCGTGGCGGCGTACGCGGTGGGCTACGTGCTGGAGGCCGCGACCGGCAACTGGGATCCCGGGCGCGTCGGCTGGGGCTACAGCTTCGTGCCGGTGGCATTCGAGGGCGGGGTGTTCGCGTTCGTGCTGGGCGGGGTGTGGGGGGTGCTGCTCGCGCCGCTTCCGCTACTGATCGCGCCCGAAACCTGGGTGCGGGTGAGTCGCCTGCTCCGGACCGTGGGCCCGATGGGCCTGCTGATCCTGGTCTCCCCGCTGCCGGTGATGTGGGGAGCGGGGGCGGCGGGGGCGCTGGTGCGGTTGGCGATGCCGTGGCTGGCGGCGAGGCGGAGGCGGTAGGACGTGGCCCGCTGGCAGCCGGGCACGCCTGCGGTACACCGCGCGGGCCGGCGGCTCCTGTAGCGTGGTGATCTCTACCCTCGATCGGGACCTCCACGTGTACCCGCTTACGCGTGGTCGGCCATTCGGCCTGATCCCCTGAGCGCGCGTTGCGCCGGGCCGGGGGCCCGACTATAATCGCCTTGTCTGGGGACGTAGCTCAGCTGGGAGAGCACCTCGTTCGCAACGAGGGGGTCGGCGGTTCGAATCCGCTCGTCTCCACCAGGTTCTTCGACGGGCTCCGCCGCCGGCAGGTCTCCGCTCGGCGGCGGTTGCTCATCGCCGGCGCCAGGCCGCCTGCACGGGGACTACAGCCAGGTCACCACCGGATAGTTCGACAGTCGTTCGTACCCCGTCTCGGTAATCAGCAACGTGTCCTCGACGACCCCCGTGCCCAGTCCCTCGACCACGACCATTGGCTCGTAGGCGATGGTCATGCGCGGTCGCAGGGTCGTGGTGTTGCCGGCGTAGAGGCCGGGCATCTCGAGCACCGCCATGCCGATGCCGTGGCCGAATCCGCCCGGGCAGTAGTACGGCTCGAAGGGCCCGCCCCGAACGACCGCCAGCAGCGCGTCGGAGACCTCGTCGATCGTGCGGCCCGGGCCCAGCACCTGCAGCCCCGCGTGATAGAGGTCGAGGCCGACCTGCAGCAGGTCGCGGGCCCGGCCCGCCGCGCGCCCGCCGACGACCGTGCACCGGCTGACGTCGGACATGTAGCCTCCGAACGCCACGCCAAGGTCGGCGAACACCATCTCGCCCTCGCGCATCGGCCGTCGCCGCGGGAGGCCGTGCTTCAGGCCGGCCTGCGCGCCGCTCACCACGCAGGTCGCGAACCCTTCCCGTCCGCCGAGGACGTGCATCCGGTGCACCGCGGCCCCGGCGGCGGTTGTCTCCTCCACGCCCGGCGCGACGGCGGCGAACAGGGCCGCGTAGGCCTCGTCGGCGATGCGGCCGGCCTCGCGCATGACCGCGATCTCCTCGTCGCTCTTGATTGCGCGCACGCGGTCGAGCACGCCGTCGGCCGCCCGCAGGTCGGGCAGGCGCTCGGCCAGCCGCCGGTAGAGCCCGTGCGGCAGCATCGCGCCGCCGGCGAGCCCGACGCGGCCCGCCGCGCCCGCCGCCTGCCGGGCCGCGTCGGCCGCCAGCGTCGCGACCTCGTCCGGCGGGCTGCCGTAGAGGGGTCCCAGGGCGACACGCACGTCTGCGACCCGGCAGGTCCAGATCATCGAGTGCATCGGCTCGGCGTGCAGGATGCCGTCGGTCGCGACCACGAGCCGGCCGTCGGTGCTCACGACGACGAACGCGTGGCCGTAGACCGGCGTAAAGTTGGTTAGGTACGTCACCGGGGCCGCGGCGTCCCCGCGTCCCGGAGCGTAGACGACCAGGGCGTCCAGGCCCTGGGCGGCCATCGCCGCGCACGTCTCGCGCACGCGGCGCTCGTACTCCGCGTCGCTGAAGGTCTGGACCAGGTAGGGACGACGGGCCTCGAGGTCGTAGGGCACTCTGGGCATCGAAATCCTCCGCGATCGAAATGGCGCCTCCGTGCCGGCGCGCTCGGGTGGGCGTCCTCGGCGCTCACTGCCCGGCCGCCAGGGGCCCGGGCAGCCGGGACCGGCGGCCGGGCCCATGTCCACAACCAGCAGCACGGGCCGGCGGCCGAAGCCCATGACGCCGCCCCAGCCGCCGCCTTCGTAGAGCGCCCGCTCCTCGGTACTACGTCATCACAGATCGCCACGAGGGCCCTGACCGGACCTGGAGCATCGTCGCGCGCCGGAAGTCCCGAGGTGGGGTCGCAGTTCGGGAACGGGGAATGGTTACACGATGCTCAGGGAACTCCTCCGTCGCCGGGCCGGTGGTGGGCGGCGCCCGACGCTGACCGACCCGCCAGGACCTGAAGGGAGCCGATCGCGGCGCCAGCGAACCAGGCGACCTGATTCCGGGAGCAGCCCATGCAACTAATCGACGGCATCCCCGTCTACGCCGCGACCGACCTCGTCGGTTTCCTCGCCTGCGAGCATCTGACCGCCCTCGAGCGCGCGGCGCTCCACGGGCTCGTGCCACGACCACAGCGCATCGATCCGGAGCTGGAGGTCATCCAGCGCCGCGGGCGCGAGCACGAGGCGCGCTACCTGGCCGAGCGCCAGCGTGAGGGGCGCACGGTGGTGACCGTCGAGCCGGACGGCTACCTGGCCGACGCGGGCGAGCGGTTGCGCGCGGCCGCGTCCGCCACCGAGCGGGCCATGGCCGGCGGCGCCGAGGTCATCTACCAGGCCACGCTGTTCGACGGCCGGTGGCGCGGCCACGCCGACTTCCTGCAGCGCGTAGACTCCCCCGCTCGGCCCAGCCGCTGGGGGCCGTACCACTACGAGGTCGTGGACACCAAGCTTGCGCGGCAGATCAAGGCGGGCGCGGTGCTGCAGCTCTGCTCCTACGTGGAGCTGGTCACCGCGCTCCAGGGCGTGCAGCCTGAGTTCATGTACGTGGCGCTTGGCGGCTCGGCGCGGGCGGTCGAGCGGCTGCGCGTGGACGATTACATGGCCTACTACCGCGCGGTCAAGGCCCGCTTCGAAGCCGCGGTCGCCGCCGACGCGGCGCCTCCGGTGTACCCGCCGACGCACACCTACCCGGACCCGGTGGACCACTGCGACGTCTGCCGGTGGGCCCTGGAGTGCGAGCACCGGCGGCGCGCGGACGATCATACGAGCCTCGTCGCGGGCACCACGGCCCGGCAGCGCAAGGCCCTGGCGGGCCGCGGCGTGACCACGCTGGGGGCGCTGGGTGAGCTCCCCCTGCCCGCGGACCCGCCGCTGGACGGGGTGAGCCCGGCCGCGGTGATGCGGATCCGCGAGCAGGCGCGCGTGCAACTCGAGGGCCGCCGCGCGGGGCGCCTGCTCTACGAGCTGCTGCTCCCGCCCGATGGCGGCGAGGTGGACCCCGAGCGCGGCCTGGCCACGCTGCCGGCGCCGTCGTCCGGGGACCTCTTTCTCGACATCGAGGGCGACCCGTACGCGCTCGACGACGGGCTCGACTACCTGTTCGGCGTGCTCGATGGCGACGGGACCTACCACGCGTTCTGGGCCACCGACGAGCGCGGCGAGTTCACGCCGGCCGGGGAGCGGCGCGCCTTCGAGCGGCTGATGGACTTCGTGACAGCGCGGCTCGCGCGCGACCCGGTGATGCACGTCTACCACTACGCGGCCTACGAGCCGGCAGCGCTGAAGCGACTGATGGGCCGGCACGCCACGCGCGAGGACGAGGTGGACCGGCTGTTGCGCGGGGGTGTGCTGGTGGACCTGCACCGCGCGGTGCGCCAGGGGCTGCGCGCCAGCGTGGAGAGCTACTCGATCAAGCGCCTGGAGCCACTCTACGGCTTCGCGCGCGAGGTCGACCTGCGCGACGCGGGCAGCAGCATCGTGGCCTTCACCGAGTGGCTCCAGCTCGGCGACGGTGAGCGTCCGGGCGCCGACCACCTGCGCCGCATCGAGGCCTACAACCGCGACGACGTCGCGAGCAACCGGTGCCTGCGCGACTGGCTCGAGGCCCGACGCATCGAGCTCGCCGTCGCCACGGGTCGGCCGGTCCCGCGGCCCGCGGAGCGGTCGGTCGATCCGCCTCCCGACCTCTCGGAGGCACAGCGGCGCGTGGCGGCGCTCGCGGCCCGGCTTGCGGACGACGTGCCCGCCGACCCGACCAATCGCACCGAGGAACAACAGGGCCGCTGGTTGCTCGCGCAGCTCCTGTCGTGGCACCGGCGCGAGGAGAAGGCCACCTGGTGGGAGTTCTTCCGCCTGATGGGCCTGAACGCGGACCAGCTCGTCGAGGAGAGCCACCCCATCGGCGGGCTGGAGCCGGTCGGGCCGGTCGGGGCGCCTGCGGGGCGAGGTGGCACGCATCAGGTGTGGCGGTACCGCTATCCCGACCAGGACCACGACATTCGCGCCGGCATGAGGGTCTACGATCCGGCGCTGACCTCGGTGCGCCCGGACGGCGCGCCGCGCGACTGGCTGGTCGGCGAGGTTGCCGCCGCCGACGTCGCCGCGCGTACCGTGGACGTCAAGCGCCGGGTGGACGCGCCGCATCCCACCGCGCTCGTGGCGCTGGACCTCGTTCCCACGCCGCAGCAGCAGGCCGCGCTCCTGCGCCTCGGACAGTGGGTCGCCGAGCATGGCCCGGAGAGCCCGGACGGGCGCTACCGCGCCGGCCGCGACCTGCTCCTGCGCCGGGCGCCGCGGGTCGGGCAGGCCGCCGGCGAGCCGCTGCGCCGACCCGGCGAGAGCGCGCTCGACGCCGCGCGCCGCCTGATCCTCACCATGGACCGCGGCACGCTCGCGATCCAGGGGCCGCCGGGGTCGGGGAAGACCTACACCGGCGCGCGGATGATCGCCGCACTGCTGCGCGCCGGCCGCGCGGTCGGGATCTGCGCGACCAGCCACAAGGTCATCGCGCACCTGCTCGGTGGCGCCATCGAGGCGGCGCTCGAGGAAGGCGCGGCCGTGCGGCCGATGCAGCGGGCCGACGATGTCGCCGACCGCTGCGACCACGCGCTCGTGCAGCAGGCGCCTGACCACCTCACGGTCCACCGGGCGCTGGCGGCCGGCCGCGTCAATCTGGTGGGCGGCACCGCGTGGCTGTGGTCGCGCCAGGAGCTGGCGGAAGCCGCAGACGTGATGTTCGTGGACGAGGCCGGGCAGATGTCGCTCGCCAACGTGCTGGCGATCTCGCAGGCAGCGCGCGCGCTGGTGCTGCTGGGCGATCCGCAACAGCTCGAGCAGCCGCTCCAGGGAACACACCCGCCGGGTGCCGAGCGCTCGGCGCTCGCCCACCTGCTGGATGGGGCGTCCACCATGCCCCCCGAGCGCGGCCTGTTCCTCGAGACGACCTGGCGGTTGCACCCCGAGGTGTGTCGCTTTACCTCCGAGGCGTTCTACGACGGCCGGCTCCAGCCCGAGGCGCACCTGGCGCGTCAGGAGCTCCGCGCTCCGGGCGCGCTGGCAGGCACGGGGCTGCGGTGGGTCGAGGTGGCGCATGCGGGCAACGACATCGAGTCGGCCGAAGAGGCCGCGTGGATCGCTCGCGTCGCCCGGTCGCTCGTCGGGGGAGGGGCGTCGTGGGTCAACGAGCGCGGCGCGGCCGTGCCCGTCACGTGGCACGACCTGCTGATCGTCGCGCCCTACAACGCGCAGGTGGGCGCCATCCGCCGGCTGCTGCCGCCCGAGGCCCGGGTCGGGACCGTGGACAAGTTCCAGGGGCAGGAGGCACCGCTGGCCCTCTACTCGATGACCAGCTCATCGGCCGCGGACGCCCCGCGCGGCATGGACTTCCTCTACAGTCGCCACCGACTGAACGTGGCGACCTCGCGTGCGCGGTGCGTCGCGGTGGTGCTCGCCTCGCCGGAGCTCATTCGCGTCCGCGCCCGGACCCCGAAGCAGATGCGGCTGGCCAACGCGCTGTGCCGGTTCGTGGAGCTGGCGGCGCCGGTCAGGACGCCGCCTGGGGGACGTCCGGGTTCGGCAGCATGACGTCGCGGATCAACGCGACAAAGCTGTGCCAGCCCTCGATGAACTGCCGGAGCGTGCGGACCGTGGCGCCGTAGGTGTCAAACTCGTCCACCGTCATGCCGTTCTCGTCGTAGGCGCGGCGGAAGTCCGGGATCTTCGCGTACAGACCCTCCAGGATGCCCTCCGGGACCGGTTCGTCCATCCGGGGGACCGGTCGCCGGCCGGACTCATTGAACTTCACCTGCCATTCGTGCGGCATCGTGAGCGAGACCTCGCCGCCGACGAACTCGGTCCAGTGGTACACGTTGCGATAGGCCGCAGCGAGTAGCCGTGCCCGGTAGCCCCGCCGCCGGAAGATGCCGTACGCCTTCTTGAAGCAGGCCACCCCCGGCCACTCCAGGTGCTCGGGGTTCACGTCGATGCCCTCCCGCCTGGCCAGCACCTTGATCCAGTCGTCGGTGCGACCGACCATCATCGTCACGACGGGCGACATCGTGGCGACGTCCTGCCCGGCGGCCTCACGCCGCGCCAGGCCGCGCTCGATCGCTTCGCCGGCGGCGAGCGCCTGGGGCACCGTGAAGCTGACCGTGATGTTGAGGTTGATACCTCGCGCGGTCGCCTCCTCGACCATGCCGATCCCGGCCTTCGTCGCCGGCACCTTCACCTGCATGTTGGGCGCGAGCGCGTGGAACTGCTCGGCCTGTTCCAGGATCGCCGCCCGGTTCCGGTAGAGCGCGGGGTCGGTCTGGATGGACAGCCGTCCCAGCCGGCGTCCCTCGCGCTCGTGCACGGGCAGGAGGAGGCGGGCGCCGTTGACCGCCAGCTCCTGGTAGATCTGCCAGGCCACCTGCGTCTCGCTCCACGTTGCGTTCTCCGCGATGACCTGGCGGATGCGATCGATCCAGAGGTGCATCTCCTTCTTGAGCACGGTGAGCACGATGACCGGATTGCTCGTCGCGCCGACGGCCCCACGCTCGATCGCGTACCGGAGCTCCTCGACGGAGCACGAGTCGTTCCAGTACCGCGTCGGCGTCGTGAGCGACATCTCGTGCAGCGGACCGTTGTAGGCGGGCATGGGCCACTCTCCTCCGCCACGGTGATACTGACCGGCGGGCACGACCGGCACCACGGGTTTCGTACGGTGAGGCGGAACCCAAACCCTGCCGGCTGCGTCCGGGGCGTGCGGGGGCCTGACCCGTGCGGTGCGGCCTAGTTGTCAAGTGTACCCCCTTGACAGAGGCCGGGGGCCTGTCCTATTCCCAATGGTGAGAGGGTCCACGGGCCGGGAGGCCGCCCGAAACGCCCGGGCGACCCAGCGCCCGGCCGATACCGGTGATCCTCGAGGAGGTGACAGAGTATGCTGGCGCGACGGCGCATGTTCCAGGATGTGTTCCAGGAGCTCTACACGCTCCAGCGGGATCTGCTGAACCTGTTCGGGCGGTCCTTCGGGTTCCCCGCGGCGGCAGACCTGGCGGAGGTGCCCACCCGCACCGAGGCCTACTACCAGGACGGCCGCCTGGTGATCCGGGCCGAGCTCGCGGGCGTGGACCCGCAGGCCGTGGATATCTCTGTCGCCGGCCGCATCCTCACCATCAAGGGCGAGCGGAAGGCGCCGGAGGTCCCGCTGGACGATCGGCTGTTCAGCGAGATCGCCTACGGCCGGTTCGAGCGCACCGTCACGGTCCCCGAGGGGCTCGACACCGATCAGGTCAAGGCGGTCTGGCACAACGGGATGCTCGAGATCACCATTCCGGTGAGCCAGGCGCTGCGGCCGCGGAAGGTCCCGGTCGAGATCGTGCCGGCCTAGTCCGCGTGGGGGCGGGGCGCGCGGCCCCGCCCCCGCCGGACCGCGGGCCGCAGGTGCGTAGCATACACGCGGGAAGGAGGTGAGTCAGGATGCTTGCGGACCTTGGCCTGCTGTTGCTCCGCGTGGTGGTTGGCGTCCTCTTCATGGGCCACGGCCTCCAGAAGCTGGCCGGCTGGTTCGGCGGGCACGGACTCGCCGGCACCGGGCAGTGGCTCGAGGGAATCGGGTTGCGCCCGGGCCGGGCGTGGGCCCTGCTGGCGGGTGCACTCGAGACCGTCGGTGGACTGCTGTTCGCCCTCGGGCTCTTCACCCCGCTCGGGACGGTCTTCATCTCCGCGGTTATGCTGATGGCCATCGCGCGGGTCCACTGGGCGAAGGGGCCCTGGATCACGAACGGCGGCTACGAGCACGCGCTCACCAAGCTGACGGCGGCCATCGCCGTCGCGCTGGTCGGCCCCGGAGCATACGCCCTGGATCGCTACGTGGGTGTGACCCTGCCGGTGGCCGCGGTCCTCGCGGCCGGGCTGCTCGCCGCCCTGCTGGTCGTCGCGGTGGCCCCGCGGCCGCAGGCGGTCGCACGCCCGGAGGCCCGGCGCGCGGCCTAGCGCGAAGCGTCGCGGGAGCGGTCAGGTCCGGATCTGGCCGCTCCCGAGTACCACCCATTTCAACGAGGTGAGCTCGGCCACCCCCATCGGCCCGCGCGGGCCGATGCGGTCGGTGCTGATTCCGATCTCGGCGCCGAGCCCGAACTCCCCGCCGTCCACGAGCCGAGTCGAGGCGTTCACCAGCACCGCGGCGCTGTCTACGGCGGCGACGAACCGCTGCGCCCGCGCGCGGTCCTCGGTCACGATGGCATCCGCAAGGCCGGTGCTGTACCGGCCGATATGGGCCAGCGCCGCCTCCAGGCCGTCTACCACTCTGACGCCGATGATGAGGTCCAGGTACTCGGCGCCCCAGTCGGCGTCGGTGGCGGCGGCCACCTCGCCCGCCAGCGTCGGATCGGCGGCGAGGAGCTCGCGCGTGCGCGCGTCCCCCCGGACCTCCACGCCGGCCGCGCGCAGCGCCCGCACGACGCGGGGGAGAAAGGCCGGGGCGATCGGCGCGTCCACGAGCAGCGTCTCGAGCGCGTTGCAGACGCTCGGCCGCTGCGCCTTGGCGTTCATCGTCAGGCGCTCGGCCATCGCCAAGTCCGCGTCGCGGTCCACGAACAGGTGGCAGGCGCCCTTGAAGTGCTTGAGGACGGGCATGCGCGCGTGCTCCACCACCGACCGGATCAGGCGCTCGCCGCCGCGAGGGATGACCAGGTCGATGCCGTCGCTATGCAGCAGCTCCGTGACGAGCGCGTGGTCCGAGTCGGCGATGACCTGGACCGCGCCGTCGGGCAGGCCCACGCGCCCGAGCAGGCCGCCGATCGCTGCGTTCGAGCGCCGCGCCTCCCGGCCCCCGCGCAGAATGGCCGCGTTTCCCGCCTTGACGCACAGCGCCGCCGCATCTGCGGTCACGCCCGGCCGGGCCTCGTAGATCATCAGGATCACGCCGATGGGTGTGCGCATCTGCGCGACCTGCATCCCGTTGGGCCGCTGGCGGACGTTCGTGATCTGGCCGACCGGGTCGGGCAGCTCGGCGACCTGGCGCACGCCCGTGGCCATGGCCCGGACGCGCTCAGGCGTCAGCCGGAGCCGATCCACGAGCGCCGGCCGCTGCCCGGCCGCCTCGGCGTCCGCGACGTCGGCGGCGTTGGCGGCCAGCAGGTCCTCCGCGCCGGCCTCGATGGCATCCGCGAGCGCGACCAGCGCCCGCCGCTTCTCCTCGGCCGGCAGGACGCGTAGCGCCGTGGCCGCGCCCCGCGCGCGCGCCACGATCGCCGGGGCCGTGGCCGCCTCCACGCTCATGACGAGAGCACCAGGTTGTCGCGGTGGATGACCTCCGCGCGGCCGGCGGCCAGGTGCGCCACCTCCGACGTACGATGGCCCTTCATCAACTCTAGCGTCCGGCGGTCGTGAGCCGCGATGCCGCGGCCGACCTCGCGGCCGTCGGGGTCCACGACCGCGACCAGGTCGCCGGCGCCGAACGCGCCCTCGACCGCGCGAACGCCCGAGGGCAGCAGGCTGCGGCCGCCCTCGCGCAGCGCGCGGGCCGCGCCTTCGTCGATGAACAGGCGGCCTCGCACGCGGCCGCCGGCGACCAGCCAGCGCTTGCGACCGGAGACCGCGCGCGCTGCGGGCAGGAACCAGGTACCCAGGCGCTCGCCCGCCGCAATGCGCTCGAGCACACGTGGCCTGCGGCCGTCGGTGATGACGACCGTGCACCCCGCTGCGGTGGCCGCGCGTGCCGCGGCGATCTTGGTCTGCATCCCGCCCGTGCCGAGCCGGGAGAGGCTGCGGCGCGCGAGCCGCTCCACCTCCGGGGCGATCATGTGGACCTCGGGAATGCGCCGCGCGGTGCGGTCGCGATGGGGGTCGGTGGTGTAGAGCCCGTCCACGTCCGAGAGGATGATCAACAGCTCGGCGCCGACCAGGATCGCCACCTGCGCCGAGAGCGTGTCGTTGTCGCCGATGCGGATCTCTTCGGTGGCCACCGTGTCATTCTCGTTCACGATCGGCACGATCCGCCGGCGGAGCAGCGCGGCCATCGTGTTCCGGGCGTTAATGTAGCGCCGGCGCACGGCCAGGTCGTCGGCGGTGAGGAGCACCTGCGCGGTGCGGAGGCCGTGCGCCGCGAAGTGCCGGCCGTACTCGCGCATGAGCAGCGGCTGCCCGACCGCGGCGAACGCCTGGCGCTCGGCCATAGACGCGCCGGCCGCCGGGCGACCGATCTCGGCGGCCCCGGTGGCGATGGCCCCGGAGGTCACCAGGACCACGGGCCGCCCGGCCCGGCAGAGCGCGGCGAGGCCCGCCGCCACCGCCGCGAGCCGGGCCGGCTGCGGCCGGCCGCCCGGGCCGCACAGCGTCGTCGTCCCCACCTTGACGACGACCGGGCGCGCAGCACCTGCCATGTCAGCGCGACCGTAGCACGTGGACACAGGCCGGTCAAGGCGCGCCGCGCGGACAGCCGCGCCCGCGCCGGCGGGTCGGGAACGGTGTGCTAGAATAGGAACGGTCTGCTCCTGGCGGCGAGTTGCTTCGATGACATCCAAGCGTCCACCGATCCCGTCCCGCAGGCGGCGCCGCTTCCGGCGGCCGCCCTGGCGCACGCTCGTGGCCGTCGTGGCCGCCCTCGGCGGTCTGGCAATCCTGGCCGGGGGCCTGGTGGTGGGGCTGGCCGTGGCCGTGGCGAGCCAGCAGGTCCACGACGTCTCGCGGCTCTACGCACCGCCCAGCCAGGCAACCCGCGTCTACGCCGCCAGCGGCGAGCTCATCGCGTCCCTGTTCCGCGAGAACCGGCAGATCGTCCCGGTCACCGAGATCCCGCCAGTCATGCGGCAGGCCGTGCTGGCGATCGAGGACGAGCGGTTCTTCACCCACAAGGGCGTGGACCCGCGCGGCATCCTGCGGGCCCTGTGGCGCAATGTCCGCGAGGGCGAGCTCGTCGAGGGCGGCAGCACCATCACGCAGCAGCTCGCCCGCAACCTGTTCCTCTCGCAGGAGCGGACCGTGAGCCGGAAGCTAGCCGAGATCTTCTTGGCGATCGAGATCGAGCGCCGGCTGACGAAGGAGGAGATCCTCGAACGCTATCTCAACCAGGTCTACTTCGGGCAGGGTGCCTACGGCGTCGAGATGGCGGCCCGCGTCTACTTCGGCAAGCGGGTCAAGGACGTGACGCTCCCCGAGGCCGCCCTGCTCGCGGGGCTGGTCCGTGCCCCCTCGATCTACTCGCCCTACCGCAACCTGGCGCTGGCGCGGCAGCAGCAGCACCGCGTGCTCGCGCGCATGGCCGCCAACGGCTTCATCAGCACCGAGGAGGCAGCCGCGGCGCGCGCGGCGCCGATCAGGCTGGCGCCCGCGACGAACGCAGGCCTGGCCGGCATCCGTGCGCCGTACTTCGTCTCCTATATCCTGCCCAAACTCCTGGAGACCTACGGCGAGGAGATGGTCTACAAGGGCGGGCTGCGAGTCTACACGACCCTCGACCCGGCCATGCAGGCCGCCGCCGAGCGGGCCGTGGTCGCCGGCATCAACTCGGCGCGGGCGCGACGGCTGAACGTGACGCAGGCCGCGCTGGTCGCGCTCGACCCGGCCACCGGCGAGATTCGCGCGATGATCGGCGGGGTGGACTTTGCGACCTCGCAGTTCAACCGCGCTTGGCAGGCCCGCCGCCAGCCTGGGTCGGCGTTCAAGGTATTCGTCTACACCGCGGCGATCGCCGCAGGCGTCCCGCCCACGCGCATCCTGGACGACTCGCCGGTGACCTTCCGCATCCCCGGGGCGCCCGACTGGTCACCGAAGAACTACGATGGGAAGTTCTCGGGACCGGTGACGGTCCGGCGTGCGATCGAGCGATCGATCAACGTGCCCGCGGCCCGCATGGTCGCCGAGCTCGGGCCAGCGAAGGTCGTGGAGACGGCGCGCGCCATGGGTATCGAGAGCCCGATGGAGCCCCACCTGTCGCTCGCCCTGGGCGCGGTGGACGTGACACCGCTCGAGATGGCCGCGGCCTACGCCACGCTCGCCAACGGCGGGCTGCGCGTCGAACCCTACGCGATCGTCCGGGTGACCGACGCCCGGGGGCGCGTGCTCGAAGAGCGCCGGCCGCGCCGGCAGGTGGGCCTCCCCGGCGAGGTCGCCTACGTGATGACCGACATCCTCAAGGGCGTCATCGCGCACGGCACCGGCACCGCGGCGCGCATCGGCAAGCCCGCCGCGGGCAAGACCGGCACCACCGACGACTACCGCAACGCGTGGTTCATCGGCTACACGCCCCACCTGGCCGCCGCGGTGTGGGTGGGCAACGACGACAACACGCCGATGAACCGCGTCGTGGGCGGCACGGTGCCCGCCGAGATCTGGGGCGCGTTCATGCGCGTAGCGACGGCGAACCACCCGGCGGACGACTGGAGCCCGGCCGACGGGGTGGTGGTGACGACCGTGTGCGCGGGGAGCTGGCAGCTCGCCACCCGGGACTGCCCCGAGCCCCGGCGCGAGGTGTTCACCCGGGCGTCGGCGCCCACGCAGTACGACCTGACGCCCAGGCTCGACCCGGGCGGGGGGATGCCGCCCATCCCGCTCGCCGTCGTCAACCCCGCCGACGGCGCGATCATCGCGCCGCCGTTCGTGATCGCGGGGTCCACCGCGCCGGGCGCCATGGTCACGATCACCATCACCGGCGAGCACACCGGGGGGACCACGCGGGTCGGCGAGGTCGCCATGCAGACCGACGCCGCCGGCCGCTTTGCCTACGAGTTCCGGCCCGCCGTCCGGATGCCGGGGACGCGCTACGCGATCACGGTCGTGGCGGTCGGCCTCAACGGGGGCCGGGCGTCGCGCGCGATCGTGGTGCTGGACGGCCCGCCGGCCGAGCCGGCCGGCCGGTAAGGAGGGGGCGTCACCATGTCCGGGCACTCCAAGTGGCACAACATCAAGATCAAGAAACAGAAGATGGACCAGGTTCGTGGCCGGCTCTTCAGCAAGATGGCCCGCGAGATCATGGTCGCCGCCAAGGAGGGCGGCAGCAACCCTGACGCGAACGCGCGCCTGCGCACCGCCATCGACCGCGCGCGCGACGCCGGGATGCCCAACGACAACATCCAGCGCGCCATCCAGCGCGGGGCCGGCGAACTCCAGGGCGCTTCCTACGAGACGGTCGTCTACGAGGGGTACGCCCCGGGTGGGGTCGCCGTCATGGTCGAGGCGCTGACCGACAACCGGAACCGTACCGCGGGGGAGATCCGTGCCATCTTCAGCCGCCATGGCGCGACCCTCGGCGGCGGGTCGGTGGCCTGGATGTTCGACCGGTTGGGTCTCGTGACGGTCGCACGCGATGGGCACACCGAGGACGATGTGCTGCTCGCGGCGCTGGAGGCCGGCGGCGAGGACGTCCGCACCACCGAGGATGGATTCGAGATCACCACCCGGCCCGAGGTCACCTACAAGGTGAAGGACGCGCTCGCCACGCGGGGCTTCACCGTGACCGCGGCGCAGGTCACCATGCAGCCGAAGAACACCGTGCGCGTGGAGGGGAAGGACGCTCAGCAGGTACTCCGGCTGATGGACGCGCTGGAGGAGCACGACGACGTCCAGGCCGTGCACGCCAACTTCGACATCCCCGACGAGATCATGCAGCAGGTGGGCTGAGCCCGCCGCGTGCTATACTCGAACGCAGGTTCGATCATGCCGGCGGCCATCGTGCGTACCCGTCCTCCTCGCCCGCCCGGAACCGATCGCGCCCGGGCGGGCCCACGTCCGCTTGTGCTCGGGCTCGACCCGGGCCTCCGCCGCACCGGTTACGGCGCCCTCTTCATGGAAGATGGACGTCCCCGAATCCGCGAGGCCGGCGTGCTGGCGACCCCCGCCCGGGGCGACCTGGGCCGTCGCCTCCAGGGTCTCTTCCGCGAGGTGGACGGGCTGCTCCGTGAGCTGCGGCCGGCGGCCATCTCTCTGGAGGACCTGTTCGTCCACCGTGAGTTTCCGCGGGCGGCCATCGCGCTCGGCCAGGCGCAGGGTGTCATCTGGCTGGCCGCGGCCGCGCACCGCGTGCCCGTCGTCGCGCTCGCGCCCGGCGCCGTGAAGCGGGCCGTGACGGGCAGCGGCCGGGCCAGCAAGGCGCAGGTGCAGGCTGCGGTGCGCACGCTGCTCGGGGTGCGCCGCGTCGCCGACCCCCACGCCGCCGACGCGCTGGCGCTGGCGTACGCCGGGTTGCACCGGCTGCGGGGTCGGGCGTGATCGGCTACCTGCGCGGCCGGGTGGTGCGGCGCGGCGAGGGCATGATCGTGATCGAGACCGGCGGCGTAGGCTACGAGGTGGCGCTGCCCGCGGTGGTGGAGGCCGGGCTCGCGGCCGCCGGTGACGGTACGGTGGAGCTGTTCATCTCGTACCACGCGACCCCCAACCAGCCGCGGCCGCTACTGGTCGGGTTCCTGCGCGAGGTGGAGCAGGAGTTCTTCGAGCGGTTCATCACCGTGGACGGCGTCGGCCCCACCCGCGCCGTGCGCGCCATGGTGCGGCAGGTGCACGAGATCGCGGACGCCATCGAGCGCCGCGACGTCGCGTTCCTCCGCCGCCTGCCCGGCATCGGCGGCCGGACCGCCGAGAAGGTGATCGCCCAGCTCCACGGGAAGATGGGCAAGTACGCGCTGCTGCGCGAGGCGGCGCCGCCCGAGGGGCCGCCCGCGCCCGACTTCCGCCAGGAGGTGATCGAGATCCTGGTCCGCCAGCTCGGGCACCGCGCCGCGGAAGCGCGCACGATGGTCGACGAGGCCCTGCGCCGGGCGCCGTCGATCGACTCAGCCGAGGCGTTGTTCCAGGAGGTCTACCGGCTGGAGCGGGGGAGCGAGCCATGAGCCGCCAGCGGCTCGACCTGCAGGCGACGTCCGACGAGGAGCACGTTCTGCGCAGCCTCCGGCCGCGCACCCTGGACGAGTGCATCGGCCAGGGGCGCGTGATCGAGGGGCTGCGCATCAGCATCGAGGCGGCGCGCGGCCGGGGCGAGTCGCTCGACCACGTCCTCCTGCACGGGCCGCCGGGCCTGGGAAAGACCACGCTGGCCAACGTGGTCGCGCACGAGATGGGCGCCGAGGTGGTCGCCACCAGCGGCCCGGCGCTGGAGCGTGGCGGCGACCTGATGGGTATCCTGACCAACCTGAACGCCGGCGACGTCCTGTTCATCGACGAGATCCACCGGCTGCCGCGGGCCGTCGAGGAGCTGCTCTACCCGGCCATGGAAGACTTCTGCGTCCACTTCGTGATCGACAAGGGGCCGCACGCGCGCACGCTGCGCTACCAGCTCCGGCCGTTCACGCTGGTGGGGGCGACTACGCGCGCCGGGCTGCTGTCCTCGCCGTTGCGCGAGCGGTTCGGCATCTTCCACCACCTGGACTTCTTCACGGTCGAGGAGCTGGCGCAGGTCGTGCGGCGGTCGGCCGGCATCCTGGGCGTGGTCATCCGGTCCGGGGGCGATGAGGAGATCGCGCGGCGCGCGCGCGGCACGCCGCGCATCGCCAACCGTCTGCTCCGCCGTGTCCGCGACTACGCGCAGGTGCGCGGCGACGGGGTCATCACGCGCGAGGCGGCGCGCGAGGCGCTGGACTTCGAGGGCGTGGACGAGGCCGGGCTCGACGGGCTCGACCGCGACCTGTTGCGCGTGCTCATCCAGGTCTACGGCGGTGGGCCGGCGGGCATCGACGCGCTCGCCGCCTCGCTGCACGAGGACCCCGAGACACTGGAGGAGGTCGTGGAGCCGTTCCTGCTCAAGGCCGGCCTGGTCGTGCGCACGCCGGCGGGGCGTCGGGCGACCGCCGCGGCCTCGGCGCACCTCGGCCTCCCGGCGCCCGAGGCGTCCAGGCAGCACAGCCTGTGGCAGACATGAGCCCGTTCGCCTCGCTCGGCCGGCTGCTCGTCCTGGCCGGCGTGGTCTTGATCGCGCTCGGACTCGCGGTCACGCTCGCCGGCCGGCTGCCCCGGCTCCCCGGCGACATCGTGCTCGAGCGGCCGGGCCTCACGGTGTTCATCCCGCTGGGAACGATGGTCCTGCTGAGCCTTGTCCTGACCATCGTCGCGAACCTCGTCTTGCGGCGCTGACCGTGTACCGCACGGCCGCTCTCGCCGTCGTCGGGTTGCTCTGCGCCGCCCTCGCCCCGGGGCCTGCGCTTGCGCAGCCGTTGTGGACCGTGCGCGTCGGTCTCCTGCTGGACCAGGACCTGGTCACGATTGCCTCGACCGGGCCTGTTGACCTGGTGGACGTCGCGGCCGACCGGCGTGTGGGCCGCGGGGGCGGCCGCCTGCTGTTTCGCGCGGCGGCGGCGGGCATCGAGCACGAGGGCGCGGTCTACGCCGGGCCCCTGCGCGTGGAGCCGCGTGCCAGCCCGCTCCAGGTGAACGGCCGGCCGTACCGCGGCGCGGTCGAGGTCCGCCGGGCGGCCGGTGGCCGGCTGACCGTCATCAACGAGGTCGGCATGGAGGAGTACCTGTACGGGGTAGTCCGTAGCGAGATGGACCCGCGATGGCCGGCAGAAGCCCTGCGCGCGCAGGCCGTGGCCGCCCGCTCGCTCGCCGCGGTCGGCTCCGGGCGGTTCGCGGTCGAGGGCTACGACGTCCGGGCGACGACCGACTCGCAGGTCTACGGCGGTATCGCGGCCGAGGACCCCCGCACGAGCGCCGCGGTGGACGCGACGCGCGGGCTGGTGATCCTCTACGACGGCCGACCGGCGTTCGCCGCCTACCACGCCGACTCCGGAGGCGCCACCGAGAACAGCGAGCACGTCTGGGGCAGCGTGGTGCCGCACCTGCGCGGCGTGCCCGATCCCTTCTCGCGCGACGCGCCCAACCACGAGTGGACCGTGCGCCTGGAGTTCGGCGCCATCGAGGCCGCGCTGCAACGCGCCGGCCGCCCGGTCGCCGGGCTGCAGGCGATCGAGGTGACCTCCACCAGCCCGTCGGGTCGCGCGCTGACGGTGCGGCTGCAGACCACCGGCGGGGCGGTCGAGATGCGCGGCGCGGAGTTCCGGCTGGCGGTCGGCGCCGGCGTGGTCCGCAGCACGCTGTTTGCGGTCCGCGCGCTCGGCGGCGACGCGGTGGAACTCGCCGGCCGCGGCTCGGGGCACGGCGTCGGGCTGAGTCAGTGGGGGGCGCGGGGCATGGCGCTCGCCGGTCGCGACCACGCCGCGATCCTGCGCCACTTCTACACGGGGGTGACGGTCGGCCCCCGGCCGTGACGCAGACGGCCGAGCTATCTTCTAGCCGGGCTCGACGCGCGTCCAGCCGCGCGCCACGGGGTTCCACGCGGCCAGCGGCCGGCCCAGGTAGTCCCGCTCGGCGAGCGTGTAGCCGGCAGCTTCGAGCCGGCGCTTGGCCTCGGCGTAGTAGCGGTAGTCGATCTGCCAGGCTCCGCCGCGCAGCGGGTTCTGGTAGGCGCCCAGTCCCCCGAGGATCTTCTTGAGGTTCTCGTTCTCGCCGGCCTCCCCGCGAATCTCGACGCTCTGGTTGAGGGTGCCGAAGGCCTCGAGCGCCGGCGCCCCAGGCGGCGTGCCCGGCCGACCGCCGGGGTTGAGCGAGCTCACGGGCACCTCGATCTGCGCGGCCGCGGCGCGCGGGGCCGCCGGCGCGGCCCGTGGGGGCGTGACGGCGGGCGCAGCGCCCGCTGGCAGGGAGGCCGCCGCCTCGGGTGCCTTCGGGGTGGCAGCCGAGGGTGCGGCCGCGGCCTCACCGCGCGCCGCGCGCAGCGCCTCGACGCGCGCGCGGATCGCGGCCATCTTCTCCTCGCGCGAGGCGCCCGCGTCCGCCTGGGCCTCGCCGGCCGGCGCCGCGGGCCGCCCGGGCGCGGGCGTGCGTTCCTCGTTGCTCATGCGTCCCTCCCCGGATTCCGCCGCCATTCTACACGGGCGTCCTGTCACCGGCAACACGTGCCGGCTCCGTCTTCAGCCCGGCGTGGATGCGCTGTCTCATCCCTGGCGCCCGTTACCGCACCGCTACGACGCGCGAGCGGCCGGCGTGCTGGCGGCGCACGCGACCGCGTGGTGAGCAGGGACCGCGCCGCGCACCGCAGAACCTGATGCCCGATCCCCAGCCAGGAGGCGCATGGATGCCGGCGCAGCAGGGGCAGCAGTTCGTGATCCTGTTCTACGTCCTGATCATCGCCGTGTTCTACTTCCTGATGATCCGCCCACAGCGGGTGCAGCAGCGCAAGCGGCGCGAGATGCTCGACGGCCTCAAGCGCGGGGACCGTGTGGTGACCATCGGCGGAATCCACGCTACTATCTCCGACATCAAGGACGACGTGCTGAGCCTCGACCTGGCGCCCAACGTCCGCGTCAAGGCAGACCGCGGCGCGGTCAGCTACGTGCGCTCGAAGGGGGAGGAGTGACGGACGAGCGTCCGGCCGCGACCCCCACGGTCGACGACGTCAAGCGCGACGCGGAGGTCGAGGCGTTCCTCACCAAGGCCAACGAGTACACCGGGGTGATCGGCTACACCGAGCACGGCCCCCGGCACGCGAACCTGACCGCCAGCATCGCCTACAACGTCCTGCGCCGACTCGGCGCCGAGGAGCGCGTCGCGCAGCTCGCGGCGATCGCCGCCTACCTGCACGACATCGGCAACCTGGTCAGCCGGGCCAACCACGAGCACACCGGCGCCCTGCTCGCCGACCGCATCCTCCGCCGGCTGGGAATGGGCGCCGACGAGCGCGCCGTTGTGATGGGGGCGATCGGCAACCACGAGGAGCGACACGGCGAGGCCGTCAGCCCCGTGGGCGCGGCCGTGATCCTGGCGGACAAGTCGGACGTGCACCGGACGCGGGTCCGCAACCCTGACCCGACGGCCTTCGACATCCACGACCGGGTGAACTACGCGGTGGAGCACTCCTTCCTGCGGGTGGACGAGAAGAGCAAGACCGTGACGCTCGAGCTCACCATCGACACGACCATCTCCCAGGTCATGGAGTACTTCGAGATCTTCCTCGACCGGATGCTCATGTGCCGGCGCGCCGCGGCGTTCCTGGGCTGCGGGTTCAAGCTCCAGATCAACGGCGTGAAACTGCTCTAGGGACGATGCGAACGCTCGTCCTCCTGCCTCTCTACAACGAGGCCGCGACCGTCGGCCGGGTGCTCGACGAGGTCGGCCGCCACGCCCGGGGCGCGGACGTGCTGGTGGTGGACGACGGGTCGACCGACGGCTCGGCGGCTGTTCTGCGCGATCGCCCCTCGGTCGGCGTGCTCACCCACCCAGAGAACGAGGGGTACGGGCAGTCGCTCATCGACGGGTTCGCCTACGCCCTGGCGCACGGGTACGAGGCCGTGGTTACGCTCGATTGCGACGAGCAGCACGAGCCCCGGCAGATTCCGCAGTTCCTGGAGGCGCTGGCCGGCGCGGACATTGTTTCCGGCAGCCGCTACGTGGACCCGGCGGCCGCCGGCGACCCGGCACCGCCCGACCGCCGCCGACTCAACGAGGAGATGACCGCGCGGGTGCGGGCGATCACGGGCTATCCGATCACCGATGCGTTCTGCGGGTTCAAGGCGTACCGCGCCGCAGCGCTGGCGGCCTTCCGTCTGGACGAACCGTCCTACGGCCTGCCGCTCCAGGTGTGGGTGCAGGCTGCCGCGCACCGGCTGCGCGTGGTCGAGCTCGCCACGGCCCGCATCTACAAGAACCCCGAGCGGCGGTTCTGGGGCGGCCTGGACGACGCGGAGGTCCGCCGGCGGTACTACCTCGAGGTGCTCGACCGGGAGGTGGCGCGATGGCTCGCATCCTCGCGATAGGACCGCACCCGGACGACGTCGAGATCGCGATGGGCGGCACGATCTGCCTGCTGCACGCGCAGGGCCACGAGGTCGCCATCTGCGACCTCACCAACGGCGAGCCGACCCCGATCGGCACGCCCGAGCGGCGGGCAGCCGAGGCGGCCGAGGCCTCCCGCGTGCTCGGCCTGACCCGGCGCGTGACCCTGAATTTGCCCAACCGCACCCTGCAGGACACGATCGAGGCGCGCGCCGCGGTGGCCGAGGTGATCCGTGAGGTGCGGCCCGATGTCCTGGCCGTGCCGTACTGGGTGGACGCGCACCCCGACCACGTCGCCGCGTGCGCGCTGGCCGAGGCCGCGCGGTTTACGGCCAAGCTCACGCGGACGACCCTGCGCGGGGAGCCGCACTACCCGGCGCGCGTCTACCACTTCTTCAGCACGCACTACCGCCTGCACACGAAACCCGCGTTCATCGTGGACATCTCGCCCTACATGGAGACCAAGATGGCGGCGATCCGTGCCTACGCGTCGCAGTTCGGCCCGGAGCGCGGGAACACGTGGATCCTCGAGGAAATCCAGGAGGTCGCCGCCTACTGGGGGCGGTTGATCGGCCGCCGCTACGGCGAGCCCTTCGCGTGTCGGGAGGAGATCGGCCTGGCGCGGTGGGACGGTCTGGTCTGATGGCGGGCCCCGGCGGGCTGGCGGTCTGGCCCGCGTTCGATCTGGCGATTCCCGAGACCTCGCCGGCGGCGGTCGCAATGCCCGCGTATCGCGCGTGGGGCGAGCTGGCGCGCGCGAACCGCGCCCTGCTGGACCGCGCCATGACCCCCCTCGGCGGCGTCCGGCTCGGCGCGCTGCGGCGGGAGGCGCGCGCCGAGGTCCTGGCGCTCGCCTCCCAGTACACGGCGTCCCTTCGCGTGCCCGTCGCGTCGCGGCCGTCGGAGGTGGTGCTCGCCACCGGCCACCAGCCGCTGCTCGTGCACCCGGGCATCTGGGTGAAGTACCTGGCGCTGGCGCGCGCCGTCCCGCCCGAGGGCACCGGGCTCAACGTGATCGTGGACAGCGACGCGGCCGACGAGGTCGCGGCTGAGATTCCGCGCGCCGACGGGCGGCTGCGGCGCGACCGGCTGCGGCTGGCTGACGGCGGGCCCGACCACCCGATCGAGGCGATCCCCGTGCCGCAGCCGGCGGCCTGGCGCGCCTTCGTCGCGGCCGTGGACGAGCGGCTGGCCACGATCGACGAGCCGGCGGTGCGCGCGGGCTGGGAGCGGGCGCGGAGGCTGCTACCGCCCGAGGCCGGTCCGGACCTCGGCGGCGCGGTCACCGCGGTTCGGCGCGCCCTGGAGGGCCCGCGTCCCTACGTGGACCTGCCGGTCTCGCGCCTGGCCGGCACCCGCGCGTTCCGGCGCTTCGCGGTCGCGCTGCTCGCCGATGCGCCGCGTTTCGCGACCATCCACAACCGGTGCCTGGCGGGTTACCGCGAGCACTACGGCGTGCGCACGGCCGCACAGCCCTTCCCCGACCTGACGGTGGAGGAGACGCTCGTCGAGGTGCCGTTCTGGCTCGTCGAGGCCGGGCGGCGCTGGCCGGTCTTCGTGCAGCCGGCGTCGGGGGCGCTCGTCGCATCCGGCCGGACCGTAGGAGAGGTGCCGGCCGACCCCGACGCGCCGGGGTTCGCGGCGCTGCCGCTCCGGCCGCGCGCGCTGACCCTGACCGCGTTCGTGCGGCTCGTGGTCGCCGACCTGTTCATCCATGGCGTCGGCGGCGGCCGCTATGACCGCGCGACCGACGCCATCATCCGCGAGTGGCTCGGCCTGGCCCCGCCGGCCTACGTCGCGGTGACCGCGACGCTCCACCTGCCGTTCGACGGCGCCGGGTCGATCGACGCCGAGCGGCAGCGTCTGCGGCGGTTGCTGCTGGACCTCCAGCACAACCCGGATCGGTTCCTCCCCGACGGCGGGCCGCACCGGGGGCTCGTGGAGGAGAAGTGGGACCTCATCCGGCGGCTCGAGCGCGCGGGCGAGATGACGCGGCGCGAACGCCGCGCGGCGACGCAGCGCATCCGCGAGCTCAACACCATCCTCGCCGCGGTGGTCGCGGACCGGGTCGCTGAGACCCAGGAAGCCCTCGCGCGGCTGGACCGGCACGACGAGGACGCCGAGGTCAGAGCGTACCGCGGCTACCCGTTTCTGCTGTACCCGATCGAGGCGGTCGAGGCGCTCGTGGACTCGCTCGCCGCCGCCGGCCCGGTGCCAGGGCCAGGCACATGACCCGCCCCCAGGCGCCGGCGGTCGAGCTCGCTGGCGTGGTCAAGGCGTTCGACCACCGACCGGTGCTCCGCGGCGTGGACCTGCGCGTCGAGCAGGGCCGGGCGGTTGCGGTCCTCGGCGCCAACGGGTCGGGCAAGACGACGCTGCTCCGTCTGGCCGCGGCGCTAACCTCCCCGACCCGCGGCACGGTCGCGCTCTTTGGTCGGCCGCCGGCACGGGAGGTGCGCCGCCGGGTGGGGTTGGTGACGCACGAATCGCTCCTCTACGATAACCTGACCGTCGCGGAGAACCTTCGCTTCTTCGCCGGGCTGTACGGACTCGCGCCGTCGCGGGCGGCGGAGGCCCTGGCCTCCCCGCCGCTGGCGCCGCTGGCGGGGCGGCGCGCGCGCGTGCTCTCAAGGGGCCAGCGCCAGCAGGTCAACCTGGCCCGGGCGTTGCTCCACGATCCGGACCTGCTGCTGCTCGACGAGCCCTACACCGGGCTCGATGTCACCGCGGCCTCGCGCCTGACCGCCGTGCTGCGCGCCGAGCGCGGCCGGGGTCGCACTCTGCTGCTCGCCACGCACGACCCGGAGGAGGCCCGCGCGCTCGACGCCGAGGTGGCCGTGCTCCTGGGCGGCCGGCTCACCGAGCTGCTGCCAGCGGATGCGCTTGATCCCGCCCGGCTGGCGGCTTGGTTCCGGGACGGCCGCCGGTGAGGACGATCCGGTTGCTCGTCGCGAAGGACCTGCGCCTGGAGTGGCGGACGCGCGAGATCACCACGACCGTCGGGCTGCTCGCCCTGCTGCTGGTCATCGTGCTCGCGGCCGTGCGGCCGGAACCGGCCGCCGCCGCCTCGGCGATGTGGGTCACCTATGCGTTCGCCGCGACGCTCGGGTTTACGCGGGCGTTCGCGCTCGAGCGCGACCACCTGACCGGCCTGCGGCTGGCCGCCGCCGACGGCGGCGTGGTGTTTCTGGGCAAGGCGCTCGTGAACTGGGTGCTGCTCGCGGCCGTGCAGGCGGCCTCGCTCCCCGCGTTCGGCGCGCTGTTCACCGAGGCGGCGCTGGCGCGCGCGGGGGCGCTCGCGGCGCCGCTGGTCCTGGGCGGCGTGGGCCTCGCGGTCGTCGGCACGCTCTTCGGCGGCCTGATCGTGCAGGCGCGGTTGCGCGAGGCGCTGCTCCCGCTGCTCATGCTGCCGGTGGCGCTGCCCGTGCTCATCGCCGCGACCAGCGCGACGGCCGCGCTGCTGGACGGCGCGCCGCTGCGCGCGGTCGGCGGGCAATTGCAGCTCCTGGTGGCGTTTGATATTCTGTTTGTAACGGCCAGCTGGCTGCTGTTCGAGTTCGTGCTGGAGGAGTGACGGCCCGCCGCGCCATGCGACTGCTGCTCGTCGCCGCGACGCTCCTCATGCTGGTCGGGATCACCTGGGCGCTGCTCGCGGCGCCCACCGAGGTCTTCCAGGGGCTGCCCCAGCGCATCATGTACCTGCACGTGCCCGCGGTGATCACGGCGTACAGCGCGCTGCTCGTGGTCTTTGCCGCGAGCGCGCTGTACCTGTGGACCCGCCAGGCCCGCTGGGACCGGCTGGCCCACGGGGCTGCCGAGCTCGCGGTGCTCTTCATCACCGCGACCCTGGCCACCGGCGCGATCTGGGGGCGGCCGGTGTGGGGGACATGGTGGTCGTGGGATGCGCGTCTGACGACCACGCTCATCCTCTGGTTCATCTACGTCGGTTACCTGATCGTGCGGGCCTGGGCGCCGGGTTCGCGCGGCGCCCGCGCCGCGGCGGTGATCGGCATCGTGGGCGTGCTGGACATCCCGCTCATCCACTGGTCCGCCATCGTGCTGCGCACGCTGCACCCGCAGCCCACCGTGTTCCGGCCAGAAGGGCCGGCGTTGCCGGCGAGCATGCTGCCGCCGCTGGGGATCAACCTGGCGGCCTTCCTGCTGTTGTTCGCGGCGCTGCTGCTGCTCCGGGTCCGTCAGGAGCGGACGCTGGCGCGCCTGGTGGAGCGGCTGGAGGGCGCCTAGGCGATGGGCTACGTCGCGGCCGCCTACACGGTCGTCGTCGGCCTCGTGCTCGTCTACGCGCTGACGCTGGTGGCGCGGCAGCGGTTCATCGACGAGATGGCCGAGGCGGCCGGGATGGAAGAGGCCGGGCGGTGACGACGCGGCGCAAGCTGCTGATCGGGTCGGCGATCGTCGTGCTGGCGCTCGGGTTCGTGGCCTACCAGGGCGTCCGCTCGTCCATGGTGTACTACCTCACGCCGACGGAGTTCCGCGATCGTCCGGAGATCCGCCATCAGAAGGTCCGCCTTGCCGGCCGCGTGGTACCCGGGTCGGTCGGGCGGGCAGAGGGCGTGGCGCAGTTCGAGATCACCGACGGGATTACGCCCTACCGCGTCCGCTACGCCGGACCACTCCCCGATCTGTTCGCCGAGGGCCGCGAGGTGCTGGTGGAGGGCCGGCTCGACGACGCCGGCGTGCTCCAGGCCAGCCAGGTCATCTCCACGCACCCGCCGGAGTACAAGGCGCCGGAGCGGTGAACCCTGCGGTGCTCGTGGTGCTCCTCGGCGCGTTCTGGATCGCGCTGCTGGTCGTTCTGCTCGTCGTGCTCGCGGCCCTCGAGCGCACCGAGCGTCGCGCCGCGCCTGCCGGCGGCGGAGAACCGCGAGGCCCCGCGCATGGGTGAGATCGGCCGCTACGCGCTGCTGGCGGCGGCCATCGTCGCCCTCTACGGCCTGGTGGTCTCGGTGCTGGGCCTGCGGTGGAGGCACGGCGGGCTGCTCGAGTCCGCGCGGCGCGCGGTCACCGTGTGGGCCCTGCTCATCGCGCTGGCGTCCGCGGCCCTGTTCGCGGCGTTCCTGGGGCGCGACTTCAGCGTGCGGTTCGTCGCCGGCGCCAGCGAGACGACGCAGTCGCTGTTCTACACGGTCGCCGCGTTCTGGGGCGGGCACGACGGCGCGCTACTGCTGTGGGCGCTGATCCTGGCGGGCTACATGGTGGCCGGGGTCCGCGGCCTGCGCGACTACCCCGACCTCCAGGGGCCGGCGGTCGCCACCCTGTTCGTCATCGCGGCGTTCTTTTCGCTGTTGCTGGCGAGCGCGAGCAACCCGTTCGTCCCGCTCATCCCGCCGCCCCCGGACGGCCAGGGGCTCAACCCGCTCCTGCGCAACCCCTGGATGGCCGCGCACCCGCCCACGCTCTACCTGGGCTTCGTGGGTATGAGCGTGCCGTTCGCGCTGGTCGTGGCCGCGCTCGTGACCGGCCGGCTGGACGACACCTGGATCCTCCTTTCGCGCCGGTGGGTGATCCTGGCGTGGCTGTTCCTCACCCTGGGGCTGCTGTTCGGCGCCAAGTGGTCGTACGTGGTCCTGGGCTGGGGCGGGTACTGGGCGTGGGATCCGGTCGAGAACGCGGCGTTCATGCCGTGGCTGACCGCGACCGCCTGGCTGCACTCCATCCAGATTCAGGAGCGGCGCGGCATGCTGGCGACCTGGAACGTGGCGCTCCTGCTCATCACGTTCGGGCTGACCATCTTCGGCACGTTCCTGGTGCGCAGCGGCGTGCTGTCGTCCATCCACGCGTTCGCGCAGTCGCCCATCGGCTACTT
This sequence comes from Armatimonadota bacterium, assembly GCA_031081715.1. Lineage (GTDB taxonomy): Bacteria > Sysuimicrobiota > Sysuimicrobiia > Sysuimicrobiales > Humicultoraceae > Fervidifonticultor_A > Fervidifonticultor_A tertius. Next base: position 50,790 of record JAVHMA010000010.1, on the reverse strand, counting down.
CTTCCTGGCGTTCCTGGCCGTGCTCCTGGTCGGGTCCTTCGCGCTGCTCGCATGGCGCTGGGACCTGCTCCACAGCCGCGGTACCGTCGAGTCCGTGATCAGCCGCGAGACCGCCTTCCTGGCGAACAACCTGCTGTTCGTGAGCGCCGCGGTGGTCGTGTTCCTGGGCACGATCTTCCCCGCGATCACCGAGGCGACGAGCGGGGTGAAGATCAACGTCGGCCCGGGCTACTTCAACATGGTGATGGTGCCGATCGCGGTCGGTATCCTGCTCCTGATGGGGATCGGGCCGCTGCTGCCCTGGCGGAAGGCCACGCCCGAGCAGCTCGCCCGCAACTTTACCTGGCCGGCGGCCGCCGCGGTGCTCGTCGCGGCGGGGCTCGCGGCGGGGGGGGTCCGCTCGACCGGCGCGCTGCTCGTCTTCGCGCTGGTGGTCTTCGTGGGCGCCACCATCGCGCTGGAGGCCGCGCGCGGCACCGCGGTCCGCACGCGGCGCGGCGAGCCGCTGCCCGTGGCGGTCTGGCGCCTGCTCGCGCGCAACCGCCGGCGCTACGGCGGCTACACCGTGCACCTGGGCATCCTGTTGATGCTGGTCGGGATCGCGGGGTCCAGCGCGTTCGCCACGCAGTCGCAAGCCCTGCTGCGGCCGGGCGAGCGGTTCACCGCGGGGCGCTACACCCTGGAGTTCATCGGCCTCTCCGGCCGCGAGGAGCCCGGGATCGACATCACCACGGCGACGGTGCGCGTGTGGGCCGGGGCGCGCTTCCTGGGGACGGTCCGGCCGGAGCGGCTGTTCTACCGGACGCAGGAGCAGCCGATGCACCATGTCACGATCCGCTCCTCACCGCGCGAGGACCTCTACGTTATCCTCTCGGAGTGGGAGCCCGACGGCCGCGCCATGATCCGCGTCCTCATCCACCCGCTCGTCCTCTGGCTGTGGGCAGGCGGGTTCGTCATCGCGCTGGGCGTCGTGCTGGCTGTGTTGCCGGAGACCTGGCGGCGCCCGGTGCCGCACCCGGCGACCGCCGCCCGCGGGCTGCCGCTGTCGGCCCAGGGAACCTCCGGGGCGCCGTGATCGAGGCGCTGCTGCTCCTCCTGTCCGTGACCGCGGCGGCCTATCTGCTGGCGCCGGCGTTCCGGCGTGGCCCGATCGGCCGAACCGACCCGCGGACCGCGCTCGAGAACGCGCGGGTGGCCGCAGTGCAGTCGCTGCGCGACCTCGAGCTCGACTGGCAGACGGGCAAGCTCTCCGACGAGGACTACCGCGCGCAGCGCGCGACGCTCGAGGCCGAGCTCGCCGCGGTAGGTCGCCGGCTCGCCGCCCTGGCCGAGGAGCCGTGAAGCGCGTCACGGCGCTGGCGGTCGTGCTGCTGTCCGCCGTGCTCGGGGGGACGGCCGCGACGGCGCCGGTCGCCGCCGCGGGGACCGCGATCATCCGCGGGACCGTGCACAATGCCACGACCGATCGGCCCGAGGCCGGCGTGCCGATCGAGCTGGTGCGCATCGGACCCCAGGGCACGGAGCCCGCCGGCCGCACGCGTAGCGACGCGGCCGGCCGCTTCGCGTTCGCGGGGCTCGACGCCGGTCGTTACCTGGTGAGCGCGCGGCACCAGGGGATCTCGTACGCGGCGCACGCGGTCATCGAGGCGGCCTCCGCCGAGGTGACGGTGCGCGTGTACGACGCCGCCGCCACCGTGCCCCTGCGCATGACCCTGCTCGGCGTAGCCGCGGAGGTGCGTCCCGGGTACGCGCGCATCACCGAGGTCGTGCACCTGCACAACGCGACGACGCGCACGTTTCTGGGCGACCTCGCCTTTCCGCTGCCGGCGGACGCGCGTTTCGTCGTCTTCGGCGATGGCCTGCACCGACCGCGCGTCACGGAGGCCGGCATCCAGGACCGGCTCATCGTCCGGCCGGGCGGGCACCAGCTCACCTACCAGTACGCGATGCGCGGCGCGGGGACGATCGGCTTGCACCGCCGGTTGCCGTTGCCGGCCGACCGCGTCGAGCTGTTCGTGAGCGCGCCGGCCGAAGCCCGCTCCCCGCGGCTGCAGCCGCTGCCCTCGGTCGTCGAGGACGGCGTGGTCTACTCGCGCGCCTCGGCGCGCGACGTCCCGCCCGGGGAGCTGCTGCTGGAAATCGCGGGCGTGCCGTCCGCGGGGCTGTGGCGCGCGCCGCTGGCCGCCGGGGTCCTGGCGGCGCTGCTGGTCGCCGGCCTGCTGGCGGCGGTGGCGCGGGCGGGATCGTAGCAGCGGGGGAGGAGAACCCCGCGGGGCGCAGAACCCAATGACGGCCGTGATGTACCGCGTGCTCTCGCGTCAGTCCCGCGCGCTCGTCATCCTGGTGTTGCTCGCGGCGGTCGCCGCTGGCTGTCAGCCGACGGTTCCGCTGCGCGGGGCTGTGACGTCCCAGGGGGCCGGGCTGGCGCAGGCGCCGCCGCCGTGGCCGCTGGCGCCGGTCGACCCGAAGCCGTCGGCGGCGCGCGGCCGACGCGTGTACGAGCAGGCGTGCTGGCCGTGCCACGGCCAGGAGGGGTTCGGGGACGGGCCGGCGGCCGCGACGCTGGTGGCCCCGCACAAGAACCCGTTGACCGACTTCTTTCGCATCTTCGGCGTGACGGTGAAGGGCGAGGATCTGCCGTCGCGACCGGCTAACTTCCACAACCAGGTCGCGCAGCGCCTGAACTCGCCGTTCTCGCTCTTCGAGACGATCAAGCTCGGCCGGCCGCACACGGCCATGCCGGCGTTCGGCCCCAAGGCCGCGTACGGCGCCAACCGAGGTTTCCCGACATTGACCGACGACCAGATCTGGGATGTACTGTTCTACGTGAAGACGTGGTCAACGACCCCGGCGCAGGTGGCCCGCGGCCGCGACCTCTACCGGAACCGGGCGCTGGACATCGGCGGCGGCCGGCAGGCCACGTGCGCGGCCTGCCACGGCCCCGACGGGAGCGGCCGCGGCGGCGCGCTCTCCGGGGAGATGGCCGCCCGGCTGTGGGGCTGGGCGCAGGGCGAGGGGCCGGGGATCTTCACGGACGTGAACCTGATGCTGCAGCGCAAGCCGTCGGAACTCTACCAGGCGATCTGGATCGGCCGCGGCCACATGCCGGCCTACCAGGGCAAACTCACCGAGGACGAGGTCTGGGCGCTCGTGGACTACCTGTGGACGTTCCTCTACGAGTACGAGCCCGGCCGCGGCCAGTAGGACGGGGGCGATGGCACAGGACCAGGCGATGGACCGCCGGCGGTTCCTCAAGTGGGCCGCCAGCCTGCCGCTTGTAGGCGGGCTGGTCGCGTTCTCCTCGCCGCTGCTGCGGTTCCTCAAACCCAACGTCGAGCCATTCGCCGTCATCACGCCGACCGCGGGCGACATCGTGACCGGTGAGCCGGTGGTCGCGGCGACGCTGGCGGAGCTGGCGAAGCCGTGGGATTTCCGGTACTTCGTCTTCACGCAACGCTACCCGCAGTACACCCCGGAGGGGTTCAAGACCCAGGCCGTGCCGGGCGTCATCATCCGGCTGCCGCAGCGCATCCGGCTGCCCTGGGATTGGGTGCGGACCGTGGGCCTCACCCCGCAGTTCACCGAGAGCGACGTCATCGCGTTCTCCCGGATCTGCCCGCACCTGGGCTGCATCTACAATTTCGTTCCCGAGTGGCGCGAGGTGACCTCGGGCTACGGGGGCTATGTGCCGCCCGAGAACCGCCGCCACGCGCTCATGGCCTGCCCGTGCCACCTGAGCATCTACGACCCCGCCGATCCGGCGATGCCCGGGCGCGTGCTCTCCGGCCCCGCGCCGCGGCCGCCGCGCACCTTCTTCTATACGATCGAGGCCGGGCGGATCTTGGTGGAGCGGGTCGAGCCGGGCGGGATCGCCTGAGCCGATGCCCCCGCGGAGCCGGACGCGCCGATGAGCACCATGCTCGCGAACCTGCAGGAGTGGTACCGCGACCGCCGCGCCAAGCTCGACCTGTTCGACGAGACGCTGGTCGACCGGCAGGCGAACCCGCTGTTCCTCCTGGGCCCCATGCTGTACTACTTCTGGATCGTGACCGTGGTCAGCGGCGTCGTGCTGATGTTCTGGTACGAGCCGACGCCGACAGGCGCGTACAATTCGATTCTGCGCATCCAGCACGACATTCCCTTCGGCTGGCTGTGGCGCGGCATGCACAAGTACGCGGCCGACGGCCTGATCATCACGATCATCCTGCGCATCTACCGCATGTACTTCCTGGGCGAGTACAAGAAGCCGGGCGAGCTGTCGTGGATCTGGGCGTTTGCCGGGCTCGTCCTGGCGATGATCTCCGGCATCACCGGCTACCTGCTGATCTGGAACCAGCGGGCGTTCTGGGCGGCGAAGACGGTGCTTACGGTGCCGGTGTTCTTCGACGAGCTCACCGCGAAGATCCCGGTCATCGGCGAGCAGTTCCAGGTGGGCTCGATGATCGCCTACCTGTTCCTGGGCGGGCCCGCGGTCGGCGCCGCGACGCTGACGCGGTTCTACGCGCTCCACTTCGGGATCTCGCTCGTCCTCCTTATCGTCGCCGAGGTGTTCTTCTTCCGCACGCGCCGGCGGCGGCTCAACATGTCACTGTTCCCGGTGCTGCTGTTCACGGCCATGCTGGTGGTGACGAGCTACGTCCTGCCGGCCGAGCTGGGCCGGCGCGCCGACCCCAACCGGACGCCGCTGCCCATCCTCTCGGACTGGTACTTCCTGGCGCTCTACCAGTACGTGAAGTACACGCCGCCGCTGTGGGCCGGGCTCGGGCCCGGTCTGCTCATCGGGTTCGGCATGCTGGTGCCCTTCCTCGACCGCGGCAAGGGGCGGCGCCCGCTCGAGCGGCCGTTCTTCTTCGTCGTGGGCCTGCTCGCGCTGGTCTACTTCCTGGTCTTCACGGCGCTGATCATGTTCAACATCGCGGTGATCGAGCGCGAGCCGCCGCTCGTGCTGCTGACGACGATCCTCGTGCTGTCCGGGGCGCTGGTCTGGGAGGTCCGGTACCGCCGGCGGCAGGCGCAGGCGCCGCCGGCGCCGCCGCCCCGGCCCGCGCGCGCGGAGGCGCACACGTAGCGCGATGCGGACGGCGCTCTCCTGGGCGGTGTTCGCCGCTGCGGTCGCGTCGTTCTCGCGGCTGTGGCAGGGTGTGCGCGCGGCGCTCGACGGCGCGCGGCTGTACGGGTCGCTGGAGGCGCTGGGGTGGATGGTGCTCTTCCTGGGGAGCATGGTGTATCTCGCGCTGCTGATCTACGCCGCGGACCGCGCCGCCGGCCGCGTGCGGCGGCCGGTGGCGCTGTTCGACCGCATCCTGGACCGGGGCCGGCCGGAGGGCTCTCGCCGTGTCTGACCGCAGCCGCTACGCCCCGGGGGTCGTTGTGCTGTCGGCCGTGGGCCTTGCGTGCGCGTTGGTCATTGTCATCAGCGAGATCCTGGGGTCGCCCGAGCGGCGGGTGTACTGGCAGATCGGGGGCGCGGCGCTGGGGACTATCTTCATCGTCTACGGGCTGCTCCTGCTCCTGCTCCGCAAGATGGGCATGATCGGCCCGCGGCGGGCCGAGCGCTAGGGGGGCCGGCGTGTACCGTCGATACCTGACCGCGTTGCAACGCTGGACACTCGGGCTGGACGTGTGGATCAACCGCGTCTACCCGTCCGACCTCAACCCGCTCTACTACACGGGCGGCCTGACCAACCTCTTCCTCTTCGTCCTGGTCCTGTCGGGCATCTTCATTTTCTTCTACTATGTGCCGAGCCTCAACGGCGCCCATGCCTCGGTGGCGTATCTGACCGAGCAGGTGCCCTACGGCGGCCTGATCCGCGGCATCCACCGGTACTCCGCGGACGCGTTCATCATCGCGGCGCTGCTCCACCTGTTCCGCAACTGGTTCACCGATCGCTACCTGTTCGCGCGCGACAGCCCGTGGATCTCCGGCATGTTCCTCCTGCTCTTCGGCGGCTTCGTCGGGGTGACCGGCTATATCCTGGTCTGGGACGAGCGAGCCCTGGTCGTGTTCTCGGAGCTGGTCCGGCTGATGCGCTCGATCCCCCTGGTCGGCGAGCGCTTCGCGTGGGTGCTCCAGGCGGGCCCGGGCATCTCCGACGAGACGATGCCGCGCATGCTGCTGCTTCACGTCGGCCCGGCGTCGGCGCTGTACGTGCTGCTGTGGTGGCACTACGTGCGGCTCCGGCACCCCAAGGTGTGGCCGCCGGCGACCTGGGTGCTGACCTCGCTTGGGATCGTGACCCTGCTGGCCGCCGTTGTCCCGGCGGTCTCCGGGACGCCCGCGCAGCCGGGTGTGCAGCCCACGACCATGTGGCTCGACGTCTTCTACCTGCTGCCCTTCTGGCTGGCGGGCTACGTCCCGCCGTTCCTGATCGTCGCGGGCATCGGGCTGCTCTTCGTGGCGGGGTTCGCGATCCCGTACGTCAACCGCGAGGATCCGCACGCGATGGGCATCCGGCACGCGGGCGTGGCGCAGGTGGTGGACGGCAACTGCACCGGCTGCGAGCTCTGCTACTACGACTGCCCGTACAACGCGATCGTCATGGTCCCCTCGCCGTACCCCGGCGCGACGCGCGCGGCCGCCAATCGCAAGCTGCTGGCCGTCGTCATCGACTCGCGCTGCGTGGAGTGCGGCATCTGTATCGGCGCGTGCCCGTTCGAGGCGCTGGAGCTGCCGGCGTTTATGGAGAGCGACCTCCAGCGGCGCGTCGCCGAGGCGGTGCGCGCGTGAGCGCCGCGGCCGCAGGGGCCCCCCGCGTGGTCGGGTTCGTATGCGACTGGGCCGTGGCCACGGCCGGGCTCACCGACGAGGCGGGTCGGCTGCACGCCCACCCGTCGGTCGTGCTCATCCGCGTGCCCTGCTCGGGGTTCATCCGCCCGTCGTGGCTGGAGGACGCGCTCCGCGCGGGCGCTGACGGCGTCTTTGTGGTCGGCTGCCCCTACGGCGACTGCCTGAACCGCGAGGGGAACTACCTGATGCAGGAGCGCATCGAGCAGCTCCAGCGCCGGCTGCAGCGCCGCAAGGTCGAGCCGGAACGCCTGACGATGCTCGCGCACGGGCTGCACGACCGCGAGGCGTTCCTGGCGGATGTCGCCGGTCTGCTCGACGCGCTCGGGCGGCTGCGGCCGCCGGCGCCCGCCGCCGCCCGCCCCGCGGCGCCCGCCCGGGCCTCGGCCGAGGAGGGCGGCTCGTGACGCGCCGCGCGCTCGGCGTCTGGATCGGCTACCTGATCTTCTACGCGCTGTTCTTCCTGCTGCTCCTCTTCGTGGCGTCGTTCGGACTGATCGCCGAGGCCTAGCCGCAGCGGCCCGGGGATGGCCACGGACCTCGCCACGATCTACCGGCCCGTCGCCGGCGACCTGGAGGCTCTCGACGGTGTGCTGCGGCGCGAGCTGGCCTCCGAGGACCCGTTCGTCGGCGAACTGGTCGGGCACGTGCTGGCCTCGCGCGGGAAGCTCGTACGGCCGGCGCTCGCCCTGCTCTCGGCCGCGGCGTGCGGCGGGGCGGATGAGCAGCGACTCTGGCTGGCGGGCACGGTCGAGCTCATCCACATCGCGTCGCTGATCCACGACGACATCATCGACGTCGCGGAGCTGCGGCGGGGCGTCGCCACGGTGAACATGCTGTGGGGCAACCAGGTGGCGGTGCTGCTCGGCGACTACCTGTTCGCCACCGCGTTCGACCTGGTCAGCCGTATTCGCCACCCCGAGGTCGCCCCCACGATCGCACAGGCCGCGGTCGCGATGAGCCAGGCGGAGATTACCGCGGTGAAGCTGGGCGGCGAGCCCCACGAGGACGAGGCCACCTACTTCGCGATCATCGAAGGCAAGACGGCGCGACTGTTCTCCGCGGCGTGCCGGGCCGGTGCGCTGATCGCGGGCGCGGGGCCCGACGTCGCGGGCGCGCTCGCCGAGTTCGGCCTGCGCTGGGGCCAGGCGTTCCAGATCACCGATGATGCCCTCGACCTGACCGGCACGCCGGAGGCGCTCGGCAAGCCGATCGGGAGCGACATCGACGCCGGCAGAGTCACCCTACCGGTAATCACCGCGTTGCGGCGCGCTGACGAGGGCGACCGGCAGCGCCTGCGCGCGCTGGTCCGCCACGCCTCCGGCGACGGCGCCCACCAGGAGCTCCGCGCGATCGTTGACCGCTACGGCGGGGTCCGGCACGCGCTGGACACCGCGGCCACCTTCGCCCGCCGCGCCACCGCGGCGCTCGCGCCGCTGCCCGCCACCCCCGCGGCCGCCAGCCTCCGGGAGCTCGCCGAGTTCGTGCTCGTCCGGGCCCGCTAGCGGGGCCGTGGCCGGGCGGTGAGCCTCGTCGACCTACCCTGGGCCCTCAACGTCATCGCGCTGGGCGTCGGGAGCCACCTGGCGCTCACGCTCTTCCTCTTGTTGCGCTACCTGGAGACGCGCCGGCGGTTGGCCGGGCTGTGGGCGCTGGCCTACGCGTTGCTCGCGGCCCGCTCCGGGGTTGAGCTGCTGCTGCCGGCCGCGCCCGCGGCCGCGGGGCTGGCGGGCCGCTGGGCGTTGACGCTGGGGCCCGCCTTGATTCTCTTCGGTTCGTTCCCCGCCAACCGCGGACGGCTCGCCGCGGCGGTCCTGGGCGCGACGCTCGCCGTGGCCGCGGTCTGGCCCCTCGTCGCCGCCGGAGCGACCTGGCCCTGGGCGTCGGTGCCCGCGGCCGGCGCCACCGCGCTCGCCTTTCTGGCTGTGGCCGACTCGTACCGCCGGGGGGAGGCGGGTCGCGACGACCTCGCCGCCCGCCTGGTCCGCTGGGGGTTCGCCCTGACCGGTCTGGTCGAGCTCGGTTACCCGTTCATGCGGCCGCTGGGCTGGGGGGCGCTGGCCGCCGGCGGGGCGGCCGGTCTGTTCACGATCCTGCTGGGCGTTGGGCTCGTGCTGCGCAGTTGGCACGACGTGCGCGAGCTCGAGCTCATGAGCGCCATCGCCGGCCTCCTCAACCGCCTGCGCGACGCGCGCGAAGCGTTGCGCGAAGTGCTGGGGCTGGTGGTCTCGTTGCTGGGGCTGGAGAGCGGCTGGGTGTTCCTGCGCGACCGCGACCGGTACGCGCTCGCGGCGACCCACGGCCTGCCGCCGCCGCTCGCCGCCGACGGCGCGGCCGCCATGGCCGGCGAGTGCCGCTGCCTGCGCATGCTCGCCGCCGGCGAGCTGCCGCTCGCGGTCAACATCGTGGACTGCCAGCGCATGGAACGCGCCGGGTTGCCCCACCGGCGGCACGCCAGCGTGCCGCTGCGGGCGAGCGCCTCGGTGGTCGGGCTGATGAACCTGGTCCTCCCGGGCGGCCGTACCTTCGACGAGCGCCAGCTCCAGATGCTCTCGGCCGTGGGCCACCAGATCGGCCTGGCGGTGGAGCGGGGCCTGTTGTTCGACGAGGTGGCGGCGAAGGAGCGGCTGCGCGGCGAGCTGCTGGAGAAGTTGCTCACCGCCCACGAGGACGAGCGCCGCCGCATCGCGCGCGAGCTGCACGACGAGACGGGCCAGGCGCTCACCGCGCTGATCGTCAACCTGGAGCTGGCGGTTCAGGAGCCCTCGGGCGAGCGGCTCAGGGCCCAGCTCGGCCAGCTCCGCGAGCTGGCGGAGCGCACGCTCGCGGAGATCCGACGCCTGATCTACGATCTGCGGCCGTCGATCCTCGACGACCTGGGGCTGGCCGCGGCCCTCCGCTGGTACGCCAAGAACCTGCTCGATCCGCGGGGCATCGCGTGGACACTGTCGGTGCGCGGCCTGAGCGGCCGCCTGCCCGCGGGGCTGGAGACGGTGGCGTTCCGGCTGGTCCAGGAGGCGCTCACCAACGTCCTGCGGCACGCCGAGGCGTCGTCCGTGTCCGTGGACGTCGCGCTCGACGGGAGGGAGCTGCGCATCCGCATTGAAGACAACGGCCGGGGGTTCGATCCGACCCGGCCGCGGTCCACGGGGCGCGGCGGCCTGGGTCTGCTCGGCATGCAGGAGCGCGTGGAACTGGTGGGAGGGCAATGGGAAGTCCAGTCCACGCCGGGCGTGGGCACGCGCGTGAGCGCGGTCCTGCCGGTGCGCGACGAACCGACGGCGGGATGAGGCGGATCCGCGTGGTGATCGCGGACGATCACGCCATTGTCCGCGAGGGCGTGCGCATGATCCTCTCGGCCCACCCGGACATTCAGGTGGTGGGGGAGGCGGGCGGCGGCGAGGACGCGGTGGCCATGGCGCAGTCGCTGCACCCCGACGTGGTCATCATGGACATCAGCATGCCGGGGATGAACGGGATCGAGGCGACCCAGCGCATCCGCCAGCGCGCGCCAGAGGTGAACGTGGTGGCGCTGACCATGCACGAGGACGACCACTACGTCTTCCAGCTCCTGCGCGCGGGCGCGGCGGGCTACGTGCTCAAGCGCGCCGCGGCGACCGACCTGGTGGACGCCGTGCGCGCGGCGGTGCGCGGCGAACCGTTCCTCTACCCGTCGGCGGCCAAGGGGGTCGTCGAGGACTACCTGCGGCGCCTGCAGCGGGGGGAGGCCCCGCGCACCTCGTACGACGGCCTGACCGCCCGCGAGCGCGAGGTCCTGGCGCTCATCGCGGAAGGCCACACGAACGCCGAGATCGCGGCCCGGCTGTACATCAGCATCAAGACGGTTCAGACGCACCGCGCCCATATCTTCGAGAAGCTGGGACTGCACGATCGCACCGAGCTGGTGCGGTACGCGATCCGCGTCGGGCTCATCGATCCGTAGGACCGCGGGGGGACCATGACGTTCGCGACATCCGGCCACGCACGCACCGCCCGCCAGCGCTGGTTCGTGGAGGGGCTGCGGCGCGTGCTCCTGGCCAGGGGGTTGGAGGAGGCAGGACCGGGCGAGGTGCCCCGCATCGTGCTGCACATGGCGGACCCGGGGGCGCCCAGGCCGTTCCGCCGGCGCGCGCAGGCGACGTTCGTCGTCGGCATGGTCGAGGGGCCGCCGCCCGAAGGGCCGATTTTGCCCGCGCTCTACCCACTGCTCGTCCGCACGCTCTCCAATATGCTTCTCTACCTGACCGACGGCGCGGGTACGCCCCGCGCGTACGTGGTGACCCTCGAGCAGGGGTACTTCACCATCGAGGACGCCGACGAGGCCGCGTTCTTCGCACAGGTCTACGACCGGCTCTACCCGCTGGCCTCCGCGCAGCTGGTCATCAACAACGAGTTCCACACCGACCTGGAGCCGGAGCTGTGGGGGGGCGACGAGCTGTCGGCGGCGCTGGCGGAGGCCGGGCGGCGGCTCGACGCGCTCAACCTGCTGCCCGCGCCGTTCCCTATCGACGAGATCCTCGGGCCGCGCGACATGGCGCACGTGCGCCGGCTCTTCGGCATCGGCGGCCTCTCCTACGGCAACCTCAGCGTCCGCAAGGATGCGCGCCGCTACTGGATGAGCGCGAGCGGGGTCAACAAGGGGCGCCTCCAGACGGTCGGTCGCGACATCCTCATGGTCAAGGGCTATGACCCCGAGCGCAACGTCATCCTGCTGAGCGTGCCCCCGGGGGTCGAGCCACGGCGCGTGTCGGTGGACGCGATCGAGCACTGGATGATCTACACCCAGCACCCCGGCGTGGGCGCGATCATCCACGTCCACGCCTGGATGGATGGCATCGACTCCACGCAGATCCAATACCCGTGCGGCACGCTGCAGCTCGCCGAGGCGGTGGCCGACCTGGTGCGGGCGGCTCCCGATCCGGCGCGGGCCGTGGTCGGGCTGCGAAACCACGGCATGACCGTCACCGGCCCGACGATCCAGGACATCCTGGCGCGGATCGAGGGCCGGCTGCTGCCGCGGGTGCCGATGACCTAGCCGGAGGCGGCGCGTGACGCTGGTCGGCCTGGCCCTGGCCGTGCTCGTGTTCTGGTCGCTCGGCGCCGTCGGCGCCTTCCTGATCGTCTACTGCGGCCGGCGGGCCTGGGAGAGCCGCGCGCGGCGCGACGTGGTCTCGGCCGCCGTCAACACTGCCGCGGTGCTGTTGGGGGCGGTGCTGGCCGGCGCCGGAATCTACGCCACGGTCGTTGTCCTGCGAGGGCGCTAGGGCGGTGCGGCGCGCGCGGCTGGCCGTCCTCGCCGTCGTGGCCGTGACGTGGCTGTGGGCGGGCAGGGCGGCCGTCGCCCAGGAGAACGCGGCCTGCCTGGGCTGCCACGAAGCTGCGGGGACGGAGGTCACGTTCCCCGACGGCAGCCGGCTGGGCGCCACGGTCCACCCTCAGCGGTTCGGGGCCTCGGTCCACGCCCCGCTGCCGTGCGTGACCTGCCACGCCGGGCAGACCGACTACCCGCATCCGCCGCGCGCCGCGCGGAGCGCGCGCGCCTATCAGGTCGCCGCCCAGCAGATCTGCGCGACCTGCCACGCCGAGGCCGCGGCGGCGTACGCCGCGGGCAGCCACGGCCGGGCGGTCGCCCGCGGCGCCACGGACGTGCCGCTGTGCACCTCCTGCCACACGGCCCACGAGGTGGTGCCTCCGGCGACCGCGGCGTTCCGCAACAACGCGCCTGAGCTGTGCGGCAACTGCCATGCCGACGAAGCGTTGATGGCGCGCTACGGCGTCCGCGTCGTCTACCAGGCGTACACCGAGGAGTTCCACGGCGTCACGACACGGCTGTACCGCATCGTGACGCCGATGAGCCCTTCGCCCGCCGCGGTCTGCTCCGACTGCCACACCGCGCACCGCGTGCTGCCGCCGACCGATCCCGCCTCCACGGTCAGCCCGGCCAACGTCCTGGCGACCTGCCGCACCTGCCATGCCACCGCAGGGCGGTTCTTCGCGACCGCCTGGACCGAGCACCGGGCCCCGAGCCTGCGGTTTGCGACGCTGGTCTACCTGGTCCAGGTCTTCTACTGGATCCTGATTCCGGCGACCGTGGCGGTCCTGGTCGCGCTGACCGCGCTCGACCTGTGGTACTGGGTCTGGGTGCGGCGGCGGAGGCGCCGGGCATGAGACACTGGCGCGGCCCGCAGGTCGAGCGATTCTCGCTGCTGCAGCGGCTGGAGCACTTCGTCCTGCTGGTCCTGTTCAACGTCCTGGCGCTCACCGGGCTGCCGCAGAAGTACTCGACGTCGGCGTGGGGCGAGCAGCTCATCGCGGTGATGGGCGGGATCGCGCACGTACGGTTCATCCACCGGACGGCGGCCGTGCTGCTTGTGGTGATGGGACTCTACCACGTGGTTGTCGTCGCGGCCACCCGGCGCCGGCCGGTGCGCCGGCACGACATGAGGCTCTCGCTCCGTGACCTGCGCGACCTCTGGGGCGACGTGCGCTTCCTGGCCGGGCTGAGCCGCGAGCGCCCACGCTTCGGGCGCTTCGACTACCGGCAGAAGTTCGAGTACTGGGCGGTGCTGTGGGGGACGGTGATCATGGCGGTCAGCGGGCTGGTCATGTGGTTTCCGGAGTTCACCACGCGCTGGCTTCCCGGGGTGGTGGTGCCGGCGGCCCGGGTGGCGCACGGTGGTGAAGCCCTGCTCGCGCTCTTCGCCGTCATCCTCTGGCACTTCTACAACGCCCACTTCCGTCCGGACGTCTTCCCGATGGACCCGGCGATGTTTACCGGCACCATCTCGGTGGAGCGGGCGCGGCACGAGCACCCCGCCGAGTACGAGGAGCTGGAGCGCCTGGGGCTTGCGGGCGGGCCGCCACCGGGGTCGCCTACCGCAAGGCCTCCAGCGTCGTGAGGATCACCTGCCGGAAGAACCGCGGGTTGTGCACCCCGAAGCTGTCGTCGCCCCTCAGCAGCCAGTAGTTCCACCCGGCGCGGACGATCGGGTCGCTCGTCGCGAAGGACGGGCGCCCCTGGGCATCCCGCAGCTCGCCGAGCTGACTCTGAATCCGCCGCCCGCCGGTCAGCGTGAGGGTGATGCCCTGCTGGCCGGCGATCTCGACGAGATCGACACGCTGGATGGTCGCCGGGTCGATCGTGACGGTATCGACGTAGGCGTAGGCGCGCGCGCTCCAGACGCGCACGACCTGGATGCGCGAGCGGTTCGCCATGATCTTCGCGATGATGGTGGCCTCGAGCTCGCGTAGCATCGTCCGCGCGGGGCCTTGCACGCGCTCCATCGTCAGGTCGCGGCCGTGGCAGCGCGCGCACGAGGTCGCGTCCGCCTTGAAGGTGTGGGACGCCTGGCTGAAGCGCACGTGACACGTGACGCAGGAGTCGCCGATGAACGAGGCGTGCGGTGAGATGAAGTTGTTGCCGTAGTCGAGGAAGAAGACGTTCTTCCCAAGCAGGACGTCGGCCTGCGACGACGTGTGCGGCGCGGTGTACCGGCGCGGGTCCTCCTGGTTCCAGACGATGGCGCCGTTGCGCGAGTTGTGGCAGAGCATGCACTGCGCGCCGAGCCCTACCCCGATCGCGCGGAAGCCGGCGGGCAGCAGCGGGGTGCTCCCCGCCTGCCGCAGGCGGAAGTCGTCCTGGTGACAGGTCGTGCAGGTGATGGGCTGCACGGTGCGGCGGCTGAGCCCCAGGCCGAGCAGGAAGGGGACGTCGGCCGGCGCGCCGTCGGGCTTCGTGATCAGGCCCGGATTACCGCGCTGGAGCTGGGGGAGCCAGGCGAGGAAGCCCTGCTGAGCGTGACAGCGGCCGCAGTGCGCGGCGGCCGGGCCGCGGAACCCGTCGGCGGACGACTCGAGCGTGGCCAGCAGCCGGTTGGCGTGCTTGGAGCGGGCCCACTGGGCCTGGATGTCCGCCTGGGCCCGTACGATCGCCACGCCGAGGCCGAAGACCAGCCCCAGGGTGAACAGCACGATCCACAACGAGGTCAGCCGGTGCGGCGCGCGCATCCGAGTACGGCCCCTTTCACGTTCCGCCGGCCGCGGCCACCCCCGTTATCGCGCCGCTGCGGTGCGTAGACGCCATGTCCTCTCCGGTTGTCTCGATGTGGAGTTCGGCGAGCCGGCTCGCACTCCTTCCGTGCCCGGCCGGGCGCTGGCGAAGGGGGGCTACTTCCTCGGCTTCGAGTTCGGGTTGCCCGGGTGCGTCCCCGCCCTGATCTCGTCGATGTTGCTGAACCCGTCCTTGTCCGAGTCCAGCCGCTCGACCGCCGCCAGGACCTTCGCGTCGAGGGTCTTGCCGGCTGCGGCCTTGCCGACGTCGACGCCGTAGGGGTTCAGGCCGGTCTTCGTGGCCGGCATCTTGTCGTGGCAAACCAGGCAGGGCAGCGCCCTGGCCAGGTCGGACCCCTCCTTGAGGTGCGACCCGTATGTGGCGCGAAACACGGCGGTGTCGGCGGCCTTCGCGGCTGCCAGCGTGGTCAACCCGGCGACGGCCAGCGCCGCGATGCCCACCCACAGCAGGGGCGTGCGCACGGTTGCACTCCTCCCTGGACTCGTGCTCGGGCTCAGTCTATCGAGGTCGGGCCCGGGGCGGCAATAGGGCGGCGGTCCGATGCCGCGCGCCGCCGCCGGATCGAGTGCGCACCCGATGGGGTGACGGCTCCCGGCGTCGAATACTTGACGGTGGACGCCACCGCCCCGGGGCCGCCCGGCGTGGTCGCCGCCAGGAGGATACCCATGACCTCGACCGTTCAGCCGTCCGACCTGGAGATCGCCCAGGCCGTCCGCCCGCTGCCGATCGTCGAGATCGCCCGTCGGCTCGGGTTGAGCGACGACGACCTCGACCTCTACGGCCGCCACAAGGCGAAGATCCACCTCGATGTCCTCGAGCGCCTGGCCGACCGCCCCGACGGCCGGTACATTATGGTGACCGCGATCACGCCCACGCCGCTCGGCGAGGGCAAGACGACCATGGCCATCGGGCTCAGCATGGCGCTCAACCGGCTGGGCCACCGAGCGGTGAATACGCTGCGGCAGCCGTCGTTGGGCCCCACGTTCGGCGTCAAGGGCGGTGGCGCGGGCGGCGGCCGCGCGCAGGTCATTCCGATGGAGGAGTTCAACCTGCATTTCACGGGCGACATCCACGCGGTGGCCGCGGCGCACAACCTGCTCGCCGCCATGATCGACAACCACCTCTTCCACGGCAACGCGCTCGGGATCGACCCCTACAGCATCACCTGGCCCCGCGTGGTGGACATGAGCGACCGCGCCCTGCGCAATGTGGTCATCGGGCTGGGCGCGAAGGAGGACGGCCGGCCGCGAGAGGCGAGTTTCGACATCGCGGTCGCCTCCGAGGTGATGGCGATCCTGGCGCTCGCCGGGAGCCTGGCCGACCTCCGCGAGCGGCTGGGCCGGATCGTCGTGGCCGAGACCGCCGAGGGCCGGCCGGTGACCGCCGAGGACCTGGGCGCCGCGGGGGCGATGGCGGTACTGCTGCGCGACGCGCTCATGCCCAACCTGGCGCAGACGCTGGAGCACACGCCCGTGATCGCTCACGCCGGCCCGTTCGCCAACATCGCGCACGGGAACAACTCAGTGCTGGCCGACCGTATCGCCCTGAAGCTGGCCGACTACGTGGTGACCGAGAGCGGGTTCGGCGCCGACTGCGGTGCCGAGAAGATGGTGCACATCAAGTGCCGCGCCAGCGGGCTCGTCGTGGACCTCGCGGTCCTGGTGGCCACCGTGCGCGCGCTGAAGATGCACGGCGGGGTCGGGCACATCAGCCCCGGTCGGCCGCTGCCCCGCGAGCTGCTCGAGGAGGACGTCGCGGCCGTCGTCCGGGGCTGCGAGAACCTCGCCGCGCACATCGCCAACCTCCGGCGATTCGGCCTGCCGGTCGTGGTCGCGATCAACCGGTTCCCCGCCGACACCGCGGCCGAACTCGAGGCGATCCGGGCCGCCGCGCTCGAGGCCGGGGCGGCGGCCGCGGTGCCGAGCGATGCGCACATGGCCGGTGGCGCGGGCAGCGTCGAACTCGCCGAGGCGGTCGTCGCCGCCGCCGGGGGCGAGCGGCGGATGCGGTTTCTCTACCCGCTCGAGGCGTCGATTGTCGAGAAGATCGAGACGATCGCGACCCAGGTCTACGGCGCGGACGGCGTGGAGTTCGAACCGCGCGCCCGGAGGAAGATCGAACGCTACACCGCGCTCGGGTACGACCGGCTGCCGATCTGCATGGCCAAGACGCACCTGTCGCTCTCGCATGACCCGTCGCGGCTCGGGCGGCCGCGGGGGTTCCGCCTGCCGGTCCGCGACATCCGCGCGGCCGTCGGCGCCGGGTTCCTCTACCCGCTGTGCGGGGAGATGCGCACGATGCCGGGTCTGCCGAAGACTCCCGCGGCCGTCCGCATCGACCTCGACCCGCGCACGGGCAAGGTGGTGGGCCTCTCCTAGGCAAACCTACCGTTGGCAACGCACCCCCTGGGGAGGCACGCATGTACCCCGAGCACACCGTGGCGGAGTTCCTCGAGAAACTGGCGTCGGCGGCCCCGGAGCCGGGCGGCGGCGCCGCGGCCGCGCTCGCCGGCGCCGCGGGTGCCGCGCTGGTCAGCATGGTCGCGAACCTCACCGTCGGCAAGCCCCGCTACGCCAGCGTGCAGGCCGACATGGAGACCGCGCGCGCGCGCGCGGATGCGCTGCGCGCCGAGCTGCTGGCCGAGATCGACCGCGACAGCGACGCCTTCCGCGCCGTGATGCGGGCCTACGGCCTGCCCCGGGGCACCGAGGCCGAGCAGGCGGTGCGACGCCAGGCGGTCCAGGCGGCCCTGCGCACCGCGACCGAGCCGCCCGCCCGCGTGATCCGGCTGTGCCGTGAGGTCGCCGCGTGGAGCAAGGTGGTCGCGGAGAGCGGCAACGCGCAGGCGGTCTCCGACGCCGCGGTGGCCGCCATCCTGGTCGACGGCGCGGCGCAGAGCGCGGCGTGGAACGTGCGCGTCAACCTGAAGGCGATCGCGGATGCGGCGTTCGGCCAGCAGACGCAGGCCGCGGTGCAGGCGGACCTCGACGCGATCCGCGACCTCCGCGACGAGGTCCTGGGCATCGCCGACCGGCGGATGGGATAGCCCGGTGGCCGCGATCATCGACGGTGCCGCGCTGGCGCGGGAGCTGGCGGCCGAGATCGCAGCCGAGGCGGCGGCCCTGGCAGGGGCGGGCGTGCGGCCGGGCCTGGCGACCGTGCTGGTGGGCGAGGACTACGGCGCGCGCGTCTACCGCCGGCAGATCGAGCGCACCGCCTCAGAGCTGGGGCTGGCCTACCGGGACGTCACGCTGCCCGCGGCCGCGTCCGCGGCCGAGGTGATGGCCGCGATGCGGGCGCTGGCGGAGGACCCCGCGATCCACGGCGTGCTGCCGCTGCGGCCGATGCCGCCGGCGCTCCCGGAGGCCGATGTTCTGGAGGCGATCGCCCCTGCGAAGGACGTGGACTGCCTGCATCCGGCCAACGTCGGCCGCCTCATGCTCGGCCGGCCGGTGCTCCCGCCGGCCACGCCCGCCGCCTGCTTCGAGCTACTCGAGCGACACCTGGCCGCGGGCGGGCAGGACCCTCGCGCCTGGCTGCAGGGCCGCGAGGTCGTCATCATCGGTCGCAGCAACATCGTCGGGAAGCCGGCCTACCTGCTCGCGCTCCAGCGCAACGCCACGCCCACGACCGTCCACTCCTACACGTGGCGCGCCGGGCACCTCGCCGCGCACACGCGCCGCGCCGACGTGCTCATCGTGGCCATGGGACGGCCCGAGTTCGTGACCGCGGAGATGGTAAAGCCCGGCGCGATCGTGATCGACGTCGGGATCAACAGCGTGCCGGTCACCGACGCCGAGGGCCGGCCTGCGCTCGACGACCGGGGCCGGCCGCGGCGACGCACGGTCGGCGACGTCGCGTTCGACGACGTGCGTCGCGTCGCCGGGGCGATCACCCCGGTGCCGGGCGGGGTGGGCGCGCTCACGACCGTCCTGCTCGCCCGCAACGTCGTCCGCGCATGCGCGGCGGCCTGAACCGCTCCTGCCAGACCTGGCGGCCCCGACTGGCTCCCCCCGACGAGGGCGCCAGCCTGTAGGGCCATCTGCCCCGACCCACGAACTGTACCGGGCGATGCCCGCCGGCCGCGACCTCTCCGCGCTCGTCCGCCCGCAGACTATCGCCGTGGTTGGCGCCTCGCGCGACCCTGGCAAGGTGGGGCACGCGATCTTCCGCAACATCCTGGCCGGCGGGTTCGCCGGCACGGTCCATCCGGTCAACCCGCAAGCGCGGTCGATCAACGGGGTCCGCGCCTATCCCTCCGTACTCGAGGTGCCCGACCCCGTCGACCTGGCCGTCGTCATCACGCCCGCGCGCACGGTCCCCGCGGTGCTCGACGAGTGCGGGCAGCGCGGGGTGCGCGGCGTCGTGGTGATCTCCGGCGGCTTCCGCGAGATAGGGGAGGAGGGACGGCGGCGGGAGGCGGAGGTGTGCGCGCGGGTCGCGCGCTGGGGCTTCGCGCTCGTCGGGCCCAACTGCCTGGGCGTGATCAACACCGCGCCGGACGTGCGCCTCAACGCTACCTTCGCCGCGCGGCTCCCGCACCGCGGGCAGATCGCGTTCGTCTCGCAGTCGGGCGCGCTCACCGCGGCCGCGCTCGATTACGCCTGGACGCGGCGCATCGGCTTCTCGCAGGTGTTCAATCTGGGCAACAAGGCCGACCTGACCGAGGTCGAGCTGCTCGGCGCGCTGGCGGACGACCCGGACACGCGCGTCATCCTGCTCTACGTCGAGGAGCTCTCAGACGGCCGCCGCTTCATCGAGGTGGCGCGCGAGATCGGCGACGGGCATCCGCCCAAGCCGATCATGGTGCTCAAGGCCGGGCGCACCGCGGCGGGCGCGCGCGCGGTTTCCAGCCACACCGGCTCGCTCGCCGGCAGCGACGAGGTCTACGGCGCGGTCTTCGCCCAGGCCGGGGTGCTGCGCGTGGAGAGCATCGAGGAGCTGTTCGACTGCGCGGCCGCCTTCGCGAGCCAGCCGCTGCCGCGCGGCCGCCGCGTCGGCATCGTCACCAACGCGGGCGGGCCGGGCATCCTGGCCACCGATGCTTGCGTGCGGCAGGGGTTGGAGCTGGCGTCGCTGTCCGATGCCACGGTCGCCGAGCTGCGGCGCGCGCTCCCGGCCGAAGCCTCGGTGCGCAACCCGGTGGACATCATCGGCGACGCCGACGACCGCCGGTACGACGCGGCGCTCGCCGCGGTGCTCGCGGACGACGCCGTGGACGCGGGGATCGTGCTCCTCACCCGGCAGGCCACGATCGACGTCGAGGCCACGGCCGCGGCGGTGGTGCAACGCGCCGCGGCCTCGGGCAAGCCGGTCCTCGCGTCGTTCGTCGGGGCGCTCCCGGTGGACGCCGGCGTGGACCGGCTGGAGGAAGCCGGGCTGCCGCACTACGCCTTTCCCGAGGCGATCGCCCGTACGCTGGCGGCTATGGCGCGCTACACGTCGTGGATCGCGCGGCCCCGCACCGAGGTCGTGACCTTCGACGATGTGGACCGCGCGCGCGCCCGGGCGATCCTGACCGCCGCCCCCGAGGGGTTCCTGAGCGAGACCGCGGCGTTCGAACTCCTGGAAGCGTACCGGTTCCCGCTGCTGCCGTGGGCCGCGGCGACCGACGCGCGCGCGGCCGAGGCGCGCGCGTCGGCGATCGGGTTCCCGGTCGCGCTCAAGGTCCTCTCGCCCGAGGTGATCCACAAGGTGGACGTGGACGGGGTCCGTTTGAACCTCGCGAGCGCCGCCGAGGTGTCGCGGGCCTACGAGGAGATCGTCCGGGCGGTCGCGGCACGGGTGCCCGGTGCGGCGATCCACGGCGTGCTGGTGCAGGCGATGGCCGGGCGGGGCCGCGAGGTCATCCTGGGGCTGTCGCGCGACCCGCAGTTCGGGCCGGTGCTGCTCTTCGGCCTGGGCGGCATCTACGTCGAGGTGCTGCGGGACGTCGCGTTCCGGCTCGCCCCGATCCGTGCCTACAGCGCACGGCGCATGGTGGAGGAGACGCGGACCTCCGCCATCCTTCGCGGCGTGCGCGGCGAACCGCCCTCCGACGTCGCGGCGATCGAGACCTGCCTGCTCCGACTTTCGCAGCTCGCGGTCGAGTGTCCCGAGGTAGCTGAGCTGGACATCAACCCGCTCTTCGTCTACGCAGCCGGCGGGGGCGCGGCGGTGGCGGACGCGCGGGTGCGGGTGGCACGCCCGGCAGGCTAGAGGCCGGACGTCGCGGTCGCCGCCTCCGAGCGGAGGCCCGCGCGCACCGATCGGCATATCGGGTCACAGCCCGATTCCCCGGCGCGCCGCCGCGCGCGACGATGGCGATAGATGAGCGGGCAGGCGACGTTGCCGCGCTGGACGCGGGGGGCCACGCTCGCCGGGCTGATGGCCCTGGTGGTGTTCCTCGTCCTCCCGCTCGGGCTGGCCACCCCGCCGGCGCCCTGTGCGCCCGTCCGCAGCGGGTGCATCGCCTGTCACACCGAGCGATCAATGCTTGAGCCGCTCGTGCGGCCCTTGCCGGCACTGCCCGCGGAAGGTGAAGGGTGAGCGGCCCCCTTGCCCCCGTCGGGGGCGCCCTACGAACGAAAGCTCGTGAGCCCGGCGTTCTTGACCTCCACGCACGGGCAGCTCGGATGCACGACCTGTCACGCGGGCCAGCCGCAGACCCTCGACCTCAGGGCCGCGCACCAGGGCCTGGTGGCCCGGCCGTCGGCGCAGCCACAGAAGGCCTGCGGCGACTGCCACGCGGAGATCACCGCGACGTTCGCCCGCAGCCTGCACTTCACTGCCCGCGGCATGGAGGCGGGCCTGCGGGCGCTTGTCGGCACCGTGCGCTGGGCCCCCTCGCGGCACGCGTTCCAGGGCGCCTGCCAGAGCTGCCACGCGACCTGCGGGGATTGCCACGTCAGCAAGCCGCCCTACAAGCCGCAGCCGCCGACGGTGTTGGGCGGGTTTCTCGACGGCCACCGGTTCGTCAAGTCGCCGCCAACCGAGGTGACGTGCGGCGGATGCCACTCGGGCAGGGTCGCCGCCGAGTTCACCGGCGCCTACGAGGGGTTCCCCGCCGATGTGCACTTTGCCAAGGCGAAGATGACTTGCACCTCGTGCCACACCGCGGCGCAGATGCACGGAGACGGGTCGGCGCCGCCGAACCGCCGTGCGGTCACGACGAAGCCCTCCTGCCTGGACTGTCACCCGACCGCCGCACCGGGGCAGAGCCGGCTGCGGGCGCACAACATCCACGGGACCAAGCTCGCCTGCGCCGTCTGCCACGGCGGGCCGGTGAGGAGCTGCTTCGGCTGCCACGCCGGCGAGGGCGCGACCTCACGGCCCACGCTCAAGATCGGCCGGAACACCGATCCCAACATCACGCACGTCTACACGTTGCTGCGCCACGTGCCGACGACGCCGGAGATGATCGATCGGCTCACCGGGCTGTCGGGGACGCTGGTGAACTTCGACCGGGTGCCGACGTGGAAGCCGGCGACCCCGCATACGATCCAGCGCGTGACGGCGCGCAGCCGCACCTGCGATGGCTGCCACAACAATCCGAACCTGTTCCTGCGGCTGGGGGACCTCGATCCCCGCGGCCCGCAGGCGAACGGCCGGGTGGTCACCGCGCCGCCGCGGCCGCGCTCACCGACCACGCGGTAGGAGGGAGAGGGTCAGGATGAAGCGAGTGCTGCTTGTCGCGTTGATGGCGGCGCTGCTCCTTGCGCCGTCGGCCGTGGCGCAGGCGCCGGCGTCCGGGGATGCCGCGCTGCAGTTCCTCAAGAACCTGCCCGGCGACTTCAAGGGGATTGCCCCCGCGGCGCTCAAGACCAGGCTGGATGCAGGGGAGACGCCGTTCCTGCTGGACGTCCGGGAGCAGAACGAGGTCGCGGCCGGGATGATCCAGGGTGCTGTGTGGATTCCCGTGCGCACCCTGCCCGACAACATGGCCAGGATTCCCGCGGACAAGAACGCGGAGATCATCGTCATCTGCCAGTCCAGCCTGCGCGCGGCCTACGTGACGATGGCGCTGACCATGAGCGGCTACACGAACGTCAAGACGATGCTGCTCGGCATGCGCGAGTGGTACGCGCAGAACTACCCGGTCGTCAAGTAGCGCTCGGGCCGTGCCCGGTGACCGGTGGCGCCCGCGGGGAAGCCTCCCGCGGGCGCTTGTGCGCGCGGCGGTCTCCGTCCGACTCATCGGGCGGGGACCGGATTTCCTCCCCGCCCGCCATCCGCTAGGCTGGCGGTGATTCGACGCGCGCTCGTCCACTCCACGGCCACGGGAGGCGTCATGAGCGAGGACCACGACCCGGGCGGCGATCCCGCCCCGCCGGCCAGCGTGCCCCGGCGCACGCGTCGCTCGCGCCGCGCATTCCTCAACACCCTGGGGGGCGCCGCCGCCGCCCTGCTGGCCCTCGACGTCCTCGAGCAGCTCGCCGCGGCCCCGGCGACCACCGCGTCGGGGGCTACTGCTTCAGGCCCGCCCCTCCCGGCGCCGACGGAGGCCGACCTGCTGCTGAGGATGCAGGGAGACCTCCGGCGCGCGCTGGCCAGGCCCGCGCACCTGCGACGGTGGGCGATGGCGATCGACCTCCGACGCTGCATCGGGTGCCACGCGTGCACGATCGCCTGCGTGGCCGAGAACAAGCTCCCGCCCGGCGTGGTCTACCGGCCAGTGCTCGAAGAGGAGATCGGGACGTACCCCAACGTCTCCCGCCGGTTCCTCCCGCGCCCGTGCATGCAGTGCGAGAACCCGCCGTGCGTGCCCGTGTGTCCGGTCGGCGCCACCTATCGGCGGCCCGATGGCATCGTGGCGATGAATTACGACCAGTGCATCGGCTGTCGGTACTGCATCACCGCGTGCCCTTATGGCGCGCGGACGTTCGACTTCGGCCGGACCTACACCGAGACCACGCCAACCGGCGCGCCGGCGCTGGTGGGCCGCGCCAGCGCCGAGGGCTACGAGCGCGCCCCCGCGCGCGAGTACACGCAGCGCCGCCCGCGCGAGGAAGGCGCCTCGCCGATCGGCAACGTGCGGAAGTGCCACTTCTGCGTCCACCGGATCGAAGCCGGTCTGCTGCCCGCGTGCGTGACGACCTGCGTCGGCCGGGCGACGTTCTTCGGCGATGCGAGCGACCCCGACAGCCTGATCGCCCAGGTGATCGCCCGACCGAACACGATGCGGCTCAAGGAAGACCTGGGCACGAAGCCGCGCGTCTACTACCTGCTGTAGAGGGGGCCGCCGATGACGCTTGGGCGAACGCTCACCGGCCTCGGCGCCGCGGCCGTGCTGGTCGGGGCGTGGGGCCTCTTCGACCGGATCACGCAGGGGCACCACAACGCGGCCTACGGCTCGTACGTCGTCTGGGGCTTGTGGGTGGCGATGTACCTGTTCTTCGCGGGGCTGGCGGCCGGTGCGTTCATGGTCGCCACCCTGGACCTGTTGTTCGAAGTCAAGACGTTCCGGGGGACGGGGCGCATCGCGCTGTGGGTAGCCGTGGTCAGCCTGGGCGCGGCCTTGGCGCAGGTCTGGCTGGACCTGGGCCACATGGACCGGATCTGGAAGGTCTATCTTCAGGGGAACCCCGGGTCGGTCATGGCGCAGATGGTCTGGGGCTATACGGTCTTCGGCGCACTGCTGGTCGTTGCGCTCGCCCTCGCTGTGCGCCGCCCGGGCAGCCCGGCGCTGCGCGCCGCCATGATCGCTGGCCTGCCGCTTTCGCTGTTCGTCAGCGGCGCGGTCGGCGCGCTGCTGGGCGTGCAGGCCAGCCGGCAGTTCTGGCATGTAGGGCTGTTTCCCGTGCAGTTCCCGGTGTTCTCACTGGCCACCGGCGTGGCCGCCGTTATGGTGGCGATCGGGCTGTTCGGCCCCCGCGACGCCCCGCAGCGGGGTGACCAGCTCTGGGCGCTGGCGGTCGCGACCATCGTGCTGGCCGCCGTTAAGCTCTACTTCCTCTGGGCCGACTTCTCGCAGAGCCTCTACGGCAACGTGCCGCAGAACGTCGCGGCGGTGCACGCCGTGCTCTACGGTCCCTACTGGTGGACGTTCTGGATCGGGCAACTCCTGGTTGGCACGTTTGTCCCGGTCGCCGTGCTGGTGCAGCGACGGCTTGCCCGCCACCCGGTGTGGGCTGGCTGGATGGGCGTGCTCGTCCTTGTGGGACTCGCGGTGGCCCGGGCCAACATTGTCTTCCCGGCGCTCGCGGTACCCGAGCTCGAGGCTCTGACCACCGCGTTTTCCGGTCCCCACCTGGCGTTCGACTATTTCCCGAGCGCAATGGAGTGGGCGGTGACCGCCGGGACCGTCGGCCTCGCGCTCCTTGTGTTTGTCGCCGGCAGCCGCGTCCTGATGCAGCAGGAGGAGGTGGCCTGAGATGGCCGCGACCCGCACCCCCGCCGCCGGGCCCAGAGGACGCCCCGGGCGTTTGCGGCTCTCGCGACGCGCGCTGCTGACGTCGAGCGCGCTGCTGGGCGGCTCTGCACTGCTCGGCGCGAGGCTACCTCGAGCGCTGGCCTCGCCGGCGGTCGGCGCCGCACCGGCCGTCACCGGCCCCGAGCACTTCCTCTACTCCGTCTGCCAGCAGTGCAACACGCAGTGCGGAATCAAGGTCCGCATCGAGGACGGCCTCATCGCGAAGATCGACGGCAGCCCATACTCCCCCTGGACGCTGAACCCTCACCTGCCGTACGCCACGTCCGTGGCGCAGGCGGCGCCGGTGGACGGCTACCTGTGCCCCAAGGGGCAGGCGGCGATCCAGACCGCCTACGACCCGTACCGGATCGTGAAGGTGCTGAAGCGCGCCGGCCGACGCGGCGAAAACCGCTGGGTCACCATCCCCTTCGAACAGGCCCTCACCGAGATCGTCGAGGGCGGGCTGCTGTTCGCCAACGTGCCCGGTGAGGAGACCCGCCGGGTCGAGGGGCTACGCGCGATACGGGCGGCCGGGGACGCCGGGACGATGCAGGCGCTGGCCGCCGACGCGCGGAAAGTCGCCGCGAAACAGATGTCGCTGGCGGCGTTCAAGGCCAAACACGCCCGCAGCCTGCACGTGCTGATCGACCCTGACCATCCGGACCTGGGCCCGCGCAACAACCAGTTCGTCTTCATGTGGGGCCGCCTCAAGGGCGGCCGGAGCGAGCTGATCCGGCGGTTCACTGAGGCCGCCATGGGGTCGGTCAACGCCCACGGGCACACAACCGTCTGCCAGGGCTCGCTTTACTTCACCGGCAAGGCGATGAGCGAGCAGTTCGTGTTCGACGAGAGAGACCTGAAGATGAAGTGGACCAGGGGCAACAAGTTCTACTGGCAGGGCGACCAGCAGTCGGCGGCGTTCATGATCTTCGTCGGCGCCTCGCCGCTGGAGGGCAACTACGGGGTGACCAATCGCGCGAGCCGCATCGCCCAGCGCATCGCCGACGGCGAGCTGCGGATCGCGGTCGTGGACCCCCGCGCCTCGAAGACCGCCAGCAAGGCCTGGCGGTGGGTGCCGATTCGTCCGGGTGGCGAGGGCGCGATGGCCTTAGGGATGATCCGGTGGATCATCGAGCACGAGCGGTACGACGCGCGCTACCTGGCGAACGCCAACAAGGCCGCGGCGGCCGCCGACGGCGAGCCGACGTGGTGCAACGCCGCCTGGCTGGTGAAGATCGAGCGCGGCCGGCCCGGGGCGCTGCTCCGGGCCTCCGAGGTGGGGCTGTCGGTCGAGCCGCGCGTCCACCGGGACAAGAAGACCGGCCGGGAGACCCGGTACTCGTTCGACCCCTTCGTCGTCCTGCGCAACGGCCGCCCGGTGGCCGTCGATCCATACTCCGAGACTGTCCCGGTCGAGGGCGACCTCCGGGTCAACACGGAGCTCCACGGGCACGCGGTCAAAAGCGCGTTCCAGCTTCTGTGGGAAGAGGCCTCGTCGCGCACGATCGACCAGTGGGCGGCGCTAGCCGGCATCCGGTCCGCCGACATTGTCGATCTTGCCCGCGAGTTCACCAGCCACGGCAAGCGCGCCGTGGCTGACATCCACCGCGGGGTCTCCCAGCACACGAACGGGTTCTACCAGGTGCTGGCGTGGTACACGCTCAACCTGCTGATCGGGAACTACGACTGGCGTGGCGGGCTCGCAAAGGCGACGACGTACGACGCAACCGGTGGCAAGCGGGGGACGATCGTGGGGCCGGACGGGAAGGAGACCGAGTGGAAGCAGCCGTTCCCGGTCGGCGACGTTCCGGGCCGGCTCGAGCCGTTCGGGGTCAGCCTGATCCGGCACGGCGAGGCCTACGAGGGCACGACGCTGTTCGCCGGGTACCCAGCGAAGCGACCCTGGTACCCGCTCGCGTCGGACATCTACCAGGAGATTATCCCCTCGGCGGGCGACGCCTACCCCTACCCGATCAAGGCGCTGTTCATCTACATGGGCTCGCCGGTCTACGCGCTCCCGGCCGGAGGTACCAACATCGAGATCCTCGCCGACCCGCGGAAGATCCCGCTCGTCGTTGCCAACGACATCGTGATCGGCGAGACCTCGATGTACGCCGACTACATCTTCCCGGACCTGAGCAACCTCGAGCGGTGGGAGTTCGCGGGCTCGCACCCTAACATGGTCTGGAAGGTGCAGCCCGTTCGGCAACCGGTGATCGCGCCGCTGACGGAGACCGTGCGCGTCTTTGGACAGGAGCTGCCGCTGTCGCTGGAGGCGATGCTTCTCGGCCTGGCGGAGAAGCTCGGTCTGCCCGGATTCGGGCCGGAGGGGTTCGGCCCGGGGAAGCCGTTCACCCATCCCGATCACCTCTATCTCCGCATGGCGGCGAACCTGGCGGTCGGCGACCGGCCCGGCCAGGAGGTGCCCGAGGCGTCCGACGAGGAACTGCGCGTGTTCCTCGAGAGCCGCCGCCACCTGCCGCGGAGGGTCTTCGATGCGGATCGCTGGCGGGCGGTCGTCGGGCCGGCGCTGTGGCCGCGCGTCGTGTTCCTGCTCAACCGCGGCGGGCGGTTCGATGATTTCGGCCAGGCGTACGACGGCGAGCACCTGCGCAACAGGTACGGGACGCTGATCAACCTGTATCAGGAGAAGACCGCCAGGACGAGAGACTCCATGACCGGAGAGACCCTGCCGGGCCTAGCGGTCTACCGGGTGTCTCCCGTGGACGCGCTGGGCCGGCCGCTCGCCGACGAACGGGCCGGCTACGACCTCCGGCTCATTACCTATCGCGAGGTCATGCACACCAAGTCGCGAACCGCGGCCAACTACTGGCTGCTGGCGCTGGCGCCCGAGAACAGCGTACTGATGAACGCCGAGGACGCGCGGACCCGGGGGTTGCGCGACGGCGATCGCGTGCGCGTCCGGTCCGCGTCCAACCCCGAGGGCGTCTGGGACCTCATGCACGGCCGCACCCGGCCCATCGTGGGCCGGCTCAAGGTGGTGCAGGGCATCCGGCCCGGCGTGGTGGCCTTCTCGCTCGGGCACGGGCACTGGGCATATGGCGCCGGTGACGTGGTGATCGACGGTCGGGTCGTGCGGGGCGATCGGCGGCGAGGCGCCGGCATCCACGCCAACGCGGCCATGCGCACCGATCCGGTGATCACGAACACAACCCTGGGCGACCTGGCAGGGGGTAGCGCCGTCTTCTACGACACGCAGGTCCAGGTCACGAGAGCCTGACCTCCGGCGCCGGGTGGCCGCTCGCCGGCTGTCTCCTGTACTGTAGAGGGGAGGACCGGCGCGGTTGCACTTTGGAGGCGAGAGGTGAGCGTACAGCCGGAGTCCGCCGTCGGTGCGGTGGGTGTCGAGGACGCCCAGGCGGTCGTGTTGTCGGCGATCCGCCGGATGCCGGTGGAGCAGGTCAGCCTCGACGACGCGGCCGGCCGCGTGCTGGCCGAGCCGGTGGCGGCGACGGAGGACCTGTGGCCGTTTCCGCGCGCGGCCATGGACGGCGTGGCCGCGCGCGCCGTCGACCTGCTCGGAGCGCGCGCCGATGCGCCCGCGCGTCTGCGGGTCGCCGGCGCGATCTACTCGGGTGACGTCTGGACGCTCCCGTTAGAGCCAGGCACGGCGCTGCGCATCGCCACGGGATCACCCATGCCCCTCGGCGCCGACGTGGTGATCCCGCGGGAGATGCTCTGCGACGTCGGCGACCACGTCGAGGTTCCCTCGCCCCTGCCCGTCGGGCGGCATGTCTTTCCCTCCGGCGAGGACGCCCGCGCCGGGGAGACGGTGTTAGCCCCCGGCATCGTGCTGGCCGGCGGTCACCTCAGCCTGCTGGCGTCGGTCGGCTGTGCCGCCGTCCCGGTGGTCGCTCGCCCCCTGGTCGCCATCCTGGCGACGGGCGACGAGCTCGGCGCGCCCCGGGCGCCGCTTGCCCCAGGCCACGTGCGAGAGAGCAACTCCTACATGCTGGCCGCAGAGGTGCTGGCGGTTGGCGCCCGGGTCCTGCGCCTGGGCCCTGTGCGCGACGATTTGGGCGCGCTCGCCGGCGCCATCGCGGCCGGCCTCGACGCCGACCTCCTTATGGTCACCGGCGGCGCGTCGGTCGGCGAGCGCGACTTGGTCCGTGAGGCCCTTCGGCGCGCCGGCGCCGTGTTCGCGGTCCGAGGCGTGGCGATGAAGCCCGGCGGCCCGGCCGCCTTCGCCACGGCACGCGGGCGGCCGGTCTTCGTGTTCCCAGGAACTCCAGGGGCCGCCCGCGTGGCCTTCGAGATGCTCGCGCGCCCGGGGCTGTGCGCGATGCTCGGCCGCTCGGATATTCATCGTCCCGTGGTCAGGGGCCGCCTGAGCGCCGGGATCCGCGTCTCGCCCGGGCGTCGGCGGTTCCTGTGGGCCGCCGCCAGGATAACGCCTGGCGGTGTCCTAGCGGCCCCGCTGCCGGGCCAGGGGACCGCGATCCTCCGGTCGGCGGCCGAGGCGAACGCGCTCATCGACGTCGGTGCCGACGCCGGGCAGCTCGAGGCCGGCGATGAGGTGCGTCTGCACCTGCTCACCGACGGTCTCCACGTCGGTCCGACGGTGGGGCGGCGCGCCTACTGCGTCGTCGGCGCGCGCGACGCGGGGAAGACCACCTTGATCGAGCGGCTCCTGCCCATCCTGCGGGCGCACGGGCTCATCGCGGTCGCGGTCAAGCACCACGTCCACCTGGATGCGCCCGAGCGCGAGGGCTCCGACACGGCGCGCTTCGCGGCGGCCGGGGCCGCGGCGACAGTCCTGGCCGGCCCGGGCGGCATCGTGCGGCGCGCGCCCTCGCTCGTGGACCCGCCGATCGACGAGGTGCTCGCCACGGTCGGGCATGCCGACGTCGTGCTCGTGGAAGGCTACAGCCGGTCGGCGCGACCCAAGATTCTCGTCGGCCAAAGCGGCGTGGCGCCCGACCGATCGGCCCCGGCCGGGCCGATCGTCGCCGTCGTCCATGACGCCCCGCAGGTCGCCGCGGTGGAGGGCGCGGCGCTGTTCCGGTGGGATCAGGTGGACGCCCTTGCGGCGCTCATCGCCTCGGGCCGGATATGACGTCGTCCAGGGAACTCACCGGCATCGTGCTGGCTGGCGGCCGCAGCCGGCGCATGGGCGCCGACAAGGCGTTCCTGGACGTGGGCGGCCGTCCGATCATCCGGCGCGTGCTCGACGCGCTGGCGGCATCGTGCGCGTACGTGCTCGTCGTCGCGAAGGACCCGGCGGCCTACGCCGGGCTGGGGGTGCGCGTCGTGACCGACCTGGTGCCCGATCAAGCGCCCCTGTTCGGGTTGTGCGCCGGGCTGCGCGCCGCGAGGAGCCCGTGGGTCTTCGCCGCGGCCTGCGACCTGCCGTTCCTCGCCCCGGACGCGGTGCGGGCGCTCGCGGCCCGCGCGGCGGGCTGGGACGCGGTCGTGCCGCGCGCCAATGGCCGCTGGCACCCGTTGCACGCGGTGTACGCGCGCGCGGCGGCCGAGACGCTCGAGCGACAGGTGGCCGCGGGCGAGCGGAGCCTGTGGAGGGCAATCGTCGGGCTGCGCGTGCGCGAGGTCGGCGAGGACGAACTCGCCGCCGCCGACCCGACGCTGCGCACACTGTACAACGTGAACACGCCAGAGGCCTACCGCGCCGCGCGCGCGATGGCCGCGGCCGACAAGGAGCGCCGCGCCGCGCTCCCGAAGAGGTGAGGCACGCGCCAGGGTCCGCCCGTCCGGCGCATCACCGGGATCGTCGCTTCCGAGGAGGCCGTCGATCGATGGCACAGCGTGGCAGTGCGCTCCCCTACGTGGCCCTCGCGCTTTCCGTGGTCGCTCTGGTGGTGAGCCTGGTCGCGTTTATGAACCGCCGGGCGCCGGCCCCGGCGTTGCCGCCGGCGCCGACGATGCCCACGCGCGTGTCGCTCTCGATGGTGGTGGCGACCTTCTCCGGGCAGGGCGTCTTCGCCCACCGCTGGTACCCGACCATGATCGTCGTGCGGGAGGGTGACACCGTGGATCTGGCCGTGGCGAACCCTGATGAGTTCGCCCATCAGCTCGAGATTCCGGCGTTCAACGTGAAGACGAAGATTCTCAACGCCGGCGACAGCGAGCGCGTCACCTTCGTGGCGAACCAGGTGGGGGTGTTCGAGTACCGCTGCTCCCTGCCGTACGACGCGGCCCGGAAGCACTGCACCCCGGACCATGACGAGATGCGCGGCTACCTGATCGTCACCAAGTGAGGCCCCCGATGCGTTCCAGCCCGTCCGCCTCGTCCGCCACGGCTGCCATCCTCATCGCCCTGGCCGCGCTGCTGCTCGCGTCGCTGTCCGCCCGGCCCGCGGCGCAGCCAGCCCTGCAGGCGTCGGCTCCGCCGCCCGCCACCCTGGACGTGGATCTGATCATCACCGGGCTGGGTGCGGCGGGCGAGCCGGCGACGCACCACTACTACAACCCCTCGATGATCGTCGCGCGCACGGGGGACCGTCTGCGCGTGCGTTTCCGCAACCTCACCTTCGCCAGCCACGGAATCGAGTTCGAAGGGTACGGGGTGCGGACCGGCGTGCTACCCGGCGGCCCCAGGGGCCTCGAGACCGTGGAGTTCGTCGCCGACCGGCCCGGTGTGTTCCGGTTTAAGTGCTACGTGCCCTACGACCCCGCGGCCGGGATGTGCTCGCCGGACCACGACACCCAGATCGGCTACCTGGTCGTCCTCGACGGGTCGCGATAGCGCACCCGGCGGCAGGGTGCGGCGCGCTGGTCCGGGAAGCATCGCGGCGTGAAGGCTGTCGTCGCCGACATCACGATTCCCCGCTACCTGGCCACCCGCGCCCTTGGCCGGCTCTGGCGGCCGGCGTTCTGGCGTGGACCAGGCCCGCTCCGCCTGATCGAGACACCGGAGCCGCCGCTGCCGGGTCCGGCGTGGGTGCGCGTGCGCGTGGACCTGGCCGGCATCTGCGGCAGCGACCTGCACTTGGTCCTGCTGGAGACGAGCCCGTCGGCGTCGGTCTACGCGTCGATGCCGTTCGTCGTGGGCCACGAGAACGTGGGCACAGTGGTCGAGGCCGGCGAGGCCGCAGGCGTCGCGGTGGGCACCCGTGTGGTGGTGGAGCCGCTGCTGCCGTGCGCGACCCGAGGCTTCGACGAGCCCTGCCCGGCCTGCGCGCGCGGTGACTACAACCTGTGCAGCCGGTTCGCCGAGGGCACGCTGGCCCCCGGCATCGGGCACGGCGCCTGCCGCGACGTGGGCGGCGCGTGGGGCGAGGTGATGGTCGCGCACCGTACCCGCCTGGTGCCCGTGCCCGCTGGCGTGTCCGACGAGCAGGCGGTCTTGACCGAGCCGCTCGCGGTCGCGGTCCACGCCGTGCTCCGGTTCGTGCCCGAGACGGCCGGGACCGTGCTCGTCGTGGGGGCGGGGACCATTGGCCTCGCCGCGGTCGCCGCGCTCCGGGCGCTCCGCCCGGGGGCGCGGGTGGTCGTGCTTGCCCGCCACGCGCACCAGGCCGAGCTGGCGAGCCGGCTGGGTGCCGTCGAGGTCCTCGGTAGTGCGGGCGGCGACCACTACGCCGAGGTCGCGCGCATGGTCGGCGCCAGGGTACTGCGGCCGCTGCTGGGTCCGCCGGTGCTGACCGGCGGCGCCGACGCGACGCTCGAGTGCGTGGGGGCCGGGCGCAGCATCGACGACGCGCTCCGGCTGACGCGCGCCGGCGGCGTGGTCGTGCTCGTCGGGCTAGCGTCGGTGCCGCGCGGCGTGGACTGGACGCCGGTGTGGCTGCGCGAGGTCGAAATCCGCGGCAGCGGCTACTACGCCGAGGAGCGGGTGGACGGCCGGCGCGTGCGCGCGATCGACGTGGCGATGGATCTTCTGGCGACCGGCCGCGTGGACCTGCGGCCGCTGGTGACCCACCGGTTCCCCCTCGTGGATTGGCAGCGTGCGGTCGCCGTCGCGCTCGACCGCCGCCGCTACCGGGCGGTCAAGGTCACGCTCGCACCCCGCTGACGACCCGTCCCCGAGTCAATTTTGCTTGACAGATGTCTTTAATCGTGTCTAACCTTAGAGACATATGGGGCGCCGAACCGTCGTGGAGTTCGACAACCGCCTCGGGGGTGTGCGCGAAGCGCGAGGGCTCTCGCAGACCGCGCTGGCGCGGCTCGCCGGTCTCTCGCGCCAGGCGCTGCACGCCATCGAGACGGGCCGCTACGTACCCAACACGGCGGTGGCGCTGCGGCTGGCGCGCGCGCTCGGCTGCGCCGTCGAGGACCTCTTCGCGGCACCTGCGGACGCCGTGGTGGAAGCCCGATGGGCGGGCGGCGCCCGGCGGTCGACCCGGGTGCGCCTGGGACACGTGCGGCAGCGTCTCGTCGCCTGGCCGCTTGCCGGTCTTGAGGCGTTGTCCTGTGGCGACGGCGTGGTCGTTGGGGCCGGGGCAGAGCAGGTCCGCGTGTCGCTCCTGCGCCCCGCCGGGTCGCCGGAGCAGACGCTGTTCGTGGTCGGGTGCGACCCCGCGTTGGGCATCGCCGCCGGCCTCGCGGAGCGCGCGGCGAAGGTCCGCGTCCACTGGGTCGTAGCGAGCAGCGCCCAGGCGCTTGGGGCCATGGCGCGGGGAGACGCCCACATTGCCGGCACGCACCTGCACTCGCCGCGGGACCCCGAGGGGACCCGCGCGATCCGTGGGGCACTGCGGGGCGCATCCGTCACCGTCTTCACGGTCGCGCGGTGGACGGAAGGGCTCATGCTGGCGCCCGGCAACCCCCGCAGGGTCCGTCACGCCGGGGATCTCCTGCGCCGGGGTGTCCGCATCGTCAACCGCGACGCCGGCGCGGGGACTCGCCGGGTCTTCGACCGGTGGGTACGCAGCGCTGGCGTCGACCCAGGACACGTGTCCGGGTACGAGCGCGAGCTCCACAGCCACTTTGCCGTGGCGGAGGCCGTGGCGTCGGGCCTGGCAGATGCGGGTCCGGGCGTGCTGCCGGTCGCGCGCGCCTACGGGCTCGACTTCCTGCCGGTGGACGAGCAGCGCTACGACCTCGTGATCCCGCGGGACCTCTTCGACGCCGGACCGGTTCGCACGTTCCTCGACGTGCTGGTGAGCCGTCCGTTCCGGCGGGAGCTCGAGGCGATCGGCGGGTACGACGTCGCGCCAGCCGGCGCGGTTCGAGTGCTGAACTAGGGAGAAGGTCTCGACGTGCTCGGTGCGGCGCGGGTCTGCCTGGTTCCGGTCCTCCTCCTCCTCGTGGTTGTCGGCGCGCACGGGCAGGCGCCTGCTCAGGAACTCCTGGTCGCCGCGGCGGCCGACCTTCGATACGCCTTCGAGGAGATGGGGATCGCGTTCCGGCAGCGGACGGGTGTGGCTCCGACGTTTTCCCTCGGCTCGTCCGGGCAGCTGGCCCATCAGGTGGAACACGGGGCGCCGTTCGACATCTTCTTTTCTGCCAACGCGGAGTTCGTGGAGCGCCTGGCGCGCGGCGGCTTCGTCCTGCCGGAGACGGTGCAGCTCTACGCCATCGGCCGGATTGTCGTGTGGGTGCGGCGGGACTCGCCGCTCGACCCGACTCGCGGGCTCGGGGTGCTGGACGACCCGCGCGTGCGGTTCGTCGCCATCGCCAATCCCGAGCACGCGCCGTACGGCGAGGCGGCCCGCCAGGCCCTCGAGCGCAGCGGCCTGCTGCCCCGCGTGCGCGGCCGGCTCGTGTTCGGCGACAACGTGAGCCTGACGTTGCAGCTCGTGACGTCGGGCAACGCCGATGTCGGGATCGTCGCCCTCTCGCTGGCGCTCGCGCCGACCGTCGCGCGCGAGGGACGATACTGGCTCGTGCCAGAGGCGCTGCACGAGCCGCTCCGGCAGGCCACGGGTGTGGTGACGCGGTCCCAGCGCCAGCCCCTCGCCCGCGCGTTCCTCGCCTTCGTCAACGGTGACGGCCGTCCGATCATGCGCCGCTTCGGGTTCGTCCTGCCCGGCGAGGCGCAGTAGCGTCGGGCACGGCGTGGCGGTCGAGATCGACTGGTTTCCCCTGTGGCTCTCCCTGCGGGTCGCCAGTCTGGCCACGGGGCTGGCGACCGTGACGGGCGTAGCCGCCGCGTACCTGCTCGCGCGCGGCCCGTTCCGTGGCCGCGCGGTCCTGGAAGGCCTGACCTCGCTGCCGCTGACGCTGCCCCCGACGGTGCTCGGCTACTATCTGCTGGTCGCCCTCGGCCGCCAGAGCGCGTTTGGGGCATGGTTCGAGGGAGTGTTCGGCGACCCGCTGGTGTTCACGTGGAGGGGTGCCGTGGTGGCCGCCACGGTCCCGTCGATTCCGCTGGTGGCCCGTACCACCAGGGCCGCCTTCGAGGACGTGGAACCGGGGGTGTTGGAGGCGGCCCGGATCGACGGCGCGGGCGCGCTACAGCAGCTCGTGCGAATCCTCCTGCCCCTTAGCAGGCGCGGCATCGCGGCGGGCGTCGCCCTGGGCTTCGCCCGGGCGCTCGGCGATTTCGGCACCACGCTCATGGTCGCGGGGAACATCCCCGGACGGACGCAGACCCTCCCCATCGCGCTCTACGACGCCGTGCAGGCCGGACGGTGGGAGACGGCGGGGATTCTCGCGGTGCTGCTCAGTGTCGTGTCGGTGGCGGTGCTGGTCGTCGTGGCGCGCCTGGGCGAGCAGGGAGCCTAGCGCGGGTGGTACCCGGCGGTCCCACGCTGGTCTTCCTCCTGGGCGCGGTCATCGGCGTGCTGGGCGGTCTGATCGGCCTGGGCGGCGGCGAGTTCAGGCTGCCGGTCCTGGTCGGCCTGCTCGGGTATGCGGCCCGGCAGGCCGTCCCGCTGAACCTGGCGGTCAGTCTGGTGACGCTGGCCGCCTCGCTGGCAATCCGCGCGCGGACGCTGTCGCTGGCGCCGGTGGCCCCTCATGGGGTCGCAGCCGCTGGAATGCTCGCCGGCGCGCTGGTCGGGGCGGCTGCGGGTCCGTCCGTGGCCCGGCGCCTCTCGAACGAGCGCTTCGTGCTCACGGTGCTCGTGCTCCTGCTCACCATCGGCGCTATCCTGATCGCCGAGGGGCTGCTCCCCAAGACGATACCGGCGCTCCTGCCCGCGGCGTCGCCCTGGCAGGCAGCGGCCGGCGTCGGCTTCGGCCTCGGGATCGGTCTCGTCAGCAGCCTGCTCGGGGTGGCGGGTGGCGAGCTCATCATCCCGACCCTGGTCATCGCCTACGGCGCCGACGTCAAGGCCGCGGGGACCGCGAGCGTCATGATCAGCCTGCCGGTCGTGCTGGCCGGGATCGCGGCGTGGCGCCGGCGGGGCGGATTCAGCAGTGCCGACGCTCTCCGAACGACCGTGCTGCCGATGGGGGCGGGCTCGGTCGTGGGAGCGGCCGCCGGCGGCGTCCTGGTCCGCTACGTGCCCGAGGGGCCGATCAAGGTCTTTCTGGGCCTGCTGCTCATCGTCTCGGCGTTGCGAGGCCTGCGAAAGGGCGCCCGTCCCGAGGATTGATCCGATCTGAGGCGGCGAGGCGCGCTCGCGGTCCTCTTGCCCGGCGTCGGTGAACACGCTACCCTGGCGACGGTGGCGCGTCCGGCGCCACGTCCTCATCGCCACGTGCTCGAAACGAGGAGGCCTGTTGATGCGCAAGGGAGTCGTGTGTGTCGCCGTGGTCGTGGCGGCCGCCCTGGCCGCAGGGTGCGGAGGGCGCGGGGCCGCGCCGCCCCGCCGACCCGGACCACCTGTCGCGGTCTCCCCCGCAGGTCCGCCTGCCGGGAGTCCCGGCGGCGCCCGAACCGTGATCACCGTGATCGGCAAGGACAACTTCTATGAACCCGCGACGCTGAGCCTGCGGCCTGCGGCGGACTACGAGGTGCACTTCAAGAACGAGGGGATGACGGTGCACAACCTGATCTTTCAGACCCAGGCCGCGGTCGGGCGGGACTTCGCGTCGGACATCGCGGTGAGCCCGGGCGCGGAGAGCATCATCCCGGTCCGCATCGACCGCGCCGGCACCTACCGGTTCGTCTGCACCTACCACCCCGAGATGGTCGGAGAGGCCAGGGTCGGCCCCTAGGGCGGCATCGGGTCCTCACCCGATTGGCGGCCGCGTGGCCTCCGCGTACCCTCTAGCCTCAGTACGAGTCACCCCGCAGGAGGATCGATTGATGCGAGTTGCCAGATGGACCACCGTTATGATCGCGCTGGCTGTGTTCGCCGCCGGCTGTGGCGGCGGTCAGGGCGCGCAAGCGCCGGCCCCGCAGGCCCCGGCTCCGCAGGCGGCTCCGCCCGCCCCGGGTGCTGGCCCGGCCCAGGCCCCGGTTCCGGCGGCCGCGCCCGGCGAGATCGTCGTGGTCGGCAAGGACAACTTCTACGAGCCGACGACGGTCACGCTGCGGGCCGGGCAGGCCTACGACATCCTGTTCAAGAACGAGGGGACCACGGTCCACAACCTGATCATCCAGGCCAAGGACGCCGCCGGGCAGGACTTCGCCTCCGACATCGTGGTGAACGGCGGCGGCGAGAGCCGCATCAAGGTCAAGATCGACCGCGCGGGCACCTACAAGATCGTCTGCACCTACCATCCGGAGATGGTCGGCGAGGTGAAGGTCGAGCCGTAGCCGCGGCGGTCCGCGCTACTCGGCGCGGGCCGCCATGACGGTGCAGGGCCGCGACAGCGGCGCCCGGGCCGTGAACCGCCACTCCTGCGCGCCCGACAGCCGCATGCTCCGTCCCGTGATCCGCCCCCGGTAGGTGGCCTGGTAGCTCCAGCCGGACGCGCCGGCAGAGCCGGTGAGCGTCACCTCGCCGGGGCCCGATGCCCTGGCGGTCGCGGATCAGGTCGCGGCCCGATAGGCGCCATCGCGACCGGACGGTAGCGTAAAGACAACAAAGATGACAGATTCATCCGGTTTCTCATGGAGCTGAGCCGAAGCGCCCAGTTCGCGATCCGCACCGTCGTCGATCTGGCGAGCGCCGGCCACGTGCACACCGCCGACGTGGCGCGGCGGCGCGGCATCCCCCCGGCGCAGGGTGCCAAGATCATCCGGCGGCTCGCGCGGGCCGGCCTGGTGCGCACGACCCGCGGCGCCGGCGGCGGCGTGCGGCTCGCCCGTCCGGCCGAGGCGATCACCCTGCGGGAGGTCATCGACGCGATCGAGGGCCCGCTCGCGATCTCCCGGTGCGCCGTCTACGACGACTGCCCCTGCGTGCAGCCCTGTCCGGTGCGGGCCGCCCTGGCCCGTGTGCAGCACGAGCTCGAACGATTGCTCGCCGGCATTACCGTCGCCGACCTGGCGGCGGGGAGCCGCGGGCCGGCGCGGCCCACGCGCGCGCCGGCCGCCTGATCCGACGAAGGAGGGATGGTCATGAACCGATTCGGATTCACGATCACCGCGGTGGTCCTCGCGGGCCTGCTCGCCGCCGGCGCGTACCTGTTCGGGGCGCGGTCGGCCGGTGGGGTGGCCGGCTTCGCCGAGGTGGCGCGGATCGCGCAGGTTCGCCAGCTCGCCCCGGCCGATGTCGCCGCGGCCGTGCGCAGCTTCGTGCCGCCGGGCAAGCACGACGAGTACTACATGATCTCCTCCGGCGGGCACGGCGGCCAGGTCCTGGTGGTCGGGCTGCCGTCCATGCGAATCCTCAAGGTGATCGCGGCGTTCGCCAACGAGCCGTGGCAGGGCTTCGGCTACGGCGCCGACTGGTCCGAAACGATCCTCGACCAGGGCACCGCCGGCGGCAACGGACGCCTGACGTGGGGCGACACGCACCACCCGGCGCTCTCGGAGACCAACGGCGAGTACGACGGCCGGTGGCTGTACATCAACGACCGCGCGCACGGGCGCATCGCGATGATCGACCTGCGCGACTTCCGCGTGAAGCAGATCGTGGACATCCCCAATATGCAGACCTCGCACGGCGGGGTCTTCGCCACGCCCAACACCGACTACGTGCACGTGTCCAGCAAGGTGCCGACGGTGTGGGGCGGCGGGTACGCGCCGCTCGACCAGTATAAGGACCGATACCGCGGGGTCTCGGCGTGGCTGGCGGTCGATCGCGAGACCGGCCGCATCGACCTGGCGCGCTCGTTCCAGATCGAGCTGCCGCCCTACAATCAGGACCTGGCCGACGCCGGCAAGCTGGCGAGCGACGGCTGGGGCTTCATCAACTCCTACAACACCGAGATGGCGATCGGCGGCAACATGGAGGGCCGGCCGCCGCTGGAGGCGGGCGCGTCCGCACGCGACTTCGACTACCTGCACATCATCAACTGGAAGAAGGCGGAGGAGGTCGTGCGCGCCGGGAAGTTCGAGACGCGCAACGGCGTGCGCGTGATCCCGCTCGGGACCGCGATCGCCGAAGGGCTGCTGTACTTCGCGCCCGAGCCCCGCAGCCCGCACGGCGTGGACGTGGCCCCCAACGGCCGGTACATCGTGGTCTCCGGCAAGCTCGACCCGCACACCACGGTCTACGACATCGAGCTGATCAAGAAGGCCATCGCGGAGAAGAACTTCGAGGGCACCGACCCCTTCGGCGTGCCGATTCTGAAGTTCGACGCGGTGGTCGCCGGCCGGGTCAACGTTGGCAACGGCCCGCTCCACACCCAGTTCGACGAGCGGGGGCATGCCTACACGAGCCTGTTCGTGGACAGCGCCGTGGCGAAGTGGACGCTCGGCGAACCCTACTTCCGGGGCGAGGCTGCCTGGAAGCTGGTCGACAAGGTCTCTGTGCACTACAACATCGGACACCTGGCGACCGCCGAGGGCGACACGGTGAGCCCGGACGGCAGATACCTGGTCGCGCTCAACAAGTGGTCGGTGGACCGCTACCCGGTCATCGGCCCGCTGCACCCGCAGAACTTCCAGCTCATCGATCTTGCCGGTCCGAAGATGCAGGTGGTCTACGACATGCCGATCCCCAACGCCGAGCCGCACTATGCCCAGATCATCAAGGCGGACAAGATCAAAGCCTGGGCCGTCTACCCGGCGGGCACCGACCTGCGGACGATGGGCCGCAGCCCCTACGCGATCGAGCGCGGCAAGGAGCGAATCGAGCGGCGGGGCAACGTGGTGACCGTGTGGATGACCTCGGCGCGCAGCAACTTCCGGCCCGACACGATTCGCGTGCGGCGCGGCGACACCGTGATCCTGCACATCACGAACACCGAGAAGATCCGCGACGCGACGCACGGCTTCGCGATCCCGCAGTACAACATCCAGATGAGCATCGACCCGGGGGAGACGGTCACGGTGCGGTTCGTGGCCGACCGGCCGGGCGCGTTCAGCTTCTACTGCACCGAGTTCTGCTCAGCCTTGCACCTCGAGATGCAGGGCTGGCTGCTGGTCGAGCCGTAGGGAGGAGGCTGGCGGGGGGGGGTCCTGGCTCCCTCCCCGCCGCAGGACCTGTGAGGACGATCACGCGACGCCGGTTGATCGGCCTGGCCGCGGCCGCCGCGGCCGCGGCGCCCGGGGCCTGGTTGCTGCTCGAGCGCGCACCCGCCCAGTCGGGCCCGCCCGAGATCCGCTACGGCCGCGACCGGTGCGACGCCTGCGGCATGCTCATCAGCGACCCACGTTACGCGGCCGCCGCGCGCCGGCCCGACGCCGCGCTCCGCTACGACGACATCGCCTGTCTGGTGCGGGGCGCCGGGCACGCGGTCGCCTCCGGCGTCGCCGACGGCTGGGTGCACGACGCCGCGACGGAGGCCTGGGTCGAGGCGCGAGAGGCCGCGTACGTGCGCTCGCCGGCGATCCGCACGCCGATGAGCTCGGGCCTGGCCGCCTACGCGACCGCGGCGCAGGCGCTCGCCGCGCACCCCGGCGCGACCGTGTTCACCTTCGCCGCGCTTGTGGGCGCTCCGGCGGCGGGGCCCCGAGGATGAGCCCTACGCCCCGCGCCTGCCGCGCCGCCACGGCCGTGCTGACCCTGGCGCTGCTGGTGGGCGGGGCGCGGCTTCCGCTCTGGCAGATGACGCTCCATGCGCCGCAGTACGTGGGCGGACTTCGGCTGGTCATCGACGGTCGCGGCGTCCACGGCGACGTGGACGAGCTCAATGCGCTGAACCACTACATCGGGATGGCGCCCATCCGGATGGACCGGATCCCCGAAGCGCGCCTGTTCACCCCGGGCGTGACGGCGGTGGCGGCAGGCGTTCTGGTGGCGGCGCTCACTGGCTGGCGGTTCCTGCGGGCGCTCGCGCTCGTCGGGCTCTGGGCGCTGCCGCTCGCGTTCCTGGCCGACTTGCAGTGGCGTCTGTACCTCTTCGGACACTCGATGGACCCGCTGGCCGCGTTCAGGCTGCCGGCGTTCACGCCGAAGGTCGTCGGCCGCACCGTCGTGATGAACTTCGACGTGACCGCGTTGCCCGGGATTGGGCTAGTCCTCATGCTGCTCGCCGCCGTCGTCTTCGCGGTGGGCCCGTGGGCGGCGCGGCGGGCGCATCCGGCACTGCGTCGGCTGGTGCCCGCGGCCGCCGTGCTGGCGCTCGCGGTCGCCGGCAGCGCCGCCACCGCCCGCGGCGAGAGCCCCCCGTTCGATCTCGCGCGCGCGGTGGCGGCGGCGCCGCCGGGCGCGGTGGTCGTCGTCCCGCCGGGTGTCTATCCCGGGCCGCTGGTCCTCGCCAGGCCCCTCGTACTGCGCGGACAGGGGCGCCCGGTCATCGACGGCCGCGGCGCGGGCGACGTGGTCGTGATCACCGGCGAGCGCGTCACGCTGGAGGGATTTGCGGTGCGCGGCGGCAGCCTGCTCTACAGCCGCGAGGCGGCCGGGATCGTCGTGCGGGGCGCCGGCGCGGTGGTGCGGGACAACGAGATCGACGACGTGCTCTTCGGCGTCTACCTGGCGGGCGCGCGCGGTGCCGTGGTGGCAGGCAACACGATCCGT
Source organism: Armatimonadota bacterium (assembly GCA_031081715.1). Taxonomy (GTDB): domain Bacteria; phylum Sysuimicrobiota; class Sysuimicrobiia; order Sysuimicrobiales; family Humicultoraceae; genus Fervidifonticultor_A; species Fervidifonticultor_A tertius. The sequence goes on along the minus strand of JAVHMA010000010.1, from coordinate 8,716 downwards.
ACGGCCGCGCTGCCGGTCGAGCGCCGCGGGCACGCGGTCTACCTCTGGCACAGCCGTGAGATCCTGATCGCGGACAACCGCATCCTGCGGGGCAAGGACGGCATCCACATCGCGTTCTCGAACGAGACACGCGTGGAGCGCAACCTGGTGACCGACAGCCGCTACGGGCTCCACGTCATGTACTCGCACCGGAACGTCTACCGCAACAACGTCTTCCTCGGCAATGTGGTCGGCGCGGCCGTGATGTACTCCTCCGACGTCACCCTCGACCACAACGTCTTCGAGGGCAGCCGCTCGGTCGCCGCCGGCGCCGGGTTGATCTTCAAAGACGCCGACCGCCTTCTCGTGCGCGGCAACCGCATCGCCCGCAATCGCGTCGGCCTCGAGTTCGACAACACCCCGGCCGAGCGTGGCGGGTGGGCGCAGGTCGAGGAGAACCTGGTGGCGTTCAACGAGGTCGGGTTCAGCCTGATGAGCACCGCGGCGATCGCGGCCACCGGCAACACGGTCGTCGAGAACCTGCGGCCGGTGGAGGTGCGCGGGGTGCTGCGCACGGAGACGAGCCGGTGGCAGGTGGCGGGCCGCGGCAACTACTGGGGAGACTACCGGGGTTTCGACGCGTCCGGTGACGGGATCGGTGACGTGCCGTACCGCCGCGCCGACGTGCTGGAGCGCCTCGGCGACCGCGCGCCAGCGCTGCGCGCGTTCCTGTTCACCCCGGCGCACCTGGCGCTGGAGGCCGCGGTCCGGCTCGCGCCGCTCGCGCGTGTGGACCCTGTCGTCGAGGACCCTGCGCCGCTGATGCGCGCTCCGGGCGGCGCGCCCGGCGGCGCCCCAGCGCCCGCGGGTCGCGGTCTGCTCGTCGCCGGCGTGCTGCTGCTCGCCCCCGGGCTGCTCGCGGCCGCGCGGCTGCGGGCCAAGCGTGCGCCATGATCGCGATGGCGGGTCTCTCCAAGCGCTTCGGCCGCGTGGCCGCGCTCGCGGACGTCTCGACCGAGATCCCCGCGGGCGGGTTCGCCCTGCTGCTGGGCGCCAACGGTGCCGGCAAGACCACGTTGCTCCGGTGCGTGCTTGGCTTGCACGCCTACGAGGGCACGGTCAGGGTCGGCGGGCATGACGTGGCCCGCGACGGTCGCGCGGCCCGTGCGCTGGTGGGCTATGTACCGCAGCGGCCGGCGCTGCCTGGTGAGTTGACGTGCGCCGAGGTCCTCGACCTGTTCGCGCGTCTGCGCGGTCGTAGCCCGCGCTATGAGTGGCTGGACCGCGTGGGGCTGGCCGAGTCGGCCTCGACCCCAGCCCGGGTGCTGTCCGGCGGCATGCGGCAGCGCCTGGCGCTCGCCGCGGCGATGCAGGGCGATCCTCCGGTGCTCCTGTTCGACGAGCCCGCGGCGAGCCTGGATGTCGCGGCGCGCCGTGCGCTGCACCGCGACCTGGCCGCGTTGTCGGAGGCCGGGCGGACCGTGGTGCTCTCGACGCACCTGGCCGCGGAGCCCCTGGCGGCGGCCACGCGGGCGCTCGTGCTCGACCGGGGCCGGCTGGTCTACGATGGCGCGCCCGCCGCCCTCGGCGCGGCCATCCGGCAGCGGGTGGTCTTCACGATGAACGGCGCCGGCCGCGACGAACTCCGCGCGCTTATCGCGGGTCGCCCCGAGGTGCAGCTTGACGAGTCGAGCGGAGCGGTGGTGGCCACGACGCCCGCGGGCCGCGCGTTCGAGCTCCTGGCCGCGGTGGCCTCCGCCGGGATCCCGGCGCTCGCGGTCCGGGTGGAGGAGCCCTCGGTGGACCCGTCGCTCGTCGTCGCTTCCGGAGGCCAGGGCTCGTGACGCCCGCCGTCGCGCTCGCGCGCCACGAGCTCCACCAAGCTGCGCGCGGCCGGTGGCTCGTGGCGTTCGCGATCGGGTTCGCCGTGCTCGCGCTCGGGCTGTCCCTCGTCGGCCTGCGCGTCGAGGGCGCCGCCGGCCTCGAGGGCTACGGCCGTACGACCGCGAGCCTGCTCAACCTCAGCCTGACGCTCATCCCCCTGGTTGCGCTGCTGCTGGGCGCCGGCGGTATCGCGGGCGACCGCGAGACCGGGGCTCTCGAGGTGCTGCTGGCCCAGCCGGTCACGCGGACCGGGCTCCTGCTCGGGCGGTTCGCGGGCCAGGTGGCCGCGGTCGGCCTGGCCACGGTGCTCGGCTTCGGCGTCGCCGGCACGCTCATCGGGCTCGCCGCGGGCTCGTCGGGAGCCGCGCAGTACCTCGCATACGTGGCGATCGCGCTCCTGCTGGCCGGGGCATATCTGGCGATCGGGACCGTCGTGGCCGTCTGTAGCCGCGCCCGGCTCCAGGCCACGGCCGCGGCGCTCGCGATCTGGTTCGCCAGCGTTGTGCTCTTCGATCTGACGCTGATCGGGCTGGGTGCCGCAGCCGGGGCGGGCGCGCGGGTGCTCGCGGTCGCCATGCTCTTCAACCCCGTGGAGATCGCGCGGCTGCTCGCGCTGCTCGTCCTCGACCCCGGCCTCGAGATGCTCGGGCCCGTGGGCGGGCTGCTCACCGCCCGGCTGGGCGGCGCGGGCGCTGCCGGGCTGCTGCTCGCCGCGTTGTTCGCCTGGATCGCGGGGCCGCTTGCGCTCGCTGCCGCCATCTTCGAGAGCCGCGACCCTCTCTAGGTCGTGCCCGGCGGGCCGGGATCAATTCGGCGTCCGATGTCGGGCCCCCCGCGTGCGACGTAGGATGAGGCCGCAGACTCGGCGAAGGGAGCCACGTCTATGCCACCTGTCATCAACACGGTCCTGGTCCCGGTGGACTTCTCGGCTGGCGCCGAGGCCGCGGTGGAGTGGGCGCAGGCGATTGCGGCGCGGTTCGGCGCGGCGCTCGTCCTGCTCCACGTGGTGGACACCACCGCGAACGCGCTCATCGGCGGGCCCGGCGGGGTGCTGGCGCCGCCGCCCCCGGCGCTCTACGACGGGTTGCGCGAGGAGGCGCGGCGCGCCCTCGACGACCTGGGCGCGCGCACACCGGGCGCGCGCACGCTGCTACGAGAGGGGACGCCCCGCACCGAGATCCTTGCCGTGGCGCGGGAGATCGGCGCCGACCTCATCGTGATGGGCACGCACGGCCGGACCGGACTCGCGCACCTCCTGTTCGGCAGCGTCGCCGAGTACGTGGTGCGGCACGCGCCTGTGCCGGTGTTCACCGTGCGGCGCCGGGACCCCGCGTGAGGCCGCGGCCGGCCGGGCACCGCCAGTCTGCGACTGTGGCGGGCGCGGTCGCCATCGCGCTCGCGGCGGCCGGGGTGGCCGCGGCGATCCACTGGGCCGGCGCGGCCCGGCCGCCAGCACCTGCCCCGGCCGTGGCGCCGCTCGACGCCGGCGGCAAGACTCGCGGCCGCACCGACGCGCCCGTGCTCATCGAGGTGTACTCGGACTTCCTCTGTTCGCACTGCGCCGACTTCGCCGTGGACGTCGAGCCCGCGATCGTGCGCGAGTTCGTCGAGCCCGGGGTGGCGCGGCTCGTCTACCGGCACTTCCCGGTCGTCGCCCCCGAGTCGACGTTCCTGGCCGCGCTCGCGGAGTGCGCCGCGGACGAGCGCCGCTTCTGGGGCTTCCACGACGCGGTGATGCGGCGTGTCGCCCGGCGGGCGCTGCGCGGCCTCGCTGACGTGGAGGCCGCGGCGCAGGAGGCGGGGCTCGATTTCGGGCGGCTGCGCGCCTGCGAGCCCACCCCCGCGATCCGCGCCCGGGTGGACGCCGACCACCAGGCTGGCGAGCGGCGCGGGGTGCAGGGCACCCCGACGATCTTCATCAACGACCGCCGCATCGTCGGCAATGTCCCGATCGCTGTCATCCGTGAAGCGGTCGGTGCCGCCCAGGCCCGCTAGCGCCGTCCGACGGGTTCACGGCGCAGGCGTCTGGCGGGTGAGCGCCGCGCTTGCCGGTTCTGGCGTCGCGGTCTCCGCCTACCTTACCGTGACCGGGCTGCGGGGAGCGCCGCCGGTCTGCTTGGCCGGCGACTGCGCCGCGGTGGCAGCGAGTCGCTTCGCGCGCTTCCTGGGTCTGCCCACCGCGTTTTGGGGGTTGGGGCTCTTCCTGGTGGTTGCCGTCTTGGCGGTGGCCATGGCGCGCGGCGGGGTACGCCGCGTGGACGGACCGCTGGTGTTCCTCGGCCTGGCGGTCTTCGGCGCCGCGTTCTCCGCCTACCTCCTCTGGGTACAGGCCGCGGTCCTCCGCGCGTTCTGCGCGTGGTGCCTGGCGAGCGACCTGCTCTGGGCCGCCCTGGTCGTTGCCGCGGCGGCCGGGCTGCGGGGGCGCTAGCCTGGGCAGGAAATCCACTCTCTACCCGATGCCACTCGGTCCCGGCGGTCGCCTACGATGGAGGCGGACGGGCGAGTGGGGGTGAGCCGGCCGTGACGGCGAGCAGGGACGCGCTGACGCAGGGCTACATCAGGGAGCACGACCAGCTCGGCGCCGGCCTGGCTGCCCTGACCGAGGTCTTGGACCGGCTGATCCAGGACGTCGACCCGGCCGCCGTCCGGGCGCTCGCCCAGTCGCGGCGTTTCCTCCGCGATGTCTTCGTGCCCCACGCGGAGTGGGAGGAGTTGACGTTCTACCCCGCGCTGGCGGATTTGGTGCGCACTCACGGCGATCCGAACGCCGCGATGTACATCGACCACCGCGAGATCCTGCGGCGGATCGAGGCGTTCGCCGCGTTGGCCGCCCGCATCGAGGCGGGCGAGCGCGATCCGGCGCTCATCGACCGGGCGCGTATTCTGGCCTACCAGATCCAGGCGCTGGTGGACGCCCACGAGAAGAAGGAAGAGGAAATCCACCTGGCCCTGATGCGCCGGCACCTCTCGGACCGCGAGCAGGTCCGGGCGCTGTCGCTGGGCGATCAGCTCGGCCACGACTGACGGGGCACGCCATGCTCGTGAGGGACCGGATGTCCAGTCCTCCGATTACGGTCGACGTCAAGGCGTCGCTGGCCGAGGCACTGGCGCTCATGCGTCAGCACGACATTCGCCGCCTCCCGGTACTCCAACGGAGCCGCCTCGTGGGCATCGTCACCTGGACCGACCTCATGCGGGCGCAGCCGTCGCCGGCCAGCACGCTCGTCACCTGGGAGATTCCGGCGCTCCTGCGCTCGGCCACGGTCCGGGAGATCATGACGCCCGACCCCATCACGATCGGGCCTGACGCGCCGATCGAGGCCGCGGCCGTGATCATGCGGCGGGAGAAGATCGGCGGCCTGCCCGTCACCGAGGGGCCGGTGCTGCGCGGGGTGATCACGGAGAGTGACATCTTCAAGGCGTTCATCGACCTGACCGGGCTGCGGCAGGGCGGCGCCCGCCTCGTGGTCGAAGTCGCCGACCGACCCGGGGCGGTGGCCGGGCTGGCGGGTATTGTGGAGTCGCTGGGCGTGCGGCTGACGTCGTTCGCGACCTACCAGCAGGCCGGCCGCCGGCTGGCGGTGGTGCGTGTGGACGCCCCGCACCCCCTGCACGTGGTCCAGGCGCTGGACGAAGGGGGGTACCCGGTCATTCACTTGGCCGCGGCGCCAGAGGCCGACGAGGTCGCCCGCGGCACACGCTACGCGGCGCACACGCGCGCCTGGGAGCCGAAAGCGCGCGAGAGGAGTCCGATCCGGTAAGGTCCGGTATCCTGGCGGGGGTGGTGGTGCAGACCCTCCTCACCCCCCGTCGGAACAAACCGATGCGGAGGCTGTGCCGCTACCCCGCCGGGACCACCGGACGCCCACGACACGAGAGGCGCCGCCCCTGGCGGCGCCTCTCGTGGTTGCCGGCTGGCGCGCGGTGTACGCGACGGCTCAGCGCGCGCGGGGCTGGAGCGGGCAGAGCACCCCCACGAACGAGCGCTTCTGCGCCCAATCTTCCCAGCCCGCTTCACCGAGGGCCGCGCGCATCGCGGCCGAGACCACGCGCTCGCCGGGCCGTGCGTCGTGCGCGGCGAACAGCAGGAGCAGCTGGCAGGGGAACTCGTCGCAGACCCCGCAGTGCTCTACCCCGCGGCCCCGCGCGCACGTGTAGATCGGGCAGATGTTCCGCAGTTGCACCTCCTCCTGGCGCGAGCACGACGGCACGTGCTCCTCGAACCAGGCGTCCCCTTTGAAGTACGCTCCGCAGATGCCGGCGAATCGCCGGTCGCCAAGCTCGTTGTACGCGCGCTGCACCGCCTCGTCGACCTCTGCCATGGCGCCTCCCCCCTCTGGCCCGACCGTACCGCCGGGGACGCCGCGCGTCTATCGAGTGGAGGCCGTATGTGCCCGCCGCTGCGCCGGTGTCATACTTGGAGGGGCGATGTGTCTGGCACTTCCTTACCGCTTGATCGCGCTCCTCGGCCCCGGCCGCGCGCTCGCCGAGGGGCCTGATGGCGTACGAGAGGTCTCCACGCTGGCTCTCGACGCGCCACGCCCGGGCCTGCACGTGCTGGTGGCCTATGGCGCGGCGGTGCGCGAGATCGAGGCCGCAGAGGCCGACGCCCTGCGCGCGCTCCTGCGCGCCTTTTCCGAAGCCGGACCATAGCCCGACTGGCGCCCATCCAGGGTCGCGCCCGGAACTCGCCACTGCGAATCCCCTCCCGGACCGATGGGCAACGCGACGGCGCGGCGCTACGCTCGGCGTAGAGGTCGATGTCCATGCGCCCAGCCCTTTCGTCGCCTCCGCCGTTGCCCGCGTCCGGTCCCGGCCGGGCGCTCGACGGCATGCGGTTGTTCGCCCGTTTCGCGTACATGCCTAACCACCTGGGCTACTGCGGGGGCGACGTCAACGCCGAGCTCGGCGCGTACCTGACGGCGGGCGAGGCAGACGACGGCCTGCGCCGCCACCTGCGCACCTTCGCCGGCGCGATGCCGTACCTGACCCTCATCGCGTCGTGCAACGCCATCGCCGACCCCTTCGACGTCCGGGTCGTCGAGGCGTACTGGATCGGGAACGCGCTCCTCGAGCGCGTGGACTGGGGCACGTACGCGCGGGACCTGCACGAGCGGTTCCGCGGCCGCCTTTCCGGACGGGTCCTCGAGTGGCTCGTGGGCCGGCCGGAGGCTGGCGCGCGCGCGCACCACGCCTTCCACGTCTTCGAGGTCTCGCGGCGCCTGGAGCTGCCAGGGGGCGACGCCGCGCTCGACCTCTGTCGGATCGGCTGGGGGACGGTCACGGCAGTCGAGGCCGGGGCGTTTACGGTGGCCGCCCGACCGGTGGTCATGCAGGCGGGCGGGTTCAGGCTCGGCGCACCGCGGTCCGAGCGGGTGCTGCGGCCACTGCGCGACCCGGTGCTGGACGCGGTCGGGGTGGGCGACGTACTGGCCTTCCATTGGCGGTGCGCCTGTCTGCCGCTGGCCCCGGCGCAGGTCGGTGCGCTCGAGCGCTACACCACGGCCGCGCTCGCCCTCGCGAGCCGGACGGCCTAACGATGCACGAGGTCGGGGTCGCGGAGTGTCTGATCGGGCAGGCCGTCGCCGCGGCTGGGGCCCACGGGCTGCGCCGCGTGGCATGCATCGGGGTCAGCGTCGGCACGCACTGTGGGGTCGTGCCGCACGCATTGGGGTTCGCGTTCTCCGTGCTGCGCGGCGGCACGGTGCTCGCCGACGCCCGGCTGGAGATCATGGCGGCCGCCGGCGACGCGCTGCGACTGGAGTGGATCGAGGGGGAGTGACCATGCGTGTCGAGGTGCTCGAGCGCATCCTCAAGGTGAACGACGCCCTGGCCGAAGAGGTGCGCGCCGCGCTGGACCGCGCGGGCATCGTCGCGGTCAACGTCATCGGCTCGCCGGGCAGCGGCAAGACCGCGCTGCTGGAGCAGACCGCGGCGGTGCTCCACCCGCGGGTCCGCCTGGGGGTCATCGAGGGTGACATCGCCACCACCCGCGATGCCGAGCGCCTGGTGCGCTGCGGGGTGCCGGCGGTCCAGATCGAGACGCGGCTGGTCGGCGGGGCGTGCCACCTCGACGCCAGCCTGGTGCGCATGGCGCTGGCGCGGCTGCGGCTCGAGGAGATCGAGGTGCTGTTCGTCGAGAACGTGGGCAACCTGGTGTGCCCGTCCGCCTACGGTCTCGGTGAGCACCTGCGGGTGGTGGTAGCGAGCGTCCCCGAGGGCGACGATAAGCCCGCCAAGTACCCGGCCACGTTCGCGCGCGCGTCCGCGGTCGTGCTCAACAAGGTCGACCTGCTCCCGGTCACCGACTTCTCGATGGCCGCGTTCGCCGAGAGCCTGCGCGCGGTCAGCGCCGCGCCGCTGTTCCCGCTCTCCGCGCGCACCGGCGAGGGGCTGGGCGGGTGGCTGGCCTGGGTCGAGGCGCAGCGGGCCGACTGGGGCCGCGCGCCGTGACGAGGAGGGCCGTGCCGTGACCATCGCGAGCGACCCCGGCAGGATCGCGCAAGCCCTGCGAGCGTGCGTGCTGTTCTCAGGCCTGGAGGCCCCGCAGCTCGACCGGCTGATCGGTCTGGCCACGGAGGCGACTTGGCCGGCTGGTCGGATCGTCTTCCGCGAGGGCGAGCCGGACGACCGGCTCTACATCGTCGTCGAGGGGCTGGTCGCCCTCGAGACCCATGTCCCCGGACGCGGCCGCGTGACGATCCAGACGATCGGGCCCTGCGAGGTGCTCGGGTGGTCCGCGGTCGTGCCCGGCGTCGAGACGAAGACCGCGAGCGCGCGCACGCTCCAGCCCACCCGCGTGATCGTCATGGACGCGGGGGCGCTACACGCGGCCTGCGAGGAGGACCATCAC
>JAVHMA010000009.1 GCA_031081715.1 Armatimonadota bacterium | reverse complement strand
GAGCAGAGCACGCAGCAGGCGCGGTTCGGCGTCGGCTACAGCGACCTGACCGGGATCGTCGGGCTCATCGAGTACAGCGAGAAGAACTGGCAGGGCCGCTACCAGCAGATCACCGTGCGCTACGAGCGCGGGTTCACCACGCCGACCGGCGCGGCTACGACCCAGGGGCCGATCACGAGCAACTTCCTGCTCAGCTTCCGCGAGCCGCGGCTCGACGCGCGCGAGACCTCGCTGGAGGTGGCGCTGTACCAGTCGACCACTATCGAGAGCGAGTACAACGCGGTCACGGCGCAGATCTCCTCGCGCTTCTCGCTCGACCGCCTGGGGAGTGTGATCGCGCTCGCGCGCCCGGTCGACCCCCAGACGACGCTGACGCTGCGCTTCCGCTCCGAGCGCGCGCTGATCGGCGCGCTCCCGCTTGACCCCAACGATCCGAACTGCGCTGATCCCAACTCGCCGCTGTGCCCCAAGCCACTGCCGACGCTGTTCTCTCCCGGGCGCGTCGTCGCGCTCTCGCTCGCCGGGCTGCGCGACCGGCGCGACAGCACCATCAGCCCCACGCGCGGCGACCGGCTCAGCCTGACGGTGGAGTTCGGTATCCCGGCGCTCGGCGGTAACTTCGGGTTCGGCAAGTACACCGCCGACTACACCAGGTACTTCCCGGGCGGGTCCGGGGTCTACGTTGCCCGCGGGCTGCTCGGGGTGAGCCACGGCACCGTGCCGCTCCAGGAGCAGTACGTCCTGGGCGGCCCGACGACGCTGCGCGCGTACTCCGGCGGCTTCGCCCGCGGCGCGAGCGCCGCGTTGCTCAGCGTGGAGTACCGCCTCCCGCTCCGGATCATCGCCCGGCAGCTCGAGGCGTTCACGGGCATCGTGTTCGTCGATGTCGGCGCGGCGCCGATCTCGACGAACATCCTCACCGGGTACGGCCTGGGCTTCACCGTGAACACCCCGATCGGCGCGGTTCGCGTGGACTACGCGATCGGGTCGCGAGGGTCCCAGACCTGGCTGACCATCGGACAACCGTTCTGAGGCGCGCGGTCGCGTCGCGTCCCCGCCGGGCCGGCCGGTGGCTCGTGCTGCTGATGCCGGTGCTGCTGCTCGCCGCGCCGGCGCGCGCCGCCGATCCTGTACAGCGCGTCGAGGTCCGCCTGACCGTGGAGGGCGGCGAGCCGCACCCGCTCGTGGTGCAGCGCATCCTACAGTCGATCGAGTCCGCGGCGGGCCGTCTGCTGCTGGGGCGCGACAGCGACCTAGTCGCGCGCGAGGCCGGCGCGCTCGCCGGCGTCCTCCGCGAGGTCACCGACCGCGTGGTGACCGGCTACCGCGTGGCCGCGCTCGGGTTCGAGGCTGGCGCCACCACCGTGGTGGCGGCGCGGCTCGTGCCACTCGATCCGGTCCTGCGACGGGTGCCCGTTGTGGTGGCTGTCACCGCGGTGCACGCCGACGCCGAGCCGCTGGTGCGCGCCGCGCTCGAGCCCGCGCTGCCCGAGCTGGCGCGCCTGGCCGCGAACCTGCCGGTGGGCGCGCTTGAGTGGGCCGGGCCGCTCCTCGAGGGCCAGATCGCCGGGTTGGTGGAGCGCGCCGTGCCGGGGTTCACCGGAACCGGTCGGGTGGAGGCCGCGCCGGCCCCCCGGGTGGCCGTGACGGTGGGCCCTCGCGACTCCCGCATCGTCCGGGGCGTGGGCGTCCGCTTCCGGTCCACGTCCATCCCCTACATTCTGCTCGACCCCTACGCGCCGCAGATCGCGGCGATGGCCGAGCCGGTGCGCGGGTTGCCGGTCGCGTTCGCGGCCGCGCGGCGGGCGGAGCTGGAGGCGCTGATCGCCGCGCGGCTGGCCGCCTACGAGCCCGTGCGCCAGTACGCGGTGGTCGCGCGGCCCACCCTGCAGGTCGCCGAGGCCACGTTCGTGCTCGTCCAGGCCGACTCGACACTCTACCGCGGCCGCGTGGAGGCGCGCCTCAACTTCGGGTCGCAGGCGCCGCCCGCGGACGTGCGTGCCCAGGTCGGCCGGGCGTTCGGCTCGCTGGAGCCCTACGTCCAACTCACGCTCACGCCGTCGACGCTGGGTCTGCAGTGGGCCGTGGGCGCGCGCTTCGATGTGGGCACGCATCTCGCGCTCGGTGCGTCCATCAGCATGGACGCCGGCGCGGTCGAGTCGTTCGTGATCTACCGGTTGTCGCCCGACCTCGCCGTGCGCGGGACGTACAACCCCGCGCGGGACGCGCTCGAGGGCGCCCTGACCTACCGGCTCAACGAGTTCCTCTCGTGGGAGGCGGTGGGGACGTCGCGCGGCCTGGTCTGGCTCCGGCTGGTGAGCAATCTGTGAGGGTCCCGCCCGCGTTGACACGGTGCGATACAATGAGCCTGTGCCGCGGGCGGACCGCGCACGCGAAGCCCGCAGAGGAGGGCGCCCCATGCGCATCGATGCACGGAAGGTGATCATCGCCGCCGGCGTGATCGTGGTCGTCGTGGTCGCCGCGGCGCTGCTGGTGAACCGGACGCCGGCGCTCGCGCAGTCGTTCACCGTCGGGTACGTGGACATGCCGCGCGCCCTGGATAGCCACCCGCGCAAGGCGAGCTCGGAGCGCGCGCTGCAGGAGTTCTTCCAGGCGAAGCAGCGCGAGTTCCAGGAGCGCAGCAAGGGCATGACCGCGTTCCAGCGGCAGGAGCTCGACCGGCAGCTCCAGCAGCAGATTCTCGACAAGCGGAACGAGCTGCTGGGCGGGCTCGACAAAGAGATCCGTGCCGCGGTCGAGGCGTCCGCGAAGGACGCGGGGATCACGGTGGTGCTGGATCGCAGCGTCGTGCTCTACGGCGGGACCGACCTGACCGAGGCCGTCATCGCCCGCATCAAAGGTAACCGGTAGCGTGCCCCGGCCCGCCGCGCTCGTCGCGCTCCTGCTCGCGGTCGCCGCCTCCGGGTGCGGCCCGCAGGCCGGCGCGCCCGCGCCCGCGGCCAGGCCCGCCTCGACCCCCCTGGCCTCCCCGGCGCCCCGCTACCAGGTTGGCGTCGTGAACTTCGACGCCATGGTCCGGGCGCATCGCCGCTGGCCCGAGCTCGACGCGCTGAACCGGCGCATCGCGGCGCTCCAGATGCGCATGGCGAGCCCGCCGCCGCCGCCTGACCTCCGGGCCCCGGCGGCGGGCGTGAACCTACAGGCTGAGGCCGACCGCCTCCGCGGGACGCTGGAAGAGGAGTTGCGGACCTTGCGCGACCAGCTCCAGGGCCGGTTGGACGCGTTCGTCAACGACCTGCGGGCCGACCAGGAGGCCCGGGTGGCGGACCGGCACCGCGAGCTCAACGCCGAGCTCCAGAAGGCGATCGAGGCCAAGCGCGACGAGCTGCAGCGCGATCTCGAGCGTTACGAGCTCCGTGTCATGGCCGAGTACCGCGTGCCGCTGGCGAACCTGAGGGTCAAGGCGGACGTCGTGGGCATCCCCAGCGAGGAGGAGGCGCGGCGGGTCTCGGCCGAGGCCGAGCGCATCACGCGCGAGCGCGACGAGCGGATTCGCGTCCGCGCGCAGGAGCTCGAGAAGCAGCTCCAGACCTTCCAGGAGGCTCGGACCGCCGAGGCCGAGGCGACCATCAAGGCGCTGGTCGCCGCCCTGGAGGACGAAGGCAAGAAGCAGCTCGAGGCCAAGCGAAGCGAGGTCGAGGCCGAGTTCACCGCGGCGGTGAAGCAGCGCGAGCAGGCGTTGCGCGCGACCATGGAGGCACGCCAGCAGATCGTGGTGCAGGGCGCGCAGGGACAGCTCCGGGCGGCCCACGAGCGCTACCTCCGGCAGGTGGGGGCCGAGGCCGGGCGGCTGCGCGCCGAGATCGAGGAGCTCGCCGGCCAGCGGCTGCGCCTCCAGGACAGCATCCTGGCGGAGGTCAAGATCGAGGTCGCCGCGGCGGCGCAGGCGCGCGGCGTGGACGTCGTGATCACACACGCGGTCGCGGCCCTGGGAACCATGGACCTGACGCAGGACGTGATCGCAAGACTCAAGCGACCCTAGGACCGGTGGATGGCACGCATGCGCACGTGGACGCGACTGAGCACGGCGGCGGTGGTCCTGGCCGTCGCCGTGGCGGCGACAGGGTGCCTGGGCGGGCAGGTCGGGCTGGTGGACAGCCAGCGGCTCCTGACCGAGAGCGCCAAGGCCCTGCGCTACCAGAAAGAGCTCGACGACCGCGAGCGCGCAATGACCGCGGATCTCCAGCTCCTCGTTACCCAGCTCTCCCGCGAGGACCTGGAGGCCCGCCGCGTGCAGTACATGCGCGAGCTCCAGGGGCTGCGCGCCGAGCTCCAGGAGACGCTCAACCGCGAGGTCCGCGAGGCGATCCAGCACGTGGTTCGGGAGAAGCGCCTGCGCGGCGTCCTGGTCAAGGGCCCGGTGGTCTACAGCCGGCCGGGCGCCACGGTGGACATCACGCAGGACGTCATCGACCGGCTGAAGTAGGCCGCCACCACCCATGAAGCTCGCCGACCTCGCGGAGCGGGCCGGGGCCGCGCTTGCGGGCCCGGGCGACCTGGAGGTCGTCGAGATCACCGACCTCGATCGCGCGCATCCGCGCGCCCTCGTCATGGTCGCGGACGCGCGGCGCCTCCCCGCCGCGGACGCCTCCGCCGCCGGCGCGCTGCTCGTGCCCGTGGACGCCCCGCCGACCACCAAGCCCGCGCTGCGCGCCCGCCACGTGCGGGCGGCGTTCGCGCGCGCGCTGGCTGCGCTGGCGCCCGATGAGCGGCCGCGCCCGGGCGTGCACCCGAGCGCCGTGGTCGCCCCCGACGCGCGCGTCGGCGCCGACGCGTCGGTGGGCGCGCACGCGGTGGTCGGGCCCGCGGCAGAGATCGGCGCGCGGGCGGCGATCGGCGCGGGCGCGGTGGTCGGCGCCCGCGCGCGCGTCGGCGCCGACAGCGTGCTTCACCCCCGCGTCGTGGTCTATCCCGATACCGTCATCGGCGACCGGGTGATCCTGCACAGCGGCGCGGTCATCGGCGCCGACGGATTTGGCTACGCCACCGAAGAGGGCGTCCACCTGAAGATCCCGCACCGCGGGCGGGTGGTGATCGAGGACGACGTGGAGATCGGCGCCAACACGACGGTGGACCGCGCGACGCTGGGGGAGACGCGCATCGGTCGGGGCACCAAGATCGACAACCTGGTGCAGATCGGCCACAATGTCACGATCGGCCCGGGCGTGCTCATCGCCGCGCAGACCGGCATCTCCGGCAGCGTGACGATCGGCGAGGGCGCGGTGCTCGCTGGCCAGGTGGGCGTGCGTGACCACGTGGCCATCGGCGCGCGGGCCGTCGTCCTCGGTGGCGCCGGCATTACGAAGACGATCCCGGCGGGCGCCACGGTGTCCGGGCTCCCGGCGCGCGACCACCGCGAGCAGCTCCGGCGGGAGGCGGCCGTCGCCCGGCTGCCCGAGGTGCTGGCGCACCTGCGCGCGTTGCGGCGGGCCGACGTCCCGGGCGGAGGGGAAGGCGCGTGAGGCCTCCGTCGGGGGTGGCGCTCGCGCTCCTGGCCACGCTCGCCGCGCTCGTCGCCCCGGCGGCCGCGCTGGTGTCGGCGCAGGCGTCACTCGCGGGCGAAGTCGAGGTCATCCGGTTCCCGGGCCGTCCGCCGGCCGCGGAGCTGCGGGTGCGCGGCCGACCCGTGGCGAGGCTCGTTGGCGCCGACGCCGCGCGGCGGCTGCATGATGCGGCGCGCCGGCTCGAGCCGCTGTTGCCGCCGCCCACCGCGATCGCCGTGCGCACCGGGCCGCGCGGCGCCACGCTCGTGGTCGACGGCTCTGCGGTTCTATCGCTGGCGCGCGGCGAGGCGCGATCGAGGCCGGGCCGGCCGGCCGAGGTCGCCGCGAGCTGGGCGGCCGCGCTCGAGCAGGCGCTGCAAACCCCGGCGCTGGCCACACCGATCCGCGATCTGGTGCTGGCGCCGGGCGCCGTCGGGCGCTTCACCCTCCACGCTGCTGGCACGGCGCCGGTGACGGTGGGTGCCTATGACCGGCGGGTCGTCGCGGTGCGCCTGCGGGGACGCGACGTCGAGGTCACCGGCGGCGAGCCCGGGAGCACGGTGGTGCCGTTCCGCCTCGGACCGTACCGGACACAGGTGGGCGTGGCGGTGCGGCCGCCAGCGGGCGCGCTCCCGCCGGAGGTCGAGGTCGTCGTGACCGGCGCACCCGCGCCCCCCGAGCTGATCCGCGCGGCGGTGGAGCGGCGCCTGGCCGAGGTGACACCGGTGCAGGCGGGCGCGACGCTTACCATCGGCCGGATCGCCCTCGACGGCCCGCTGGCACCCGGCGCGGCGGTCGACCTGCCGGTCGCGATGGCGATCCGCAGCCCGTCCGGTGGCCCCGTCGAGGGGACCGTGCGGGTCCGCGTCCAGAACGCCGCGGTCTCCCTTGTCGCCCCGGACGTCCTGCTGGTCAGCAATCGGCCGGAGCGCATCACCGCGAGCGGCCTGCTGTTCCAGGAGACCGTGGAGGCCGGCCGCGCCGCGCGCCTGCTCTACCACCACCTGAACGGCACCCCGGGCCGTCCGCTGGTGCTGAAGATCACGCTACGCAACGCGGGCGCCGGGCGCGCGCGCGTCCACTACACGAGCGGGCTCGCCGGTCCCTCCCACGACCCGGTGTTCATCGGGTACGCGGCCACGCGGCGCTTCCTGGCCGCGCTGCTCGCCGGTCAGGGCTACTTCGTCGACGTCCCCGAGCGCGGCGCCGCGACGTTTACGGCCTACACCCTCCCGCCCGACGCGCTCGTCTCAGGGCTGATGCAGGTTCAGGTCACCCAGGGCGGGCCGGTGGAGGTGGTCGTGCACGTGCGGGCACCCTACTTGCTCGACCATACGGTGACCACGGACCTCGGGCCCACCGCGTTCCCCCATCCCCGGGGAACCTTCCCGGGCGCCCTGGTCGAGATCGAGCGCGAACTGCCCGCCCATGAGCCCGCGCCGGTGGTCGACCTGGGGGTGAGCGCCGGCCTTCGCGACGTCCGCACCGGCGAGGCGCTCGTGGGCGACTACGGCGTGCTCTACCGTGTGCGGCTGCGCCTGACGAACCCCACCGGGCGCGAGGTCAACACGGTGCTCATGGCGAACGCTGCAGGGGGGCTAGCCCGGGGCTTGTTCGTCGTGGACGGCGCGGTCGTGGACGCGGGCCTGATGCGACCGTACGAGGACCGTGAGATCGCGGCGCTTGCGGTGGCCCCTGGCGGGGGCCGGACCGTGACGGTGGTGACCATGCCGCTGGCGGGATCGTTCTATCCCGTCCGCCTGAGTCTGAGGCCACGATGAGCGCGGGTGTGCGGCAGCGCACCATCGCCCGGCCGGTTGAGATCGCCGGCACCGGCCTGCACACCGGCGCCCGGACAGCGGCCCGGCTGAGGCCCGCGGCCCCGGACGAGGGCATCCGCTTCCACCGGGCGGACCTTCCCGACGCCCCGGCGGTCAGGGCCGGGCTGGACGACGTGGTGGCCACCGCCCGTGGGGTCGTGCTCGGCCGGGGCGCGCGGGTGGCGACGGTGGAGCACCTGCTCTCGGCCACCCGGGGCCTGGGCGTGGACAACCTGGTCGTCGAGGTGGACGGCGAGGAGCTGCCGTGCGGGGACGGCAGCGCCGTGGTGTTCGTGGACGCGCTGCGCACGGCCGGGCTGGTCGAGCAGGACGCCGCGCGCCGGCCGATCGTCCTGGACGCCCCGGTGTGGGTGAGCAGCGGGAGCAGCATCATCGTCGCGCTGCCGGCGCCGCGCCTTCGCGTGACGTACGTGGCCACGGCCGACGGTGTGGCGATCGCCCCGCAGATCGCGGAGTACCGCGAGGAGGTGGACGACTACGCGCGTGAGGTCGCCCCGGCGCGAACGTGGGGCTACGTCGCCGAGGTCGACGCGCTTCGGGCACAGGGCCTGGCACGTGGGGCGTCGTATGCCACCGCGCTCGTGATCGGGCCGGAGGGGTTCGTGAACGAGCCGCGGTTTCCCAACGAGATGGCCCGGCACAAGATCCTCGACGCGATCGGGGACCTGGCGCTGCTCGGCCGGCCGCTATGGGCGCATGTGGTGGCGGTCCGCGCGGGCCACACGCTCCACGTGGCCCTCGCCGCCGAGATCGCGCGGGCGCTGGCCACCACCGGAGGAGCGGGCGATGGCGGACTCCGGTAGCCGGCTGGCGTCGGCCGACGTCCACCCGACCGCGGTCGTGCATACCAGCGCGCACCTGGGCGAGGGGGTTGAGGTGGGCGCGTACGCGGTCGTCGGTGCCGAGGCGGTCGTCGGCGACGGGACCGTGATCGGACCGCACGCGGTCCTCGCCGACCGGGTGACGCTGGGTCGGCGCAACCGCGTGGGCGCCCACACCGTGATCGGCTCGCCGCCGCAGGATCGCGCCTACCGCGGCGAGCCCACGCGGGTCGTCATCGGCGACGACAATCACATCAGCGAGTTCGCCAGCATCGACCGCGCCACGGGTGAGGGCCACGAGACGCGTGTCGGGAACGGCACCTTCATCATGTCGTTCGCCAAGGTTAGCCACAACTGCTGGGTCGGCGACCGGGCGATCATCGTGAGCGGCGTGCAGCTCGGCGGGTGGGTACGCGTGGACGAGGACGCCTACCTGGGCGGGCTGTGCGGCGTCCATCAGTTCACCCGCATCGGCCGGCTGGCGATGGTCGCCGGCAACTCCGGCGTGCGGCAGGACGTCCCGCCCTACGTGATGGTGGCGGGGTGGTACGCGCGGGCGGTGGGGCTCAACCGCGTCGGCATGCAGCGCCGCGGCGTGTCGCCCGCCGACCGGCTGGCACTGCGCCGTGCCTACCGGATCTTTTTCGAGTCGGGACTGCGCCCCGACGACGCGCTGGCGGCCCTGGAGGCGGAGGCCGCCGCCAGCGGCCCGGTGGGCGAGTTCCTGGCGTTTCTGCGAGAGGCGCGAGCTGGCAAGCGAGGCGTCGTGCGATGCGAGAGCCGGACGGAACCGTAGGGCTGGTCGCCGGGACCGGGGTCCTGCCCGAGGTGATTGCGCGGGCGGTGAAGGGACGCGGCCACGCGCTGGTCTGCATTCAGGTCTCCGGCGACTCGCCGTCCCTCCCCTCGATCGCCGATCACTACCAGCGGTGCCGTCCCGGCGCGCTGGCCGAGCTGCTGGGAGCGCTCCGGGCGCACCGCGTGCGGCAGGTCCTGGTGGCGGGTCGCTTCCCGCGCGCTGACCTGCTCGGGGCGGGCGACGACCTCCGCAACACGGTGCTCACCACGCTGCGCGACCGGCGCGACGTGCCGCTGCTGGAGCGGCTCGCAAGCCTGCTGGCCGAGCTGAACATGGAGATGCTCGACCAGACGCGGTTCGTCGGGGACCTGCTGGTGCCCCCCGGGGTGCTCACCCGGCGGCCGCCGACCGCCGACGAAGAGGCGGACCTGGCGTTTGGCCGCACCGTGGCCCGCCGGATCGCCGACCTCGACATCGGGCAGACCGTGGTCCTCCGCGCCGGCGTGATCCTCGCCGTCGAGGCTGCCGAGGGCACCGACGCCACGATCCGCCGGGGCGGCGCGATGGTCGCCGACGTCGTGGTGGTCAAGGCCAGCCGGAACCAGCAGGACCCGCGCTTCGACATCCCGACCGTGGGCCCGGACACCATCGCGGCGATGCGCGACGTCTGTGCCCGCGTGCTCGGCGTCGACGCGCGCCGCACGGTGCTCCTCGAGCGGGACCGGATGATCGCTGAGGCGGACGCGGCCGGCATCACCATCGTGGCGGCCGATGCGCCGCCGCTCGGCCTGCCGGTCCATGCCCTCGCCTGAGCCGCCGACGGTCTTCCTCCTCGCGGGCGAGGTCTCCGGAGACATCCACGGCGCCGCGCTCGCGCGCGAGCTGCGCCGGCTGGCGCCGGATGTCCGGCTGGAGGGCGTGGGAGGGGCGCGGATGCGCGAGGCCGGCGTCGCGCTCCTCGCCGATAGCACCGAGTGGGGGTTGATGGGGTGGGTGGACGCGGCGCGACGGGTGCGCGAGTACGCGCGCCGGCTCGACGTGGTCCTCGCGCGCCTGCGGGCCGCGCCCCCGGACGTGCTGGTCCCGATCGACTTCTCGGGGTTCAACCTGGCGCTGCTGCGGCGCCTGCGGGGCCGGCTGCGCACGGTCTACTATGTGCCGCCGATGGTGTCGGTGCGGCGTGGCCGTCGCGCCCGGCACATCGCCGCGCTGGGCGCGCGGCTGTTACCGGTGTTCCCCTTCGAGGCCGAGGCCTACCGCGCCGCAGGCGCGGACGCCGTCTTCGTGGGCCATCCGGCCGCGGACCTGACGCACGAGGTCGAGCCCGCCGGGCGCATCCGCGCGCGGCTCGGCCTCGCGCCGGGCGCCCCGGTGCTCGGGCTCCTGCCGGGCAGCCGCCGCCAGGAGCTCGCCGCGCTGTTGCCTCCGATGCTGGAGGCGGCGGAGGCGGCCAAGCGCGCGGTGCCCGGGCTCGCCGTGCTGTTGGGGCTCGCGGCACCCGCCTTCCGGGCGCAGGTAGAAGCCGCGCTCGGCGGCCGCATCGGGGCGAGGGCGCTCGACGTGACGGTGCTCGACGGTGCGCGGGAAGTCATGCCGGCCAGCACCGTGCTCCTGACCGCGTCGGGCACCGCGACCGTCGAAGCGATGGTCCTCGGCGTGCCAATGGTGGTCACGTACCGGACCGCGCGCCTGAACTGGTGGATCGTCCATCTGGCCGTCCGCACGCGCTGGGCGGCGATCCCCAACATCATGGCCGGCAAATCGCTCGTCCCGGAGCTGCTCCAGGACCGGGCGACCGGCCCTGCGCTCGGCGCAGCCGTGGTGGCCCTGCTGCGGGACGACGCGGCTCGCGAGCAGATGCGCCGGCGGCTGCTCGACCTGGCTGCTGCGCTCGGGCCGCCCGGCGCGCACGCGCGGGCGGCCCGCCAGGTGCTGGCCGCCGCGGGCCGCCTTGAGCCGGGTGGGGGCGTCGAGTAACATGGGACGGATGACGGCGAAGGCCCACCCTTGATGAGCCGCGGCGGACGTTGGATCGGCCCCGCGGTCGCGGTGGCGGCCGCCGCGCTGCTGGTGTGGGCGCTCCTGCAGAGCCCGCCGCCGCGGCCCGCCCCGGCGGCGCGCGCGACGCCGGCGCCGGGGCCCGCCACGCCGGCCGGGCCCCGGATTCCGCCGGTGCAGATCGCCGGCAGCGCGATCGCCGCGGCGGACGCGCAGGGGCGGCCGCAGTGGGACATTCGCGCGGCCACGGTGTCGGTGGACAGCGCCGCGGGCCTGGTGACGCTCGCGCAGGTGGACGGGACGTACTTCGAGCAGGGGCGGCCCTCGGTGCGCTTCACCGCCGCGCGGGGCACCTTCGAGATCGCCACGCGCAACGTCACCCTGGATGGCCGGGTCCGGGCGCACGCCGCAGCGAGCCGCCGCACGCTCGAGGCCGACCGCGTCCGCTGGATTCCCGCCCGCCGCGAGCTCGAGGCCACCGGCGGGGTCGTGCTCACGCAGCCCGGCGTCGTCGCGCGCGCCGACCGCCTGGTCGCGGATACCGCCCTCGAGCGGACCCGCCTGTCGGGGAACGTGCGTGTCACCACGACCGAGTAGGCGGTGCGCGGCGGCGCTCGCGGGCCTCGCCGCGCTGCTCGCGTTGCGGACCGCGGCCGCCGCGCCGGCCCCGTCGCCAGGCCCCGCGAGCCCGGTCGCCGCGCCGATCGAGATCAGCGGCGCCACGCGCGTCGAGTACGATGACCGCAGCGGGCAGTTGCACGCCGAGGGCGCGCCGGTCGTCGTCACACGCGGCCGAACCGAGCTGCGGGCGCCGCGCGTGCGCTACGACGGTACGGCGCGGACGATCTCCGCGTCGGGCGGCGCGGCGCTCAGCGATCCGGAGCTCGTGATGCGGGCGCAGACCGTGGAGTACCGCCTCGCGGACGAGACCGTGCGTGCCGCCGGCGAGGTTCGGATGACCACGCGACGGGAGGACGCGGCGACGGCGCTCGAGGCGCCGGTGATCGAGGGCTCGCTGCGCACGCGCCGGTTCGTCGCGACCGGCGGCGTCCGCGTCGCGCGCGGGGAGTGGAGCGCCGAGGGCCGCCGGCTCGACTACGACGACCGCGGCCGCACCGCGGTCCTGACTGGCGAGCCGGTAGCGCGCCACCGCGACGCGACGCTGCGCGCCGAGCGCATCACCTTCCTCCTCGACCAGGAGGTGGCGCGCGCCGAGGGCGGGGTGGAGGTCCGGCGCGGCACCCTGGTGGGGTACGCGCCCAGGGCCGAGGTCTTCGGCCGCGACAACCGCGCGGTGCTCGCCGGCGGCGCGCGCGTGGACCGCGGCGCCGACCGCGTGGTCGCCGAGGTGATCGAGATCGACCTGGAGGCCTCGCGCGTCACCGCGCGGGGCGCCTCGCGCGTGGTCGTCAACCCCTCGCCCACGCCGACGCGCGCGCCCTGAGGCCATGGCGATGCTCGCGGCCAAGGGCCTGTGCAAGCGATACGGCAGCCGAACCGTGGTGGACGGCGTGGACCTCAGCGTGGAGCAGGGCGAGATCCTGGGGCTGCTCGGGCCCAACGGCGCCGGCAAGACCACGACGTTCTACATGATCGTCGGCCTCATCCGGCCCGATGCCGGCGACGTGTGGCTGCGCGACGATCCCATCACGCACCTGCCCGTCCACCTGCGGGCGCGGCGCGGCGTCGGGTACCTGGCGCAGGAACCCTCGATCTTCCGCGGGCTGACGGTCCAGCAGAACATCGAGGCGGTGCTCGAGGGTGGTCCGCTGCCTCCCGGAGCGCGGCGCGAGATGGTGCGCGCCCTCCTGGAGGAGTTCGAGCTCGACGGGTTGCGCGGCCAGACCGGGGCGACGCTGTCGGGCGGGGAGCGACGGCGCGTGGAGATCGCACGCGTGCTCGCGCTGCAGCCGCGGTTCATCCTGCTCGACGAGCCGTTCACCGGCGTGGACCCGAAGTCAGTGGCGGAGATCCAGCGGGTCGTCGTCCGGCTGCGCGAACGCGGACTCGGGGTGATCATCACCGACCACAACGTGCGCGACACGCTCGCCATCACCGACCGCGCCGAGATCATCCACGAGGGACGCATTCTGTTCGCCGGGACCTCGGAGGAGATCGCCGCGAGCCCCGAGGCCCGGCGCTTCTATCTGGGCGAGCAGTTTCGGCTCTGAGGACGATGCGGCTGATCGACCGGTATATCCTGCGCGAGGTGGGCGGCGTCTTCCTGTTCGGTGTCGCCGTGTTCACCACGCTGCTGCTGGTCAACCACCTGTTCTTCCTGGCGCGGCTGGCGGCTGAGACCAGCATCCCGTTGCGCACGAACCTGGAGCTGCTCCTGCTCCGCGTCCCGTACCTGGCCGCCTACAGCCTGCCGATGTCGATGCTGCTCGCGACCCTGCTCGCGGTCGGACGGCTTTCCGACCGCAACGAGGTCATCGCGATGCGCACCAGCGGGTGGAGCCTGGGGCGGATCGCGGCCCCGGTGTTGCTGGCCGGTGTCGCGGTCACGGGGCTCTCGCTCGGCCTCAGCGAATACGTCGTGCCGCGGTCGGAGACGCGCTACCGCGAGGCGCTGGCCGAGGCCGTACGCGCGCCGGTTCGGCGTATCCAGGAGCACGTCCTGTTCCGGGAACGCATCAGCGGGGTCGAGTCGGTCTTCTACGCCCGGCGCATGGACACGCAGGACGGCCGCATGACCAACGTGTCGATCCTCCAGTTCCAGCGCGGCCGGCCCGTGCGCCTGATCGAGGCCCGCACCGCGGTCTACGACGAGCAGGGGTGGGTGCTCCGCGACGGGACGCTGTACCTGCTCGGGTCCGGCGCCGGGCTGCGCACGGACTTCGACGAGCTGCGCGTGCAGCTCGCCCGCGCGCCCCGGCAGCTCGCGTCCATGCGCCGCGATCCCTCGGAGATGACGATCGGCGAGCTTCGCCAGCAGATCGCCGCGCTGGCGGCCGCGGGCGAGAACGTCCTGCGCTACGCGGTCAGCCTCCAGCTCAAGCTGGCCCTGCCGACGAGCAGCGTGATCTTCGCGCTGCTCGCGGTCCCGCTCGGCCTGCGGCCCCACCGGTCCGGCCGGTCCACCGGGCTCGGCCTCACGGTGCTGGTGCTGCTGGCGTACTACGTCCTGATGACCGTGACCGTCACCCTGGGCGAGCGGGGGCAGCTTGCCCCGTTCCCGGCCGCGTGGCTGCCCAATCTGCTCGTGGGCGCGGTGGGCGGCTACCTGCTCTGGACCGCCAGGTAGCCATGGCCGCCCTCGCGCCCCAGCCGGCGCCGTGGCGCCGCGCGGACACCGTCACCGTGGCGCTGCTCGCGGCCGCGGCGCTGGCGCTCTTCGCCTACGGCGTGGGGGTCGGCACGCTCTGGGACCAGGACGAGGTCCGCTACGTCCAGATCGCCCGCGAGGTGCACCGGTCCGGCGCGCTGTTCGACCTCAAGCTGGACGGGGCACCGTGGTTCGTTCACCCGCCGCTGTTCTTCTGGCTCCAGGCCGCCACCGGCGCGGCGCTCGGGTTCGGGGAGTTCGCGGCGCGCATCTGGTCGGCGGTCTCCGGCGCGCTCATCGTGGTAGCGGTCTTCCTCCTCGGCAGGCTGTGGTACGGTACGCGCGAGGGCGGCCTCGCCGGCGCCGTGGCAGCAACGACGCTCCAGGTCCTGGGGCAGGCCCGCCTCGGGGTCTTCGACCCGACGCTGGTCGCGTTCATGCTGCTCGCGCTCTACATGTACCTGGCCGGCGAGGCGACCGGCGCCCGCCGGACCCGGGTGCTGGCGTGGGGGTGGGCCGGGCTCGCCACGGCCACCAAGGGGCCGATCGGCCTGGCCCTGCCGGCGATGGTCGTCGGCGCGCTGTGGCTGCTGCGGCGCGACTGGTCCGCGTGGCGGCGCATTCCCCTTCCAGGCCCCCTGCTCTTCGCGGCGGTGGGCCTGCCGTGGTACGTCACGCAGACCGTGCGGCACGGGACCGCGTTCCTCCAGACCGCCGTCGGCTACTACATGTTCACGCGCTTCTTCGGCGTCGTGGAGAATCAGCCCGGCCCGTGGTGGTACTACGGTCCCGTCCTGCTGGTTGGATCGTATCCGTGGACCGCGTTCGCGGCCGCGGGGCTCGTCCTGCTGTGGCGGCGGCGCGCGGAGGCGGCCAGCCAGGTCGTCCTGCTGTGGTGCGCGATCACGGTCGCGTTCTACACCGCCGCCGGTACGAAGCTCCCCAACTACGTGCTGCCGGTCTACCCGGTCCTGGCGCTGGCGGTGGCGCGGCTGTGGACCGCCGCGGCAGACCGCGCGCCGGACGCGACCCGCCTGATGCGCGGGGCCACGCTCCTGCTCCCCCTGCCTGCGGCGCTGCTGGTCGCGGCCATGGCGTGGTACGGGACGACGCAGTATCCCTCCGAGGTGGCAGGGTTGGTCCCGGTGGTCGCGGTCACTGCCGCGGCGCTCGCGGCCGGGCCGCTCCTGGCCTGGGGCCTGCTCCTGGTGCGTCGGCCGGAGGGGGCGTTCGCGGCTTTGGTCGCGGCGATGGCCGCGGTAGTCCCGGTGCTGGTGCACCACACGCTTCCCGCGATCGAAGGCTACCGGCCGATCCCTCGCGTCGCGCGCCTCATCGCGGCGCAGCCCGGGCCGCCCGCGCGGGTGCTGGCGGTCGGGCTCTCCCGCAGTCCCTCGCTCGCCTACTACAGCGGTCGGCCGGTGACGGTGATCGAGGGCCGCGACCGCCTGGCCGATGAGCTGTGCGCCGGCGACCGCCTCGTCGTGGTCGTGCCGGCCGCGGACGACGAGACCTGGGCCCGGATTCTGCTGCCGCGCGAGGCACGGCGTCTGGCCGACGACCGCGGCCTGCGCGCCTACCTGGTCGAGGCGCGGCCGCCGTGCGCCAGGGCCGGGGTCCCGGCGCGTTGAAGTGAGGCCGGCGATGGAGTCCGGGCTCATTCTGCTCCCGATTCTGATCGTCGTCAGCGGCGCCGTGGCCTACATTGGCAACATGGTGGGGCGCGCCACCGGGCGACGACGTCTCTCCATCTTCGGCCTGCGGCCGCGTTACACCGCGCACCTGATCACGGTCGCCACGGGCATGCTGATCACGCTGATCTCGCTGGCGTCCGTGCTCCTGGTCTCGCAGGACGCGCGCGTCGGCCTGTTCCGGCTGCACGACCTGCGCGAGCAGATCGAGACCGCCGAGGCGCGCCTGGCCGAGCTGAAGGGCGGCGACATCTCCTTCCTGCGCAACCAGGAGGTGCTGCGCGAGGTCATCGACGGCCGGCTGCCGCCGGACGCGATCTTGCAGCGCCTGGACGCGCTGCGGCTGCGCGCCGTGGATCGGGCCGTCGCCGGCGGCGCGGCGCCCGACCTGGTCAGCGGCGCGGTCCTACAGCTCGATCCGGCGAACCTCACGTGGGAGGCGATCGCCCGGCTGATCAGCCTGCGGCGCGGCGAGACGATCGTCCGCGTCGTGTCGCTGGAGAACGCGCTGCGCGGCGAAGCGTTGCGCGTCTCGGTCCTGCTCGTGGACCGCCGGCTCGTCTACCGCGCCGGCACCGTGCTGCTGACGGCCGCCGTGAGCGGTGAAGGCGGCCGCGAGCGCGTCGCCCTCGAGCTGCTGGGCCTGGCGGACGCGGCCGCGGACCGGGCCACCGGCCGGCTGCTCTCGCCGCCCTTCGCGCGGATCACCGACCCGCCGCGGGCGCAGGTGGACGTGGACGACCAGCGCCTGGCCGTGGCGGCCATCACCGCCGCGGGACGCGAGGTGCGCGTGCAGGTCCTGGCCGCGCGCGACATCACCACCGAGATGCCGCTTGTCGTCAGGTACGCGGTTGCGCGCTAGGCCCGGCGCGGCTGCGGCCGTCCTGGTCGCGATGGCCGTGGCCTCCGGGGCCGCGGCGCTGGTCTACCAGGTCGTGTGGATGCGCCGGCTCGTGCTCGTCTTCGGCAGCACGACGCTGGCCACGAGCACCGTGCTCGCGGCCTTCCTCGGCGGGCTGGCGGTAGGCGCGTGGCTGTGGGGGGTGGTGGCCGACCGGCGGCCCGCCGCCGGCCTGGCGGTCTTCGGACTGGTGGAAGCCGCGACCGGGCTGTACGCGCTGGCGAGTCCCTGGGCGTTCGGCGCAGTAGACGCGGCCTACCTGGCCGCGTACGGCCCGCTGGAAGCGCGACCGGCGCTGCTGCTGGGCGTCCAGTTCGCGCTCTGCGCGCTCGTGATCGTGCCGCCCGCGGCGTTGATGGGCGGGACGCTGCCACTGCTGGTCCGCCGCCTGGTGGTCCCCTCCGCCGGGGCCTCGCCCGGCGTGGCGGTCCTCTACGGCGGCAACACCGTGGGCGCGGCGCTGGGCGCGGCCGCGGCCACCTATGGCCTGCTCCCGGCGTTGGGCCTGGGCGCGGCGGTGCGGCTCGCCGCCAGCGTGAATCTGCTCATCGGCGCGGCGGCCCTGTTCCTCGACGCGTGGGAGCGCGGCCGCGCCGGGGCCCGCGTCGCCGCCCCCGCAGCCGCCGAGGCCGAGGCGGACCGGGATGCGGCCGCGGCGGCCGAGGCGGGCCCGGGCATGGTCAGCCCGGATCGCGCGTTGGCGGCCGGGCTCGACCCGGTGAGCGCGGTCCTGGTCCTCCAGGCGTTCGCGCTGTCGGGGTTCGCGGCGATGACCTATGAGGTGGCGTGGGCGCGCCTGCTGGCCCTGGTCATGGGGTCGTCGGTCTACGCGTTCGGCACGCTGGTCGTCGTGGTGCTGGCCGCGCTCGGCGCCGGCAGCGCGCTCTACGCCCGGGTCCGGACCGGGCCGGGTGGCCACCTGGCCGCGTTCGGCGCGCTCGAGGTGCTGATCGCCGCGAGCGGCGCCGCCTCGCTCCTCGTCGCGCCCGCGCTCCCTTATCTGTTCCTGCGATTCTTCCCGGCGTTCCGCGACGCGTTCGCCTGGCAGCTCGTGGCCTACGTCGGCCTGGCTGCGCTGCTGGCGTTCGTGCCGTTCCTGCTGCTCGGCGCCACGTTTCCGGCTGTGGTCGGGAGTCTCGGCGGGACGCTCGCGCGGCTCGGCCGCTCGATCGGCGTGGCGTACGCGGCCAACACCGCGGGCACGGTGCTCGGCGCCTTCCTGGCCGGGTTCGTGCTCATCCCGGCGGTGGGGCTGCGCGCCACGGTCGTCGTGGGCGTGCTGGCCAGCGCCGCGGCCGGGGTGGTGGCGCTGCTCCTCAGCGGGCTGCGCTGGCCGGCGCGCGCCGCGCTGCTGCTGCCCGCGGCCGCGGCCCTGGCCGTGGTGGCGAGCCTGCCCCCGTGGCCCCGCGAGGTGTTCGCCGCCGGCATCGGCTTCTTCGCCTCGCGTTACGCCGACCCCCGCGCGCTCGAGGACGAGATCCGCGCGCTGCGCCTGCTCTACTACCGTGACGGCGTGAACACCACCATCTCGGTGGACCAGGTCGGCGATCACCTGGTCTACCGTTCCAACGGGAAGACCGACGCGTCCACGTTCCCCTCCGACATGTCCACGCAGATCCTGCTCGGGCACCTGCCGATGCTGCGGCACCCCGCCCCGCGCGAGGTGTTCGTGCTGGGGCTGGGCACCGGGGTCACAGCCGCGGCAGTGGCACGCTACCCGGTGGTGCGCCTCGACATCCTCGAGCTCGAGCCGGCTGGCGTCGAGGCGTCGCGGTTCTTCGACCGATACAACCGGGGGGTACTGCGCGACCCCCGCGCGCGCCTGATCCTCTCCGACGGCCGCAACCGCCTGCGCGCCGCCTCCGACGCCTACGACGTCATCATCTCCGATCCGTCGGACCTGTGGGTCGCGGGCACGGGCGCGCTCTACACCGTGGAGTTCTACCGCGACGCGCGCGCGCGATTGCGGCCCGGCGGGCTGATGGTGCAGTGGCTGCACACCCACGCGCTGCGGCCCGAGGACCTGGCGGTGTTGATCGCGAGCTTCCGGGCGGTCTTCCCCGCGGTCGAGGTTTGGGCGCCTGCCTACGGCGACCTGATCCTGATCGGCAGCGGGACCGGCGGATGGGACTACCGCGGCGTCGCGCGACGCATCGCCGAGGTCCCTGGCGTGGCCGATGACCTGCGGGCTGTCGGGTTCTGGCATCCGGCTGCGCTCTTCGCGGCCCGCGTGGGCGGCACCGCCGAGGCCGGGCGCCTGGCCGCGGCCGCGCCCGGGCTCAACACTGACGACCACCCGCGGCTGGAGTTCGCGACCCCCCGCGCGCTCTACGCGCAGACCATCGGCACGATCGACGCGCTGCTCGACGAGGTGCGCGTGGCGCCGTGGCCCGCGCTGGCCGGGTTCGACCCGGCGCGCGACCTCGACGCGCACGCGACCTACTTGCTGGGGTTCGCGCACGCCTCGCTCGGACGTCCCCGGGCGGCCATCCCGTTGATGGAGCGCGCGGCCGCCGCCGCGCCGGACCGGCCGGCGTACCTGGTGGGGCTGGGCCACCAGTACCGCGCCGCCGGCCGCTCGCGCGACGCCGAGGACGCGTACGCCCGCGCGCTGGACCTGGACCCCAACAATGTGGAAGCGTTGACCGCGCTCGGCGAGGTGCTCCTCGAGGCGGGCCGCGCCGAGCGCGCCCTGACCCTGGCCGAGCGCGCGCTGCGGCTTTCGCCCGGGGACACGCGCGCCCGCGAGCTGGCCGACCGCGCGCGCGCGGCGAGCCGCTGAGCCGGGCAACGGACGCGGCATCCCGGCAGGGGCCGGCCGCGCGCCGGCGAATCTTCGTTCCCTGACATAGCGGTGCAGGTGGACGCCGCGAACGCGGCGTCAGAATAGGGAAGTCCGGTGATCCGGCCTCGGGCCGGAGAGTCCGGCGCGGTCCCGCCGCTGTGACGGCGAGCCGCCAGCCCGCGGATGCGGGAGCCACTGAGGGGAGACCCTTGGGAAGGCGCTGGCGGCGATGACCCGGAGCCAGAAGACCTGCCTGCACCGACGCCACCACGCCTTCGAGGCAAAGGAGGTGGGGCCGGTGCCCCCGCGTCTTCTCCCGCTCGCCGTCGTTCTGGTCGGTGTCACGCTCGTCGGTACGACTCCCGGCGGCGCTCTCGCCCAGCCGCCAGTTGCCCAGC
This sequence comes from Armatimonadota bacterium, assembly GCA_031081715.1. Lineage (GTDB taxonomy): Bacteria > Sysuimicrobiota > Sysuimicrobiia > Sysuimicrobiales > Humicultoraceae > Fervidifonticultor_A > Fervidifonticultor_A tertius. The sequence continues at coordinate 70,274 of JAVHMA010000009.1, read as the reverse complement.
AACCGCTCCCCGAGTTCGAGCTCCCGGACGTGATCGCGCCCGGCCGCCGGCCGCAGCCGCCGACCGCGACCCCGGCCAGCGTGACCGTGCTCACCGGCGCGGAGCTTAGGCGGCTCGGCGTGCGCACAGTCGGCGAGGCGATCGCCTTCGTCCCCGAGACGCTCGCCCGCGCCTACGGCGGGCCGGGCAGCCTGATCACGCCCAGCATCCGCGGCAGCGGCGCCGAGGGCGTGCTGGTGCTCCTTGACGGCGTGCCGCTCAACGGCGTGCTCTCCGGCAACGTGGACCTCTCCACCCTGCCGATCGACGACGTCGAGCGCATCGAGGTGCTCCGCGGCCCGTTCTCGGCGATCTACGGCAGCGGCGCGCTCGGCGGCGTGATCTCCATCGTGACGCGGCGGCGGGCGGCCGCGCGGGCCACGGCCGGTGGGGGAAGCCTCGGGGTGAGTGCGCTGTCGGTCTCCAGCGGCGGCGACGCGCCGCTTGCGCTGCGGTACGACGCCGCGCACGGCCACCGTCCGAACAGCGACGTTCGCCAGGGCCACCTGTCGTTCCGGGCCGGCGGGCCGGCGGGCGCCGGCACCTGGGACCTGCGCCTGCACGCCACCGCGGGTACGCGCGGCGCGCCTGGGCCGACGTTCTTTCCCTCGCTCACCGCGCGGCAGGACGATGCCCGTGCGGTCGCGTCGCTGACCCTGGCGCGCGAGGCCGGGCGTACCTCGGACCGGCTGCGGGTGGCGCTGCACTACGACATGATCGCCTTCCGCGACCCCGCGTTCGCCTTCGACGACCGCAGCGACGCCACCGCGTGGACCGTCGAGTGGCAGCGCGCGCTGCGCCTGGGGGCCGACCGTGTGCTGACCGCCGGCGCCGAGGCCGCGCTGCAGTCGGTGAGGAGCCGCACCGTGGGCACACACGCCGCCACCGTGGCCGCACTCTACGTCCAGGACGACCGCCGCCTGGGCCCGCGGCTGGTCCTCTCGAGCGGACTTCGGGCCGACGTCCACTCCGCCTACGGCGTGCAGATCAACCCGCGCGTCGGGCTCGTGTACTTCGTGCGGCCCGATGTGCGGGTGCGCGCGGCGGTGGGCCGCACGTTCCGCGGGCCCGCGCTCGCCGACCTGTATTACCCGTTCGACGGGTTCGTTCGCGGGAACCCGACGCTACGGCCGGAGCACGCCTGGTCCGCCGACGCCGGGCTCGAGATCGGCGGCGGGGAGCGGCCGGTCATGCGTGCCACCGCGTTCTGGAGCGACGTCCGCGACCTGATCGTCTACGTTCCGGACGCGGCCTTCGTGTTTTCCCCGCAGAACGTGGGGAGGGCGCAGATTCTCGGCGGCACGGTCGAGGTCGAGGGCTCGCTGGCACCGGGGTGGACGCTCCGCGCCGCGGGCACCGCCATGCGGGCGCGCGATCAGGCCACGGGGCTCGACCTGCCGAACCGGCCGTGGCTGCTCGGGAGCGTGGCGCTGACGCGCGCATGGCCGGAGGGGCGCTCGGTGACCCTGACGGCCGTGCTCGTGGGAGCGCGATTCGCCGACGCCGCCAACCTCGTGCGGCTGCCGGGCTATGGCACCGTGGGCCTCGTCGCGCAGACGCCGGTCTTGCAACGCATGGTGGCCCGGCTCGTGGTGGCGAACCTGTTCGACACGCGGTACGAGGCGCTGCAGGGCTATCCCGCGCCCGGTCGAACGGTGTTTGCCGAGGTGGTGTGGAGACGGTGAGCGAGGATCCGCGGGTCCGGCGGCAGCAACCGCGCGCCCGGGTGCGCCCCGCGGTCGCGGCCGCCCTGACCCTGCTCGTACTGGCAACCGGGGTGACGGTCTGGGCCCTGCGCGAGCGATCAGGGACAGTGGACTCGCCCGTGGCGGCGCGGACGCCCCTCGGGGGCGCTCCGGGTCCGACCGCCGACGAGGAGAGCGGGGCGCCCGCCCGCTCCGCGCGCGCTGCGCAGGCACCGTCCGGGCCTGCAGTTCAGCCCGAGCCGCTCAGGCCGCGGGCGGGCCACCCGGTGCCGCCGCGCGCGGGCGATGCGCGGCCGCCCGTCGCCGACGCGTCCAGGCCCGCCGCAGCGGTCACGCCACCACCATCGGCCGGCCACACCGGGCGATCCGCGGCGTCCCCCCCGGCGCCCGACGGGTCGGGGGCCACGCCGCTCAATGGTTCCACCGATGCGCGTCCTGCGGCGGCTGCGCCGCCATCCGCTCAGACGCCGGCAGCGTCGTCCGCACCGGCGGCCGTCCCCGCGGAGTCGCCGGCCGCCGCGCCGTCTGACGCGGCCGGGGAGCCCGGCGGCACGGCACCAGGGGCCAGGGCACCCAGGGTCCCAACAGTCGAGCCGCCGATACCCATAAGCCTGGACCCGCCCGCGCATCCCGACGCCTGGCAGGTGGTGGTCGAAGCGCCGGGGCTGACCTCGGGCGCGCGAGCCGAGGGCGTGACCGCGCGCCTGAGGCTGCGCCTGGTGGTCAGAGAAGACGGCACGGTCGGTGACGTCACCGTCATCGTCCCCTCGGGACGGCCGGCGCTCGACGCCAGGGCGGCCTCCGCGGCCCGGGCCTGGCGATTCCTGCCGGCTCGGAGCGACGGCGCCCCCATCGCGAGTGCCGTGCTGGTGTGGGTGTCCTTCATCGCGCCCTGACCGGTGCGGAGCGGATGCCTCGAGGAACCGCGAGCCGCACGGCTGTGCTGAGGCCGGGACGCCACCACTCCATCGGCCACCGAGAGGGTTACCGATAGGCGCCGAAGCGTCCGGGCGACGAGTGGTACTCGCGGTGGATCCTGGCCGCCGGAAGTGCGGGGTGGCCGTGGTCTCCGCGGCCGGGGTGCAGGCCCGGGCGATTGTGTCGCCGGATGCGCTGGCCGCGCTCCTGCGCGAGTGGGTCGGCCGCCATGCGGTCACCGAGATCGTGGTCGGTGACCGCACGGGCGCCGCAGCGGTGGTCGAGGCCGCCAGGGCGCTGGGCCTGCCCGTCGAGCGGGTAGATGAGGCCGGCACGACGTTGCGGGCCCGCGCCCGATACTTCGCCGACCACCCGCGGCGCGGCTGGCGCCGCCTGCTTCCACTGGGCCTTCAGACCCCACCCGAACCCTACGACGACTACGCGGCCGTGCTCCTGGCCGAGGCGCGGCTGCGGGCCGGCGCTCATCCGAGGTTCACGCGGTGAACGCGAAGTCCAATCTCCCGTCACCGGCACGGCCTCCGTCGATTGAGAGGACGGGCGGCCTGGCCTATGATGGATTCGGCAGGAGAGACACCATGGGCGTTCGGATCAAGGCCTGGACGCGGGAGGAGTACCACCGGCTCGCCGCCGCCGGCGTGTTCGCCCCGGGCGCGCGGGTGCAGCTCGTGCGAGGCGAGATCGTCGAGACGACGCCCCAGAGCGCCGCCCACGCCACGGCGGTCCGCTTGATCCAGCAGCGGCTCGAGGCTGTGTTCCGGGAGGGGTACGACGTCCGGGCGCAGCTGCCGCTCGCGCTCTCCGAAGACTCCGAGCCGGAGCCCGACGTGGCCGTGGTCCCGGGCACGGCGAGGGACTACAGCCGTGAGCACCCCACGTCCGCGGTGCTGGTCGTGGAGGTCGCGGCCGGTACGCTCCGCTTCGACCAGGGTTCCAGGGCGACCATGTACGCCCAGGCCGGGGTGCGGGAGTACTGGATACTGGACCTCGAGCGTCGGGTGCTGGAAGTTCACCGCCACCCCCGGCCGTCCGGCTACGCGGCCATCACCGTGGCGGGCCCGGGCGAGGCGGTCGCGCCAGAGGCGGTGCCGGACACCCCTCTCCACGTTGCTGACCTCCTGCCGTAGGCCCCGGGGAGCAGGAGGAGTCTGGGGAAGGGCGCCGAAGGGTACAACCAACTTCAGAGGAGCTTCCCGCCCGTTGCCGGAGCCTTGAATGAGTGGGCGGGGCGTGGTATGTTGTGTCAGGCGCGGCACGACTCCGTGCCGCAGCGCCCCAAGGATCCAGTGACGGACGAACGTCTGCCGCCGAGGCCGAAGAGGCCGGACGGCGCCCGCCCGGGAGGAGGAGTGGTACGAGGGTGGCGGGGTCGAAGCGGTGGAAGAGGGCCACGCGGACGTGGGTGGGTGGAAGAGGAAACACGCACACTCGCTCCCCCGCCTCGCGGACCGCGCGGCCCGCATCACACAACGGAAAGGGGACGAGAGACGCGATGAAGCATCTCGCTGTGCTCGTAGCAGTGATGCTCTCGCTCACGCTCGTCGCACCCGCCTTCGCGCAGCCGTTCGCGGACGTGCCCACGGACCACTGGGCCTACGACGCGATCGCGGAGCTGGCGGCGAAGGGGCTCATCGAGGGCTATCCCGATGGGGCCTTCCGGGGCGACCGGGCGATGACGCGGTACGAGATGGCCATGGTGGTCGCGCGGCTGCTCGCGCGCATCGAGGCCATCAAGATCCCGCCGCTGCCGGCGGACCTGGTCCGCACCGCGCAGCTGAACGCGGCGGTTGCGGCGCAGACGGCGGCCACGCGCGCGGTGGACGCGCGGGTGACCGCGCTCACCACGAAGCTCGGCACCGTCCAGCGGCTGGTCGCGGAGTTCCGCGCGGAGCTGGCGGCGCTGGGCGTCCGCGTGACCGCGGTGGAGGAAGAGCTGGCGGCGATTCGCGCGCGGCTCGACAACACCAGGATCGCGGGCGACATGCGGTTCCGCTACAACGTCTTCCCGACCGGCTCGGTGAGCGGCAGCGGCACGTTCCGCGCGCCGGACGCCCGGCTGCGGGCGCGCCTGACCTTCACCGGCCGCGTGGCCTCGAACGTCGAGGCGACCGTGCGGCTCTGGGCGGCCAACAACCCCGGGCTGACGGGCACCACCGGTGACACCCGCTTCGGCGGCCACCTGTGGTTCGACTACGTCACCTTCGACCTGCTCAACGTCCGCGTCACCAACGTGCTGGCGGGCAACTGGACGTTCGGCCGCCAGAACATCTCCATCGCCAACCACGGCTTCACGGGCGGCCTGCTCTTCGACCCGGCGGGCACCGCGGGCGCGTGGTCGATCGCGGCCGGCGGCCTTGGCCCGACCACGTGGTACGCGAGCAACGCCAACACCGGGCCCATCGACGGTGTCCGCGGCGACTGGGTGGTCGGTCCGCTCAACCTGACCGTGGGGCTGTTCGTGGAGCCCGTTCTCAGCGGCTTCGTCCCGGGCAACCCGGCCGGTAGCCGCACGCCCGACCTCCAGCACCAGCTCGTGCGCGCGACCACCGGCGCTCTGCTGCCCGGCTGGACGCTCGGCGGCACCTACTACAAGCAGACGGCCTCGCCCTACCTCGCCGCGTTCGGCGGCGTGGGCTGGGGCATCGACCTCACCGGCACGCTGTTCCCGGGCGTGCGGGTGTGGGTCGACTACGCGTCCTGGCAGCCCCAGATCGTGCCGGCCGGCACGGCCTTTGGTCCGTCGGCCAGCGCCTGGCGCGTGGGCGGCAACATCAACCTGGCCCAGGTCGCGGGTATCGAGACCTGGAGCCCCTCGCTCGACCTCGAGTACCACAACTACGGTGGCCTGCTGGCCGGGCAGAACCCGCCGCGGTACACCGGCGCGAACACCTGGTTCGGCCAGTACTTCCCCTGGGACATGCGGGGCTGGCTGGCGCGGCTGAACCTGACCTTCAGCCCGACCTGGTCCGCGTTCATCGTCTACGAGGGCGGCAACGTCATCTCCAGCGGCGCGCCCTACTACGAGTGGTGGCTGCGCCTGAGCCACCGGCTGGCCCCGAACACCACGGTGTACGTCCAGTACACCAAGGCCAACGCCCTGACTCCGGGCGGCGGGACGCCAGCGTTCGGCGGCGACATCCACAACTTCTACCGCGCCGAGCTGTCGGTGAGCTGGTAGGCGCCGGCACCTCCTTCGACCGCGCCCCGGGGAGGGCACGCCTCCCCGGGGCGCACTGCTGTACGGCCGCGACGCGCCCGCGCATCGTGTAGAATGGGGCCGGCGGATGCCGCCGGAGGTGGTCTCGTGGGGATCAAGGTGCTGGCTATGGTCGCGCTCATGGCGGTGGCGCAGGTGTTTCCGTCGTGCGGGAGCGGCGAAGGCCCGCCGCGCATCGACGTCATCGGCTACGTGGAGGCCAAGTTCACGTCCAACCAGGAGACGCTACCCAACCGCATCGTGATCCGCGGGCTCGACTACGGCGTCCCCTATGAGTTCTACCTGGAGGTCCGCGTCGGCGACCTGGTGCGCTACCAGGGCGGTGTGTGGACCATCATGCGGCGCGCCGGCTCGTAGCCGCGTGCCGGCCCTGATCGTCGCCCTCGACGTCCCCGGGTTGCGCGAGGCCGCCGGCCTGGTCGAGTGCCTGCGGCCGGTCACCTGCTGGTTCAAGATCGGCCCGGTCCTGTTCGTCCGCGAGGGACCGGCCGTCGTGCGGATGGTGCACGACGCCGGCGGGCACGTCTTCCTCGACCTCAAGCTGCACGACATTCCGCAGAGCGCAGCCGGCGGGGTCGTCGCGGCCGCGGAGTTGGGCGCGGCCCTGGTCACCGTCCACTGTGCCGGCGGCGAGACGATGTTGCGCGCGGCGGCCGCGGCGGCGCGGCCCGCGGCCGGCCGGATGGCCGTGCTGGGCGTGACGCGGTTGACCAGCGAGGCGGGACGCGTGGCCGGCTCGGTGCTGCGGGCGGCGCGCCTGGCGCAGGATGCCGGGCTCGACGGCGTGACCGCCGCGGTCGCCGAGTGCGCGCGGATCAAGGCCGCCTGCGGCCAGGCGTTCCGGGTGCTCACCCCGGCGATCCGGCCCGCGGGGGGGCCAGCGCACGACCAGGCGCGCGTGGCGACGCCGGCCGCGGCGGTGCGGGCGGGCAGCGACTACCTGGTGGTGGGCCGGCCCATCACCGCGGCCACGGACCCGGTCGCGGCCGCGCGGGCGGTGGCCGCGGAGATGGAAGCGGCAGGTGGGGCGAGTGGGCCAGTGACCGGGAGCCAGATGCCCGTTCGTCGCTGAACTCGTCCCGGGGCGAGCCCGCAGGTCAAGCAGAACTACCCCCAGGGCTGCAGCCCTGGGGCGAGTCCGGTCGGTCGGCGTTCACGTTGACAGCTATCTGCATTGCTCAGTATGCTTATCTGCGGAGGGCGAGGCCATGCGCACGACGCTGAACCTCGACGACGGGCTGGTGCGAGAGGCCAAGAAGCGCGCGGCGCGGGAGGGGCGCACCCTGACGTCCGTGATCGAAGAGGCGCTGCGCCTCCTCCTGGTTCGGCCCCGGCGTCCCGCGTATCGCTTCACGTGGACCACCCGTCGGGGCACCGAGGTGTCCGCGGTCGACATCGCCGACCGGGACGCGCTCTACGATCACATGGAGGGCCGCGGGTGATCGCCGTCGACACGAACGTCCTCGTCTACGCGCACCGCGAGGAGTTTCCCCTGCATCGGGCCGCTGCGCGGCGCCTCCAGCAGCTGGCCGAGGGATCGGCCCTGTGGGGACTTCCCGTATTCTGCGTGGGGGAGTTCGTCCGCGTGGTGACGCACCCCCGGGTGCTCGTGCCCCCGTCCCGCCTCGAGGAGGCCCTCGCCGCGCTCCAGGGGCTGATCGAGAGTCCGAGCTTGGTCGTCCTGGCGCCCGGTGAGCGGTTCTGGCGGCTGCTGCACGAGGCCATCGTGCAGGCCCAGGCCACGGGCAACCTGGCGTTCGACGCCCAGATCGTTGCGCTCTGCCGGGAGCACGGCGTGCGGACGCTCCTGACCGAGGACCGCGACTTCGCGCGGTTCTCGGGGCTGCACACCGAGCGCCTCGAGCAAGGGGGCTAGACGCCCGACCCCCTGCTGCTATAATGGCCTAAATCCCGCGAGGTGAGGACCCCGGTTGGGCCTGGTGGACGACGTCGAAGAAGTCCTCATCCCGGAGGCGGTCCTCCAGGACCGCGTCCGGGAGCTCGGCCGGCAGATCGCCCAGGACTACAACGGAAAAGACCCCCTGCTCGTCGGCATCCTCACGGGTGCCTTCGTCTTTCTGGCCGACCTGCTGCGCGCCATCAGCGTGCCCTGCCAGATCGACTTCATGGCGACGCAGTCCTACGGCGCCGGTACCGAGTCGAGCGGCATCGTCCGCATCCTCAAAGACCTCGACCAGAGCATCGAGGGTCGCCACGTCATCGTCGTCGACGACATCATCGACACCGGCCTGACCATGGACTACCTGCTCGAGACGCTCAAGGCGCGCTATCCGGCCTCCCTGCGCGTGTGCGCCCTGCTCGACAAGCGGCCCCGCCGGCTGCGCGCGGTGCAGATCGACTTCCGCGGGTTCGAGATCCCGGATAAGTTCGTCATCGGCTACGGCCTGGACTACGCCGGCCGGTACCGCAACCTGCCCTACATCGCTGTGCTGAAGCCGGAGCTGTACGGGACGTGACGTCGGACGCCACTGCGCCGGAGGTGACCCGTCGATGACCACGCACACGCCCACGCGCGAGATCGCCCGCGCCGAGGACCAGGACGCCAGCGGCGCGCTGCTCGGGGTGGGCCGGCGCGCCCGGCGCACCTACAGCCTGGACGAGATCGCGCTGGTGCCGGCCGCCGCGACCGTGGACCCCGAAGACGTCGACCTGTCCTGGCGGGTCGGCGCGCTCGCGTTCCGGTTGCCGTTCGTGGCCGCGGCGATGGACAGCGTGACGGACGTGCGCACCGCGGGGATCATGGCGGCGCTCGGCGGGCTCGGCGTGCTCAACCTGGAGGGGCTCCAGACGCGCTACGCCGACCCGGCGGAGCCGCTCGCCGCGATCGCGGCCGCGGCCCCCGACGAGGTCATCGGGCTGATGCAGCGGCTCTACCGCGCGCCCATCCAGGAGGAGCTCATCGCGGCGCGCGTGGCCGCGGTGCGCGATGCGGGCGCGGCCTGCTGCGTGTCCATGACGCCGGCCGCGGCCCCGCGCCTGGCGCCGGTGGCCGAGGCCGCCGGGGCCGACCTGATCCTGGTGCAGTCCACGGTCGTCACCGAGCAGCACCGCTCGTCCCGCGGCCGTGCGCTCTCGCTGCGCGACCTGACCGCGCGGCTGCGCGTGCCGGTGATGGCCGGCAACTGCGTGGGCTACGACGCCGCGGCCGGCCTGCTGGAGGCGGGCGTGGCAGCGCTGTTCGTCGGGGTCGGGCCGGGCGCGGCGTGCACGAGCCGGCGCGTGCTCGGCCTCGGCGTTCCGCAGGCCACCGCGATCTGCGACGTGGCCGCGGCGCGCGACGACCACGCGCGCCGCAGTGGACGCTACGTCCCCATCGTCGCCGACGGCGGGATCGCGGTGGGCGGCGATGTCGCCCGCGCCATCGCCTGCGGGGCCGACGCGGTCATGCTGGGCTCGGCGCTGGCCCGGGCGGAAGAGGCGCCGGGTCGGGGGTTCCACTGGGGCATGGCGACGCCGCACGCGGCGCTGCCGCGGGGAACGCGGATTCGGGTCGGCGCCACCGGTACGCTTCGGCAGATCTTGCTCGGGCCCGCCGGCGTGGACGACGGGTCGCACAACCTGGCCGAGGCGCTGCGCACCGCGATGGGGATGTGTGGGGCCGCGACCATCCGGGAGATGCACGCCGCCGAGATCGTGATTGCGCCCACGCTGGCGAGCGAGGGCAAGGCGGCGCAGTTCAGCCAGAAGGTGGGACAGGGCCGCTGACCGCCGTCCAGCCGCAGCTCCAGCTCGCGACCGAGACCGGGCCGCCCCCGCGGCCGGTGGTGGTGCTGGACTTCGGCGCGCAGTACGCGCAGCTCATCGCGCGCCGCATTCGCGAGAGCCGCGTCTACAGCCTAATCCTGCCCTACGACACCCCGCTCGAGCAGATTTTGGCCCATGCCCCGCAGGGCCTCGTGCTCTCGGGCGGGCCGGCGAGCGTCTACGAGCCGGGCGCGCCGCTGCCCGACCCGCGGATCATGGAGGCCGGCATCCCCACGCTGGGCATCTGCTACGGCATGCAGTTGATGGCCCACCTGCTGCCCGGCGGTCGCACCGCGGCGGCCGACCAGCGGGAGTACGGCCGCACGCGGCTGTTCGTGGACGACGGCGCCGACCTGTTCGCCGGGCTCGAGCCCCGGCTGATCTGCTGGATGAGCCACGGCGACTCGATCGTCGCGCTCCCCGAGGGGTTCGTCCCGCTCGCGCACACTGACCGCAACGCCGTGGCGGCCATGGCCGACCGGCGCCGGCGGCTCTACGGGCTGCAGTTCCACCCGGAGGTCTCCCACACGCCGTGGGGGCTCGAGGTGTTGCGCAACTTCCTCTATCAGGTCTGTGGGTGCCAACCCACGTGGACCATGAGCTCGTTCATCGACCGCGGCACCGCGGCGATCCGCGAGCAGGTCGGCGGCGGGCGCGCGCTGTGCGCACTCTCGGGCGGCGTGGACTCGGCCACCGCCGCGGCCCTGGTGCACCGGGCGATCGGCGACCAGCTCACGTGCGTCTTCGTGGACCACGGCCTGCTGCGCCAGGACGAGCCCGAGCAGGTGGTGCGCACGTTCCGCGATACCTTCCAGGTGCCGCTCGTCCACGTGGACGCGGCGGACCGGTTCCTGGCGCGGCTGCGCGGGGTGACCGACCCCGAGCGGAAGCGCAAGGTCATCGGCGAGGAGTTCGTGCGCGTCTTCGAGGAGGAGGCGGCGCGCCTGGGCGAGATCGACTTCCTGGTCCAGGGGACGCTCTACCCCGACGTGATCGAGAGCGGCACCCGCACGGCCGCCCGCATCAAGACGCACCACAACGTCGGCGGCCTGCCGGAGCGCATGCGATTCCGGCTCGTCGAACCGTTCCGCGAGCTCTTCAAGGACGAGGTGCGCGAGGTCGCGCGGCAGCTCGGACTGCCCGACCGCATGATCGCCCGCCACCCGTTTCCCGGCCCGGGCCTGGCGATCCGGATTGTGGGCGAGGTCACCCGCGAGCGCCTCGACCTGCTCCGCGCCGCCGACGCGATCATTCTCGACGAGCTCCGCGCGGCCGGGCTCGCGCTGGAGATCTGGCAGGCGTTCGGCGTGCTCCTGCCGGTGCACACCGTCGGCGTCATGGGCGATGCGCGCACCTACGGGCAGGTGGTGGTCGTCCGCGCGGTGACCAGCGAGGACGGCATGACCGCGGACTGGGCCCGGCTGCCCGACGAGGTGCTGGAGGCGATCGCCAGCCGCGTCACGCGCGAGGTGCCGGGCGTCACGCGGGTGGTCTACGACATCACGAGCAAGCCGCCGGCGACGATCGAGTGGGAGTAGCGCAGCGGCCGTCGCCGCGATCCGCGGCGTGGGGGCACGTCGGCCGTGCCCGGCGTCGCGTCCGAGGCGGGCTGAGCGCAACATCTACACATCTAGACATTCATCTTGATTTCTAGCGTTCTCCGTAATACGCTGGGCGTATGAGGCGGAAGATCGGCACGGCCCTGGACGCGGGGCTCTACCAGCGGGCCCGGGACCTGGCTCGGCGTCAGGGCGTCCGGACGAACGTGGTCATCGAGGACGCCTTGAGGCGATACCTGGCCGGCCACCTGGCCGGGGCGTCCGCAGTGGCGGAAACGCGCGGCACCTACAAGGTCTCGCGGCGCGCCTTGTGGCTCGTCCTCCAGGATGACCTCTATGGACCTGAGTGAGGTCCCAGCAGGGGCCCGGGTCTACATCGACGCCAACATCTTCATCGCGCACTTTGCCGCGGCGTCAGAGGACTGTTCCGCGTTCCTCGGCCGCGTCGAGCAGGGCGACCTGCTGGGATACATCGGCCAGGTTGGCCTGCTGGAGGTCTCCCACCGACTGATGATGCTCGAGGCAGTCGAACGCGGGCTCGCGGTCAGGCCGAATCCGGCGGCTCGCCTGGCCCGCCAGCCCGACCTGGTGCGCACGCTGTCGAAGTACTACTTCTCCGCATTGAGCATCGCCCGGATGCGCGTGGAGGTCCTGCCGCTGCCCGAGGGGTTCCTGACGGCCAGCCAGGAGTTTCGGCAGGCGCACGGGCTCCTCGTCAACGACTCGCTGGTGCCAATGCACATGCGGGATGCCGGGCTCTCCATCCTCGCGTCCGCCGATCAGGCGTTCGACCGCGTCCCGGGCATCCGCCGCTTCGGCCCGTCGGACGTCTGAATCGCCGATCGCCCTGTTTGCGCCGCCGCGGGCCGGCCGATATAGTGGACGGCGGACCCCATGGACCTGCTCGCCGGCCTGAACCCCCAGCAACGCGAGGCGGTGACCCATCCCGGCGGCCCGCTGTTGATCCTCGCGGGCGCCGGCTCGGGCAAGACGCGCGTGCTGACGCACCGGGTGGCCTACCTGATCCGCGAGCGCGGCCTGGCCCCGGGACGCATCCTGGCGGTGACGTTCACCAACAAGGCCGCGCACGAGATGCGCGAGCGCATCGACCGCCTGCTCGGCGGGCCGGTGGCGCGGCCCATCTGGATCGGCACCTTCCACGCGGTCTGCAGCCGCATCCTCCGGGCGGATGGCGAGCGCGTCGGGGTCCCGGCGGCGTTTGCCATCTACGACGAGGACGACCAGCGGCGCCTCATCCGGGACGCCCTGGCCGAGCTGCGCCTCGACGAGCGCCGGTTCCCGCCGGCCGCTATCCACGCGATGATCGGCCGCGCGAAGGACGAGGCCCTCGACGCGGAGCGCTACGCCGCGCGGGCGTCGTCGTTCATGGAAGAGGCCGCCGCGCGCGTCTGGCGCATCTACCAGGCGGCGCTGCGCGCGGCCGGCGCGCTGGACTTCGACGACCTGCTGGTGGAGACGCTGCGGCTGTTCGACGAGCACCCCGATGTCCTCCACCGCTACCAGGACCGGTTCGAGCACGTCCTAGTGGACGAGTACCAGGACACCAACCACGCCCAGTACCTCCTGGTCCGAGCGCTGGCCGGCCGGCACCGGAACGTGAGCGTGGTGGGCGACGACGACCAGTCGATCTACCGATGGCGCGGCGCCGATGTGCGCAACATCCTCGAGTTCGAGCGCGACTACCCCGACGCCACGGTCATCACACTCGCCCAGAACTACCGCTCCACAAAGACCATCCTCGCCGCGGCGCACGCGGTCATCCGGCACAACCCGCACCGGCACGCGAAGGAGCTGTGGACGCACAACGCCGACGGCCTGCCGGTGTCGGCCTACGAGGCGGCCGACGCCGCCGACGAGGCCCGGTTCGTGCTCGACCGCATCCGCGGGCTGGGGGCCGAGGGCATCCGGCCCGGCGAGATCGCGGTGCTCTACCGCACGAACGCCCAGTCGCGCGTGCTCGAGGAGGAGTTCCTGCGCGCCGGCGTGCCCTACCAGATCGTGGGCGGGGTGCGGTTTTACGAGCGCAAGGAGGTGAAGGACCTGCTCGCCTACCTGCGGCTCGTCGTCGCCCCCGGGGAGGGGGCCAGCCTGCGGCGGGCGCTGGCCACCCCGCGCCGCGGCATCGGCGAGGTCTCGCTCGCCCGGCTGGCCGCGTGGGCCGAGACGGCGGGCTGCACGATCCTGGAGGCGATGCGACGGCCCGAGGCGCTCGACCGCCTGCCGCGGGCGCAGGCTCGGGCCTTGGAGGCGTTCGCGCAGACCATCGCGTCCCTGGCCGAGGCTGCCACGACCCTGCCCGCCAGCCAGGTGATCGCGCGCGCGATCGCGGCCACGGGTTACGCCGAGATGCTCGAGGCCGAGGGCACCGAAGAGGCGCAGGGTCGGCTGGACAACCTCCGCGAGCTGGTCACCGTGGCCCAGGAGGTCGAGGAGAGCACCGGGGAGCCGGGTCTGGCCGCGTTCCTCCAGCACCTGGCGCTGGTCGCCGACGTCGACACCTACCGCGATGACGTGGACCGCGTGACCCTGATGACCCTCCACTCGGCCAAGGGGCTGGAGTTCCCGGTAGTCTTCGTGACCGGACTCGAGGAGGGCCTCTGCCCGCACGTCCGCGCCATGGACGAGGAAGGCGGGCTGGACGAGGAGCGCCGACTCTGCTACGTCGGGTTCACCCGCGCGAAGTCGCGCCTGATTTTGACCCACGCGCGGTCGCGGGCGGTCTTCGGCGCGCCGCAGCTCTCGGTCCCGTCGCGCTTCCTCGAGGAGATTCCCTCGCACTTGCTCTCCGCGCAGTCCGCGCCGGACCCCTGGGCGGTCGAGGCCCGCTTGCGCCCCGCGTCCCGCGCCCCGGTGCGGGCCATTCCGGACCTGGCTCCCGGCGCGCGCGTCCGGCACGAGAAGTTCGGCGAAGGGCGCGTGCTCGAGGTCGAGGGCGAGGGGGCGGGCGCGATCGTCACCGTCCGGTTCGCCGGCGCGACCAGGCGCCTGGCCTTAAGCTACGCGCCGCTCGAACCGGCGGACTGAGCCTCCCCGCGGCGGGAACCGCCTTGCGGCGAGGGGCGTATCCCGGGCAGGAATCCGCGCGCGCAGCGGTAACTGTAGAACGATCCGAGGGAGGGAGGCGCATGCGCGTCATCCATCGCCACCTGATCGCGGCCGTCCTGGCCGGCGCGCTGTGCACCGCGCCGGCGCTGGCGCAGCCCGCGCCGCCCCGGCCGGGGCTTTCGACCCCCCGCGTCGTCGAGGCCGCGGACATCGGGCGGTACGGCGGGACCTTCGTGACCTCCACGATTTCCGACCCGCGCACGTTCAACCCGATCGCCTCGCAGGAGAGCTCCTCGCCGACGGGGCTCCTCTGGGAAGGCCTGACGGAGACCAACCGCACGACCACCGAGGTCGAGCCCAACCTGGCCGAGTCGTGGACCGTGAGCCAGGATGGTCGGGTCTGGACGTTCCGGCTCCGGCGGGGCGTGCAGTGGTCGGACGGGCGGCCGCTGGGCGCCGACGACGTCATCTTCACCTTCGACGCCATCTTCACGCCGGGCGTGCAGTCCAGCCTGCCGGACGTGCTCACGATCGCGGGCAAGCGCGTCGGCTACCGCAAGATCGACGACTACACCGTCGAGTTCCGCACGGAGCAGCCTTTCGGGCCGTTCCTCCGAACCGTGGGGCCGGTGCAGATTGTCCCGAAGCACAAGCTCGAGGCCGCGCTCCGCGCCGGCGGCGCGGAGTTCAACCGGACGTGGGGCGTCAACACGCGGCCGGCCGACCTGGTTGGGAACGGGCCGTTCGTGCTGGCGTCCTACGTGCCGGGCCAGCGCCTGATCTTCACGCGCAACACGCGGTACTGGAAGGTGGACAAGCGCGGCCAGCCACTGCCCTACCTGACCCGGCTGGTCATGGAGATCGTCCCGAATCAGGATGCCATGCGGCTGCGATTCCAGGCGAAGCAGACCGACATGTACGGCGCGCGGCCGCGGGAGTACGCGGAGTTCCGCGCGCGCCAGCAGGCCGAGAACTTCACGATCTTCGACGGCCCGCCGACGTTCGGGGGCGAGTTCCTGGCGTTCAACCAGAACCCGGCCGGGGTGCGGCCGCCCAAGCTCACCTGGTTCCAGAACGCGAAGTTCCGGCAGGCCGTGGCGCACGCGGTGGACCGCGAGGCGATCGTCCGGCAGGTCTACGCCGGCCGCGCCACGGTGCGCTACGGTCCGGAGAGCCCGGCCAACCGTTTCTTCCACAACCCCAACGTGCGAGGGTATCCCTACGACCTGGCCCGCGCCGAGCAGCTCCTGCGGGAGGCCGGGTTCACCAAGGGCGCTGACGGGGTGCTCCGGGACAGCGCCGGGAACGTCGTGGAGTTCACGATCGCGACCAACTCCGGTAACCAGGACCGCGAGGCGATCATGAACCTGATCCGCCAGGATCTGGCGAAGCTCGGGATGCGGGTCACCGCCGCACCCGAGGCGTTCAACACCTTGGTCAACAAGCTCGTCGGCACCTTCAACTGGGAGGCGATCGTGCTCGGGCTGACCGGTACGCTGGACCCGCACAACGGCCAGAACGTCTGGCGGTCGAACGGGTCGCTCCACCTCTGGTGGCCCAAACAGGAGCGTCCGGCCACGGAGTGGGAGGCGGAGATCGACCGGCTCTTCGACCAGGCCGCCACCACCGTGGACCAGAACCGGCGCCGCCAGCTCTACTTCCGGTTCCAGGAGATCGTCGCCGAGCAGGTGCCGGTGATCTACTTCGCGACGCCGCTGACGCAGCCGGCCTTCCGTAACACCCTGGCCAACTTCAGCCCGGCGCCGCTCGCGTTCTACGACATCGAGACCATCTACTACCGGACGCCGTACCGGTGATGCGCTGGCGGGAGGGGCACGGCCCCTCCCGCCGCCCGCGATGCTCCTCTACGTCATCCGCCGGCTCCTCCAGCTGATCCCGATGCTGCTCGGGATCACCTTGATGGCATTCGTCATCATCAAGCTCTCGCCCGGCGACTTCCTCTCGGAGATGCGGCTGAACCCGCTCGTCAGCCCCGAGACGATCGAGCGCATGCGCGAGAACTTCGGGCTCAACCAGCCCCTGGCGGTCCAGTATCTCCGATGGCTGTGGAATGCGGTCCGCCTGGACTTCGGCTACTCGTTCGCCTTCCAGGTGCCGGTGGTCTGGCTCATCGGCTCACGCCTGTTCAACACCGTGCTCCTCAACGTGGTGGGGTTCGCGGTGGCCTGGGCGCTCGCGATCCCGCTCGGCATCTACGCGGCGCGCCGGCAGTACTCGCTCGGCGACAACGCGCTGTCGTTCGCGGCCTACCTCGGCATCTCGACGCCCACGTTCTTCTCCGGCCTGTTCCTGCTGTTCTGGGCGTTCAAGACCGGCTGGCTCCCGATCGGCGGGATGACCAGCGTAGACTTCGAGTTCCTGCCCTGGTGGGGGAAGGTGCTGGACGTCGCCCACCACATGGTCATTCCGGTACTGGTCGTCGGCGTCTTCTCCATCGCCGGGCTCATGCGCCAGATGCGGGCGGCGCTGCTGGAGGTGCTCCGCCAGGACTACGTGCGGACCGCGCGCGCCAAGGGGCTGCGCGAGCCGGTCGTCATCAACAAGCACGCGGTGCGCAACGCCATCAACCCCATCATCACGATCTTCGGGTTCGAGCTGGGCGGGCTGCTCGGCGGCTCGGCGATCCTCGAGAACGTCGTGGGCTGGCCCGGGCTGGGCAAGCTGCTGGTGGACGCCACGCTCCAGAAGGACCTCTACGTGGTCATGGCGGCGCTCGTGTTCGGCTCGGTCATGCTCGTGGTGGGCAACCTGATCGCCGACGTCATGCTCGCGTTCGCGGACCCGCGAGTCCGCTACGACTAGGGGGCCGGCGTGGCGCAGGAGGCGATACGGCGGGGACAGCGCGCGCGAGCGGAGACGGCGCCGCCGCAGATTCGCACCCCCGCGCAGCTCGCCTGGCGCCAGCTCCGCAAGCACCCCATGGCGCTCGCGGGCGGCGCGGTGCTGGCCGTGCTCTACCTGGTGGTCGCGCTCGCCGAGTTCATCGCCCCCTACTCGCTCGACTTCGCCGACCGCGAGCGGTTCTACCACCCGCCCACCGTCCTCCGCTTTTGGGATGCGCGGGGGTTCAGCCTGCGGCCCTTCGTCTATGTGACCACGCTCGAGGACCCGCAGCTCCGCACGTACCGGGTCGACCCGACGCGGCGCTACTACGTTCGCTTCTTCGTGCACGGTGAGCCCTACCGGATGTTCGGTCTGCTGCCGGGTTCCCGCCACCTGGTGGGCGTGGACGCCCCGGGACGCCTGTTCCTGATGGGGACCGACCAGTCCGGTCGGGATCAGTTCAGCCGGATCGTGTACGGCTCCCGGGTGTCCATGACCATCGGACTCCTGTCGGCGATGATCACCATCCCGCTCGGGATGGTCTACGGCGGGGTGGCCGGGTACTACGGGGGACGGGTGGACAACCTCATGATGCGGCTAGCGGAGATCATCATGTCGTTCCCCGGGTTCTACCTGCTGCTGACGCTGGCCGCGGTCCTGCCGACCGGCGTCGGTTGCACCACCCACTTCTACCTCATCACGTTCATCCTGGCGTTCCTCGGCTGGGCGGGGTTCTCGCGCATGATCCGGGGGATGGTGCTCTCGATCAAGGAGCGTGAGTTCGTCCAGGCCGCCCGCGCGGCCGGGCTAGGCGACTTCCGGGTGATCGTGCGCCACATCCTCCCCAACACGGCGTCGCAGGTGATCGTGGTCGCCACGCTGGGGATCCCCGGCGCCATCCTGGGGGAGTCCTCGCTCTCCTTCTTCGGCTTCGGCGTCCGGGAGCCGTGCGCGTCGTGGGGCAACCTGCTCACGGCCGCGTCCAACCTGCCGACGCTCATTCTCTCGCCGTGGCTGCTGTTCCCTGGCCTGTTCATCATCGCCGCGGTCGTCGCATTCAACATCTTCGGCGACGGCCTGCGCGACGCGCTCGACCCCCGGGCGCGGACCTCGTAGGGGCGGCGGTGGCGCGCAAGACCGCGGCGGGCGGGCGCGCGCGGCGCGGGGGGCTGCGCGCGGCCCTGCCGTGGGCGCTGTGGGGCCTGCTGGCTGCCGCGGTTGCCGCGGGGATCGTGGCCGCGGACCGCGCCTGGCTGGCCGCCACCCGGGCGGAGCCCGGGGGGCCGCCCGACCCGCGGACCCGGGTGACGGGCGCGGTGCGCACGATCTCCGGTGCGGACAGCGTCCGCGCCGCGACCTACGACGAGGCGGCGAAGGCGGCCGTGGTGGACGCCACCTCGCAGTACTACAGCGCGGCCCGCTCGGCGGCGGAGAACCGCCAGTACCTGGCGACCGAGGGGCGCATGGCCGCCCAGCTCGCGCTCTACGAGAACGACGCGATCGAGCGGGTGACGATCCGGCTGTTCGCCGGGTCGTCGCACCTGGCCACGGTGGTGGCCCGGCAGGGGCAGCCGTACGAGGCGATCGAGGTGACCTACCACGGGCCGCTGGCGCCGCCCTAGGGGCGAGCGCAAGGAGGTCGCGACCGCCGCCGGGAAGGGATAGGTGAAGGGGGGTGGAGTCGGCGGGTACTCAGACCCGAGGGGAGGGCTAGCCTATGAGCGCGCGACATCAACTCGTGGCGCTGACGCTCGTCGTTCTGTTGACCGCCTTGGTGGGCAGCGCCCACGGCCAGGCGGTGCGCAACCCGGACACCTACGTGGTGGTCCGGTTCGCCGATCCCGAGACGCTCGACCCCGCCTACGCGTACGACACCGCCAGCTCCGAGATCATCCTCTGGCACATCTACGAGACCCTGATCTTCTTCAACGGTTCCTCCACGGGGCTCTTCGTGCCCATGCTGGCGACCGAGGTGCCCTCGGCGGCCAACGGCGGCATCTCCCGCGACGGCCGGACGTACACGTTCAAGATCCGCGAGGGGGTACGGTTCCACGACGGCAGCCCCATGACCGCCGACGACGTGAAGTACTCCCTGATGCGGTTCATGTTCATGGACCGCGACGGGGGCCCCTCGGCCCTGCTGCTGGAGGCCATCCTCAACGTCCACGGGACCCGCGACGAGCGGGGCACGCTCAACATGGCCCTCTTCCAGGAGGCGGACCGGGCGATTCAGGTTCGGGGCAATACGGTGAGCATCACGCTGAAGCAGCCGTTCGCGCCGTTCCTCTCGATCATGGCGGCCTGGTCCATGGTCCAGAGCAAGCGCTGGGCGGTGCAGAACGGCGACTGGGACGGGACCGCGGCGACGCTGGCGCGGTTCAACAACCCCAAGAAGCCCGAAGACACCGTGATGTTCAACAAGGCCAACGGCACCGGGCCCTTCAAGCTCGTCCAGTGGGACCGGCAGACCCGCCAGACGATCCTGGAGCGGAACGAGGGGTACTGGCGCCGGCCCGCGGCCTTCCGGCGGGTCATCATCCGCGTCGTCGAGGACTTCGGCGCGCGGCGCCTGATGCTGCAGAACGGGGACGCGGACTTCGCGGAGATCAACCGGCCCGAGATCCCCCAGGTGGAGGGGCTGCCGGGCGTGCGGGTCATCGACGACCTCTCCGCGCTCATCACCGACGGCATCTTCATGAATATGAGGATCGACACCAGCGGCGGCAACCCCGACGTGGGGAGCGGCCGGCTGGACGGCAACGGCATCCCGCCAGACTTCTTCGCCGACCTCAACGTCCGGCGCGGCATCGCGCAGGCGTTCGACTACAACACGATGATCCGCGACTGCTGGCGCGGCAAGGCGTCGGTGGGCAACGGGCCTATCCCCAAGGGGTTGTTCGGCTACAACCCCCAGGGAAAGTGGTACGCCTACGACCCGCAGCGCGCGGCCGCGGCGTTCCGCGAGGCCCGCGGCGGGCAGCTCTGGGCCACCGGCTTTCGCTTCGGCCTGCTGTTCAACACGGGTAACGCCACGCGCCAGTGCATGGGCCAGGTGCTCAAGGCGGGCGTCGAGGCGCTCAACCCCAGGTTCCGTGTGGACGTCCGCAGCATCACCTTCCCGCAGCTCCTCCAGCTCTACCGGGAGAGCAAGCTGCCGATGTGGGTGATCGGCTGGGCCGCGGACTACCCGGACGCGGACAACTTCGTCACCCCGTTCCTGCACAGCTCCGGGACGTACTCGAAGGCGCAGGGGTACAACAACCCCGAGATGGACCGCCTGATCCAGCAGGCCAGGTTCGAGACCGATCCCGCCAAGCGGCGGGCGACGTACGCGCGCATCCAGGAGATCGCGTACAACGACGTCACGACCCTCTACTCGTACCGGGTGACCGTCCGGGTGATGCGGACGTGGGTGCGGGGCTGGTATCACAACCCGGCCTTCTTCGCGCCGTACATCTACCCGATGTCGAAGTCGCCGTAGCGCGCGGCGCGGCGGGGGCCCGGGCCACGGCCCGGGCCCCCGCGACCGGCCATGGCCGCCTACATCGCGCGCCGCCTGGTGATGCTGCCGCTCGTGGCGTTCGGCGTCACCGTGCTCATCTTCGCGCTGCTGTCCTTCCTCGACCCCGCGGTGCGCGCGGGGGCCTTCATCACCAACCCCAACCAGCTCAAGGCCATCGACAGCATCATCCGGACCTACGGCCTCGACCGGCCCATCTACGAGCAGTACTGGACTTGGCTGCGCGAGGTGTTTCGCGGCAACCTGGGGTGGTCGCAGACCGCCCGCATGCCGGTGCGCGAGGCAATCGCCGCGTTCTTTCCCGGCACGCTGGAGCTGACGTTCTACGCCTTCGTCCCGATCATGCTCATCGGGGTCTGGCTGGGCACCGCCGCGGCCGTCCACCGCGACCGTCTGGTGGACCACCTCTCGCGCATCTTCTCGATCTCGTTCCGGTCGCTGCCCAGCTTCGTGTGGGGTCTGCTCGTGCTGATGGTCTTCTACGGGCGACTGAGCTGGTTTCCGCCGGGCCGCCTGTCGCTCGACGCGGACCTGTTCGTGCGCTCCGGGCAGTTCCACGCCTACACCGGGCTCGTGACCCTCGACGCGCTGCTCAACGGGCAGCTCTGGATCTTCGCGGACGCGCTGCGCCACATCGCCGGGCCCGCGATCACCCTGACGATGGTCTCGATCGCCCTGCTGGTGCGCCTCATGCGCTCCTCGATGCTCGAGGTCCTCAACCAGGACTACGTGCGCACCGCGCGGTCGAAGGGCCTGGCCGAGCCCGTCGTCATCGACAAGCACGCGCGGCGCAACGCGCTGATCCCGGTCATCACGCTCTCCAGCTACACCATCGTGAGCCTGCTCGGCGGGGTGGTGATCACCGAGACCATCTTCAACTTCCCGGGCATCGGACGGTGGGGCGCGTTCGCCGCGCAGCAGCTCGACATCCCGGGCGTCACCGGGTTCACGATGTTCGTCGCCGCCCTCACGGTGCTGGGCAACCTGGCCGCCGACGTGCTTTACGTGTTCTTCGACCCGCGCATCCGGCTGCGGTGACGATGGGGCTGGCGGCCGTCACCCGGGGGTTCCACGAGCACCGGCCGCGCCTGGCCGGGGTCGCCGCGCTCGGCGCCGGGCTCGCCGTCCTCGCGCTGGCCGTGCCCCTCACCCGCGAGCGGGTCGCGCAGGCGCCGTTTGCGGCGGCGCAGTGCCTGCTCCTCGTCGTGGCCGTCGCGACGTTCTGGGTCATCCCGTCGGACCTGACCCGGCGAATGCGCAAGAACCCGCTCTCGGTCGCCGGCTTCGGACTCATCGCCGCGTTCGTCGCCGTCGCGATCCTGGCACCTATCCTGGCGCCCCCGCCGGCCACCTCGCGCGACCCCTATATCATCCCCCAGGAGGGGTTCGCGAGCGTCCCGACCCCGCCACGCCCCGGTCATCCCTTCGGGACAACGGAGGGGCAGTACGACCTGTACTACGGGATCGTCTGGGGCGCCCGCACCGCGTTTCGCGTCTCGATCCTGGTCATCGCCATCGCGGTGGCGATCGGCCTGGTCGTCGGCGGGCTCTCGGGCTACTACGGAGGCCGCGTGGACGAGGCGATGATGCGCCTGACCGACATCTTCCTGGCGTTCCCGAGTCTCGTGCTGGCGGTGACCGTGGTGGCCGTCCTGGGGCGCAGCCTGACGAACGTCATGATCGCCATCGCGATCGTGCACTGGCCCATCTACGCGCGCCTGCTGCGCGGCGACATCCTCTCGGTGCGCGGCCGCGACTACGTGGAAGCGGCCCGCGCCGCGGGCGCGGGCGACGTCCGCATCATCGTCCGGCACGTGATCCCCAACGCCATCTATCCGTTCTTGGTCCTGAGCTCGCTCGACATGGGGTTGATCGTCATTACCGCGGCGGCCCTGAGCTTCCTGGGGCTGGGGCCGGACGTCGGTTACGCCGACTGGGGCACGCTGATCAACCTGTCGCGGACCTGGATTTTGGGTCGGCCGGGCGAGCCCTTCGCGTACTGGTATGTGCTGGCCTACCCGGGCGCGGCGATCTTCCTGTTCGTGCTCGGCTGGAACCTGCTCGGCGACGCGTTCCGGGACATCCTGGACCCTCGCCTGCGGGCATCGGGGTAGGACGAGACCGGCGGTGCCTGCCCGTCTCGCTGGCCTCGTCCTCCTGGTGGCCCTCGTGCGGATCGCCGTGGCCGCTTCGCTCCCGGTGCACCACGACGAGGCTTATTACTGGCTGTGGGCGCGGCGCCTCGCCTGGGGCTACCTGGACCACCCTCCGCTACTCGCCTGGCTCCTCGCCGGCGCCACGCGCGTGGCGGGCGACGGCGTGCTCGGGGTGCGCGCGACGCCGATCCTCCTCGGCGTCGCGGCGGCATACGCGCTCTATGTGCTCGGCCGGGGGCTGTTCGGGGAGG
Source organism: Armatimonadota bacterium (assembly GCA_031081715.1). GTDB lineage: Bacteria > Sysuimicrobiota > Sysuimicrobiia > Sysuimicrobiales > Humicultoraceae > Fervidifonticultor_A > Fervidifonticultor_A tertius. The sequence goes on along the minus strand of JAVHMA010000009.1, from coordinate 47,215 downwards.
CCGCGGGCGGACGGGCGGTGCTTGTCTTTCTCGCGGTGCCGATCACGGCCGGCGCCGGTCTGCTCGCGGCCCCTGACTCGCCGCTGCTGCTGGCCTGGCTGCTCGCCGCCTGGCTCGGCTGGCAGGCGGCGGAGGGGCGCGGCGGGCGCTGGCTCGGCGCCGGCGCCGCCGCTGGGGCCGCGTTGCTCAGCAAGGTCTTCGGTGCTCTCGTGCCCGTCGGCCTGATCGGGTACGTCGGCACGCGGCGCCGGCACTGGATCGGTTGCCCGGAACCCTACATGGCGGCGGCGCTCGCGCTCGGGCTGTTCAGCCCGGTCGTCGCGTGGAATGCGCGGCACGACTGGGCCGGCCTGTGGTTCGTGCTGGGGGGCCGCACCCGGCTCTCCGGCCCGCAGCCGGGGCTCGGGGCCACGGTCGGCTTCCTGACCGACCACCTGGCTCTCACCGTGCTCACCGCGCCGGCCTTCGCGTGGGCACTCTGGTGCTGCTGGAGGCGCCGGGCCGATCCGCGATACGCGTTCTTGCTCTGGATGGCCGCGCCCCTCGCGCTCGTCACGGTGGCGGCCGTCCCCACGGGGTGGGCCCCAGGTTACTGGCTCAGCCCGGCATACGCGATGATGGCGGTCGTGCTGGGCACTGCCTGGACCCGGCCCATCCGGGTCGCGGTCGCGGGTACCGCCGCCGCCCAGCTCGCCTTTGCGGCGCTCGCGGTGGTGCCGTGGCTGCCGCCGTTCCCCGGCGCCCGCGAGCACGTCGGGTGGGATGAGGTGGGCCGTCGCGTGCTCGCTGAGACCCGCGAGATCGGGCCAGGGGCGGTGCTGGTTGCGGACCGCTATGAGACAGCGGCGCTGCTCGGCTACCACACGCGCGACACCATCCCAGTCCTGCACCTCCGACGACCGGGCCAGGGGTCGATCTGGCCGGATCCCGCGGGATTCAGGGGCACCAGCGGCGTGGCCGTCACGTATGCCGATCAGACGTTCGGATGGTCGGGGTGCTTCCGAACGGTTGAGGAGAGAGATCTCGTCGAGGTCGTCTACCGGAGACGACCGACCCAGGCGTTCCGGGTCTTCCGGGTCCACGGCTTCCGGCCATCTTGCTTGCCCGGGCCGCGTTGACCCGTAGCCCGCTGTCGGAGCGCCCAGAGCCTGTCCGGAGGACTTCTCCAGTATACTGAAGTATACTATACACCACTCGGATTTATCAGGCCCTCGAGGCAGATATGGCAGACAGGGCTGGCGGTCGAGATCAGACCGACACTGTGCTGACGGTCGAGCAGGTCGCGGCCTACCTTCAGCTGAACCGGCTGACGGTCTACCGCTACATTCGCGAAGGCCGCATTCCCGCCTCCCGCCTCGGCAAGCTTTACCGCGTGCTCAAATCCGACGTCGACCGGTTCCTCGAGTCACAGAGGGTGGGTGGGGGCGCCGAGTCTCGGTCTCGTCCCGCCGCGCCGCCGCCCGGCGAGCGCGTCCGCTCTATCCGGCCGCGCGTCGCCAGCGAGCGCGAGGTCCACGTGGGGCCCCCGTGGCGCGAGCGCCGACGCGAGCGGGAGGCCCTCACCGAGGCGATCGGCCTGCACACGAGCGACGTCATCGAGTGGGTGCTGCGGGGCGTCCATTGACCATCAGGCCACCGGGGAGGTGGGCGCAGGGGAGGACCGGTCCCGACCGAAGCTGTCCATGGTTTGACGGCGCTCGCGAGATGCGTAGCGCCGGAGCGAGCACGATTCGTCACGACGAGGAAGAGGAGGAGGAGGTATCCCTATGGTCAAGCGCGTTCGCGCGCTCCTGATCTTCGCGCTGATCGCCGTGGTCGCGCTGGGGGTCAACGTCGGCGCGGCCCAGGCTCAGCGCGGCCGCGAGATCGTCGTGGTGGGTATGGCCCAGGAGCCGGACGGACTCCTGATGGCGTTCCACTCCATGGCCGCCGGCCGGGCGGTGAACAACTCCATCTACGTCGCCCCGGTCGAGTACAACGACAAGTGGCAGCTCTATCCGCGCACGGTGCTCAAGATCCCGACCCTGAAGGACGGCGATTGGGAGCTCCTGCCCGGCGGGAAGATGCGGGTGACCTGGCGGTTCCGCCGCGACGTCACCTGGCACGACGGCCGGCCCTACACCGCGCTGGACGCCTCGTGGTCGTACCTCATGCTGCGCAACCCGCGCAGCCCCACGGTGAGCCGCACCGTGCTGCGCAAGGTGGACAACGTGGTGGTGCCGAACCCGCAGGACCCCTACACGCTGGTGGTCCAGTGGAACGAGCGCTACCCGTTCGCCAACGTCAGTCCGCACGGGTCGGACTGGGTCTACCCGCGCCACCTGATGGAGCGCGACTACCTGCGCGACCCGTCGGCGCTGAAGGCGCACCGGATGAACCGGATGCCCGTGCTGAACGGCCCGTACAAGATGGTCGAGTGGGTGGCCGGTAGCCACATCACCGTGGAGGCCTACGACCGGTTCCCGCAGGCGTTGGGCGGCCCGCCGAAGATCCGGCGCCAGACGTGGCGGTTCATCCTGGACAGCACCGTGCTCCAGGCGAACGCGATCGCCGGCCAGGTGGACGTCACCGAGATCAACAACATCACCGACTGTGCGGCCCTCAACGAGATCGAGCGCCGCAACCCGCAGGTGCAGGGCAACTACACCCCGGCCCTGATCTGGGAGCACGTCGACATCAACCTGGACCACGAGTGGCTGCGCGACAAGCGGGTACGGCAGGCGATCGCCCACGCGCTGAACCGCGAGGCCATCGCGGAGCTGTCGTGCTCGGGCGGCCGCCAGCCCGTGGCGCACACCTGGCTGCCGGAGCGGCATGAGGGCTACAACAAAGACGTCAAGAAGTACGCCTTCGACCTGGCCCGGGCGCGCGCGCTGCTCGCCGAGGCCGGCTTCACCATGGGCCCCGACCAGTTCCTGCGCGACCGGCAGGGCCGCCGGTTCGAGATCACCATCATGACGACCGCCGGCAACGCGCTCCGTGAGCAAGTCCAGCAGGTCATGAAGGAGCAGCTCCGGGCGGTCGGGATCGACCTGCGCATCGACAACCGGCCGGCCAGCGTGCTGTTCGGCCAGGTGACCGCGCGGCGGCAGTTCCCGCACCTGGTCATGTACGCCTGGCTGATGACCCCGCTCTCGCTCGGGAACACCCTGTGGAAGTCGGACCAGATCCCGAGCCAGGCCAACAACTGGGAGGGCCAGAACTATCCCGGCTTCCGCAACGCCGAGAACGACCAGCTCCTGAGCCAGATCGAGACCGAGATCGACACCGCCAAGCGCGTGCAGATGCTGAAGCGGCAGCAGGAGATCTGGGCGGAGGAGCTGCCGTCCATCCCGCTGTACTTCCGGCTGCACCTGACGACGAACCACAAGCGGCTCACGAACGTCAAGCCGACGGGCCTGGCCGGCACGTACGTGAACTGGAACTCGCACGAGTGGGCCTGGCAGCAGTAGCCTGACGCACGACGCGAAACGGCAGGGGGGTGAGGTGCGCCTCACCCCCCTCCTCGGAGGACGGCGATGCTGCGCTTCGTGGCCCGGCGGGCGGTGCACGGGGTCATCATCCTGGTGGGCCTGTCGGTGCTGCTGTTCGCGCTGCTGGTCCTCACGCCGGGCGACCCCGTGGAGCTCATCGCGGCCAGCACCCCGGACATCAAGCCCGAGGACGTGGCCGCGCTGCGGGCGTACTACGGCCTGGACGACCCGATCTATATCCGCTACTTCAAGTGGGCCCGCTCGGTGCTGCACGGCGACCTGGGCTACTCCCGCACGTACGGCACGCCGGTCATCGGCCTGATGGGGGAGCGGCTGCGCAACACGCTGGCGCTGCTGGCCACCTCCGTCTTCCTGGCCTTCATCGCGGGGGTGGCCATCGGGATCTACTCGGCGCTGCACCAGTACTCGGTCGTCGACTACACCGTCACCGTGCTCGCGTTCGCCGGGCTCGCCATGCCGGTCTTCTGGCAGGGGATCGTCTTCATTTTGGTCTTCGCGGTGTGGCTGCCGTGGTTCCCGGCCGGGGGCATGATGACCCCGGGCGTCGAGCCAGGGTGGCCCATGTTCTGGAACCGGCTGTGGCACATGGTTCTTCCGGTGGCGGTGCTGGCCACGAGCGGGATGGCGGCCTGGACCCGGTACATGCGGAGCAGCATGCTCGAGGTCATCCGCCAGGACTACGTGCGCACCGCCCGGGCCAAGGGGAACAGCGAGAAGGTCGTCATCAACAAACACGCGCTGCGCAACGCGCTGATTCCCATCATCACCCTGGTGGCGCTGTCCATCCCCGGCATTCTCAACGGCGCCGTCCTCACCGAGACCGTGTTCTCGTGGCCGGGCATGGGCCTCTTGTTGTTCCAGGCGGTGCTGGGCCACGACTACAACGTGGCGATGGCGGTGCTGTTGTTCGTCGCGCTCATGACGGTCCTGTTCAACCTGTTCGCGGACGTGGCATACGCGATGGTGGACCCCCGCATCCGGTACGAGTAGGGCGGGCCGAGGAGGGCGGCAGATGGCACGGGCGGCAACCCCGCGGCAGATCGCGCTCGAGCTGGAGCGCCGGCGCCGGGAGGCGGCCGGGGTCGCGGTCGGGCAGTCGTACTGGCAGATCGCCCGCCGGCGGTTCCTCCGGCACCGCCTCGCGCTCATCGGCGCCGGCGTGGCGCTGGCGCTCACCGCCACGGCGCTGCTCGCGCCGTGGATCGCCCCGCACCCCTTCACGCAGATCGACCTCCAGCGGCGGTGGCAGCAGCCCGCCCTGACCGGCAACCTCTTCGGCACCGACGAGCTCGGCCGCGACGTGCTCACGCGGATCATGTACGCGGGCCGGATCTCGCTGGTCGTCGGCTATGTGACCGCGGTGACCATCTCGATCATCGGGTCGCTGGTCGGGGCGCTCGCGGGCTTCTACGGCGGGTGGGTGGACAGCGTGCTCATGCGGCTGGTGGACATCCTGATCTCCGTGCCGACCCTTCCGCTGTACCTGATCCTGGCCGCCCTCGTCCCCGGCGGCGGGGTCGGCCGCATCGTGTTCGTGCTGTCGGTCTTCGGCTGGACGACCGTGGCCCGGTTGGTGCGCGGCCAGATCCTCTCGCTCAAGAGCCAGGACTTCGTGGAGGCGGGCCGGGCGATGGGCGCCTCCGAGGGGCGGATCATCTTCCGCCACCTGATTCCCAACGCGTTGGCGCCGGTGATCGTCGCCTCGACGCTGGTGGTCGGCAATGCCATCCTGATCGAGTCGGCGCTCTCCTACCTGGGGCTGGGGATCCAGCCGCCGATCCCGTCGTGGGGCAACATGCTCCAGCGGGCGCAGGAGTACCTGCTCAAGGCGTCCTGGCTGGCGATCTTCCCGGGCCTGTGCATCTTCATCACCGTTCTGTCGTTCAACTTCCTCGGGGACGGGCTGCGTGACGCGCTCGACCCGCGCCTGAAGACCTAGCTGTTACGGGGGTGGAGGGACCATGAGGACACGCTGGAGTTTAAGGGCCGTCCTGATCGCGCTGATGGTCGCGCTCGCGCTGCCCGCGGCGGCCCCGGTGGCGTCCGCGCAGCGGCGGGACGCGGTCACGCTGGCCATGGCGCAGGAGCCCGACCTGCTGGGGCCGTTCACCATCATGGCGGCGGCCGGCGTCATCCACAACATGCTCTGGGGCTACGTGGCGCCCTTCAACGACAAGTGGCAGCGTCAGCCGCTCATGGTGGAGAAGCTGCCCACGCTCAAGGACGGCGACTGGGAGGTCCTGCCCAACAAGAAGATGCGGGTCACCTGGCGCCTGCGGCGTGGCTTCACCTGGCACGACGGCCGGCCGGTCACCGCGCTGGACTGGCGGTTCACCTACGCGATGTTCCGGAACCCCCAGGCGCCGCCGCCGGCGGGCGGGCGGTTCATGGTGAACAAGATCGACAATATCCTGGTGCCGAACGTCAACGACCCGTACACGATGGTCGTCCAGTGGAACGAGCTGTGGCCGTTCGCCGGCAGCGAGCCCTTCGGGAACGCCTACGCGCTGCCCCGGCACATCCTTGAGCGGCCCTACCTGAGTAATCCCGAACAGCTCCGGGCGCACCCGTACTGGCGGCTGCCGGTGGCGAATGGCCCCTATCGCATGACCGAGTGGGTGCGGGGCAGCCACATGACCTTCGAGGCCTACGACAAGTGGCCGCTGGGCGCGCCGGCGGTCAAGCGCATCACCGTGCGGTTCATCCTCGACAGCGTGGTGCTGCAGACGAACGCCGCGGCCGGCACCGTGGACGCGACCGAGATCAACAACTTCAACTGTCTCCAGATGGAGCAGATCGCCCAGCGGAACCCGCGGGCGAACGCCCACTACCGCGAAGCCATGGTCTGGGAGCGGATCGACTTCAACCTGGACGACCCGTGGCTGCGCGACAAGCGGGTCCGGCAGGCCATCGCCCACGCGCTCGACCGGAAGGCCCTGGCCGAGGTGTCGTGCTCGGGCGGGCGGCAGCCGGTGGCGCACTCGTGGCTGGCGCCCGGACATCCCGCCGCGCACCCGAACATCAAGAAGTACGATACCGACCTGGCCCGCGCCCGCGCGCTGCTGGCCGAGGCCGGGTTCCGGCCCGGGCCGGACGGCATCCTGCGCGACAGCGGCGGGCGGCGGGTGGAGATGGCGATCTCGACGACCGCGGGGAACTCCGTCCGGGAGCAGATCCAGCAGATCATCCGCGAGCAGCTCCGCCAGGTCGGCATCGACGTGCGGATCGACAACCGGCCCGCCAGCGTCTTCTTCGGCACGATGGTGCCGCGGCGCCAGTTCACCCACATGGCGATGTACGCCTCGCTGTTCACCCCGGAGTCCATCCCGTTCGATCGCTTCCACAGCAGCCAGATCCCCACGCCGGGCACCAACTGGGAGGGCAACAACCGGGTCGGGTGGCGGCACCAGGAGAACGACCAGGTGTGGGACCAGCTCATCTCCGAGCTGGACGAGCAGAAGCGGATCGCCCTCTTCCGCCGCCAGCAGGAGATCTTCGCGGAGGAGCTGCCCAGCCTGCCGCTGTACTTCCGGCTGGACCTGACCACCTTCCCCAAGGCGCTGCGCAACGTCAAGCCGGTGGGCCTGGGGACGTACTACCTCCCCTGGAACGCGTGGGAGTGGCGATGGGGGGAGCAGTAGGGGTGCGGGCCAGCGCAGGATTCATGGGGGGCGTGGAGAACTTCAGGGGCAACTCAGGAGGGTGAGGCGCGTGGCTGAGCCGCTGCTGTCCGTGCGGAACCTCAAGACGTACTTCTACACCGACGAGGGCGTCGTCAGGGCCGTGGACGGTCTGTCCTACGACCTGGCCAAGGGGGAGACCCTGGGCATCGTGGGCGAGTCCGGCTGCGGCAAGAGCGTGCACGCGCTCTCCATCATGCGGCTCATCCCCAGCCCGCCCGGCAAGACGGTCGACGGCCAGATCCTGTTCGAGGGCAAGGACCTCCTGCGGCTCAGCGACGAGGAGATGCGGCACATCCGGGGCAACCGGATCGCCATGATCTTCCAGGAGCCGATGACCTCCCTCAATCCGGTGCTCACCATCGGGGAGCAGATCGCCGAGGCCGTGATCCTCCACCAGAAGCTCGATCGCCGCGCGGCCTGGGAGCGCGCGATCGAGATGCTTGAGCGGGTGAAGATCCCGCTGGCCCGGGAGCGCGTGCGCGACTACCCGCACCAGTTCTCCGGTGGCATGCGCCAGCGCGTCATGATCGCGATGGCGCTGTCGTGCAACCCCTCGATCCTCATCGCGGACGAGCCGACGACCGCGCTCGACGTGACCATCCAGGCACAGATCCTCGACCTGATCCGGGAGCTCCAGCAGGAGTTCCACATGGCGATGATCATGATTACGCACAACCTGGGGGTCGTCGCGGAGACCTGCGACAACGTCGTGGTGATGTACGCCGGCAAGCCGGTCGAGCGGGCGGACGTGCGCCGGACCTTCCAGGACCCGCGCCACCCGTACACCTGGGGGCTCCTGCACTCGGTCCCCAAGCTGTACGAGCGCAAGGAGCGGCTGATCCCCATCGAGGGACAGCCGCCCAGTCTGATCGACCTCCCGCCCGGCTGCTCGTTCGCACCGCGGTGCCCGTTCGCCATGGAGATCTGCGTCCAGGAGAACCCGCCGGACTACAGCGTCGGTCCCGACCACACGGCTAAGTGCTACCTGTACAGCGAGCACGCGACCCCGGAGGAGAAGAAGGCGGCGGCCGAGGCCGGCCTGCTGGCGTCCACACGCACGTCGTAGGCATCGCGGGAGGAGAGAGCGGTGGCGGCTGGAACCAGCGACGACGTCATCCTCGAGGTGCGGAACCTCAGGAAGTACTTCCCCATCACCAAGGGGTTCATCTTCCAGCGGCAGGTCGGCGCGGTCAAGGCCGTCGACGACGTGTCCTTCTTCATCCGGAAGGGCGAGACGCTGGGGCTGGTGGGCGAGTCCGGCTGCGGCAAGACGACCACGGGCCGGGTGATCCTCCGCCTGATGGAGCCGAGCGCCGGCGAGGCTTACTTCGAGGGCCGCAATATCTTCGCGCTCAACAAGGAAGAGCTGCGTCGGATGCGGCGCAACATGCAGATCATTTTCCAGGACCCGTACTCCTCGCTCAACCCGCGCATGACCGTGGGCGACATCATCGGCGAGCCGCTGGAGATCCACAACCTGGCGCGCGGCAAGGAGAAGGTGCGCCGCGTCCAGGAGCTGCTCGAGGTGGTGGGCCTGTCGCCCTACCACGCGAACCGCTACCCGCACGAGTTCTCGGGCGGCCAGCGGCAGCGGATTGGGATCGCGCGGGCGCTCGCGGTGAACCCGAAGCTCATCATCTGCGACGAGCCGGTCTCGGCGCTCGACGTCTCGATCCAGGCGCAGGTCCTCAACCTCCTCGAGGAGCTCCAGAAGGAGTTTGGGCTGACCTACCTCTTCATCGCCCACGACCTCTCGGTCGTCAAGCACATCAGCGACCGGATCGCGGTGATGTACCTGGGGAAGATCGTCGAGATCGCCACGGCCGACGAGCTGTTCGCCAACCCGCAGCACCCGTACACCGAGGCGCTGCTGTCGGCGGTCCCGATCCCGGACCCCGGAATGCGCCGCGAGCGGATCATTCTGCCCGGCGACGTCCCGAGCCCGGTGAACCCGCCGCAGGGGTGCCGGTTCCACACGCGGTGCCTCTACGCCCGGGAGTCGTGCAAGGTCAACGACCAGCAGCTCATCGACGTGGGCGGCGGCCACTACGTCGCGTGCGAGGTGCTGCCGTTCCGTCACCAGCGGAGCCGGGCGGCGGTGCTCAAGGCCCCGACGGCGTAGCGACGACCACCATGGACCAGGCGGCGTCGGGGCCCCGGCCCCGGCGCCGCGTGCTTCGAGACTGCGCCGTGCGGGAGGGTGGGACGGCCATGAGCGAGCGCCGGCTCGCGGCGATCATGTTCACGGACATGGTCGGCTACAGTGCGCTCACCCAGCGGGACGAGGAGCTCGCGCTCGAGCTCCTGGACGAGCACCGTCGGCTCCTGCGCCCGGTCTTCGCCGCGCACGGCGGGCGGGTGATCGACATGGCGGGCGACGGGTTCCTGCTGGAGTTCGCCAGCGCGCTGGCGGCGGTGCGCGGCGCGATCGACGCCCAGCGCGCGCTCGAAGACCGCAACGCCGCCGCGCCGCCGGAACACCAGATTCTGATCCGCATCGGGATCCACCTGGGCGACGTGGTGTTCACCGAGGGCGACGCCTACGGGGACGGCGTGAACATCGCGGCGCGGCTGGAGCCGGTCGCCGAGCCCGGCGGCATCTGCGTCTCACAGCAGGTGTACGACCAGGTGGCCGGCAAGATCGACCTGCCGCTGGAGTCCATGGGAAAGCCCGCGCTGAAGAACATCCGGACACCGGTCGAGGTCTATCGCGTGGTGCTGGCTTCCCGGCCCGCCGCGGCGGATCCCGACCCGGCTCGGTCCGTCCCCGGCGAGGCGCCGCCGGCCCCCGCGCCAGCCGCGAAGTCCATCGCCGTCCTGCCGCTCGCCAACCTGAGTCCGGACCCCGAGAACGAGTACTTCAGCGATGGGCTGACCGACGATATCCTGGCGCAGCTGTCGAAGATCCGCGGGCTCAAGGTGATCTCTCGCACGTCGGCGATGCAGTACAAGCGGACGGCGAAGAACGTCCGCGAGATCGGCCGGGAGCTGGGCGTGGCCACCATCCTGGAGGGCAGCGTCCGCAAGGCCGGCAACACGGTACGGATCTCGGTGCAGTTGATCGACGCCGCCACCGACGAGCACCTGTGGGCGGACACCTACGACCGGGAGCTCGCCGATATCTTCGCGATCCAGAGCGAGGTGGCGCGCCGCATCGCCGACGCGCTGCAGGCGCGCGCCTCGCCCGAGGAGCGGGCGCGCATCGACCGCCGGCCCACGTCCAGCCTGGAAGCCTACCAGGCGTACCTCCGCGGGCTGTTCCTCTGGAACCAGCGGACCGACGCGAGCGTGAACGCGGGGATCGAGCAGTTCCGGCGGGCCCTCGCGCTCGACCCCGAGTACGCGCCGGCCCACGTGGGGCTGGCGGAGTCCTACATCGTGCTCGGCAACTTCGGCACCTACCGGCCCGCCGCGATCTATCCTGCCGCCCGGGCGGCCTCGCTGCGGGCGCTGGAGATCGACGAGGCGCTGGGTGACGCCCACGCATCGCTCGCGCAGGTGAAGCTGAGCTACGACTGGGACTGGGCAGGAGCCGAGCAGGCGTTCCGCCGGGCGATCGAGTTGCGCCCTGGGTCCGCGAACGCGCACCACTGGTACGCCCTCTACCTGTCGGCCATGGGACGGTCCGACGAGGCGCTCGGCGAGATCGGCCGCGCCCGCGAGCTCGACCCGCTCTCGGCGGCGATCGGCACCAACGTGGCCGCCATCCTGTTTAGCGCGCGCCGGTACGACCAGGCCCTGGTCGCGGCCCGGGAGGCCGTGGCCCTGCATCCCGAGTTCCGGATCGCGCATGTCTACCTCGGGACCATCCTGCTCCTCACCGGCGCCTACGCCGACGCGCTCGCCGCGCTGCAGAAGGCCGACGAGCCTGCCCCGGGGACGAACGTCTTGACCACCGCGATGCTGGGGTACGCGCGCGCCAGGCTCGGATACCGCGAGCAGGCCGTGCAGACCGCCGCCGGCCTCGCCGACCGTTACCGGCGTGCCTACGCGTCGCCGGTGTGGATCGCGTTCCTCCACCAGGGGCTTGGCGACCCCGCGCAGACGCTGGCCTGGCTAGACCGGGCCTGCCGCGACCGGGACGGGTGGCTGCGGCTGCTTGGGACCTCGCCGTTCTTCGACGACATCCGCGACGCCCCGGAGTACCTGCGGGTGCTTGGGACGATGGGGCTGGCGCCGGGAACGCCGGAGCGCCAGTCGTCATGATCGACCGCGACACCGTCGAGCACGTGGCGCGGCTGGCACGCCTGGCCCTCACCGAGGAGGAGCGCGAGCGCTTCGCCGAGCAGCTCGGCCGGATCCTGGAGTACGCCGACCGGCTGAGCGCGCTGCCGCTGGACGACGTGCCGCCTACCTCGCACGCGCTCCCGATGACGAACGTGCTGCGCGACGACGCCGTGGCGCCCTCACTGCCGCGCGACGAGGTGCTCGCGCAGGCGCCCGCGCGCCGTGACGGCTTCTTCGTGGTGCCGCGCGTCTTCGACGAAGGGTAGGCGGTCAAGTGCCCGAGACGCCTTTCGAGACGGCGCGCGGCCTGGTGGCCGCCTACCGGGCGCAGCGGACAAGGCCCTCGGAGGCCGTGGAGGCCGCACTGGCGCAAGTGGAGCGCCACGAGCCCCGGGTGCGCGCGTTCCTCCACCTGGACGCGGAGCGCGCCCGCACCGAGGCCGCGGCGTGGGACCGTCGGTACGCTGCGGGCGAGGACACCCCGCCGCTCGCCGGCGTGCCGGTCGCGCTCAAGGACAACCTCTGCACACGCGGGGCGCCCACGACGTGCGGCTCGCGCATCCTGGAGGGCTGGCGGCCGCCGTACGACGCCACGGTGGTGGCGCGGCTACGTACGGCCGGGGCGATCCTGCTCGGCAAGACGAACCTGGACGAGTTCGCCATGGGCTCCTCGACCGAGAACAGCGCCTTCGGCCCCACCCGCAACCCCTGGGACCTGAGCCGGGTGCCGGGCGGGTCCAGCGGCGGCTCGGCCGCGGCCGTGGCCGCGGGGTTCGTCCCCCTCGCGCTCGGATCGGACACGGGCGGCTCGATCCGGCTCCCCGCCGGCTTCTGTGGGGTCGTCGGGCTCAAGCCCACCTACGGCCGGGTCTCCCGCTACGGCCTCGTCGCGTTCGCCTCCTCGCTCGACCAGATAGGACCGCTCGCGCGCGACGTGGAGGACTGCGCGCTGCTGCTCGATGCCATCGCCGGACCCGATCCACTCGACACCACGTCGGCGCGCGTCCCGCCGCCCCAGGCGCGCGCCGCGCTCGGCGCCGCCCCGCGCGGCCTGCGGGTGGGCGTGGTGACGGACGCGTTCGGCGCCGGCGTCGCGCCCGGGGTAGCGGCGGCGATCCGCGAGGCGCTGCGCACCCTCGAGGGCCTGGGCCTGGCCATCGAGGAGGTGGCCCTGCCCACGCTGGAGGCCGCGCTCCCGGCGTACTACCTGCTGGCGCCGGCCGAGGCGTCCGCGAACCTGGCGCGCTACGACGGCATGCGCTACGGCCTACGTGCCGCGGGCGCGGACCTGGTGGACACCTACCGTCAGACGCGGCGCCGGGGGTTTGGTCCCGAGGTGAAACGCCGCATCATGCTCGGCACCTACGCGCTATCCGCCGGGTACTACGACGCCTACTACCTGCGCGCGCAGAAGGTGCGCACGCTTGTGGCGCGCGACTTCGAGCGCGCGTTCGCGCGGGCCGACGTGGTGGTGATGCCGGTGGCGCCAACGCCGGCGTTCGCGATCGGCGAGCGCGCCGCCGACCCGCTCCAGATGTACCTGGCCGACGTCTTCACCATCCCGGTGAACCTCGCCGGTCTGCCCGGGCTCGCGCTGCCCTGTGGGTTCGACGGCGGCCTCCCGGTCGGGCTGCAGCTCATCGGCCGGCCGTTCGACGAGGCGACGCTGCTGCGTGTGGGCCACGCCTACCAGCAGGCGACCGACTGGCACCGGCGCCGGCCGCCGGTGGCGTAGGTGGCGACCCCTGCGGGTGCGCCGCGCACGGTCGTCGGGCTGGAGATCCACGTCCAGCTCCTGACGGCCTCCAAGATGTTCTGCGGGTGCGCCGTCTCGTTCGGCGCGCCGCCCAACACGCTCGTCTGTCCCGTCTGTCTGGGGCTGCCGGGCGCGCTCCCGGTCCTCAACCGGCGGGCCGTGGACCTCGGTCTAAGGACCGCCCTGGCACTCGGGTGCCGCATCCACCCGCGCAGCCAGTTCCACCGGAAGAACTACTTCTATCCCGACCTTCCGAAGAACTACCAGATCTCGCAGTACGAGTACGCCGGACACCCGCCGCTCGCCACCGGTGGCGCGCTGGAGATCGTCACGGAGGGCGCGCGCCGCCTCGTGCGGATTCGGAGGGTTCACCTCGAGGAGGACACCGGCCGGCTGGTGCACGCCGAGGGTGCGTCCGGGAGCCTGGTGGACTTCAATCGGTCGGGCGTGCCGCTGATGGAGATCGTCACCGAGCCCGATCTGCGCTCGCCGGCCGAGGCGCGCGAGTTCCTGACCGCGCTGCGCCGCCTGCTCCAGTTCGCCGAGGTGAGCAGCGGCCGCATGGAAGAGGGGACGCTGCGCTGCGACGCCAACGTCTCGCTGGTGGGTGACGACGGGGTCCCAGGGATTCGGACCGAGGTCAAGAACATGAACTCGATCCGCGCGGTGGAGCGCGCGCTGGCCTACGAGGTGGCGCGGCAGGCCGAGGCGCGGCGCCGCGGCGAGGCGGTAGTGCAGGAGACCCGCCACTGGGACGAGCGGCGGGGCGTGACCTTCGGTTCGCGGTCGAAGGAGGAGGCGCAGGACTACCGGTACTTCCCGGAGCCTGACCTGGTGCCGCTGGAGGTGGACGAGGCCTGGCTCGAGCGGGTCCGCGCGTCGTTGCCCGAGCTGCCGGCCGCGCGGCGGGACCGGCTCATGGCCGCCTTCGGGCTGGGGGGCGCCGACGCCGACCGGCTGACCGCTAGCCCGGCGATGGCCCGGTTCTTCGAGGAGACGGTGGCCGCCTTCCCCGATGCCCGGGTCGTCGCGAACTGGTTGGTCGGCGAGGTGGCCGCCTACCTCAACGAGCACGGCACGGAGATCGACGCGATCACCCTCACCCCGCGCCGGCTGGCGGACCTCCTGCGGCTGATCGAGGACGGGACGCTGAGCGGCCGACTCGCCAAGGAGATCCTGGTCGCCATGATCAAGGACGACCTGGACGCGGTCGCGGTGGTGGAGGCCCGCGGGCTCCGGCAGATCAGCGACGAGGCCGCGCTCGGCCGGATCGTCGAAGAGGTGCTCGCCGCCCACCCCGGCCCGGTCGCGGATGTGCGGGCGGGCAAGGACCGCGCGCTCGGGTTCCTGGTCGGGCAGGTGATGAAGGCCACGGGCGGCCGCGCGAACCCCGAGGCGGTCAACCGGCTGCTGCGCGAGCGGGTCGGGTCGTGAGCGCGCCCGCGCCGCCGTCCGGGGAGCGCCGCCCGAGGACCGTGCGCTTTGTCCCTGGTCCGCACACGCCCACCCGGCACCCACGTCGCGGCGGCCTGGGGACCGTGCGCGTGGGCGACCGGCTCACCGTGCAGTTCTCGGGGGTGGACCCGCACGGCGCGGCGACCGCCCGGGTGGGCATCGTGCGGCTGGCGGTGCCGTTCGGCGTGCCCGGCGAAGAGGCGGTCGTCCAGGTTACCCGCGGCGGCCGCCGGGCCGAGGCGCGCATCGTCGCGCTGCTGCGCAAGTCGGCCGCGATCACCCCGCCGCGCTGCCCGCACTTCGGCGTCTGTGGCGGATGCCAGTGGCAGCACGTGGGTCTGGACCTGCAGCGCCGGCTCAAGACGCGACTGGTCAAGGACTACCTCAAGGAACACGCGGACGTGCGGCGCGACCTGGTGGCCGAGACCGTGGGCGCCGCGGGGTGGGCCTACCGGAACACGATTCGCGTGACCTTCGGGGTCGCGGGCGGCCGCGTGGCGGCCGGGTTCCACGCCGCGGGGGCCGCGCGGCTGCTCGACGTGCAGGCCTGCCCGGTCCAGCACGCGACCAACGAGGCGATCCTGCGCGCCGCGCGCGAGGCGGTCATCGCGCTGGGGTTGCCGGTCTACGACCGTGCGCGCGGGACCGGGCTCGTGCGCGGGGCGCTGGGGCTCGTCTCGTTCGCCAGCGGCGAGGCGCTCGTGGTGCTGTCGACCACCGCGCCGCTGCCCGATCCTACCGGGCTCGTCCACGCGTTGATCGACCGCGCCCCGGGGCTGGTCGGCATCCTCTCGACCGTGCAGCCACGGCCAGGCGGCGACCTGCTGGGCGGCGGGCTGCGGCTGCTCTGGGGCCGCGATCACGTGATCGACGAGCCGGCGGGCTTCCGCGTGCGCGTGCGGCCCACGACCGACATGCCGGCGAACCCCGAGGGCATGGACGTCCTGCTGCGCGCGGTCCTGGGCGCCGCCAGCCTGACCCGGGCCGAGACGGCGGTCGACCTCACGGCCGGCACACCGCTGGTCGCTCTCGCGCTCGCCGGCGAGGCCGAGGGCGTCACCGGCATCACCCCCGGCCGCCGCGCGGCCGCCGACGCCTGGGACGCGGCCCGCTGGAACGGGGCGGCCAACGCCGTCTTCACGACGCGCCCCCCGGCGGATGTGCTCCTCGCGCTCGCCGCCCGGCGCCGTCCAGATGTTGCGGTGGTCACGGCCGCCGGCCCCGGGCTCCCCGAGGACGTGGTCGCGGCCGTCGCTGCGGCCGGCGTGCCGAGGGTCGTCTACGTGGGGCGGACGCTGGCGACGTGCGCGCGCGACCTGACCGGCTGGCGCCGGGCCGGCTACCAGGTGGCCGGCGTGCAGCCGGTGGACCTGCTGCCGCAGACCAGCCACGTGCACGTGGTCGTCGCGCTGCGGCGCGAGTCGCGCGGCTGACCCGCGAGCCGGCGCGGCCGGCCGCTGTGCTACAATCCACCTGAGCCCATGCCTGAGCCGTTTGTCCACTGTCACCTCCACACCGAGTTCTCCCTGCTCGACGGCGCCAGCCGCATCGAGCCGCTGATGCGGGCGGCCGCGGCGCTCGGCATGCCCGCCATCGCCATCACCGACCACGGCACGATGTACGGCGCGGTCGAGTTTTACCTCCAGGCGCGGGAGCACGGCCTGACCCCGATCATCGGGGTCGAGGCCTATGTGGCACCGCGCGCGCACACCGACCGCGACCCGCGGCTCGACACGAACCCCTACCATCTGGTCCTGCTGGCGGAAGACGCGGAGGGATACCGCAACCTTCTGCGGTTGACGAGCATCGCGCACCTGGACGGCTTCTACTACAAGCCGCGCGTCGACCGCGACCTGCTGGCACGCTACAGCCGGGGGCTGATCGCGCTGTCGGGCTGCCTCCAGGGCGAGGTCACGCGCGCGCTGCTGCGCGACGACGAGGCCGCGGCGCGCGAGGTGGCGGCGGCATACCGCGACATCTTCGGCCCGGATCGGTACTTCCTGGAGATCCAGGACCACGGGCTGCCCGAGCAGCAGAAGAACATCGCGGGCATGCACCGCCTGGCGCGTGCGCTCGACCTGCCGCTGATCGCGACGAACGACGTCCACTACGTCCAGCGCGACGAGGCAGAGGCGCAGGACGCGCTCATGTGCATCCAGATGAACGTGATGCTGAGCGCGAAGGACAAGCCCCGGATGGGGGACACCCCGGAGTTCTACCTGAAGAGCGCCGAGGAGATGGCGCAGCGGTTCGCGGCCGTCCCCGCGGCCCTGCGCGCCGGGGTGGAGATCGCGCGCCGGGTCTCGCTGGACCTCGAGCTGGGGCGGCCGAAGCTGCCGCACTTCCCGGTGCCCGAGGGCGAGACCGCGGACTCCTACCTGCGGCGGCTGTGCGAGGCGGGCCTGCGCCGGCTCTACGGCCGGCCGACCGCCGAGCACCAGGCCCGGCTGGACATGGAGCTCGGGGTCATCGCCCGGATGGCCTACGCGGCCTACTTCCTCATCGTGTGGGACTTCGTCTCGTTCGCGCGCGGCCGCGGCATCCTCACCACCGTCCGCGGCTCGGCGGCAGGCAGCCTGGTCCTCTACAGCCTGGGGGTCACCGACGTCGACCCGCTGCGCTACCGGCTGCCGTTCGAGCGGTTCCTCAACCTGGAGCGTTACACGCTGCCCGACATCGACGTCGACTTCATGGACAGCCGGCGCGACGAGGTCATTCGGTACGTCATCGACAAGTACGGTGCCGACCATGTGGCGCAGATCATCACGTTCGGCACCATGGGCGCACGGCAGGCCGTGCGCGACCTCGGCCGGGTCATGGGGCTGCCGTACGCGGACGTGGACCGCATCGCGAAGCTCATTCCCTTCAACGCCTCGATCGACGAGGCGCTGCGCGCCGACCCCGAGCTCCGGCGCGCGGCCGAGGAGTCGGCGCCGGTGGGGCGCATCCTCGATCTGGCGCGCAAGCTGGAGGGGGTCGCCCGCCACGCCAGCACCCACGCCGCCGGGGTGATCATCTCGCGCGACCCGCTCATCGACCTGGTGCCGCTCCAGCGCGCGACCAAGGGCGACCTGGTCATGACCCAGTACGACATGGGTGCGGTCGAGAAGATCGGCCTGCTCAAGATGGACTTCCTGGGCCTGGCGTACCTGACCATCCTGGATCGGGCCCTGGAGATCATCCGGCGGTCGCGCGGCGTCGAGGTCGACCTCAGGACGATCCCGCTGGACGACGCGGCGACGTTCGACCTGCTGGCGCGCGGGGAGACGGTCGGCATCTTTCAGCTCGAGGGCGCCGGCATGACGCGCTACCTCCGGGAGTTGCGGCCGACGCGGCTCGAAGACATCATGGCCATGGTGGCGCTATTCCGGCCCGGACCCATGGCGAACATCCCGTCCTTCATCCGGCGCAAGCACGGCCAGGAGAAGATCAGCACGCTGCACCCGCTGATGGACGAGGTGCTCGCCGACACCTACGGGGTCATGGTGTACCAGGAAGACGTGATGGCCGTCTGCCAGGCCGTGGCCGGCTACACGCTCGCCCAGGCGGATGTGCTGTGCTACGCGATTCGGAAGAAGATCAAGGACAAGCTCGAGGCGCAGCGCGAGGGGTTCGTCGCCGGCGCCCGCGCGCGCGGGGTGCCCAAGCGCACGGCCGACCAGATCTGGGAGCTGTTCGAGCCGTTCGCCCGCTACGGGTTCAACCGGGCGCACGCCGCCTGCTATGGTCTGATCGCCTACCAGACCGCCTACCTCAAGGCGAACTATCCGGCCGAGTACATGGCGGCGCTGCTCACCACCGAGGCGCAGGGCCAGGACTGGATGACGAAGGTGGCGGGCGCGGTCGCCGAGTGCGACCGGATGGGCATCCGGGTCCTGCCGCCGGACGTCAACGAGTCGATGGAGACCTTCACGGTCGCCGGGGGCGCGATCCGGTTCGGGCTCGCCGCGATCAAGCACGTGGGGTCGGGCGCGGTGGAGGCGATCATCGCCGCGCGCGCGGCCGGCGGGCCGTTCCGCTCGCTCGCCGATCTGCTCGCGCGGGTGGACACGCGCGTGGTGAACAAGCGGGTGCTTGAGAGCCTCATCAAGGCCGGCGCCTTCGACGGGCTGGGCCGGCCGCGGGCGGCCCTGCTCCAGGAGCTTGATGGCGCGCTGGCCACCACGGCGCGCCAGGCCCGCGTCCGCGCCGGGTCGCAGACCGGCCTCTTCGACCTCGGCGGGGCCGCGCCCGCGCCGGCGCCGGCCGCGGCGGTGGAAGAGTTCTCGCGCGCGGAGCTGCTCGCCATGGAGCGCGACATGCTCGGGATGTACGTCTCGGGCCATCCCCTGGCGCACGTGCGCGAGCGCCTGGCGCAGCGGACGACGGCCACCGTCGCGCAGCTGCCCGAGCTGCGCGACCGCGCCGAGGTGGTCGTCGGCGGGCTGGTGAGCGCACTCAAGCGCACCACCACCAAGGCGGGCGCGGCCATGGCGTTCCTAACGCTGGAGGACCTCACCGGCAGCGTCGAGGTCATCGTCTTCCCTAAGACCTACGAGCAGGCGCACCCCGTGCTCCGGCGCGACGCCATCGTCGTGGTGCGCGGCCGCCTGGATGTCTCGGAGCAGCAGGTCAAGGTGCTCGCCGACGGCGTCGCGGCGCTGGGCGAGGGGCCGGCGGACAACGGGGCCCTCGATGCGGCAAACGACGGGAACCGCCCGGCGCGGTTGCCCCGCGCACCTGATCTGGCGCCACCGGCCGCGGCGCTGCACGTCCTGGTGGACGCGGAGCGCCACGGCGAGGACGGGCTAGTGCGACTGCGCGATCTCCTGGCGCGGCATCGGGGCGACCGGCCGGTGCTGCTCACGGTCAGGGCGGACGGCCGCGAGCATCGCCTGCAGGGGCTCGACCTGCGCGTCGCGTCGTCGTCCGCGGTCGTGGAGGAGATCGAGGCGTTGCTGGGCCCGCAGTCGGCCCGGTGGATGCCGGCCGATGCGTGAGGAGCCGGCCCGGGGGCTGGGGCGAGAAGCCGCATCGCCCGCCCGCGCGATCCTGGTGCTCTCCGGCGTGTTGCTCGCGGTCGCGGCCGGCATCGTCGCCTACTCGCTCACGGTGCCGCCGCGGGACGCGGCCGTCGTGGCGCCGGCGCCGGGGCTCGCACCGGCGGCCCGCGTCGCGGCGCCGGGGGTCGAGCTCCCGTCGCTGCGCGGGCCCGAGCGCATCACCCTCGGGCAGTTCCGCGGGCAGGTGGTCGTGCTGAACTTCTTCGCGTCGTGGTGCGGCCCGTGCGCGCTCGAGGCCGCGGACCTGGAGCGGACCTGGCAGGAGGTGCGCGACCGCGGCGCCGTCTTCCTGGGCGTGGCCGTCCAGGACACGGTGCCCGAGGCGCGCGCGTTCCTGGCCACGCACCGCATCACCTACCCCGCCGCGTTCGACGAGCGCGGGGAGGTGCTCGCGCGCTACCGCGTCACCGGTATCCCTACGACCGTCGTCATCGACCCCGAGGGGCGCGTCGTTGCGCGCCACGCCGGGATCTTCGTCGGCGACGAGGGCCGCGCGGCCCTGCGCGCGTTGATCGAGACGGCCCGGAGGACGCGGTGAGCGCGCGGCGCCCGGCGCGCGTGACCGGGCTGCAGCTCATTGCCGCGGTGGTGCTCGCCGGGCTGGGCTTCCTGTTCGTGGTCCAGGTGCGAGCGGGCCGGCTGCTGCACGCCCAGCCCGAGGTGCCGACGCGCAACGTGTACGCGCTCGCCACGCTGCTGCGCCAGGAACGGGAGGCCCGGCTGGCGCTCGAGCGTCAGGTCGAGACGCTCCAGCGTCGCCAGGTCGAGGTGGAGCGCGCGGCCACCGCGGGCCGGACGCTGACCGCCGCGATGAGCCGCGAGCTCGAGAGCCTGCGCGCCCTGGCCGGGTTGAAGGTTATGCGCGGTCCGGGTGTCACGGTCGCGCTCGCGGACGCCAAGGCGCAACCACCCGGCGCCACCCCGGTGGTCGTTACCTACCAGGACCTGGTCAGCGTCATCAACGAGCTCTGGGCTGCGGGCGCGGAGGCGGTCTCGGTGAACGGACAGCGGGTCACCGCGATGACCGGGTTCGGCCAGGTGGGCGGCACCGTGGTGGTCAACCTCCAGCGGCTCAACGGGCCGTTCGTCGTCACCGCGATCGGCGACCCGGCGACGCTCGACGGCGCGCTCAACATCCGCGGCGGGCTGGTGGACGGCCTGCGCGCGCTCGGCCTCTCGATCGTCGTCGCGCGGCACGCGGACCTTCAGGTGCCGGCGTACCGCGCCGTGATGAAGTTCGAACATGCCCGGCCCGTCGAGTAGCCCGGCCTACGACGCGGTCGTCGCCGGCGCGTCGTTCGCCGGGCTCGCGGCCGCCCGGCGGTTACGCGGCCGCGTGCTCCTCCTGGACCGGCAGGCGATCGGCGACGGTGTGACGTCGGCGTGCGCGGCGCCGCGCGCCATCGTCGAGATGATGGGCGCGACGGCGGCGATCCAGCAGGTCCACGACGCGCTGGTGATTCACACGCCGCGCGGCCGCGCGGTCTGGCCGTTGCCTGAGCCGTTCGTCACCTTCGACTACCGGCGGTTCTGCCTGACGGCCGCCTCCGGGGCCGGCGCGGAGTTCCGGTGTGTTGCAGTCCTCGGCCGTGAGGGCCGACGAGTGCGCACGTCGGCGGGCACGGTCGAGGCCCGCCTGCTCATCGACGCGACCGGACCGCGCGCGGCGCTCGCCGGGCCCCTCCGGGGGCGGCGCGTGGCGTTCGGCATCGAATCCGAGGTGCCGGTGTCGGTCGAGCCCGGGCTGCACTTCCACTTCGTGCCCGAGATTCGCGACGGCTATGCCTGGGCGTTCCCCTGCGGCGGGGCGACGCGCTTCGGCGTGCTGTCCTACCGTGGCCGGACGAAGCTTCGTCCGGCCCTCGAGCGGTTCATGGCGCGGTGGGGAGTGCGGGCGGGTGCGGTGCACGGCGGGTACCTGGCCACGGGCTGGACCTCTGGCACCACGGGCGACGTGTTCGTGGCCGGGGACGCGGCCGGCCACTGCCTGCCGCTGTCGGGCGAGGGGATCCGCACCGCGGTGCTGGCCGGGGACCGATGCGGCGCGCTGGCGCAGCGGGTGCTCGACGGCACGCTCACGCACGCGGAGGCGGTTGCGGCGTACCGGGCGTTCGTGGCTCGTTCGCGGCGGCGGTACCGGGGGCTGCTGTGGGCGAACCTGCTGGTGCTCGGGCTGCCGCCGCGGTGGCTGGGAGCGGGGGCGCGGTGGCTGGCACGGCCGCGGGTGCGGGGGTGGTTCTTCCGGCACTACCTGGGGGTCATGCGGGAGGAGGAAGGACGGTCGGATGCTACGGCGGTCCCGTCCCAGGCGACCCGTCGCCGCGACGAATCGCGGATTCGAGTCCCGCAGGGTAACGGAAGTCACGCAGAGTCCCGGTGAGGAACGGCTCGGCGATCGTGCGCTTACGCGTCAGGCACGGAACGTCCGGTGCGTAGTACATCCACCGGAGGAGCGCGACCGACTCCTTCTTGGCGAAGTGAAGCCGGTAGAGCGGCACGCGGTCCGGGGTACGGCGATCGGTGGCCATGTAGCCCCGTACGCCCAGCAGCGCCGCCACCCGCGCGCGGAACCATTCCATGTGCGGCCGACTGGCCGAGAGAAAGCGCGTATACAGGCGCTGATACACATCGGACGGCTCGAGCTTGGTGTTGTAGCGATCGACGTACCGGGTGATCGACCCGTCGCCGTCCAGATGGCCGCGCGCAAAGTCCGGGAAGACGTCGTCGGGAATGCACAGGGCGCCGATGCTGTGAGTCTTCCGCGGGGTCAGCCCGATACTGCTGAGCCACTCGTGGAACAGCCGGTCGCTGAAAACGACATGGTACGCGGTTGAGTAGCCGCCGGCATGGTGCGCGACTCGCACGCGCAGCTGAAGGATGTGCTTGAAGGTTTCCAACAGCTCCAGATCGCGAGAAACGAGCGTGATGTGCCTGCCGTCGGGAGAGAGATTCCCATCGGTGGTGATCAGCCCCACGGCATAAGCCAGATCCGGCCGCCACGTCCGCCGACTCTCCAGCCCACGAGGCATGCCCGCCATCGATCCTCCCGGGAGGACGCATCGTGCCCCACGAGAATGGTCGACACGTTGGTCCGTGGTTTGCGGGGGGCATAGCCACGAGATGTCCTGGTGCCGGGGGCGGGACTCGAACCCGCACGGGGTTTCCCCCATCGGTTTTTGAGACCGAGTCGTCTACCGCTTCCGACACCCCGGCGTTCCCGATTGAGTATAGCACCACTGCTCCGGTCCTGTGCATGGCACGCCTCGGCCATGGCTCGCGACTTGTGGCCCGACGCGTTCTCCGCGCCCCTCGGGAACTAATCCCCTCGGGCCACGTCTAATCCCGCGACAGTCCGGACGTGACCCGGAGGCGGCGGTGCCAGACGACGAGTCCACCCTGATCGCCCGCGCCCGGCGCGGAGACCTCGACGCCTTCGACGCCCTCGTCCGCGCGCACCAGGACCGTGTCTACCACCTGGCCTACCGCGTGACCGGCAACCACGAGGACGCCGCCGACGCGGCGCAGGACGCCTTCGTCCGCGCCTATCAGGCGCTGCCGCGGTTCCGCGGCGACGCCGCATTCGCGACCTGGCTCCACCGCATCGCCACCAACGCGGCCCTCGACCTGATCCGGCGGCGGCCGGCCCAACCACCGATCGAGCTGCCGCCACAGACCGTCGCCCCGGGCGGCCCCGAACACGAGGCCGGCCGCCGCGAGGTCGCCCGCCGGGTTGGGGCCGCGCTTGCGCGCCTGCCGGCTGAGTTCCGCGCGGCGGTGGTGCTGCGGGACCTGCAGGGCTTCGACTACGAGGAGATCGCGCGCATCCTGCAGGTGCCGGTGGGGACCGTGCGCTCGCGGATCAGCCGGGGGCGCGAGGCACTGCGTGCCCACCTGGCCGACCTGGTGAGGAGCGAAGGGTGATGACCATGACGCACGAGGAGGCGCGCGCGCGGCTGTCCGCGCTGCTCGACGAGGCCCTGCCCGCGCAAGAGGCGGTCCGCGTGCGGGCGCATCTCGACACCTGCGCGACCTGCGCCGCGGTGCTGGAGGAGCTGCGGGCGACCGTGGCGATGGTCCGGGGGGTGGAACCGGTGGGAGCGCCGCAGGGGTTCGCGGACCGCGTGCGGGCCAGGCTCGCCGCGCTGCCGCAGCCGCACACGATGCCCGCCTGGGACATGATGCGGTGGAGGCCACGCCTCCACCTCTCCTGGCGCGGGGTCGCGGCCGTGGCGGCCGCGGCGCTGATCGGGTTGTTCGGGCTCAACCTGACGCGGCAGGTCTTGCCGGAGGCGCGGCTCGACCTCGCCGAGGAGCCGCGGCCCGCCCTGCGCGGCGCTCCGGTGCCGGGCGCGGCACCGGCCCCGGCGCCCGGACCGCGGCTGCCACGGGACGTCGCGGGCCCGGCGGTGCCGGGCGTGCCGGCGGTACCGGGCTCGGCGGCCGGGCTGCCGGCGCTGCGTCAGGTCGTCCGCACCGGTCAACTCGCGATCGAGGTCGAGCGGTTCGACGAGGCCGCCCGTCGCCTGCTGCAGCTCGCCGAGGGCGCCGGCGGGTTCGTCGCCGAGTCGGCGACCAGCGAGCAGGGTGGGGCGCGGCGCGGGACGTACGTGCTGCGGGTCCCGGCCGCGAGGTTCGGCGAGGTGCTCCAGCAGGTGGAGACCCTGGGCACCGTCCAGCGCCGGGCGGTCTCGGGTCAGGACGTGAGCGAGGAGTTCGTGGACCTCGATGCGCGCATCCGCAACCTGGAGCGCCAGGAGGCCCGCCTGCTGTCCTTCATGGACCGCGCTACGAAGATCGCCGACCTGATGGCGATCGAGAACGAGGTGACCAGGGTGCGCGGGGAGATTGAGCGCCTGACCGGGCGCCATCGGGTCCTGGCCAATCGCGTCGAGCTCGCGACCGTGCACGTCGAGCTGAGCGAGAAGCCGAAGGCGGTCCCCGGTGGGTTCTGGGACGCCGGCCGCGCGATCGCGCAAATCCAGGGGGCGTTCCTCGCGACCGTGCGCCAGGTGCTGGACGTGGGCGCGGCCGCCGCGGCGTTCGCCGCCGGTCTGCTGCCGCTCGCGCTCCTGGGCGGCGCGGCGTGGGCGATCGTCCGCCGGGTCACGGGGCGAGCGACGCCGGCGGCGTAGGGCGCGGCACCGGCCGGCTGGCCCGGGCGGCCCTGCTATACTACGGGCGTGGCGCCGACGTCCGACCTGCTGGTCCTGCTCGACACGAACGGCCTGATCTACCGCGCGTTCTACGCGCTGCCCTACCTGACCACCTCGGGAGGCCGTCCCACCAACGCCGTCTACGGCTTCACCACCATGCTCCTGAAGGTGCTCGACGAGGAGCGGCCGGACTACGTGGCCGCGGCCTTCGACCGCCCGGAGCCGACCTTCCGCCACCGGGAGTACGCGGCCTACAAGGCGCACCGGGAGGCGATGCCCGACGACCTGCGCCCCCAGATCGGGCTCAGCCGGCAGGTGCTGGAGGCCCTGCGGATTCCGGCGGTGGACGCGCCGGGGTTCGAGGCCGACGACGTGATCGCCACGCTCGCGCGCCGCGCCGCGGCGCAGGGTCTGCGCGTGCTGGTCGTGAGCGGCGACCTGGACACGTTGCAGCTCGTCGACGATCACATCCGCGTCATGGTCACCAGTCGAGGCATCACCGAGACGGTCGTCTACGACGCAGAGCGCGTGCGCCAGCGGTTCGGCTTCGATCCGGCGCAGCTCCCAGACTACAAGAGCCTGCGCGGGGACCCCAGCGACAACATCCCCGGCGTACCCGGCGTGGGCGAAAAGACCGCGAGCGCGCTCGTCCAGAAGTTCGGGAGCGTGGAGGCGCTCTACGCGCATCTGGAGCTGGTCGCGCCGCGCACGCGGGCGGCGCTCGCTGCGGCGCGCGAGCAGGTCCTCCAGAGCAAGCAGCTCGCCACGCTGGTGGCGGACGCGCCGGTGGAGGTGGACTGGGAGGCGCTGCGGCGACGCCCCCCGGACCGCCAGCGCCTGGCGGCCCTCTTCCGCGAGCTCGAGTTCCGGGGGCTGCTCGACCGCGTCGCCGGAGAGGACGGCTCGGCGGCGCCGGGAACGCCGGAGGGGCTCCCGGCGCGGGCAGGCGACGTCTCGACCCCGCTGGACGCCGCGACCTCGGCGGCCACCTCGACGCCGGCGGAGGGCCCCGACGCCGTCGTCGCCTGCGTGGCCGGCGCCACCGAGATCGGGATCGCGTTCGTGCGGGGCGATGGGCACCCGCTGGTCGCGCCGGTGGAGGCCGTCGCGGTGGCGGCCGACGGCCGCGCCGCCTGGATGGCCGCGGCGGGCGGGCTGCCCGAGGGGCTGCGGCGCGCGCTCGCCGATCCGTCGGTCCGCAAGATCAGCGCCGACCTCAAGGCCGACCTGCTGACGCTCCGGCGGCTCGCGATGCCCGCCGCGGGGTTCGACTTCGACGTCGGCATCGCCTCGTACGTGCTCAACCCCGGCCGGCGGACCCACTCGCTCGAGACCGCCGCGCGTGAGTTCCTGCACGTGGAGGTGCCCGACGACGACGCCGCGGCCCGGGCGGCTTCGGCCGCCTCCGCGCTCCTGCGGCTCCGGCCGGTGCTCGAGGAGCGCATGCGCGCGCGCGAGGTGGAATCCCTGTTCCGGGACGTCGAGGTGCCACTCGCTGCGGTCCTCGCCGCCATGGAGGAGGCCGGCGTGGCCGTGGACATACCCTACCTGACCGCGCTGGGTGAAGAGCTGGCCGGCCGCCTGGCCGCGCTCGAGGCCGAAATCTACCGGCTGGCCGGTACGGAGTTCAACCTGGGGTCGCCCAAGCAGCTGGGCTTCGTGCTGTTCGAGAAGCTACAGCTCCCGCCGCTCAAGCGCACCAAGACCGGGTTCTCCACCGATGCCGACGTGCTCCAGAGCCTGGCCCCGCGGCACGAGGTCGTCGCGAAAGTGCTGGAGCACCGCGAGCTCGCTAAGCTGAAGTCCACCTACGTGGACGTGCTGCCGCGTCTGGCCGATCCGCAGACCGGCCGCGTGCACACCACCTTTAACCAGACCTACGCGGCGACCGGCCGCGTGATCACCGAGGCGCCCAACCTGCAGAACCTGCCGATCCGCTCGGAGGAGGGGCGCAAGATTCGCCGCGCGGTGGTCGCGCCCGACGGCTGCGCGCTGCTCAGCGTGGACTACTCGCAGATCGACCTGCGCGTGCTGGCCCACATCACCCGCGACCCGGGTCTGGTGGGCGCGTTCGAGCGCGGCGAGGACGTCCATACGGTCACGGCGGCCGAGGTGTTCGGCGTGCCCGGCGACCGGGTCACGCCCGAGCTGCGCCGGCGCGCCAAGGCCATCGTCTTCGGCGTCGCCTACGGGATGAGCGAGCACGGCCTGGCGGCGCAGCTCGGGATCGCGCGCGAGGAAGCGCGGGCGTTCATCGACGCGTACTATGCCCGCTTCCCGAGGGTTCGCGAGTACATGCTGCGGGTGGTCGAGGAGGCGCGCCGCGACGGCTACGTGACCACGGTGCTCAACCGGCGGCGCTACCTCCCCGACCTGCAGAGCCGCAACCGGCAGGTGCGCGAGGCCGCGGAGCGCACGGCGATCAACACGCCGATCCAGGGGTCGAGCGCCGACATCATCAAGCTGGCGATGCTGGCGATCGCGCGGGAGGTCCTCCCCGCGGCCCCGGGTGTGCGCATGACCCTGCAGGTACACGATGAGTTGCTCTTCGAGGTGCCCTCCGGCCAGGTCGAGGACGTCGCCGCTCGCGTGCGAGCGCGAATGGAGGCCGCGTTCCCGCTCTCGGTGCCCCTGGTGGCCGAGGCCAAGGCCGGGCCGTCGTGGGCCGAGATGCGGCCCGTGGCGTAAGGTCGCGTGAAGGTCGTCGGGCTTACCGGCGGCATCGCGAGCGGGAAGAGCACCGTGGCCGCCATGCTGCGCGAGCTGGGCGCGCACGTGATCAGCGCGGACGAGGTCGCGCGCGAGGTCGTCGCGCCGGGGAGCGAGGCCCTCGCCGAGATCGTGGCGGCGTTCGGCCCGCAGGTCCTGCGCCCAGACGGCACCCTCGACCGCCCGGCGGTGGCCGAACGCATCTTCCGGGACCCGGATGCCCGGAGGACACTCAACGCCATCACCCACCCCCGGATCCGGCGCCGCATCGCCGAGCGGGTCGCGGAGGTGCGCGCGCGGGTGCCGGACGCGATCGTCGTCGTGGACCTGCCGCTGCTGCTCGACACGGCATCGCGCGACGCGTACGCCCTCGACGGGGTCGTGGTCGTCTACGCCGATGAGGCCGCGCAGGTGGCCCGGCTGGCGGCGCGCGACGGGCTCGCCCCGGAGGAAGCGCGCCGGCGGCTGGCCGCCCAGCGACCGCTCCGGGAGAAGCTCGCGGAGGCGACCTGGGTGATCGACAACTCGGGGCCCCCGGAGGCGACCCGCCGGCAGGTGGAGGCGCTCTGGAGAGGGTGGCGGGTGGAGGGGGGGTAGTCCGGTCCCGACCTGCGCGGCACCCCACCGGTGGAACGCCACGCGGACCGCCTGATATACTGTTTTTATGCCCCAGTTCCAGATGGTCACCGAGATGCCGCCGCGCGGCGACCAGCCGCAGGCCATCGCCGCGCTCGCCGCCGGTCTCCGGGAGGGCCACCGGTACCAGACGCTGCTGGGCGTGACGGGATCGGGCAAGACCTACACGGTGGCCAGGGTCATCGAGCAGGTCCAGCGCCCCACCCTGGTGCTCGCGCACAACAAGACGCTGGCCGCCCAGCTCTACGGGGAGTTCCGCCAGTTCTTCCCGCACAACGCCGTGCGCTACTTCGTGTCGTACTACGACTACTACCAGCCCGAGGCGTACGTGCCGCAGACCGACCTGTACGTGGCGAAGGACGCCTCGATCAACGACGAGATCGACCGGCTCCGCCACGCGGCCACCAAGGCGCTCATGGAGCGGCGGGACGTGATCGTCGTGGCGTCGGTCTCGTGCATCTACGGCCTGGGCCGGCCCGAAGACTACAAGGAGGTCATGCTCCTGGTCCGCACAGGCGAACGGCGGACCCGCGACGAGCTCGTGCGGCGGCTGGTGGACATCCAGTACGAGCGCAACGACATCGACTTCGCGCGCGGCCGGTTCCGGGTGCGGGGCGACGTCGTCGAGGTGTTCCCGGCGTACGAGGAGCGCGCGGTCCGCATCGACCTCTTCGGCGACCAGGTCGAGCGCATCATCGAGCTCGACCCGCTCACCGGCGAGGTGCTCGAGACGAAGGACGCGGTCGCGCTCTGGCCCGCCAAGCACTGGGTGACGACCGAGTGGCGTCTGGAGCGGGCGCTGCGGACGATCGAGGAAGAGCTCCAGGCGCGCCTCGCGTGGTTCCGCGAGCGCGGGAAGCTGCTGGAGGCCCAGCGGCTCGAGTTCCGCACCCGGTACGACATGGAGCTCCTGCGCGAGGCGGGCACGTGCCCGGGCATCGAGAACTACTCGCGCCACCTCGACGGCCGCAATCCCGGGGAGCGGCCGGGCTGTCTGATCGACTACTTCCCGCGCGACTTCCTCCTGGTGGTGGACGAGAGCCACGTGACGATCCCGCAGGTCCGCGGTATGCTCGAGGGCGACCGCTCGCGAAAGAAGAACTTGGTAGACTTCGGGTTCCGCCTACCGTCGGCGTACGACAACCGGCCGCTCGCGTGGGAGGAGTTCGAGGCGCTCATCCCACAGGCGGTGTTCGTGTCCGCCACGCCGGGCGAGTACGAGCTCGGCGCCAGCGCCCGGGTGGTGGAGCAGATCGTGCGGCCCACCGGGCTCGTGGACCCCTACGTGGAGGTCCGGCCGGCGCAGGGGCAGGTGGACGACCTGATCGCCGAGATCAAGGCCCAGGTCGGCCGCGGCGAGCGGACGCTCGTCACCACGCTCACGAAGCGCATGGCCGAGGACCTCAGCGCCTACCTCCAGGAGCTGGACTTCCGCGTCCACTACCTGCACGCCGAGATCGACACGCTCCAGCGGGTGCAGATCCTCAAGGACCTGCGCCTGGGCACCTACGACGTCATCGTCGGGATCAACCTGCTCCGCGAGGGTCTGGACCTGCCCGAGGTCTCGCTCGTCGCCATCCTCGACGCTGACCGGGAGGGCTACCTGCGGTCGGACACGGCGCTCATCCAGACGATGGGACGGGCGGCGCGGCATCTCTCCGGCCGGGTCATCCTCTATGCCGACGCGGTCACCGACTCGATGCGCCGCGCGATCGACGAGACGAACCGCCGCCGGGCGATCCAGCTCCGCTTCAACGAGGAACATGGGATCACCCCGGCGTCGATCACGAAGCCGATCCGCGACATGATCGACCTGGAGGGCGTGGCCGAGGAGGTGCAAACTTACCAGCCGTCGACCGAGCTCCTGACGGCCGAGGAGCTGATCACGCTGGCGGAGACCCGGCGCGCGAAAGTGCCATGGGACGTCGCGCGGCTGCTCATGCTCTCGCCCGCGGAGCTCGAGCAGACGATCGCCGCGCTGGAGCGCGCGATGCGCACCGCGGCGGCGGAGCTCCAGTTCGAGAAGGCGGCCGTGCTGCGCGACCAGGTCGCCGAGCTCCGCAAGGGCCTGGGCGAGCCGTTCTTCGCCGGCCGGGGGCGTGGCGGCCGGCGCGGTCCGCGCGACACGCGGCGCCCGGGCCGGGCGGGTCCGGCCCGGCGCGGGCGCCGCGAGAGGAGTCGGACACCGAACGCCCCGTAGATCGCACGCGATGCCGTCGAACGTCGTCGTCCGCCTGGTGAGGTCTCATGCCGCTTGACCGGATCGTCGTCCGCGGCGCCCGCGAGCACAACCTGAAGGGCATCACCGTCGAGATCCCCCGCGATCGCCTGGTCGTGCTCACCGGCATCTCGGGCTCGGGGAAGTCCTCGCTCGCCTTCGACACGATCTACGCCGAGGGCCAGCGTAAGTACGTGGAGTCGCTGTCGGCGTACGCGCGGCAGTTCCTCGGGCTGATGGAGAAGCCCGATGTGGACGGCATCGACGGGCTCTCGCCCGCGGTCTCCATCGACCAGAAGGGCGCGCCCCGCAACCCCCGGTCCACGGTCGGGACGGTCACCGAGGTATACGACTACCTCCGGCTCCTCTACGCCCGGATCGGCGTGCCGCACTGCCCGAGGTGCGGCCGGCCCATCAGCCGCCAGTCGCGCGAGCAGATCGTCGACCGGGTGCTCGGCCTGGACGCGGGTACGCGGGTGCAGGTGCTCGGGCCCATCGTGCGCGGGCGCAAGGGCGAGTATCGGCAGCTCTTCGAGGACCTGCGCCGGCAGGGGTTCGCCCGGGTGCGCGCGGACGGGAGCGTCTACGATCTCTCCGACGAGATCCCGCTCGACAAGAACCGAAAGCACACGGTCGAGGTCGTGGTCGACCGGCTCGTGGTCCATCCCGACGTGCGGGCGCGGCTCGCCGACTCGGTGGAGACCGCCCTGAAGCTGGGCCAGGGGCTCTGCTACGTGGACGTCGTGGCGGACGGCGCGCGCGGCGGGGAGCTGCTTGTGTTCAGCCAGCAGTTTGCCTGCCCGGATCACGGAACCGTGCTCCCGGAGATCGAGCCCCGCATCTTCTCGTTCAACAGTCCCTACGGCGCCTGTCCGACCTGCACCGGGCTGGGGTTCAAGCAGGAGATCGACGCCGACCTGGTGCTCGACCGCGACAAGAGCCTGCTCGACGGCGCGGTGGTGCCCTGGGCGGCCTCGACCAGCGACTACTACCAGGAGCTGCTCCAGTCGCTCGCCGCGCACCACGGCGTGGATATGAAGACGCCGGTGCGCCGGCTTCCGAAGGCGTTCGTCGAGACGCTCCTCCACGGATCCGAGGAACCGGTGCGTGTCCGCTACCACAACAAGTGGGGGGTCCTGCGCAGCTACGAGACGCCGTTCGAGGGCGTGGTGCCGCAGCTCGAGCGCCGCTACAAGGAGACCGACTCCGACTACGTCCGCGAGGAGATCGAGCAGTACATGACCAGCCTGCCGTGCCCGGACTGCCGGGGCGCGCGGCTGAAACCCGAGTCGCTCAGCGTGAAGGTGGGCGGGCTGAACATCGCCGAGCTCACCGCGCGCACCGTGCGGCAGTCGCTCGAGTTCTTCACCACGCTTGCGCTCTCCGAGCGCGACGCGATGATCGCCCAGCAGATCCTCAAGGAGATCCGGGCGCGGCTCGGGTTCCTGGTGAACGTCGGGCTGGACTATCTGTCGCTCGACCGGACGGCGACCACGTTGTCGGGCGGCGAGGCGCAGCGCATTCGCCTGGCCACCCAGGTCGGCAGCGGGCTCATGGGCGTGCTCTACGTGCTGGACGAGCCCAGCATCGGCCTCCACCAGCGCGACAACCGACGCCTGATCGCCACGCTGATGGGACTCCGGGACCTGGGCAACACCATCCTGGTCGTGGAGCACGACGAGGAGATGATCCGATCGGCCGACTGGGTGGTGGACATCGGTCCTGGCGCGGGCGCAGACGGCGGCCATGTGGTGGTCTCGGGCCCGCCGGCCGCGGTCGCCCGCCACCCGCGGTCGGTCACCGGACAGTTCCTCTCGGGGCGCCGGCGCATCGCGATCCCCGAGCGCCGCCGCGAGGGGACCGGCGAGGCCCTGGTCGTCCGCGGCGCCCGGCAGCACAACCTGAAGGGCATCGACGTGCGCATCCCACTCGGGCGATTCGTGGCGGTGACAGGCGTGTCCGGCTCCGGGAAGTCCACCCTGGTGGACGAGATCCTCTACCGGGCGCTGGTCAGCCGCCTCCACGGGACCCGCGTGCGGCCCGGGGCGCACGACCGCGTGGACGGCATCGAGCATGTGGACAAGGTCATCGAGATCGACCAGTCGCCCATCGGCCGGACGCCCCGCAGCAACCCGGCGACGTACACCAAGACCTTCGACCTGGTGCGCGACCTCTTCGCACAGACGGCCGAAGCCCGCGTGCGCGGCTTCGGGCCGGGGCGGTTCTCGTTCAACGTGCGGGGGGGGCGGTGCGAGGCGTGCGAGGGCGACGGCATCGTCCGGATCGAGATGCACTTCCTCCCGGACGTCTACGTGCCGTGCGAGGTGTGCAAGGGAAAGCGCTACAACCGCGAGACGCTCGAGGTGACCTATCGCGGGAAGAACATCAGCGAGGTCCTCGAGCTGACCGTGAGCGAGGCGCTGGGGTTCTTCGAGGCAATCCCGCGCATCCGGCGCAAGCTGCAGACCCTCGACGACGTCGGCCTGGGCTACATCAAGCTCGGGCAGCCCGCGACGACGCTCTCGGGCGGGGAGGCCCAGCGGGTGAAGCTCGCCACCGAGCTGTCCCGGCGCGACACCGGGCGGACCGTCTACATCCTCGACGAGCCGACGGTCGGCCTCCACTTCGCCGACGTCGAGCGGCTGTTGGGCGTGCTGCACCGCTTCGTGGACGCGGGCAACACGGTGATCGTCATCGAGCACAACCTGGACGTCATCAAGACCGCTGACTGGATCATCGACATGGGGCCCGAGGGCGGCGAAGGCGGCGGCCGCGTGATCGCCGAAGGCACGCCCGAGCAGGTGGCGCGCGTCGCGCACTCCTACACCGGGCAGTTCCTCCGCAAGGTCTTGGGCAACGGCGCGCGGCCCGGCCGGCGCCGGGGGGGCCGGGCGGCCGCCCGGCGGTAGCCCCGTGGCCGCCGAGGCGCTCCAGGCGACCCTCCGGCTGCTGCCGGCGCGTCCGGGCGTCTACCTGTTCCGGGACGCCGGCGGCCGCGTGCTCTACGTTGGCAAGGCGGCCTCGCTGCGCGCGCGTGTGCGGCAGTACTTTCACGACCCCGACGCGGCCACCAATCCGCGTCTCCGGGTCCTGGTCCCGCGCATCGTTCACGTGGACACGATCGTCACCGCCAACGAGGTCGAGGCCCTCATCCTCGAGACCAACCTGATCAAGCAGCATCAGCCGCCGTACAACATCCGGATGGCGGACGACAAGGCCTATCCGTACGTGAAGCTGACCGCCGAGCCGTTCCCCCGCATCGTGATGACGCGCAAGATCGTGCGCGACGGCGCGCGCTACTTCGGCCCGTATCCCTACCACGAGCCCAAGCTCGTGGGCCGGACGATCCGGACGATCCGCCGGCTCTTCAAGCTGCGGACCTGCCAGATCGAGATCCGGGGTGACCTCCCGCGGCCGTGCCTGGACTACGACATGGGTCTGTGCACGGCACCTTGCGTGGCCTGGGGCGCCACGGCCGAGGCCTACGCCGGGCAGGTGCGCCAGGCCGCCCTGTTCCTGGAGGGCCGCCAGGCCAGCCTGCTCGACGAACTCCGCGCCGAGATGGCTGCGGCCGCCGATGCGCTGCAGTTCGAGCGCGCGGCGCAGCTCCGCGACCAGATCCAGGCGATGGAGGCGATCGCCGAGCGGCAGCGCATCGCGACCACCGGGCTCGAGGACCGCGACATCGCCGCCGTGGCGCAGTCGGGCGATTTGGCGTGCGTGGAGCTGATCACCATTCGCGGCGGCCGCATCCAGGACCAGCAGCACCTGCTCGTCCGCGGGGCACGGGGGTTGGAGGCCGGCGAGCTGCTCTCTCAGGCGCTCGCGCGGCACTACGCCGACCTGCCCGTGCTGCCACGTGAGATTCTCACCGACGTCGAGCTGCCCGACGCCGCGGTGCTCGCGGCCTGGCTGGGCGAGCGCCGCGGGGGAAAGGTGGACGTGCTCGTCCCGCAGCGCGGCGAGAAGCGCCGGCTGGTCGAGCTCGCGCGCGAGAACGCGGCGCTCGCCCTCACACAGACCCGCGCGCGCGAGGTGGGCGGCCAGGCGGTCGTGGGGGTGGCCGAGCTCCAGGAGGCGCTCGGGCTGGAGGCCGCGCCGTTCCGCATCGAGGCCTACGACGTCAGCCACTTCCAGGCGGGAGAGGCGGTTGCCTCGATGGTCGTCTTCGAGGGCGGCGTGGCGCGGAAGGCCGACTACCGGCAGTTCCGCATCCGCGGGCCCGCGGGCGACGACGACTACGCGAGCCTCCAGGAGGCGCTCCGGCGGCGGTTCTCTCGCGCGCGCGACGAGCAGGAACGCCTGGACGCCGGCGAGCTCGAGCGACCGCGATGGTCGGTGCTGCCCGACCTGATCCTGATCGACGGCGGCCGGGGCCAGCTCAATGCCGCGCGCGAGGTGCTGTTCGAGCACAACGTCGCGGTGCCGGCCGCCGGGCTCGCCAAGGAGCACGAGGCGCTCTACCTGGCCGACCGGCCGGAGCCGCTGCGCCTGGCCGCGGCCAGCCAGGCGCTGCAGCTTCTGCAGCGGGTGCGCGACGAGGCCCATCGGTTCGCCAACGCCGCGGGCCGGCGGCTGCGCGAGCGGCGCATCGTCTTCTCGGCCCTCGACGACGTCCCGGGTATCGGCGAGCGCCGCAAGCGCGAACTGATTCGCCGGTTCGGTTCGGTGCGTGGGGTCCGGGCGGCGTCCCCCGAGGCCCTGGCCGAGGTGCTCGGCCCGCGGCTGGCCGCGCGCGTGGCCGCGCACCTGGCCGGCGACGCGCCACCCCCGGAGGCGGCGCTCGGCGCCGGATCGGGCAAGTCCCTTGACGGACGCCCCGATGGTGATACCATATAGCCATATTCTGGGCTATATGGAGGCGTGCCGTGCGTCTGGTCTCCACCGCAGAGCTCAAGAACCGCACGAACGAGGTCCTGCGCACCGCGCTGGCCGGCGAGCCCGTCGTGGTCACCCGTCACGGCCGGCCCGTCGCGTCGCTAGTGCGCCTCGCCGACCGCGACCTGGACGCCCTGGCGCAGGCCCGCCGCGGGCGGCACGCCGACGTCTCCGGCGCGGCGTTTGGCTACCGGTACGCCGCGTTCCCGCTGCCGTTCGGCGCCTTCTACGTGGCCTTCGGGCCGCGCGGGCCGGCGTTCGCCCGCATCGCGACCTCGGCACGGGCGTTCGAGCGCGAAGCGACGCGCTACCTGGCCGCGCCGGTCACCCCTGGGCGGCCTCCGCGCTGGCTGGCCGAGGCCACGGTGGCGGCCGTGCGTCGGCACGAGGCATTTCGTGGTCCGGTTGACCTGGCGCGGGTCGGGCCCTTCGAGCGCGAGGTGCTCGAGGCGCTGCGCCGTATCCCCGCCGGACAGGTGCGGACCTACCGCGAGATCGCTTGCGGGCTCGGCGAGCCCGGGGCCGCGCGCGCGGTCGGGAGCGCGTGTGCGCGCAACCCGCTTCCCCTGCTGATCCCCTGCCACCGGGTCGTCCGCAGCGACGGTGGGCTCGGCGGCTACTCGCTGCGCGGGGGGGCCGGCCTCAAGCGCCGGCTGTTGCAGGCCGAAGGCGCGATCAGCGCCCTGTTCGCGTAGGCGGGCGTGGACCTTCAGCTTGCACTGCCTGCCGCGGCGCCGGCGCTGTGGCTCGACGGCGTGAGTCGTCGGTTCGCCGGGCGCGGTGGGATCGTCATGGCCCTCGATCGGATCAGCCTTCGCGTGCCGCAGGGTGGGTTCTTCGGCCTGCTCGGCCCGAACGGCGCGGGCAAGACCACGCTGCTGCGGCTCGCCTGCGGGCTGCTGCGGCCGACCGCGGGCCGGATCGAGGTGCTGGGCGACGACCCCGTGCGTCGGCCGGAGGCGGTCCGGCGCGCGCTCGGCGCCGTGCTCGGTGGCGAGCGCGCGCTCTACTGGCGGTTGACCGGCCGGGAGAATCTCCTTTATGCCGCCGCGCTCTACGACCTGCCGCCGGCGCCGGCCGCCGCGCGCGCCGCGGAGCTGCTCCGCTTCGTCGATCTGACCGAGCGCGCCGACGACCTGGTGGAGGGGTACAGCACCGGCATGCGGCAGCGGCTGGCGCTCGCGCGCGCGCTCGTGCACGACCCGACGCTCCTGATCCTCGACGAGCCCACCGCCGGGTTGGACCCGCACGCCCAGGCCGCGATGCGCGGGCTGCTCGACGCCCTGGCGCGCGAGGGCGGCCGCACGATCGTCATGGCCACGCACAACCTCCTCGAGGCCGACCGCCTCTGCGACGCGGTGGCCATCGTCGACCGCGGCCGCCTGGTCGCCAACGGCCCACCGCGGGACCTCAAGGCAGCGGTGGCGCGGCCGGGTGGGCCGGAGCCAACGCTCGAGGACGTGTTCTTGGCGCTGACCGGCCGGTCGCTGGCCGCGGCCGACCGCAGCGGGGCGCCAGCGTGATCACCGCGCGCGTCTTGTCCCTCGACCACGCCGGCGACCGGCAGGAGGTGGCCGCCCGGTTCGGCCTGATCGCCGACGACCTGGACGGCACCGTCATCCAGGTGGGCGGCGTGGATCCGCAGGCGGCCGCGCGGCTGGCCGCGGTCCTCGCCGCGGACGGCGCCGCGGCGGGTGTCGCGCGCGACGGTGACCGCGCCGATCTGCTGGTCGCCGGCCGGGCCCCGGCGCTGCTCGCCGCGCTACGGGCGCGCGATCCGGCGCTGGCCGAGTGTTGTGCCGAGGCCGTGCGCCGCGCGCACGAGCCACCGCCGCCGCTGGTCGCCCGCGGTCGCCGGTTGTCTCTCGACGGCCGGCCGCTGGTCGTCGGCATCCTCAACGCTACCCCGGACTCGTTCTACGACCGCGGCCGGCACTTCGGGGTGGACCGGTCGCTGGCGCGCGCCGAGGCCATGCTCGAAGAGGGCGCCGATGTGATCGAGGTGGGCGGCGAGACCGCGCGGCCATCCGAGCCCGTGGTCCCGGTGGCCGAGGAGGTGGCGCGCGTGCGGCCGGTCATCGAGGCGATCGCGGCGCGTTGGCCGGTGCCGATCGGCATCGACACTTACAAGCCCGAGGTGGCGCGCGCGGCGCTGGAGGCGGGCGCGTCGATCGTCAACGACATCAGCGGCCTGGCCGACGACCGCGTCGCGGAGGTCGCGGCCGCGGCCGGCGCCGCCCTGGTCGTGATGCACATCCAGGGCCGGCCCAAGGTCGCCAACCCGCACGCGCGATACGAGCGGGTGGTGGACGAGGTGTACGCCTTTCTCGCGGCGCGCACCGCGCGGGCCGAGGCGCTGGGCGTCGCGCGCCAGTCGCTCCTCGTCGATCCCGGCTTCAGCTTCGGTAAGCGGCCCGCGCATGATCTCGCCCTGGTCCGGCGGCTGCGCGAGTTCCGCGGCCTGGGTTATCCGATCTACCTGGCGGCGTCGCGGAAGAACTTCATTCGCGACCTGATGGGCCTGCCGTTCGACGAGCTGCTCGAAGGGACGCTGGCGGTGGTGGCGGTCGGCGTGCGCGCGGGTGCGCGCCTGGTCCGGACCCACGACGTCCGGGCGACGCGGCGCCTGGTCGCCATGCTGGAGGCCATACAGACAGGGGAGGGACGATCATGACGGTGGGCGTGACGAAGCCCGAGGTGGACAAGGCGCGCATCGAGGCCGCCGTCCGGGCGATCCTGGAAGCCGTGGGCGAGGACCCGACGCGCGAGGGCCTGCGGGAGACGCCCCGGCGCATCGCGGAGATGTACGCCGAGCTGCTCGGCGGCGTAGGCGCCGACCCGTTCGCGCTGCTCGAGGTTGGGTTCGAGGAGAACCATCACGAGCTGATCGTCGTGCGGGACATCCCGTTCTACTCGCTGTGCGAGCATCACCTGCTGCCGTTCCACGGCGTGGCGCACGTGGGGTATATTCCCGACGGCCGTATCATTGGGATCAGCAAGATCGCGCGCGTGGTGGAGATGCTGGCCCGTCGGCCGCAGGTGCAGGAGCGGTTCACCTCGCAGGTCGCTGACCTGCTCTGCGAGGGTGGCCTGCGGGCCCGTGGGGCCGGCGTGGTCGTGGAGGCGGAGCATCTGTGCATGACGATGCGCGGGGTGAGGAAACCCGGGAGCCGGGTCGTCACCTCGGCGACGCGCGGCATCTTTCGCGACGACGCCCGCACCCGCGCCGAGTTCTTCGCGATCGTGGAGGGCCGCCGGTAGCCGCGCCGCAGCCCCTGCCCCGTCCCCGGCCCGCGACCGAACCCGTGCTGGCCGCGCTCCTGGCAGCCGCCTGGACGCTCGCGATCTCTGTGGGACCGGCGGCGATCCCCGTCGGCACCGCGGTTGCGGTGGTGCTCGAGCGGGTGGGTCTGCCGGTCGCGCGCACCTGGCCCGACGTGGTCGGTGCGATCGTGCTCGACCTGCGCGTGCCCCGCGCGCTCCTCGCGGCTGTCGTCGGCGCTGGCCTGGCCGGTGCGGGCGCCGTGTTCCAGGGCGTGCTGCGCAA
The DNA here is from genome assembly GCA_031081715.1 of Armatimonadota bacterium. Lineage (GTDB taxonomy): Bacteria > Sysuimicrobiota > Sysuimicrobiia > Sysuimicrobiales > Humicultoraceae > Fervidifonticultor_A > Fervidifonticultor_A tertius. The sequence continues at coordinate 8,417 of JAVHMA010000009.1, read as the reverse complement.
CCCGCTGGCCGATCCGTACGTGATCGGCGTCTCCGCCGGCGCCGCGTTCGGCGCGACCGTTGCGCTCACGGGGTTCGCCACCGCGGGCGCCGCCGTGGTCCTGGTTCCGCTGCTCGCGTTCGCCGGCGCGCTCGGCGCCACCGCGCTCGTCTATGGCCTGGCGCGCCGCGGCGACGACGCGCCGGTGGAGGACCTGCTGCTGGCGGGCGTGGCCGTGAGCGCATTCCTCGGCGCCGCGGTGTCCTGGCTGCAGCTCTCGGGCGGCGAGAGCCTGCAGCGCGTGATCTACTGGCTGATGGGCGGGTTCTCGGGCCGGGGCTGGCCACACGTCGCGGCGGCCACGCCGCTGGTGGCGCTGGGTCTGGCCGTGGTCTGGCTCTACGGCCGCGAGCTCGACGCGCTGCTGCTCGGCGACGAGGCTGCCCGCGCGTTGGGCGTCGCGCCCGCGCCGGCGCGCCGGACGCTGGTCGCCGCGGGCGCGATGATGGCCGCGGCGGCCGTGGCCTCCGCCGGGCTCATCGGTTTTGTCGGACTCATCGTGCCACACCTGCTGCGGTTGCTCGTGGGGCCGGGGCACCGCCGTCTGGTGCCCGCGGCGGCGCTCGGCGGCGCCACGCTCCTGCTCGTGGCCGACACCGCGGCGCGCAGCGCGCTCCCCGGCGGCGAGCTACCCGTGGGGATCCTCACCGCGCTGCTTGGGGCGCCGTTCTTCCTCGCGGTGCTGCTGCGGGAGCGCCGGCGGTTCTGGACTTGACGCGCGGGGGTTGGCTATAATCGGGGTGCGTGGCGGCGGGCGGGAGTAGCTCAGGGGTAGAGCGTCTCCTTGCCAAGGAGAAGGCCGTGGGTTCAAGTCCCATCTCCCGCTCCAGCGCGACCGTCGCGGCGGCGTAGCCAAGAGGCAAGGCAGGGGTCTGCAAAACCCCCATACGCCGGTTCGAATCCGGCCGCCGCCTCCAGCCCTTCTGCTCGTGCCCTGCGCCGCCCCCGCGTTTTTTCGGTACTCCAGGCGTGCTTCCCGCGCCTTCCTCGCGTAGAATGGAGTGGGCAGGTGGCGAAACCGGCATCCGCGGGGCTCTTAAAAAGCCCTGTCCGCGAGGACGTGTGGGTTCGAATCCCACCCTGCCCACCAGACGATGAAGGCGATAGCTGTCATCCTGCTCGCCGGCCTGCTGACGGCTGCGCCGCCCAACCCGACGCCGCTGCGGCTGACCTGGTGGACCGACGCCGGCTTTCCGACGCCGTTTGCGTTCTCGACGCTCGGGCCGGCCGGCGTCGCCCGTCTCACCTTCCTCTACGACACCCTGGTCTGGAAGGACGAGCGCGGGCTCATCCCCTGGCTCGCCGAAGGCTGGCGCATCTCCCCGGATGGGGCGACCTACGTCTTCACCCTCCACCCGGCGGCGCGGTGGCACGACGGTCGGCCGCTCACCGCCCGCGACGTGCGGTTCTCTTTCGAGTACTACCGGCGGCACCCGTTCCGGTGGGTGGACGCGTCGGTCGTCGCCGGGGTCGAGGTCCGTGATCGTCGCACCGCGGTGGTCCGCCTCAGGCGGCCGTTCGCGCCCTTCCTCGAAACCATCGCGGGCGTCGTGCCCATCATCCCCGAGCACGTCTGGTCAGGCGTCGAGCATCCCGAGCGCGAAGGGGACCTGCGCATGGCCCTCGGCTCCGGCCCGTTCCGGCTCGCCGACTACCGGCCCGAGGCCGGGGCGTACCGCTTCGTCGCCTTTCCGGACTACTTCAAGGGGCGGCCGCGTCCCGACGAGATCCATTACACGGTGGTCCCGACGGAACGTCAGGTGCTGGCGGTGCAGAACGGTCAGGTGGATCTGGCCATGGCGACCACGCACGACGTGGTGCGCGCGTTCGCGTCGCACCCCTTCCTCCGCGTGCTGGAGACCGAGCCCCTGTCGATCGCCCGGCTGCTGTTCAACCTGGATCAGGCGCCGACGAGCGCGCGGCCGTTTCGTCAGGCGATCGCGCACGCTCTGGATCGCCGGCGCCTGGCAGAGACCATCGTGCGAGGGCCGGCGGTGGTCGGCAGCCCCGGCGTGGTCCCGCCGAACGACCCCTGGTACGCACCCGAGGTGCGGGACTATCCCTACGACCCGGCCCAGGCGCGACGGCTCTTGCGCGACGCCGGGTACGGGGACCGGGACGGCGACGGGTGGCTGGACGACCGCGACGGCCGGCGGCTTGAGGTGGACCTGACGGCTACGCCGGTGCGCGACGTCGAGCTCATCGCTGCCATGCTCCGCGACGTCGGCCTGGAGGTGCGGGTGCGCGCGGTGGATCCGGCCACCCGCGCCTCGCTGGCCGCCGAGGGACGTTTCCAGATGCTGCTTACCTTTCACACCGGCTCCGGCGGGGACCCTGACTACCTGCGCGCATGGTTCGTGGGTCGAGACGCCAACAGCTTCGCGCGCGGCAGCGCGATGCGGTCCCCATCCTACGCGCGTCTGGCCGACCAGCAGCTCCGCGCGGTCGATCCCACCCTCCGGCGCCGCCTGATCGCGGAGATGCAGCGGCTGCTGGGGGAGGAGTTGCCGTCGCTGCCCCTGTACTATCGGCGGTTCTTCTGGATCTACGACAGTCGGAAGTTCTCGCCGATCGTGACCCGGGGCGGCCTCCTCAACGGCCTGCCGCTCGCCGACAACAAGCTGGCCTTCCTGCCCCGCTGATTCATGGCCGGGCCCGGCCGCGTGGCGGTGCGCACGCTCGCCCTCGCGGTCGTCATGGTGGTCGTCGCGGTCGTGCTACCCCGAGCCCTGCCCGGGAGTCCCCTGGCGGCGGGGGGCGACGTCGCGGTCCCGCTGCCCGCGGCCGTCGAAGCGGAGCTGCGCCGCGCCTACCGGCTCGACCGACCCCTGGCCGAACAGCTCGCGTACGAGGTGGGCCGATTGCTCCGTGCCGACCTGGGGCGCTCGCTGGCCACGCACCGGCCGGTGCGCGCGATGATCGCCGAACGGTTGCCCCTGACCGCGCTGCTGGTTGGGACGGCGGTCCTGGCGTCCGCGGTGCTCGGCGGGATGCTGGGAACGATCGCCGCCTGCCGTCCGCGCGCGGCTACCAGCCGCCTGGTGGAGCCGGTCATCATCGGGCTGGGCGCGTTGCCCGAAGCCCTGGTCGCGATGCTGCTCATCGTGGTCCTGGGGACGAGGTTCCCGATCTTTCCCGCCGGGGGCGCCGGGACGCCGTTCCTCGCCGCCGGCGGCTGGTCGTGGCGGGTGGTGCTCGACGCGCTCTGGCACGCCGTCCTCCCGATCCTGACGCTGGTGATCGGGCTCGTGCCCGCGTTCTCCCTGCTCGCGCGCAACGCGCTGGTCCCGGTGCTCGCTGCCCCGTTCCTGTTGGCCGCGCGTGGCAAGGGGTTGCCGCCCGCCAGGGTGCTCTGGCACGCGTGGCGGAACGCCCTGCCGCCCCTGCTGACCCTGCTGGGACTCCGGCTGGCGTTCGCGATGACCGGCGCGGCGCTGGTGGAGCGTCTGTTCGCCTACCCGGGCGTCGGATCGCTGCTGTTTGAGGCCGTCGCCCGCCGCGACTACCCGGTCCTGCAGGGGGTCTTTCTCGTGTTCGGCGCGGTCATGCTGGCGGTGACCGCGGTCCTCGACCTCGTGGCCGTCCTGCTCGACCCGCGCCTGCGGGGAGACCGCGGGTGACCCGTGGCCTTCCCCCCGCGCGTCGTCGCCTGCCGGCGGTCGCGCTCGCGGTCCTGCTGCTGATCGCCGGGGTGGCGGTGGCCGCCGGCGCGCTCGCCCCGTATCCGCCGCGGGCGACCGCGGGCGCGCCGGTCGGCGCGCCGTCGGGAGCGCACTGGCTGGGGACGAACGACCTCGGCCAGGACCTGTTGAGCCAGTTGCTCGTCGGCACCCGGTTCTCGCTGGTCCTGGGTGCCGCGGCCGCGGGGCTCTCGACGCTGCTCTCCGGCACCGTGGGCGTCCTGGCCGCGGCGTGGCCACGCGCCCAGGCCCCGCTGGTCGCGCTCACCGACAGCGTGCTCGCGATCCCGCAACTGCCGGCCCTGGTCCTGCTGCTGGCGCTGCGGGGGCCGGGGCCGGATTCCCTCGCCGTGGGCCTCGCGTTGATCAGCTGGCCCGCGTACGCGCGCGTCGTCCGAAGCCAGGCGCGCGGCGTGCTGCGGCGCGACTACGTCGAGGCCGCGCGCGCCGCCGGCGCGAGCGACACGCGGATCCTGCGCACATGCGTCCTCCCCGAGGTGCTGCCCGTCCTGTGGACCAAGTTCCTGCTCACCCTGCGGTGGACGATCCTGATGGAGGCGACGCTGGCCTTGATGGGGCTGGGCGATCCGTCCGCGATCACCTGGGGCCTGATGCTCCAGACGGCCTTCGGGTACCCGCTGCTGTTCGCGACGTCGGCGTGGGCCTGGTGGGCGCTGCCGCCGGCGCTGGCGATCGCGGTGCTGACGGTGGCGCTATCGGCCGCCGGCCGCGACTTCGAGGCGTGGCTCAACCCCGCCAGCGGCCCCGGGACCGGCCCGGGCTACCGGTAGCGCGTCAGCCCCGGCGTCTCCTCGTCTTCCTCCGCGGCCTCGGCGCCCTCGTCCGGGGGCGCGGGTTGGGCCGCGCCCAGGCGCTTGAGCACGACACGGTTGCGGCCCGCCGCCTTGGCCTCACGCAACGCTTCGTCCGCGGTCTCGAGGATCGCGGTGGCGCCGATCGGCCCGTCGGTGGTCGGGTCGTAGGTGGTGATCCCGGCGCTGACCGTGAAGCGCACCGGTCCGGACTCGCTCTCCACGGCCAGCTCCTCGACGGCGCGGCGGAGCCACTCGCCCACCTCGACCGCCGCGGCCGCCGGCGCGCCGGGCAGCACCCAGACGAACTCCTCGCCGCCGTAGCGGCCGACCAGGTCGGTGACGCGGCGCCGGCCGCTCACCAGGCGGCCGAGGGCTCGCAGCGCGTCGTCGCCGACCTGGTGGCCGTAGGTGTCGTTGATCCGCTTGAAGCGGTCCAGGTCGATCATCATGACCGAGAGCGCCTCGCCGCTGCGGCGGCTCCGTTCCACGGCCAGGAAAAACTGCTCGTCGAAGGTGCGGCGGTTGGGCAGGTCGGTCAGCGGGTCGCTCGTCGCGAGCCGCTCAAGCCTGCGGTTCGCCTCCTTGAGTTCGTCCTGGAGCTGCTTCACGCGCAGGGCCGCGCGGATGCGGGCGACCAGCTCCGAGGCCTCGAACGGCTTCGGCACGTAGTCGTGCGCGCCCAGCTCCAGCCCCTTGATGCGGCTGTCCACCTCCGAGCGCGCGGTCATCATGATCACCGGGATGTCGCGCACCAGCGCGTCGGCCTTGAGGGCCTGGCAGACCGAGAAGCCGTCCAGGTCGGGCATCATGACGTCGAGCAGGATCAGGTCCGGCATCAGATCGCGGGCGGTCCGCACCACCCGGCTCCCACCGGCCAGGGTGAAGACAGTGCACCCGAGCGCTTCCAGGCGGCGCTTCAGCAGGTCGAGGATGGGCTGCTCGTCGTCTGCGACGAGCAACTTCGGCGCCTGTGGGCCGGCGGCGATCGACACGGTCTCCGTTCCCCTCTCCCTCCGGCGCCCGCCCCGCGCGGCCCGCGCCCTGGAGACGGGCAAACCCACGGTCATTTCGGCGCGGTCGCCTCCGGTCCTCCGGCGAGAAGGACGCGCGGCGCCGCCGTAGTATTCTCTTCCCCAACATTGGTCGACCGACGCCCTCCGGCACCCGCCTCGCGAGGAGGTGCCACGTCGTGACAGCGTTCCTGCATCCGTCGGTGCTCCCCGTCGTCGTCGGCATCCTCGAGATCGCCCTCGGCTGTCTTGCGCTGGCGGCGCCCCACTCGTTCGAAGCCGCCTACCCGGAGATGATCACGCGGCTGGTACGCTACGCCATGGCCTTCGTCACTGGCGGCGTGCTTGTACTGCTGTCGTTCGCGGCCCGGAACCGGTTGCCCGGGCCACTGGCCGTGGGGCTGGCCGTCCTCGGGGCGCTGCCGCTCGTGGTCATGAGCGCGGCCCTCATCGCGCGAGCGGGCCTGTGGCTCGCCCCGATCACGGGTCTGGCCCTGGGGCTGGGGGTGATCGCCGACGCCTTCCGCCGTGCCGACCCGGAGGCAGACGAAGTGCAGGCCGCCGGGCCCGTGCCGACGCTCGCGCCGGTCGTGGCGGCGGTCACCGCTGTTTTCGGGGCGCAGGCCCTGCTCGCGCCGCACACCCTGCGGGTCCCGCCGGCCTCGTGGCTGGGCGCCGCACGCGAGCCGCTGGGCGCAGCCCTGGTTGCCGGTGCGGCGGTGCTGGCGGTGGGGTGGGTGGTCCCGCCCCTGCGCGCCGCCTCGCAGGTCCTGGGCGCCCTGCCGCTGCTGGTCGTCGCCGCGGGGCTGGTGCCGGTGGGTCGCTGGCCCGGCACGCTGGCCTACGGCCTGCTGGGCGTGGCGCTCGCCGCCGAGCCGGTCCTGAATCGGCTACTCCGCCGCCGCATCGAGGAGCGCGCCGAGGAGCCGCGGGCGATCGCCGACTACGAGGTGGCGACCGAGAGCGCCGCCTGGGGATTCGTCGTCCTCATCGCGCTGGCCGGGAGCGTGGGCACCGACGTCGAGAACCGGCTGGCGCTCGCCGTCCTGGCGCTCGCCACGAGCCTGTTCACGATCTACTGGTTCCACGTCCGGTCGGTGCGGGGCGCCGGGTTGTCGCGCACGGTCACCGGCGTGTCGATCTACAGCTTCCTGGTTGCCCTCCTGGTCGCGCTGACAGGCGGCATGCGCAGCCCGTACTTCTTCGTGTACACGCTGCCGATCATCGCGCTCGCCTGGACCCGCGCCCCGCAGACGATCATCGTGCCGCTGGCGATCCCGCTCGCCGCGGTCCTGACCGAAACCGTGCTGGCCTGGACCGGCCGCGTCGAGCCGGCGGGCGTGCTGGCCGCGGTGGCCGCGCCGCGCCTCGCCGGGCTGCTGCTGGTCACCGGGTTCTCCTACTTGATGGCGCAGCGGAACCTGGGCGAGCAGCGGCGCGTCCGGGCCGCGCACCTGCAGCTCCAGACGGTGGTCGAGAACATGGCCGAGGGCCTGGTGACCGTGGACGCCGGCGGCCGCGTGACGCTGTGCAACGCCGCGGCCGCGGCCCTGCTCGGGGCACCGGCCCAGGTCGCGGGCCGGCGCCTGGGCGATCTGCTCGTGCTGCAGCAGCCCGACGGCGCTCCCCTCGGGCCCCGCGACCAGCCGTTGCACCGCGGGCTCGCCGGGCAGCGGGTCCCCTGGCAGCGCGCGCGCGCCGTCACCGCCACCGGCGCCACCCCGATCGAGGTCGCGGTCAGCCCGCTCCTCGACGCGCACGGGCCGGGCGGCGCCGTCGTCCTCCTCCGTGACGTCCGGGCCGAGGTCGAGATGGAGCGCCTGCGGGACGACTTCTTTTTCATCGCCTCGCACGAGCTCCGCACCCCGCTGACCGTCATGAAGGGAAACCTCGAGCTGGCCCTCGAGACCGCCGCCGACCCGGGCCTCCGCAAGACGATCGAGGAGGCGCTGGCCTCCGTCGCGCGCCTGATCCGGATGGTCAACGACTTCCTCGACGCCGCGCGCCTGGAGCAGGGTTCGATCACGATGCGCGTAGAGGACGTCGCGCTGCCGGACCTGGTGCGGCAGGCCGTGGAGACGCTGCGGGCGGACGCCGACCGCAAGGGCATCGGGTTGGTCTACCGGCCCGCGGCCCTGCCCCTGGTGCGCGCGGACGCCGAGCGGACGTTGCAGATCCTGCTCAACCTGCTGGGCAACAGCGTCCGGTACACGACCGAGGGACGCGTCGAGGTGTGGCACGAGGTGCGTGACGCCACCGTCCTGACCTACGTCCGCGACACCGGGCCCGGCATCGCGGCGGAGCACCACGACCGGCTGTTCACGCGGTTCGGCCAGGTCGAGCGCGGCCTGACACGGACGTCGGGGGGGAGCGGGCTCGGCCTCTACATCTCCCGCAAGCTGGCCGAAGGGATGGGCGGGAGCGTCGCGCTCGTCCGCAGCGCGCCCGGCGAGGGCAGCACCTTCGCCCTCGTCCTCCCCGTCGCGACCGACGGCGCTAGCCCGGCTGCCGGATGAAGAGGAAGTAGAGGATGACCGCCGCGAGCAACCAGAAGAAGACGTCCATGCGCGACCTCCCGTCGGGCCATTCGACGGCCGCCTGGCGCGTCCTGCGCGCGTTGACGGTCGGAGGGCCTCTGCTATAATACGCGCGGACGCGCCCACGTAGCTCAGGTGGCAGAGCGTGTCCTTGGTAAGGACAAGGTCACCGGTTCGAATCCGGTCGTGGGCTCCAGCATCGGCGGCCGCCTTCTGGCGGCCATCTTCCTGAGAGGTGCCGACGGAGATGGCGAAGCAGAAGTTTGAGCGGACGAAGCCGCACGTGAACATTGGGACGATCGGGCATGTGGATCATGGGAAGACGACGTTGACGGC
>JAVHMA010000044.1 GCA_031081715.1 Armatimonadota bacterium | reverse complement strand
GCCCGGTCGAGCGCGTGCACCGGCCCGTTGCCCTCCGCCGACGCGCCCGCCTCCTGACCGTTCACGGCCACGCGCACGATCGCGCGCGAGGCGTCCTGGCCGTCGTGCTGGTCCACCGCGATGTGAAACGCCTTGATCTCGAACTGCGGCCGCAGGCCCGCCACCGCGCGGCGCAACATGAGCTCGAAGGTCGCCTCGGCGCCCTCAAACTGATAGCCCTCGTGCTCCAGGCGCTTGAGGTCGTCGAGCACCGCCTGGACCTCAGGCCGCGACCGGTCTAGCGGCACGCCCATCTCGCCGGCCTTGTGGAGCACGGTGGCACGGCCCGACAGGTCGCTGACGACGACGCGACGGGCGTTGCCCACCACCTCGGGCGCCACGTGCTCGTACATCGCCGGGTCGACCATGACGGCGCTCACGTGCACGCCGCCCTTGTGCGCGAAGGCGTTCGCCCCGACGTAGGGCTGGTAGTCGTCCGGTGCCATGTTGGCGAGCTCGGCGACCAGCCGCGAGAGCTCGGTCAGCCGGCCGAGCGCGTCGGGCGCGAGCGCCGCGCGCCCCATCTTGAGCCGCAGCGTCGGCACAATCGAGCAGAGGTTGGCGTTGCCGCAGCGCTCGCCGTAGCCGTTGATCGTCCCCTGGACGTGCCCGCAGCCCGCGGCGATTCCGGCGAGCGCGTTCGCCACGGCCAGCTCGCCATCGTTGTGGGTGTGGATGCCGAGCGGCCCGCCCACCTCGCGGGCGACCAGCTCGACCGCGGCGCGGACCTGGTCGGGGAGCGCCCCGCCGTTCGTATCGCACAGCACCAAACAGTCCGCGCCCGCCGCCCGGGCGGCCCGAAGCGTCGCCAGCGCGTAGTCGCGGTTCGCGCGCAGGCCGTCGAAAAAGTGCTCGGCGTCGTAGATCACCTCGCGGCCGGCGGCCCGCAGCCACGCCACGGAGTCCGCGATCATCGCCAGGTTCTCCTCGAGCGTGGTGCGCAGGCCGGCGCGCACGTGGAGGTCCCACGACTTGCCGAAGATCGCCACGGCAGGCGTGCCGGCCTCCACGAGCAGGCGCAGGTTCGCGTCGTCATCGGCCCGCCCGCCCGCGCGCCGGGTGGCACCGAACGCGGTAATCCGCGTGTGGCGCCACCGCCGGGACCGGGCGCGCTCGAAGAACGCCAGGTCCTTGGGGTTGCTGCCCGGCCAGCCGCCCTCGACGTAGTCGACGCCCAGGTCGTCCAGCCGATGCGCGATCTGAAGCTTGTCCTCGACCGAGAAGGCGACCCCCGCGGCCTGGGTGCCGTCGCGCAACGTCGTGTCGTAGATCGCCACGCGGCTCATCGCCGGCCGGCCACCTTCCGCCGCGTGTACTCGATAATGCCACCGGCGTCCACGAGCCGCCGCATGAACTCGGGTAGCGGCGCGGCCTGGAAGCTGGTTCCCCGGGTCTCGTTGACGATGCGGCCCGTCTCGTTGTCCACCGCGAGCCGGTCGCCGCTCTCGACGGCGGCGTGCAGGTCGGCGCACTCGAGCAGCGGGAGGCCAATGTTGAAGGCGTTCCGGTAGAAGATGCGCGCGTAGGACCTGGCGATCACGCACGCGATCCCCAGGCCCTTGATGGCGATCGGCGCGTGCTCGCGCGACGAGCCCTGCCCGAAGTTCTCGCCCGCCACCAGGATGTCGCCGGGCTGGATCCGCCCGGCCAGCGTCGGATCGAGGTCTTCGAAGCAGTGGGCCGCCAGCGCCTTCGGATCGATGGTGACCAGGTAGCGCGCGGGGATGATGACGTCGGTGTCGACGTGGTCGCCGACCCGCCAGGCGGTGCCGCGGAAGATCATGCGCTCACCCCCGCCGCCGTGCGGCCCAGAACCTCGTCGGGGTGCGCCAGCCGGCCGAGCACCGCGCTCGCGGCGGCGACCGCCGGTCCCGACAGGTACACCTTGCTGTCGCGGTGTCCCATGCGGCCCACGAAGTTGCGCGACGACGTCGACACGCACACCTCGCTCGCGGCGAGGACGCCCATGTGCCCCCCGATGCACGGGCCGCAGGTCGAGGTGCTCACCGCGGCGCCGGCGTCGAGGAAGGTCTGGATGAGCCCCTCGGCCAGCGCCTGCCGGTAGATCGCGGGGGTGGCCGGGATGACCAGCATCCGGGTGCGCGGGTGCACCGCGCGGCCGGCCAGCAGCCGCGCCGCCACCCGCAGGTCTTCCAGGCGCCCGTTGGTGCAGGTGCCGACGAAGACCTGGTCCACCGGCACGCCGGCGGCCTCGCGTACCGGCACGACGTTGCCCGGCGAGGACGGTGCCGAGACGACCGGCTCGAGCCGACCGGTGTCGTACTCGACGACGCGCGCGTACTCGGCGTCGCGGTCGGCGTAGACCGGCGCAAACGGCCGCTTCGCGCGCGGCCGAACCCACGCCAGGGTGGCGTCGTCGGGCTCCATGATGCCGTTCTTGCCGCCGGCCTCGACCGCCATGTTGGTGATGCTGAAGCGCTCGTCCATGGTCAGGTGGCGGAGCGCCTCGCCGGCGAACTCCATCGCCGCGTACCGGGCGCCGTCCACGCCGATGTCGCCGATGATGCGCAGGACCAGGTCCTTGCCCGTGACCCAGGGCGCGGGCCGGCCGTGGAAGACGAACCGCATGGTCTCGGGCACCCGCAGCCACAGCTCGCCGGTCGCCATGACCGCGGCCAGGTCCGACGAGCCGACCCCGGTCGAGAACGCGCCCAGCGCCCCGTGGTTGACCGTGTGCGAGTCAGCGCCGACGAACACCTCGCCGGGCAGGACGAGCCCTTCCTCGGCGAGGAGCACGTGCGCGACGCCCGAGCGGCCGATCTCCCAGTAGTACGGCAGGTCGTGCCGGCGCACGAAGTCGCGCATGATCTTGCACTGCTCGGCCGAGGCGATGTCCTTGTTGGGCGCGTAGTGGTCGGGCACCATCGCCACGCGCTCGCGGTCGAACACGGTCGCCACGCCGATCTTTTCGAACTCGCGGATCGCGAGCGGCGCCGTGATATCGTTGGCGAAGCAGAAGTCGACGCGGCACTCCACGAGCTCGCCGGGCCGGACGCGGCCGACGCCGGCGTGCGCGGCCAGGATCTTCTCGGTGAGCGTCATGCCCATGCCGGGTCCTCCACCCGCGCGCCGGCGCGGGCCGCCGCGAGGCGGTTGACGCCGTCCAGGTAGGCCAGCACGCTCGCCTCGAGCACGTCGGTGCTGCTCGCGCGGCCCACGACGACCACATCACCCTCGCGCACGCGCGCGGTCACCTCGCCCAGCGCGTCGGTACCGCCGGTGACCGCGCGGATCGCGTAGTCGAGGAGCTGGGCCCGGACGCCCGTGATCTGGTTCACGGCCTGGCACAGGGCGTCCACGGGCCCGTCGCCGGTGCCGGTGGCCGTGGCCAGGCCGTCGGCGGAGCGCAGGGTCACGCTCGCGGCCGGGGCCGTGGCCGTGCCGGTGGTGACCTGGAACGCCTCGAGGACGAAGCGCGCCGGCGCCGCGCGCACCTCCTGGTCCACCAGCGCCAGGATGTCCTCGATCGCCACCTGCTTCTTGCGGTCGGCCAGCGCCTTGAAGCGCTCGAAGGTCCGGTTGAGCGCGGCTTCGTCGAGCCGGACGCCCTGGTCTTCGAGGACGCGCCGGAAGGCGTGGCGGCCCGAGTGCTTCCCGAGCACGAGCCGGTTCGTGGGCAGGCCCACGTCCTCGGGCCGCATGATCTCGTAGGTCGCGCGGTGCATCAGCACGCCGTGCTGGTGGATGCCGGCCTCGTGCGCGAAGGCGTTCTCGCCGACGATCGCCTTGTTGGGCTGCACCGGGACCCCGGTGATCGCCACCAGCAGTCGGCTCGCGCGGTACAGCTTCGTCGTGTCCACGCCGGTCCGCACGCCCCAGACGTCGCGCCGCGTGCGCAGCGCCATGACGATCTCCTCGAGCGCGGCGTTGCCGGCGCGCTCGCCGATGCCGTTGATGGTGCACTCCACCTGACGCGCCCCCGCGGCCACGGCGGCGACCGAGTTGGCGACCGCCAGCCCCAGGTCGTCGTGGCAGTGCACGCTCCAGGTCACGCGGTCGCTGTCGGGCACGCGCTCGCGCAGCGTCGCGATGAGCGCCGCGTACTCGCCGGGGGTGGCGTAGCCCACCGTGTCGGGGACGTTGATGACGGTGGCGCCGGCGCGGATGACCCGATCGAAGACCCGGCAGAGGAACTCCACGTCCGAACGGCTGGCGTCCTCGGCCGAGAACTCCACGTCGTCGGTGAAGCGGCGGGCCTGCCGCACCGCGGCCTCGGCCGCGGCGACCACCTCGTCGGCGCTCATCCGCAGCTTGTGCTCCATGTGGATGGGCGAGGTGGCGATGAAGACGTGGACACGCGGCCGCGCCGCGGGGCGCAGCGCCTCGATCGCGGCGTCTACGTCCTTCGGGTTGGCCCGGGCGAGCCCGGCCACGGCGACCCCGCGCACCTCGCGGGCGACGGTGCGCACCGATTCCAGGTCGCCCGGCGAGGAGATCGGGAAGCCGGCCTCGATGACGTCCACGCGGAGCGCCTCGAGCTGGCGGGCCAGCTCGAGCTTCTCGCCCGGGTTCATGGAGAACCCGGGCGACTGCTCGCCGTCGCGCAGGGTGGTGTCGAAGATGCGGACCAGCGCGTCCATGACAGCCTCCGGCTACGTGTTCTGCGCGCCGCGCACGAGCGTCACCTGGCCCGTGCGCGCGATCTCGCGGATGCCGTGCTTGGCGAGCAGCGAGACGATGGCGTCGATCTTCTCGCCCCGCCCGGTCACCTCGAGGGTCATGGTGCGCTCGGTCAGGTCCACGACGTTCGCCCGGAAGACGTTGGCGATCTCCATGATCTCCATGCGCGTCCCGGGCGTCGCGTTCACCTTGATGAGCGCGAGCTCGCGGTCCACCGTCGAGCCACCGTCGATGGCCGTGGCGCGTAGCACCTCGACGAGCTTGCGCAACTGCTTCGCGAACGACTCGGTGCGCTCGGGCGGCGTGTCCACCACGATGGTCATGCGCGAGATGCTCGGGTCCTCGGTGGGACCGACCGACAGGCTGTGGATGTTGACGCCACGGCGCCGGATGAGGCCGGCGACACGCACCAGCACCCCCGGCTGGTTGCGCACCAGCACCGAGATCGTCGCCGCGTGTGAGTCGCGCATGCCCGTCTGCTCCTCCACCGTCGCGCGCGCCCTCACCGGACCGCGATGTCCACGGCGGGCCGCATGGCCGCGAGCGTGCGCAGCACCTCATGGATCGGGTGCGCCTTGAACGCCTCGATGAGCCGGCCGTCCGCGCCCCCGGCCGCCTCGCGCGCGTCCGCCGCCGGATAGGCGAGCTGCGCGAGCTGGGCTTCGAACCGCGGGCCCCACTTGCGCGTTCCCAGGCGCGCCGTCGTCGAGCAGTTGTCCACCATGTAGGCCACGCCGCGCGCGTGCATGTACGGTAGCAGCGAGTCCACGGCCTCGATGACCGACTCGTTCGCGATCTCCGAGTAGGGGTGGCCTCGCTCGATCAAGAGGTCCACCTGGGCCATCATCGTGCCCACGAACACCCCGGCGGTGAACGCGTGGACCTCCGCCCGCCGTCGCGCGCGGTCCCGCCGAGCCTCCGCGCCGACGGCCCACATGCGGCTGCCCTCGATCGGCGGGATCGGATAGTGGGCGAGCCGCTTCCCCGCCAGGATGACGCTGCGGAGCTCGTTGCCCGAGGCGACCTCGTCGTAGATCTCGGCCATGAGCGGCCGGGTCGCGGTGTAGGCGGCCGCGTAGGCCCGGTCGAACTCCGCGCGCTCCGCCGGCGCGAGCGCCTCGTAGAGCGCCCGCAGGCCCTTGTGGGAGATCGTCTGCGCGATCGGCCCGGTAATGCTCTCGCACGCGTGGACGAACGCCTCGTGCTCCGCGTAGCCCTGCCCGACGTAGCGCCGGTAGAGGCTCTCGACGATGCCCCAGACTGCGCCGAGCAGGATCGCACGCTCGCCGAAGATGTCGGAGAGGTACTCCGAGCGCAGGGTGGTCTTGAAGGTGTACGGCGCCCCCAGCGCCACCGACCAGGCCAGCGCGATGTCGGTCGCGCGGCCGTCGGTATCCTGCTCCACCGCGAAGCTCGTGTTGATGCCCGCGCCGTTCGTCTCGCGGCCCTGCTCGTACAGACGCCGGACCGACGGGCCCATCCCCTTGGGGCAGACGCCGACCACGTTGATGCCCGGGGGGAACCGCTCGCCCATGTTGTCGAGGTGCCCCAGCAGGAACCCATGCGACAGCCCAAGCGTCGCGCCGGGCCGGATGGCCCGGAAGATGCGCGGGTAGAGCTCGGCCTGCGCCGCGTCCGCGATGAGCAGCAGGACCAGATCGGCGCGCGCGATGACGTCGAACATCTCGCCGAGCGTGCCGTCCGCCTCGGTGAAGCCGGCGCGCCGGGCGGCGTCGTGGGACGGCGATTTGTCGCGCAGTCCGACGACCACGCGGATGGGCGTCCCGGCGAGCGACTCGCGCAGGTTCTGCGCCTGGGCGGGCCCCTGCGAGCCCCAGCCGATCACCCCGATGGTACCGATGCCCGCGAGCGCCTGCGGCAGCAGGGGAAACAGGTGCCGGCCCCCACGCACGAACGACTCCCGCCGACCGGCCAGCTCGAGCGTCTCGACCGGGAAGACCGTCGAGGTGAAGGTGTTGTCAGTCATCCAAAATCATGTCCTTCACCGACTGCCCGGAGGGGATCATCGGCAGGCAGTTCTCCTCGGGGTCGCAGAGCACGTCCACCACGCACGGTCGGCCTTCGGTGGCCAGCGCCTCGCGCAGCGCCGGCTCGACCTGCTCGGGCCGCTCGACCCGGATGCCGCGGCACCCGAAGACCTCGGCCAGCTTCGCGAAGTCCGGGTTGCGCAACAGAGACGACGACAGCCGCCCCCGGTAGAAGAAGGTCTGCCACTGGCGCACCATGCCGAGCGCATTGTTGTTGAGAATGATGATCGGCAGGCTCAATCCGTGCTCCGCCGCGGTGCCCAGGTCCTGCAGGGTCATCATGAAGCCGCCGTCGCCGACGACCGCGATCACCTGCGCGTCCGGCCGCGCGACCTTGGCGCCGAACGCCGCGGGGAAGCCGAAGCCCATGGCGCCCAGCCCGCCCGAGGTGATGAACCGCCGCGGGCCGCGCGGCCGATACCACTGCGCGGCCCACATCTGGTGCTGGCCCACGTCGGTGGTGACGATCGCCTCGCCGCCGGTCAGACGGTCGAGCAGGTCGCAGACGTACTGATGGCTGATCCGGTCCTCACCCTGCCGGTAGCGGAAGGGCTGCGCGCGCCGCCACTCGTCGATCTGGCGCCACCAGGCCTCGATCTGTGGCGGCTGCACCTTCGGGACAAGCTGCGCGAGCACGCGCTTCGCGTCACCGACGATCGGGATGTGGGCGGGCTTGTTCTTGCCGATCTCGGCGGGGTCGATGTCGATGTGGATGAACCGCGCGCGGGGGGCGAAGTCGGCCAGCCGCCCGGTGACGCGGTCGTCGAACCGTACGCCGACGGCCAGGATGACGTCGGCGTCGTTGATCGCCCAGTTCGCATACGCGCTACCGTGCATGCCCACCATACCGAGACACGCCCGATGGTGCTCGTCGATGGCGCCCTTGCCCATGAGTGTGAGCACGATCGGGATGCCGGTGCGGTCGGCGAACGCGGTGAGCTCGGGCGTGGCCTCCGCGCTGATGATGCCGCCGCCGGCGTAGACGAGCGGCCGCTCCGCCGCCGACAGCGCCTGGGCCGCGGCCGCGATCTGGTTGGGGCTCCCGTCGGTCACCACGCGATAGCCCGGGATGGCGACCTCCTCCGGCCAGGTGGGCTCGAACAGCTCCTGCGAGACGTCACGGGGAATGTCCACCAGCACCGGGCCGGGCCGGCCGGTCCGCGCGATGTGGAACGCCTCGGGGATCGTCCGCGGGATGTCGCGTGGGTCCATCACGAGCGTGTTCCACTTCGTGATCGGCATGGTGATGCCGGTGACGTCCGCCTCCTGGAAGGCGTCGTTGCCGATGACCGGCCGCGCGACCTGGCCCGTGATCGCGACGATAGGGACCGAGTCCATCATCGCGTCGGTGATCCCGGTGACCAGGTTCGTGGCCCCGGGCCCCGAGGTCGCGGTGCACACGCCCACCCGGCCCGACGCGCGGGCGTAGCCCACCGCGGCGTGCGCCGCCACCTGCTCGTGGCGGCAGAGCACGTGGCGGATCGTGTCGTGGTCGTAGATCGCGTCGTAGATCGGCAGCGAGGCGCCGCCGGGGTGGCCGAAGATGACCTCCACCCCCTGGCGGCGCAACGCCTCCATGAGGACCTGCGCGCCGTTCATCAAGCGCACGCGGGGCGCCTCGCGCACCGTCCGTGCCGACGTCACCTGCCGGGCCATGCCTCGCCTCCCATCCGCGCCCGCCGTCCGGCGAGCGCGCCGTCCACACCAAACAGAAACGGGAGCCCTTCCCAGGACGGGATGCTCCCGTGGTACCACCTCGGTTCCCCGCCGGCCGGCAGCCGGGGGGCGCTCTGGCCCGTCACGTGGGCGAGGCGGCGGACCCTACTGGAGGCCGTTCGGGCCCGCGGCTCGGGGTCGAGTTTCGGCAGGCGGCGGAGACCGGCTCGCACCGTACCCGGCTCGCTCACTCGCGCGAGCCCGCCTACTTTTCCCCTCATCGCATGCGCGCCGCAGCGCGCTCGATATGAAGACGCCTGAGCGATAGGTACCGCGAGGAACCTATCCCTCAGGCTTCTGTCCTGTGGGTGTAGCGGCGGTGGCCGCCTGCGCCGCTTGGACCAGCCCGGTCCCCATCGGAACCGCGGAACCCTAGGCGCACTCCCTCGTGCACTGCCGGTCGTGCTTCGGCAGATTAGCCTACACCCTAGCAAGCCCGAGTTGCCCCTGTCAAGGGCCCGGCCGGGATTTCGCAAGGATTTGACACAGGCCCGCCAGCGCCACAGGAGGGGAGGAATCTCGCGTCTTGGCGCCTGGGAGCACGGGCATAGAGTCCGGTGTGAGGGATGACGAGGGTGTCAGCATGACGACGGTGCGCTCGGTTCTACTCATCGGCCTGACTGCCCTGACGGTGGTCTGGGCTCTGGCCTTGCGCGCCCTGATCGCCGTTGGCGACTGGGGCCCGCCCGCCGGCGCGGTGTTTCTCACGCTCGTCGGCGTTGGCGTCATCCGGGCCGCCCGGATCTAGCGATTGGGCTTCCTATAGAAGGAGGCCCCTGCCAGGGGCGTCGAACCTGTGTTCGTATCCTGGGAGTCACAGGTTCGGCCCTGGCATGACGCTCGAGCAGATACTCGACCGACTCCGCACCGACCCGGCGCTGGCGCCTCACCTGACGGCCTGGCACGAGATCCCCGCGCGCGCGGGCTCCTACGCGCCGCTGCCGGCCAGCCTCGACCCCAGGCTCGCCGCGGCGCTGCGGGGCCGGGGCATCGAGCGCCTCTACAGCCACCAGGCGCAGGCCTGGGAGGCGGTGCGCGCCGGACACCACGTGGTGGTGGTGACGCCGACGGCGTCGGGCAAGACCCTCTGCTACAACCTCCCCGTGCTGGACACGCTGCTGGCCGAACCGTCGGCGCGCGCCCTCTACCTCTTCCCCACCAAGGCGCTCTCGATGGATCAGGTGGACGAACTGCTCGGTCTGGTGCGCGCGACGGACGCGGAGATCCGGGCGTATACGTACGACGGCGACACGCCGGGCGACGCGCGCCGCGCGATCCGCAGCGCAGGCCACGTGGTGGTGACCAACCCGGACATGCTGCACGCGGCGATCCTGCCGCACCACACGAAGTGGCTGCGGCTGTTCGAGCATCTGCGCTACATCGTGATCGACGAGCTCCACACGTACCGCGGGCTGTTCGGAAGCCACATGGCGAACGTGGTGCGACGGCTGCGCCGTATCTGCCGGTTCTACGGCAGCGCGCCGCAGGTTATCTGCGCCTCGGCCACCATCGGCAACCCGCGGGAGCTGGCGGAACGGCTGCTCGAGGAGCCGGTCAGTCTGGTGGACGAGAACGGCGCGCCGTCAGGACCGCGGGTGTTCGCGTTCTACAACCCACCGGTGGTCAACCGCGAGCTCGGCATCCGGCGCGATGCCTTGACCGAGGCGGGCCGCCTGGCCGCCGAGTTCATCCGCAACCGCATCCCGCTCATCGCGTTCGCGCGCAGCCGCCGCGCGGCCGAGCTGCTCACGACCGGGTTCAGGCGCGCCGCCGAGGCCGCGCACGTCCCGGCCGGGCGCGTCGCGGGCTACCGCGCGGGCTACCTGCCCTCGGAGCGCCGCGCCATCGAGGAAGGCCTCCGCAGCGGCCAGATCCTGGCGGTGGCCGCTACGAACGCGCTCGAGCTCGGCATCGACATCGGCCGGCTGCGGGCGGCGCTGCTCGTCGGCTACCCCGGCACGATCGCGAGCACCTGGCAGCAGGCCGGCCGCGCCGGCCGCACGCAGGACCTGGCCGCGGCGATCCTGGTGGCGACGAGCGACCCGCTGGACCAGTACATCGTCCGCCATCCGGAGTACTTCTTCGGCCGGCCCCCGGAGGCCGGGCTGGTGAACCCCGACAACCTGTACGTGCTGACCAGCCACGTCCGGTGCGCCGCGTTCGAGCTGCCGTTCGACGACAACGAACGCTTCGGGCCGAGCACGCTGCCGGAGATCCTGGCGTACCTGCAGGATCAAGGCATCGTGCACCGGGAGGCCGATCGCTGGCACTACGTGGCGGACGCGTACCCCGCGCAGGAGGTCTCGCTGCGCAGCGCGTCCACCGAGAACGTAGTCATCATCGACACGACCGAGCCCGCGCCGCGCGTCGTGGGCGAGGTGGACCTGGCGAGCGCCCCCGGCCTGGTCCACGAGGACGCCATCTACCTGCACCTCGGTCAGCAGTACCATGTGGACCGCCTGGCCTGGGAGGAGCGCAAGGCCTACGTCCACCGCGTGGACGTGGACTACTACACGACCGCGCAGATCGCCACAGACATTCGGGTGCTCGCGGAGTTCGCCCGCGGTAACGGCGCCCCGCCGCCGGCGCACGGCGAGGTCGTCGTTACCTACCGACCGACGATCTACAAGAAGCTCACGCTCGATCGGCACGAGAACATCGGCTGGGGGCCGATCCACCTCCCCGAATCCACGCTGCACACGACAGCCTACTGGCTGACGGTTCCCGACCTGGCGGTGCCGCGGGACGAGCTCCAGGGCGCGCTGGTCGCGCTCTCGCACGCGCTCGCGCATGTCGCGTCGCTGTTCCTCATGTGCGACCCGCGCGATTTGGGCCGCGCGTACGAGGTACACTCGCCGCACACCGACCGGCCCACCGTCTACCTCTACGACACGTGCCCCGGCGGCGTCGGCTTCGCGGAGCGGCTCTACCGCCTGCACCCCGACGTGCTGGCGGCGGCCCGCGAGCTCATCGCGGCCTGTCCGTGCGCGGGCGGGTGCCCCTCATGCGTGGGCCCGGTGCTCGAGGTCGGCGCCACCGGCAAGGCGCGCGCGCTGCAAATCCTCGACGCGCGGCTCGTGCCGGGCGCGGTGGGCTAGCAGGACCGCTGGTGGCCGAGGCGTTCCCGGGGCTGCGTGAGCGACTCGCGGCCATGGGCGCGGCCGGCCGGCCGCGTCGCGCGCCGGACGACGCGCGGCATGGGCCGGCATTCGAGGTGCGCCGCACGATCCGGCCCGCCCACGAGGTCTTCGGTCCCGGCGGTGCCCACCCCGACGACGAGGGTGCCCTCTTCCTCGACACCGAGACCACCGGGCTCGCCGGCGGGGCGGGCACCACGCCGTTCCTGATCGGGCTGGCCCTCGTCGGTCGCGACACGGTCACGGTGGAGCAGTATTTTTTGCGCCGGCTCGCCGGCGAGCCGGCGATGCTGGCGGCGCTGCGCGGCCGCCTGGTCGCGGCCGACACCCTGGTGACCTTCAACGGCCGGCGCTTCGACTGGCCGATCCTCGAAGCGCGCTCCGTGATCAGCCGCGTTCCCCTGCGTCCGCCGCCTGATCATACCGACCTGATCGGACCGGCCCGGCGGCTCTGGCACCGGCCGCTGGGCACCCACCGCCTGACCGCCATCGAGCGCGTGGCGCTGGGGATCGCGCGCACGGACGACGTGGACTCGGCGCTGATCCCCTCCCTCTACCTGGCGTACCTGCGCACCGGCGACGCCTCCGGGCTGCACGCCGTGTTCGCGCACAACGCGCAGGACGTGCTGTGTCTGGTCCATCTGCGGCGCCGGGTGCGGCGGTGGGTCGAAGACGGCGAGGATCCGCCGCCGCCCGTGGACTGGGAGGGGTTGGGAGTGCTGCGGCAGCGCGCCGGCCTCGGCAAGGCCGCGCTGGCCGCGCTGCGGCGGGCACTAGCGAACGAGGACGACCCAGCCGCGCGCTGGCGCGTGGCGCAGCGCATCGCGCGGCTACTGCGTCGCGACGGGCGGTGGGACGACCTGCTCGAGCTGTGGGTACGCGAGGCGCCCGGCCGCGGGGTCTGGCGCGCCCGCGCCATGGTCGAGGCGGCCAGGGTGTGGGCACGACGGTTCCGGCAGCCCGAGCGCGCGGTGGCGGCCCTGGAGGACGCCCAGGCAGTGGTGGAGTGGCTGCTCGCCACGGGCGCACCCGAGGCGGAGGCGCTAGCGGGCGAGGTGCGCGCGCACCTCGCCCGCTACCGGTCGCTCCTCCGGCGCGCGCCGCCCGGACAGACGCCGGCACGGAGCCGGCAGCCGACGCCCTCCCCGGGCGCATCCGGCGGGCTCGCCGCCCCACCGGGCTGCTGAGACGGTTACGCCCCGGTCGGGCGAGCGCCGTCTGTGCCCGCAGCCTGCTCGACGAACCGGACGATCCCCGAGTGGTCCAGGTCCTCCAGCCCCTGCGCCGCCAGCGCGCCAAGGACCTGGTGGACCAGCGCGGTGGCGAACAGCGGCACCCCGTGCGCGGCGCCGGCGGCCAGCGCGATGCCGAGATCCTTCCGGTGGAGCCGCACGCGGAAGCCAGGCACGAAGTTGCGCTCGAGCATGCGCTGCCCGTGCTGCTCGAGGATGCGGCTCCCGGCGAACCCGCCCATCAGCGCCTCGCGGACCCGGGTGGGGTCGACCCCCGCCCTGCCGGCCAGCGTGAGCGCCTCGGCCACGGCCATGATGGTCACCGCCACGACGATCTGGTTGGCGGCCTTGGCGACCTGCCCGGCACCGTGCGTCTCGCCGATGTGGACGATGTTCTTCCCCATGGCCTGGAAGATCGGGCGCGCGCGCGCGAACGCCGCGGCCGGGCCACCGACCATGATCGACAGCGTGCCGTCCACCGCGCCCTTCTGCCCGCCGCTGACCGGCGCGTCGAGCGCCTCGATACCGCGGCCGCGCAGGACCTCGGCGACCTCGCGGCTGGCGGAGGGCGCAATGGTACTCATGTCCACGACGAGCTGGCCCGGGCGCGCGCCCTCGATCACGCCGCCGGGGCCCAGAATGACCTCGCGCACCTCGGGCGCGTCGGGCAGCATGGTGATCACAATGTCGCTGGCCTCGGCGACGCCCCTGGGCGAGCGGCCGTCGGCGGCGCCCGCGGCGACCAGCTCGGCAACCGGGCCGCGCGAGCGGTTGTGCACCGCAACAGCGTAGCCCGCGCGCCGCAGGTTCAGCGCCATCGGCCTGCCCATGATCCCAAGCCCGATGAATCCGATCCGCTCCCCCATCGCCCCTCCCCGCGGCCGCCGCGCTACGCGCGCGTGTAGCCCATCGCCTCGATCCAGCCGAACGACTCGTCGGTCGGGCCGGTCGGCTGGTACTCCAACCCGACATCGCCACCGTAGTCGGTGCGGTCGAGGACCCGGAACAGATAGGCAAAGTTGATCTCGCCCGTGCCGGGTTGGTTGCGGTCCGGGCTGTCCGCCACCTGGATGTGGCCGATGCGGCCGATGTTCGCGCGCAGGGTGGCGGTCAGGTTGCCCTCCATCCGCTGCGCGTGATAGACGTCGTACTGCACCTTGAGATTGGCGGCGCCCACCGCGTCCTGCAGGGCGAAAGCCTCGGCGGACGTGCGAATGAAGAAGCCGGGGACCGCGAACGTGCTCACCGGCTCGACCAGCAGGAGCAGACCGGCGCGCTCGAAGACGGCCGCGGCGTGCTTCAGGTTGTCCACCAGGCACGCCCACTGCTCCTCGACCGGCACGGCCCCGAGCTGCTTTCCAACCAAGCAGTTGACCCGTGGGCAGTGGAGCCGGCGCGCCACCTCGATCGCTCGCACCACCCCCTCGCGGAACTCGGCGCGGCGCGCGGGGTCCACCGCGATGCCGCGCTCGCCCGCGGCCCAGTCGCCCGCGGGCAGGTTGAACAGGGCCTGCCGGAGTTTGAGGCGACGGAGCTCGCCCGCGATGGCGTCGAGGTCCTCGTCATAGGGGAACATGTACTCGACCGCCCTGAACCCGGCGCGGGCGGCAGCGTCGAAGCGGGCCATGAACGGGCGGTCGGTCCACAGGAAGGAGAGGTTGGCGGCGAACCGCGGCATGGGGATCTCCGGCTCGGTCGGGTGTGGTGTCCGGGGGTGGAGTATTCGACGCGGAGCGCGGGGGTCTTGCTCGCCAGATGTGCTACTCGAAGACGTCGTACAGCGCGATGTGCAGACCTGGCAGGACGCCCTCGCCGTC
>JAVHMA010000008.1 GCA_031081715.1 Armatimonadota bacterium | reverse complement strand
ATTACCCTCCCTTGCTGGAATGCGCGGCTCCCACTCCCATCTATACCGCCCAACTATACCATCCGAACCTGCATGTGGCCAAGTCCCGCGCGGCCCAGACCCGTCGGGCCCGGCTAGTCCTCCCGCGCCCACTCCAGGAGAACCCGTCCCGCCTCGGCCAGGGTCCCGGCCTCGGCGTCGGCGCGGATGTGCAGGTGCGCCGCGTTTTCCGGGTTCGGTCGCATCGTGACGTAGACCGACCGCATGCCGGCGCCGCGCGCGCCCGCAATGTCTGTCGCCAGCGTGTCGCCGACCATCGCCACGCGGTCGGGGGTCAGGTTCCACTGCTGGAGGACCGAGTGGAAGATCGCCGGGTCGGGCTTGGGCCGTCCGAACCCGGCCGAGGAGACCACCGGGTCGAAGAACGGCCCAAACCCCATGCCGTCCACGATGCGCTGAATGAGCCAGTGCGACGTCGCGTTGGAGATGCATGCCAGCGCCAGGCCGGCGCGCGCGAGCTGGTGCAGCAGTCGCACGGCGCCCGGGAACGGCCGGTAGCCGGCGAGCTCGGGCTCGAAGAAGACGTGCTCCGCAGCCTCGATGAAGGCCGGCCCCGGGGAGCGGTCCGCGAACTGCCGAAGCGCGCGCCGGATCCCTTCCTGCATCGTGTGCTGGCGTCCGGTCGCGGCCGTGGACTCGAGCACCCATTGGCGCGCCTCGCGGAGCGCCTCGCCGACGGCCTCGGGCCAGCCCTGCTCCACGAGCCAGTCGGTCAGCCGCCGGATGCCGTCCTCGTCCGTCGTGGACGGATAGATGAGGGTGCCGCCGAGGTCGAAGATGACACCGGCCAGCCGGGCGGGGCGCAGGGGCTGTGACATACAGCGGCCATTATACGCCACAACCACCGCAGGAGGATGAGAAAGGCGCACAGAAGGCAGGTGCGCCGTGGACGCGACCCCCATGCACGCGCCCGACCTGGATGTGAGCCTGCTCGGGCGGTGGACCGATGAGCTCGTCCTCGTGGTGGAGGCCGATCGCGCGCGGGCCTACGCTGCCGCCACCAACGACGCCGACCCCCGCTACGAGGCCGGGATACTGGCCCCGCCGCTGTTCGCGTGCGTGCCCGCGGTCGACCTGATCGCGCCGGCCGTGGCCGGGCTCATCACGGACGAGGAGCGCCGCATGGGGCTCCATGTCGCCCACGACCTGCACCTCCACCGCGCCCTGGTCCCGGGCATGACGCTGCGCGTGCGCGCGGCGTCGATCGGCGTGCACCCGCGGCGTCCCGGCGCCGAGCTCGTCATCAAGGTCGAGACCCGCAGCGACGGTGCGGTGGTCAACGAGCAGTACGTGACCCTCTTCAGCCGGCGGCGGCTGCGCGAGGCGGCGGGGATGCCTGCGCCCGACCACCGGCTCCCCGCCGAGGCGCGGGAGGCGGCGAAGGCCGCGGGGCGCATCGTGCGGGTCGAGCAGACGCTAGACCCCGACCAGACCGTCCGCTACGCCGAGGCCTCGGGCGACCACAACCCGATCCACCTCGACCCGTCGGTCGCGCGGGCGTTCGGGCTGCCGGGGGTCATCGTCCACGGGCTGTGCACCATGGCGTTCGTGGGGCGGGCCGTGGTCGGCGCCGCGGGCGGTGACGCGGCGCGTCTGCGGCGGCTGGCGGTGCGGTTCGCGCGGCCCGTGCTGCCCGGGCAGACCATCACCACCCACCTCTGGCCCGCCGGCGAGGTGGCTGGCCGGCGTCGGTTCGGGTTTGAGGTAACCAATCCCCAGGGCAAGGCGGTTGTCCAGGACGGCCTGGCTGAACTCGACCCGTAGCCGCAGGAAGCTCATTGTCCTATCTGGAATAGGACAATTGCGATGCGCCTCTCTCTCGATCGCGGCGGGACCGTCCCGCTGGTCGCCCAGCTCAAGGCGCAGATCCGCCACGAGGTCGCCTCGGGCCGCCTGTCGGCCGGCGCGCGTCTGCCCACGGTGCGCACGCTGGCCGGTTTCCTCCGGGTCAACCGCAACACCGTAGCGCGCGCCTACGCGGCGCTCGAGGCCGAGGGCGTGCTGGACGCCCGGCCCGGGCGGGGCACGCGCGTGGCCGCCCGCCCCGCCGCCCCGCGCGGCTCGCGGCTGCTCGCCGCGCGGATCGACCGCCTGCTTTCTGCGGCCGACGAGGCCGGGGTGCCGCTGGATGACCTGATCGCGATGCTCACGGTTCGCGCCGGCCGGCGGCGGGAGGCGGGCCGGCCGCGGCTGGGGTTCGTCGAGTGCAACCCGGTGGACCTCGCCTACTTCTCGCGGCTGGTCCGCGACGCGGTGGAGGTGCCGGTCGTGCCGATGCGGCTCGACGAGCTGCCGCGGCGGCTGGCCGAGGTGGACCTGGTCGCCACGACCTTCTTCCACGTCGAGGAGGCGCGGCGGGCCGTGCGTGGGGTGGAGGTCGTCGGGCTCATGGCCCTGCCCGATTTCGCCACGCTCGAGGAGATCGCGCGCCTGCCGCGAGCGCTGCGGGTGGCGCTGGTGTGCGCCACCCGCGAGGGCGCGACGAGCAAGGCGCGGTCGCTCGCGGCCGTGGGGCTGCGCCCGCCACGGCTGCGCAGCGCTACCCTCGGCGACCCGGGGTTGGTGGCCCTGCTTGGGCGGTCGGACGTCCTGCTCGCCGCGCCGCGCGTGCTTGCCCGCGTGCGCGAGGCGGTTCCCCGGCGCGTGCGCGTTATCCCCTTCGCCAGCGTGTTGAGCGAGGGCGCCGTGGCGCTGCTCCACGAGCGGATCGCGGCCTGGCGCGCGCGGCGCGGGGCGCTGGCGGTGCCGGCGTGAGGGCGTGGCCCACCCGGCCGGGGGCAGCGTGGTGAGCCGGCCCCGCGTCGGCGTGCTGATGGGCGGGCCGTCGCCCGAGCACGAGGTCTCGCTGGGCTCGGGCCGCCGTGTGGTCGAGGCGCTCGACCCGGCGCGCTACGAGGCGGTGCCGGTGGTCGTGCCGCGGTGGGGCCCATGGTCCCCGCCGCTGGACCTCGACGTGGCGTTCGTGGCCCTCCACGGGCCCGCGGGCGAGGACGGCGCGATCCAGGGCGCGCTCGAGGTGGCCGGCATCCCCTACACTGGCTCCGGCGTGCTCGCCAGCGCGCTCGCGATGGACAAACGCCGGTCGCGCCAGCTCTTCGGGTTCAACGGCATCCCGACGCCAGGATACCTGGCGCTGCGTCGCGACGAGCTGCCCTCGCGCGAGGCGGGTCTGGCCGAGGAGGTCGGGCGGACGCTCGGATTCCCGTGTGTGGTCAAGCCCAACGCCCAGGGGAGCAGCATCGGCGTGACGCTGGTCCGCGACGCCGACGGGCTGCCCCCGGCGCTCGACCGGGCCTTTGCGCTCGGCGACCTGGCGCTCATCGAGGAGCACCTGCGCGGGGTCGAGCTGACCTGCGCGATCCTCGACGACCCGGACCGGGGCGAGCCGGTCCCCCTGCCGCTGGTGGAGATCGTGCCGCGGCGGGAGTTCTTCGACTACGAGGCCAAGTACACGCCGGGCGCCGCCGAGGAGATCTGCCCGGCGCGGCTGCCCGCGCCCGCGGTCTGGCGCGCGCAGTCAGCCGCGCTGCGGGCGTACCGCGTGCTCGGCTGCGCCGACTTCGGCCGCGTGGACCTGTTCGTGCGCGAAGCAGACGTGGTCGTGCTGGAGGTGAACACCATTCCGGGCCTGACCGAGGGGAGTCTGTTCCCGAAGGCCGCGCAGGCCGCCGGCATCGCGTTCCCGGCGCTGGTCGAGCGGCTGATCGACGCCGCCCGGCGACGAGGCGCGCGGCCCGCGCCGCGGGTGCCCACCGCATGAGCCCGCTCGCCACCCGGAACTGGATCGTCAAGTCGCACGCGTTGGGCAACGACTACCTGGTGGTCGACCCCGCGGCGCTCACGTTCCCGTTGTCGCCGGAGGCCATCCGGTTGATCTGCCACCGGCACCTGGGCGCCGGCTCGGACGGCATCCTGGCCCTCGCGCCGTCGTCGCGCGCGGACTTCGGCCTCCGTATCTACAACCCCGACGGCAGCGAGGCGGAAAAGAGCGGCAACGGCCTCCGCATCTTCGCGAAGTTCCTCTTCGACCATGGGTACGCGCGTACCACCACGTTCACGGTGGAGACGCCCGGCGGGGTGGCGGCCATCGAGCTCCACCTGGACGGCGGGCGGGTGGTGTCGCTGACCGTGGACGTCGGCCGGGCGACGTTTGCGAGCGCGGAGATCCCGGTCGCCGGACCGCACCGCGAAGTGCTGGACGAGCCGATCGAGGTGGATGGCGCGCGGTTTGCGTTCACCGGGGTCTCGGTGGGCAACCCGCACTGCGTGATCTTCGTACCCGACCTGGCTCAGGTGGACCTCCGGCGGTTCGGCCCGCGCCTGGAGACCCACCCGCTGTTCCCCAACCGGACCAACGTGCAGTTCGCGCAGGTCGTCGCGCGCGACCGGGTGCACATTCTCATCTGGGAGCGCGGCGCGGGCGAGACGATGGCCTCGGGCACCAGCGCGAGCGCCGTGGCCGCGGCCGCGGTGCGCCGGGGCGCAACCGACCGCGCGCTGGTGGTCTCCGCGCCCGGCGGCGACCTTCGGATCGCGGTCGGGGAGGACTGGAGCATCCGGATGACCGGCCCGGCCAGCGAGGTGTACAGCGGGGTGCTGAGCGCCGAGCTCATCGCGGCGGTCGGCGGGGAGGGCGCATGAGCCAGAAGATCCTCTACGTCATCCTCGACGGCCTGGGCGACCGCCCGGTCGAGGCGCTGGCGGGCCGCACGCCGCTGGAGGCCGCGAGCACCCCGAACCTGGACCGGCTCGCCGCCGCGGGCCAGCAGGGCTTGGTGACCACGGTCGGCGAAGGGATCGCGCCCGAGTCGGACGTCGCGGTCATGGCGGTGCTCGGCTACGACCCCGCGGTCTACCACACCGGGCGGGGACCGCTGGAGGCGCTGGGCGCCGGTATGGCGTTCGGCAACGGCGACCTGGCGCTGCGCGGCAACTTCGCGACCGGCGGCGAGGGCCGCGCAATCGTGGACCGGCGCGTCGGCCGCAACCTCAGTTCGGAGGAAGCGCGCGCGCTTGCCGCGGCCGCCACGCGCCAGGTCCGGCTTGCGGGCGCGCAGGTGACCGTGGCCGCGACCGTGGCGCACCGGTGCGTGGTGGTCATCCACCCGGAGCAGGGGCGGTTGAGCGCGCAGGTCTCCAACACCGACCCGGCGTACGGCCGCCTGGGTGGGCTGGGCGTGGCGAAGACGTCCTTCGTCGAGGAGGTCGTCACCTGCGAGCCGCTGGACGGCTCGCCCGAGGCCCGGGCCGCGGCCGCGCTGGTCAACGCGTTCACCGAGCAGGCGCGCATGGTCCTCGACGGCCATCCGGTCAACGCCGCGCGGCGCGCCGAGGGCAAGCTGCCCGCGAACCTGATCCTGGTCCGCGACGCTGGCGACCACCTCCCGCGGGTCCCGTCGATGAAGGAGCGTTTCGGCGTCTCGCTGGGGTGCTTCGTGGAGATGCCCGTAGAGCGCGGGATCGCGAAGGTGCTCGGCATGGGGATCGTCGAGGTCCCGCCTCGGCCCGGCGCCAGCCGCGCCGAGACCTACGAGGCCTGGGCGCGACGGGCGCTCGAGGTGCTGCCCGACTACGACGGGCTCTACCTGCACCTCAAGGGGCCGGACGAGCCCGGGCACGACGGCGACGCGCTCGCCAAGCGAGCCGTCATCGAGCAGATCGACGCCGGCTTCTTCGGGACGCTGCTGCCGGGCATCGAGCGGGGCACGACCGTGCTGGCCGTCACCGCCGACCACGCCACGCCGTGCGAGCTCCGGGGCCACGCCGCTGACCCGGTGCCGCTGCTGGTCTGGGGGGGCAACGGCGAGGCCGACGGCGCCGGCCGGTTCACGGAGCGCACGGCCGCGAAGGGCGCGCTCGGCCGGCTGCGCGGGGTGGACATCCTGCCGCTACTGGTGCGGCGGCGCTAGGAGCGCGCGCGGTGCGCGATGCGCAACGCTGGCCTCAGGCGACCCGCGCGCCGCCCCGCTGCTCCATCGGCACGTAGTCGCGGACGTCGGCGCCCGTGTAGACCTGCCGCGGCCGGCTGATCCGCTGCTCGGGATCGGTCAGCATCTCCTCCCACTGGGCCATCCACCCCGACGTACGGGGCACGGCGAACAGCACGGGGAACATCTCTACCGGGAAGCCCATGGCCTGGTAGATGATCCCGGAGTAGAAGTCCACGTTGGGGTAGAGCCGACGTGTGATGAAGTAGTCCTCCTGGAGCGCGATCCGCTCGAGCTCGAGCGCGATGTCCAGCAGCGGGTTGGTGCCGGTGACCTGGAAGACCTGGTCGGCGATCTTCTTGATGATCGTCGCGCGCGGATCGTAGTTCTTGTAGACGCGGTGCCCGAAGCCCATCAGCAGGACCTCGCCGTCCTTCACGCGCTTGATGTACGCCGGCACCCGGTCCTTCGAGCCGATCTGCTGCAGCATCCGCAGCACCTGCTCGTTCGCCCCGCCGTGGAGCGGGCCGTACAGCCCGCCCGCCGCGCCGGCCAGCGCCGAGTAGGGGTCGGCGTGGGAGCTGCCGATGGTGCGCATCGCGGTGCTGCTGCAGTTCTGCTCGTGGTCGGCGTGGAGGATAAACAGGACTTCCAGCGCGCGCTCGAGCACGGGGTCGGGCGCGTACTTGAGCTCGGTGGTCTTGAAGAGCATGTTGAGGAAGTTGCCCGTGTAGGAGAGGTCGTTGTCGGGGTAGGCGTAGGGGAGCCCACGCATGTGCCGATAGGCGAACGCGGCGATCGTCGGGGTCTTGGCGATCAGCCGCACGATCTGCTTGCGGCGCGTGGCCGCGTCGTGGATCTCCTTCGCCTCGGGGTAGAACGTAGAGAGCGCCCCGACTGTGCCGATGAGCATGCCCATCGGGTGCGCGTCGTGGTGGAAGCCGTCGAGGAACTTCTTGATGGACTCGTGGATGAGCGTGTGGTGGGTGACCTCGGCCGTCCAGGCATCGAGCTCCTGCCGCGTCGGCAGCTCCCCGTAGAGGATGAGGTACGCGGTCTCCAGGTACGTCGAGCGTTCCGCGAGCTGCTCGATCGGGTAGCCGCGGTACCGAAGGATACCCCGCTCGCCGTCGATGAACGTGATCGCGCTGCGGCACGAGGCGGTGTTTCCGAACGACGGGTCGTAGCCCATCAGGCCGAAGTCGTCGTCGGAGACGCGGATCTGACGCAGGTCGGCGGTCTTGATGTACGCGCCGTAGGTCGGGTAGGTGCCGTAGGCGATCGGGATCTCGTAGGTCTTGCCGGTTCGGTTGTCCGTGATCGTCAGCGTGTTCTTGCCCATGACTCGGCCTGCCTCCTGGGCGCCGGGACCTCCCGGAAGCCGCGGTCCTCCGGCTGCTCCGGTCTATCTTTCCCCCTCCGGCGGCCGGCCGCCTGCCCGTGCCCCACGGCTAATGGCAGGGACACCCCGGCGGTCATGGGGAAGCAACAGGTGATCCACCGGCGGAAGCGCTCTCGGGAGCATCCATGACTTTCGAGTGGGGCGCGGTCCCCATCATCGTGCAGCTCGTCTACCTCGAGGGCATCCTGTCCATCGACAACGCCGCGGTGCTGGGCGCGCTGGTTTCGCACCTGCCGCACGGCGACGAGATCCCGTGGCCCCGACCGCTGCGGCTCCTGGCCAGGCCGGCGCACCGGCTGCTGGGCGGACAGCGGCTCGCCGCGCTCAAGATCGGCCTGCTCGGCGCCTACCTGGGCCGCGGCTCCATGCTGTTTCTGGCGGCGTGGGTCGTGCGCAACCGCTGGCTCCTCTTCCTCGGCGCGGCCTACCTGATCTACCTGGCGCTCTCGCACTTCGGCGGGCACGCCGAGGCCGGCGTCGCGCGGTCACGGGGCCCCGACGCGCCCGCCGGGCTCGGGTTCTGGGCCGTCGTCCTCAACGTGGAGCTGGCCGACCTGGCGTTCAGCCTGGACAACGTGGTCGCGGCCGTCGCGCTCTCCCGCGAGATGTGGGTCATCCTGACCGGTGTGTTCCTGGGTATCGTGACCATGCGGTTCGCGGCCGGGGTCTTCGTGAGGCTCATCCAGCGGGAACCTGTCCTGAGGGCCGCGGCCTACCTGCTCGTGCTCGTGATCGGCCTGCAGTTGATGGCCGAGGAGTTCCTCGGCGCCCACCTCACGCACGGGGAGAAGTTCCTCATCTCGGCCGGCACGCTGGGGCTGAGCCTGCTCTACGCGCACACACCCCCCCTGCAGGCGCTTGGCCGCCGCATGGCGTGGCTCCGGCTCCTACTGGCGGCCGTGATGGCGGGCGCGCGGTGGCTGCTGACCCCGCTGGTGTGGAGCACGCGCCTGCTCGCCCGCGGCGTCGGGGGACTGCTGCGTGGCCAGCGGCCGCCGGTGCTGGTCGATTCGGTGACCGGCCCGCCGCCCGGACGCGATGGGGGCGCCTAGGCCGACGGCGCTCGTCGTCCCCCGCCTCACCCCGCTGTTTTGCGCGACGCGGCTCCTCGTCCGCGGGCTGCTGCGGCTGTGGGTCCGGTTCCGCGTGGAGGGGATCGGCCGCTACCCCGCCGGCCCCGCGGTCATCGTCGCGAACCACCCGAGTGCGCTCGACCCGATGTTCATCGCCGCGGCGGTGCCCGATCGCGTGCTGTTCCTCGCGGCGCGCGAGTTCCTGGCGTGGCCGCTCGTGGGCTGGGCGATGCGCGCCTACGGGTGCATCCCGGTGCGGCGCGGGGGCGTGGACACCGGGGCGGTCCGCCTGGCGCTGCGCGCGCTCGCGGCCGGCGTGAAGGTGGGTGTCTTCCCCGAGGGGCGCGTGAGCCCGACGCCGGGGCCGCTGCGGCCGGGCGCCGGCATGCTCGCCGCCGTCGCGGGCGTCCCGCTGCTGCCGGTCGCGGTGATCGGAAGCGGGCGAGCGTTTCCGCTGGGCGCCCGCTACCTGCGGCCGGCGCGCGTGATCGTGAAGATCGGTGCGACGCTGCCCCCGCCGGGCGCGGGAGGAGGCGGTGGGCGGGGCCAGGGACGGGAGGCCCCGGTGGGGGAGGCCATGGCTTGGGTGTTCGCGGAGGCCGGAGGGGGCGTCGGCGTCCGGCGGCGCTGGCGACATGTCCTTCATGAGCTGGATGGGGCTCCACGATGAAGCTGCGGGAGGAGGCCCTGGCCGGCAGGCCGGCCGCCTCGATCCGCAGGGCCCGGATCGGCGACGTGGAACTGATGGGCGCTGCTGGCAGCGGGAGGCACATCATGCCCCAATCCAGACAGGGCGGCGCCATGAGCCTGCTCGAGCGCTCGCCGTTGCTCGGCTTCGCGATCCTGACCGTCGTCGCGGCGCTGGCGAGCTGGGCGATCTACGCGCTGACGTCGTGGGTGTCCGAGGGCGGCGTGCGCCTCACCGAGGACCTGGCCGCGCCGGTCGCGGTGGTGCTCGGGACCGCCGTGGCCTTCGGCGGGTCGATCGTCGCCATCTTTCTGGCCGCCTACGCGCTTCGGCTGCAGCGCCAGCAGGACCAGCGCAACGACCTCCAGGTGCAGGTCGAACTGCTCGACCTGCTGGCGGAGCAGTCGAGCCACTTCCTCAAGCCCTACGCAGAGATGCTGCGACACCTCCGCGAGCTGGGCGGCGTCGTCGAGCTCCACAGCGACCTGATCTGGACGAGCCTCGACCGGAGCAAGGCGACGCAGGTGGACCCGCAGTTCGCCCGGGCCGTCTCGCCGGTCCTGAGCGACGTCGCGGAGCGTCTCACGCGGGTCGCCGCCAGTCTCGACACCCTCTACGTGAACGCCAGCTCCAACGCGTTTGCGAACGCCATCTTCCGAGGCACCTTCGGGGTGCGCCAGTGGTCGCCGCTGGCCCTCCCGGGCGGGCCGCGCGTCTCGCTGGCGTCGCTGCCGACGATCTCGATCATGCTCAACAGGTACGCCGACCATCTCCGCGATCTGACCATGCTGCACAACGGTGGGCGCGACGCGTACATGGGGGTCGTGCAGGCCCGGCTGATGGCCAACTCCTGCCGCGCAGACGACGGGAGCGAGTTCGACCACGCGGCCGTCCGCAACTTCCTGCTGCTCGGATTCCTGGTGCCGGGCGCGTTCGGGCTGAGCGAACTCCAGTCGGGTGCCGAGATCCGGCCGCCGCTGTCGGAGCTAGTCTACCAGCTCGCGAGCGCGTACTCGGAGCAGGCGTTCCGGACGAGCCTGCAGGGATTGTTCTCCGCGAACCCGGCGCTGGCCGCGGTGCTCGACAAGCTCCAGGAGTTCGCCCCGCACCCGCTCGACCCGACGATGCGGGAGTACCTGGACGTCTACGGGCGGCTGCGGCCGCGGCTGAGGATGACGGCGAACGGGTTCGTTTGAGCGTTGCTGCGGCAGGGGCTCGACGGCCGAACTCGTCCCGGGACGAGTTCGACATCCCTGCTCGGCACCGCGTCGCCTTGACAGGGCCGCCGCGCGTCTGGTACTACTTCGGTAACTCCAGAGCGCAGTCGATGCCGATCACTCTTTCGCTCTCGGCGCGGACCCGCAGTCCGTACACCCCTCGACAGTGCATCTGTCCGAGGCGGAGGCGGGAGCGCGCCTTCGCCTGACCCTCTCGCGCGCCGCGGGAGTCCTCCACCGTACCGTCAGGCCATCTGCGCGCCCGTCCTCCGCATGGGCTCCGAGATGACCCGCGGGGGTGAAGGACATGGCGGCTCAGCTGGTCGATCGTACCGCAATCAGGTTCGCGCAGACACTCGTGGTAGGCGGTGTGGCGCTAGCGGCGGCACTGGGCGCCGCATGGCCGCTCGCCGTGCTCGCGGCCGCGCTGGCGGCGAGCGCAGCCGCGCCGGCGCGGAGCCCGCTGCGCGCGCTCTACGCGCGCGTGGCGGTGCCGCTGCGGCTCGTCCGGCCGAATCCCGTGCCGGACGACCCGGCGCCGCACCGGTTCGCGCAGGGCGTGGGCGCCGCGGTCCTGGCGCTGGCGACGGTGGCGTTCGCCGCCGGGTCCCCGGCCGCGGGCTGGACGCTGGCGGCGCTGGTCGGGGCCCTGGCGCTGCTCAACCTCACCCGGGGATTCTGCGCCGGGTGCTTCCTCTATGGATGGCTGGTCCGGCTCGGGTGGTTCCGGTTGTTCCCGCGACAGGGGTAGGGAACCGTCGCCCTGTGCGTGGAACCATAGGAGGCTATGGCGACCGACGCGCAGGCGTTCGTCAAGGAGATCCCGAGCAAGTCCGAGCAGTTCTCGGAGTGGTACACGGCTGTCTGCCTGAAGGCCGAGCTGGCCGACTACTCGCCGGTGCGCGGCTGCATGGTCGTGCGGCCGTACGGCTACGCGCTGTGGGAGAACATGCAGCGCTGGCTCGACGACCGGTTCAAGGCCACCGGCCACGTCACGGCGTACTTCCCGCTCTTTGTGCCCGAGGCGTTTCTCAAGAAGGAAGCCGAGCACGTCGAGGGCTTCGCCCCGCAGGTGGCGTGGGTGACCCACGGTGGCGACGAGAAGCTGGCCGAGCGGCTCGCGGTGCGGCCGACCTCGGAAGCGATCATCATGCCGATGTATGCCAGGTGGATTCAGTCGTACCGCGACCTGCCGGTGCTGCTCCTGCAGTGGTGCAGCGTGGTGCGGTGGGAGAAGGCGACGCGGTTGTTCCTGCGCACCGCCGAGTTCCTCTGGCACGAGGGGCATACCGCGCACGCCACGAGCGAGGAGGCCGATGCGGAGTGCCGGACGATCCTCGAAATCTACCGGCAACTCCTGGAGGACGTGCTCGCGATCCCGGTGCTGGTGGGCAAGAAGCCGCCCTCCGAGAAGTTCGCCGGCGGTGACTGGACGTACACCCTCGAGGCGCTCATGCCGGACCGCCAGGCGATCCAGGCGGGCACCAGCCACTTCCTGGGGCAGAACTTCGCGAAGGCGTTCGGCGTGAAGTTCCTGGACCGCGACAACGTCGAGAAGCCGGTGTGGACGACGTCATGGGCGGTCACGACGCGGCTGGTCGGCTCGCTGGTCATGGCACACGGCGACGACCGCGGCCTGGCGTTGCCGCCGCGCATCGCGCCGATCCAGGTGGTCATCGTGCCGATCCCGGGCAAGGAGCGCGAGAAGGTCCTGGCCGCGGCCCGGGCGCTGGCCGAGCGCCTCAAGGCCGTGGCGCGCGTCCGGCTCGACGACCGCGACGAGTACACGCCGGGGTGGAAGTTCAACGACTGGGAGATGCGCGGCGTCCCGCTGCGCCTGGAGATCGGGCCGCGCGACGTCGCGGCGAACCAGGCGGTGCTGGTGCGGCGGACCGGCGGGCCGAAGGCGACAGTCGCGATCGAGGGCGTCGAGCAGGCGGTCGCCCGGGCGCTCGACGAGGTGCAGGGCGAGTACTACGCGCGGGGCAAGGCCTTCCTCGACGAGCACACCCTGAGCGTCGCGACCATGGAGGCGCTGGAGGAAGCAATGCGCGAGCGCCGCGGGTTCGTGCGCACGAACTGGTGCGGCGACCAGGCGTGCGAGGACGCGATCCGAGCGCGCACCGGTGCGTCGCCGCGGGTCATCCCGCTGGACGACCGGCCGCAGGGGGCGTGTCTGGTGTGTGGGCGGCCGTCAACGGCGACCGTCTATTACGCGCGGGCCTACTGAGCCCCGGTCATTGCCACGACGATCCTGTCTCGGTCCGCGCTGGGGAGAGGGGGAGGACCGTGACGACCCCGACGCGCACGCTCGCGATCACTGCCGCCACCGTGGTCGTGCTGCTGGCAGCGCCGCTGGCCGCGCAGACGCCCTCTGGCGGTTCCGAGTGGAAGACCGACTTCTCGAAGGCCGCCGTGCCGCTCAACGAGATCCGCGCCGGTGGCCCGCCCAAGGACGGCATCCCGCCGATCGACCGGCCAAAGTTTCAGACGGTCGCCGAGGCCGCGGCCTGGCTACGGCCTAACGAGCCCGTCATCTACTTCGAGCGCGCCGGCGACGCCCGGGCCTACCCGCTGCAGATCCTCATCTGGCACGAGATCGTTAACGACGTGGTCGGCGGGGTGCCGGCTGCG
The DNA here is from genome assembly GCA_031081715.1 of Armatimonadota bacterium. GTDB lineage: Bacteria > Sysuimicrobiota > Sysuimicrobiia > Sysuimicrobiales > Humicultoraceae > Fervidifonticultor_A > Fervidifonticultor_A tertius. The sequence continues at coordinate 81,958 of JAVHMA010000008.1, read as the reverse complement.
GTCACCTTCTGCCCGCTGTGCAACACGTCCATCACCTTCGACCGTCGGCTCGAGGGCACGACGTACGACTTCGGAACGACCGGCCGGTTGTACCGGAGTGCGCTCGTGATGTACGACCGACAGACCGAGAGCTGGTGGTGGCAGGTTTCAGGCGAGGCCCTGGTCGGCACGCTGGTCGGGAAGCGGCTGACCGTGCTCCCCTCGCAGATCGTCTCGTTCGAGGCGTTCCGCGCCGCGCACCCCGCCGGCCGGGTGCTCTCGCGCGATACCGGTCACGTCCGGCGCTACGGCCAGAACCCCTATGTCGGCTACGACGACATCAACGCCTCGCCGTTTCTCTACGCCGGGCCGCGCGACCCGCGCCTGCGGCCGATGGAGCGCGTGGTGACCGTATCGATCGGCGGAGAGCACGCGGCCTACCCGTTCAGCGTGCTGGCGCAGGTCGGGGTGGTGCACGACCAGGTGGGCGGCGTCCCGATTGTCGTCCTCCACCAGACGGGGACCTCGTCCGCCCTCGACCAGGGCGACATCGCGGCTTCGCGCGACGTCGGCGCGGCCGCGGTGTTCTCGCCCGTGGTGGACGGCCGGCGGCTGACCTTCAAGGCGCGCGACGGACGGTTCGCCGATGACCAGACTGGCAGCGCCTGGACGATCCTCGGCCGGGCTGTCCAGGGGCGCCTGGCCGGCCGGCAGCTCGAGCCGGTCGTCCACGGCAACCACTTCTGGTTCTCCTGGGTCTCCTACCGGCCGCAGACGCGGGTGTACCGGCCGTAGTGCGCCACCTGATCCTTGCGCGCCCGATCGTCTTCCTGGACCTCGAGACCACCGGGCCCAACCCGGCCACCGACCGCATCGTCGAGCTCTCCATGGTCCGCGTGCGCCCCGGCGGCGACCGGGACGCGCTGACCCGGCGCGTCAACCCGGGCATCCCGATCCCGCCCGAGGCCACGGCGGTGCACGGCATCACCGACGCCGACGTGGCCGGCGCGCCCCGGTTCCCCGCGATCGCGGCCGAGGTGCTCGCGTTCATCGGCGAGGGCGATCTGGCCGGGTTCAACGTGCAGCGGTTCGACCTGCCCGTGCTCCACCGCGAGCTGGCGGGCGCGGGCAAGCGCCTGGAGATGGCCGGCCGGGCAGTCGTGGACGCGCAGGTGATCTACCACCGGCGTGTGCCGCGCGACCTGGCCGCGGCCTACCGGTACTACTGCGGCAAGGACCTCCGCGACCCGCACACCGCGCGCGCCGACGTCGAGGCGTGCGTGGAGGTGCTCGACGCGCAGCTCGAGGTCTACCCCGACCTGCCTCGCACCCCGCGGGAGCTCGCCGCGGTCTTCGCGCCGCGCGAGGTCGAGGCCGTGGACCCTGACGGGCGCTTCGTGTGGCAGGGCGACGAGGCGGTGGTCGCGTTCGGGCCGGACGGCATCCGCGGCCGGCCGCTGCGCGAGGTAGCGGCGAAAGACCGTGGGTTCCTCGAGTGGGTGCTGCGACGCGACTTCACCCCGCAGGTAAAGGCGATCGTCCAGGCCGCGCTGGCGGGGCGCTTTCCGGCCCGCCGCCCGCCCAAGTGAGGGCTTGATTCCCGCGGGCGGCGCCCGCATGATGGGCGCATGTCTACCGCGACGGAGCGCGTCGTGCAGGCCCTGGCCGCGCTCGGCCTGAGCGCACAGGTTCAGGAGTTCCCGCAAGGTACCCGCACCGCCGCCGATGCCGCCCGGGCCATCGGCACGACGCTGGGCCAGATCGTCAAGTCGCTGGTCTTCGTCGCCGACGGCCAACCCGTGCTGGTGCTGGCGTCCGGAAAGAACCGCGTGGATGCCGGCAAGCTCGCGCGGGCCGCCAGTGCCGCCCGGGTGACCCGGGCCGATGCCGACCTCGTCCGGTCGGTGACCGGGTTCGCGATCGGCGGCGTGCCGCCGGTGGGGCATGCCACGCCGCTTCCGACCTTCGTGGACGCCGATCTGCTCGGCTACGACGTGGTCTACGCCGCGGCGGGTACGCCCACCGCGATTTTTCCGATCGCGCCGCCGGACCTGGTGCGCGTGACCGGCGGTCGCGTGGCCGACCTTGCCCAGCCGCAGTCGCCGGCCTGAAACAATCCCGCCGATGGATACGTTCTCTCAGAGAATGCCCTGGAGGTGCCGGATGCGGGTTGCCCGGTTCGCGTTGACCGTGCTGGTTGCCGCCACGCTGGTGGCGCCGACCGCGCCGGCGCGCGCGCAGCCCGCGCCGTCCGCCGAGGCCGCGTTCGCACACGTCCAGCACCTGGCCGGGGTCATCGGGCCGCGCGTGGCGGGCACCCCGGCCGATCGCGCCGCCCAGGAGTACCTGGCCGGTCAGCTCAGGCAGTATGGCTACGCGGTCGAGCTCCATACTTTCCAGTTCCCGTTCTTCGAAACGCGGCGGGTCGAGGTGGCGCAGGCCGGGACGCCACCGCGCGCCATTGCCGCCGCGGCCCTGTTCTACTCGGCCGCCACGCCGGCGGGTGGGCTGGAGGCCGACGTCGTGCCCGTGGGGCTCGGTCAGCCCGCCGACTTCGAGGGCCGGCGCGTGGCCGGCGCCATTGCGCTCATCGAGCGCGGGGTCATCACCTTCCGCGAGAAGGTCGCCAACGCCGCCTCCCGCGGCGCGGTGGCGGCTGTCGTCTACAATACCGGCCCGGGCGTCATCTCGGGCACGCTCGGCGCCCGGTCGGAGATTCCGGCGGTGGCGATCTCGCAGGACGACGGTCGGCGCCTGGTCGAGGCCGCGCAGGCCGGCCGCGTGCGCCTGCGGCTACTCGTGGACACCGTCGTCGAGACGCGCACATCGGCCAACGTCGTCGGCACGAAGCGTGGCACCACGCGGCCCGAGGAGATCATCGTTGTCGGCGGGCACTTCGACTCCGTGGCCGGCGCGCCGGGCGCGAACGACAACGCCTCGGGCACGGCGGCCGCGCTCGAGGCCGCGCGGGTGCTGGCCGGCGTGCCGATGGCGCGCAGCCTCCAGGTCGTGCTGTTCGCCGCGGAGGAGCTTGGGCTGTACGGGTCGGCTGCCTTCGCCTCGGAGCGCCGGGCGGGCATCGTGGGGATGATCAACCTCGACATGGTCGGCTGGGGTGAGCGATTGATGATCGGTGCCTCGCCTGGCCGTGACGAGTCGGTCGTAAACGTCGCCGAGCAGGTCGCCCAGCGGTTGGGCATCCCCGTGACGCGTTTCCGCGCTGGGGCCAGCGACCACGCGAGCTTCGAGCGGCAGGGCGTTCCCGTGGTCTTCCTCCACCGGGGCGTGGACCCGTACTATCACCAGCCCGGCGATGTACCCGCGAACGTCACCCCGCGCCACCTGGCCGAGGCCGCCCGGTTGGTCGTCGGCATCGTGATGGAGCTCGCGGCCGCCCGCGCCGGGCTCCTCCCCGTCCGCCCCGGCGGCTAGTTCGCGCGCCGCCACCCCTTCCGGCCCGGCCACATCCAGTGCCGCCGGCTCGCGTAGTAGTCCACCGGCCCCTCCGGGTGCGCGCGCTTGAACGCCTCGAACCGTCGGAGCAGCCGACGGTACCGCCGGTCCGATGAGCGCAGCGGTGTGTGCGGGTAAGCGATCAGGTAGCGCTCCAGCCACCAGAGGTTGCGGCGGTTTAGCCGCCAGTCGTAGGGCGCGATCGTCCGAAGGTCCACGAGCGCGTAGCCGGTGATGCGACCCGTGAAGTCCACGTAGGGCTCGAAGTAACTCCAGACCAGGTCCCGGATGGATCGGTAGACCGGCCGCCGCCCGTGCAGGCCGGCGTCGCGCGAGCGGGCTACCGCGCCCCACCGGCCGCGGTGGCGGAAGACGAACAGCACGTGGTCCAGGTCGTCCTGCGACTCCAGGCTGACGAGCAGCGGTGGGTACCCGTGCTGTTCGAGAATGACCGCGGCGGCCAGCGCCGCCTCCATGCAGTGGATCTTGCCGTCCCGCAGTACGCCACGAAACGAGCGCAGCGTGCGTCCGACCCGGTGGTGGTCGTACCGGAGCGCGGTGTTGAGGAACTGCTGGACCTGGGCCGGGGTGCGGCATCGGTCGATGACGGCGAGCTCACGGCGGGTGAACGCGGAGCGGGGCGGCGGGGTGGTCGCGGCCATGGCGGGGGAAGTTCGCAGCGGGGCGCGGCAGGGCCTGCCGGCATCCCTTGAGGCTGTCGTCTGCGGATGCTATGCTGAGATCAGCTGAATAGCCAGACCTTCGGGGCAGGGTGAGCCGGCGCGAGGCGCCGGCAATTCCCGATCGGCGGTACAGCCCGCGAGCCCGCCGCGCAGGCGGCGGGCAGGATCCGGTGCGACTCCGGGGCCGACGGTACAGTCCGGATGGGAGAAGGTCGCCATGGAGCTTGGCGGATGGTCGCCGGGGTCGCGGCGCTCTATCGCGATACGGCGCGCGCGACTTCCAGCCCGAAGCGGCTCCTGAGCACACGCGCCCGGAGGTCAATCGGACCCCGGGCGTTGGTGTTTGCTGTGGGGCAGGCAGAGGACATCGCCATGATGCAGGAGGCGCTCGCGCTTGCGCAGCGCGCGGCGGGCCGGACCAGCCCCAACCCGCTGGTCGGCGCCGTGGTCGTGGCGGACGGCCGCGTGGTCGGCCGCGGCTTCCACGCCAGGGCCGGTGAGCCGCACGCCGAGGTGGTGGCGCTGCGGGAGGCCGGCGGGCGCGCGCGGGGGGCGACCGTGTACGTGACGCTGGAGCCCTGCGACCACGCGGGCCGCACCGGGCCGTGCACCGATGCGCTGCTCGCGGCCGGCATCCGTCGTGTGGTGGTCGCGATGCTCGATCCCGACACGACGGTGGACGGTCGCGGCGTCGCGCGGCTGCGCGGGGCGGGTGTGACGGTAGACGTGGGCGTGCTCGAGCACGAGGCGCGCCGCACCAACGCGTTCTACGTCAAGCACCGCCGCACGGGCCTGCCCTTCGTGACGCTCAAGTGGGCGATGAGCCTCGACGGCAAGATCGGCGCCGCGCGCGGCAGCGCGACCGCGATCACCGGTGAGGCGGCGCGCCGCTACGCGCACGAGCTGCGCAACACTCACGATGCGGTGCTGGTGGGCGTCGGGACCGTGCTGGCCGACGACCCGCTCTTGACCTGCCGGCTCCCCCCCGACGCGGTGCCGGCGCCCCGCAATCCGCTGCGCATCGTCGTGGACTCGCACCTGCGGACGCCGGTGAGCGCGCGCGTGGTGACTGGCGTGGCCGAGGCGCCGACCCTGATCGCCACCACGGCCGCGGCGCCCGCGGCGCGCATCGACGCGATGCGTCGCGCGGGTGTCGAGGTGCTCGTGGCGGACGGTGCCGGCGGCCGTGTGGACCTGCGGGCGCTTCTGGAGGCGCTGGGTCGCCGCGGGCTGCTGAGCGTGCTCGTCGAGGGCGGCGGCACGGTGAACGCGGCGGCGCTGGAGGCGGGCCTCGTGGACCGGGTGATCGCGCTGGTCGCGCCGCGGCTGATCGGCGGCGCGGGCGCGCCCACGCCGCTCGACGGGGCGGGGCCGGCCGGCGTGGCCGGCGCGCGCCGGTTGCGCGAGTTGCGCGTCGCGCGTCTGGGCGACGACCTGGCGCTCGAAGGCGACCTGGAGGCGTGATGTTCACGGGTATCGTAGAGGCTATCGGTCAGATCGAGGCCATCGAGCGGCTGCCCGAGGGCGGGCGGCTGCGCGTGCGCGCCGGCGCTGTGCTCGAGGGCGCGCGCGCCGGCGAGAGCATCGCCGTCGCGGGCGTCTGCCTGACCATGGTGGAGGTCGTCGACGGCGCGTTCGCCGCCGACCTGGCCGCCGAAACGCTCCGCCGGACCACGCTCGGTCGCCTGCACCCCGGCGACGCGGTGAACCTGGAGCGGCCGCTGAGGCTCGCCGACCGTCTGGGGGGCCACGTCGTGCAGGGACACGCAGACGGCGTGGGCACGATCACCCAGGTCCGGCCCGAGGGAGACGGCGTCTGGATGGAGATCGAGGCGCCCGCGGCGCTCGCGCCCTACATCGTCGAGAAGGGCTCGATCGCGGTGGACGGCGTGAGCCTGACCGTGGCCGGGCTGCCGGGGGGCTCGCGGTTCGCGGTGGCGCTGATCCCCCACACGCTGGCGGTCACGACGCTGGGCCAACGCCGCCCGCACGATGAGGTGAACCTAGAAGTGGACATCCTGGCCAAATACGTCGAGCGGCTGCTGGAGGGGGGTCGGGCGCGATGACCGAGCGCCGCGAGGTCGCGGCCCCCGCGTTCGCCACGGTGGAGGAGGCGGTGACGGAGATCCGCGCCGGGCGCCTGCTCATCGTCGTGGATGACGAGGACCGCGAGAACGAGGGCGACTTGGTGATGGCGGCCGAGCACGCCACAGCCGAGGCGGTCAACTTCATGATGATGCACGGCCGTGGGCTCGTGTGTGTCCCGCTCACGCCACAGCGCTGCGAGGAGCTCGAGCTGCCGGTCATGGTGACACACAACACCTCGCGGCACGGCACCGCGTTCACGGTGTCGGTGGACGCACGCCGGGGCGGGACCGGGACCTCGGCCTACGATCGGGCGCTGACGATCCGGCTGCTCGCCGACCCGACCACGCGGCCCGACGATCTGCTCCGGCCCGGCCACGTCTTCCCGTTGCAGGCGGCCCCCGGGGGGGTGCTGCGGCGCGCCGGTCACACCGAGGCGGTGCTGGACCTGGCGCGCCTGGCCGGCCTGCGGCCCGCGGGCGTGGTCTGCGAGATCGTCCACGAGGACGGCACGATGGCACGACTGCCGGAGCTACGCCGCTTCGCCGGGCGACACGGTCTGAAGATTCTCACGGTGCGCGACCTCATCCGGCACCGGCTGCGGTACGACCGGTTCGTGCGCCGCGAGGGGCAGACCCGGTTGCCGACGGCGATCGGCGAGTTCCGGGCCGTGGTCTACGAGAACACCCTCGACGGGACGAACCACCTGGCGCTGGTGGCCGGCGAGGTCGGCGGGGAGGAGCCCGTGCTCGTGCGGATGCACTCCGAGTGCCTGACCGGCGAGGCCTTCGGGTCGCTGCGGTGCGACTGCGGCGAGCAACTCCGCGCGGCGATGCGGATGATCACCCAGGCCGGCCGCGGGGTCGTGGTCTACATCCGGCAGGAAGGCCGCGGCATCGGGCTGGGCAACAAGATCAAAGCGTACGCGCTGCAGGATGGCGGTGCCGACACCGTCGAGGCCAACGAGCTGCTCGGGTTCCCGCCCGACCCGCGCGACTACGGCGTGGGCGCGCAGATCCTGGTCGATCTCGGGTTGCGCCGCGTGCGCCTGCTGACCAACAACCCGCAGAAGCGAGCCGGGCTGGAAGGCTACGGGCTCGAGGTCGTCGAGCGCGTGCCGCTCGAGGTGTCGCCGAACACCGAGAACTACCGCTATCTGGCGACCAAGCGTCACCGGCTCGGCCACCTGCTGCACCTGGAGTGAGCGGTCGCGCATGACCGATGACGCCATGCCTCCCCGCCGCAGATCGCGGGGAGCCGGCCCGGCCGGCGAGACCTTCCAGGGCACGGGCGACGCGTCGGGACTGGCGTTCGCGGTCGTCGTCAGCCGCTACAACGAGTACATCACGAGCCGCTTGCTCGACGGCGCGCAGGCCGCGCTCGCGGCCGCGGGCGCGGCACGGGTGGACGTGGCCTGGGTGCCGGGCGCGCTCGAGATCCCGCTCGCCGCGCACCGGCTCGCGCGGACGGGACGCTACGCGGCGGTCATCTGCCTTGGGTGCGTGATCAAGGGCGAGACGCTGCACTTCGACCTGGTCGCGCAGAACGCGGCGGCCGGCATGGCCCGTGTCGCGCTGGAGACCGGCGTGCCGGTGATCAACGAGGTGCTCGCGGTGTTCGATCCCGCGCACGCCGCGGCACGGGCGGGCGGGACGGTGAACCGCGGCGCGGAGGCCGCGCACGCGGCGGTGCGGATGGCGACGCTGCTCCGGGTGCTGCCCGGTCAGGGGAGGAGCCGCAGCGGGCGGCGGCTCAGGACGCGGTAGGCGGAGAACCCGCGCCGGTCGAGCGTGAAGACCTGATCGGACCCCAGGTCCTCGGCGAGCACCAGCAGCGTCGCGTCGGCAAGGTCCATGGGGACGTTGCGGTACCTCTCCATGAGCACGGCGGCCCGCCGGAGGCTTGCGACCGAAGACGGCACGAGTACGAAGGCGCCGCGCAGGAAGAACTCCAGGCACGTTCGTTGCGCCGGCCACGCCGGGCCCACCAGGTGGAGGGTTTCGGTCAGGACGGCCTCCGTCGTGACCACGGCCCCGACCCACCGTTCGAGCACGGCGACGCACGCCAGATGTTGGCGCTCGCGGCGGTCGACCAGCGCGATGAACGCACCGGTATCAAGGAGCAGGCTGGCGGCCACGGCGGAGACGGCTCAGCAGGTACTCCCGGTGACGCTGGCCGAGGTCGGGCAGCCCGCTGTCGATGCTCCCGAGCAGATCGTGTACGAGCTCCACGGGTCGAGCCGCATCGGGCGGTCGGCGTCCGTCGAGGAACGCTTCCAGGGCGAGACGGACGACGCCGGATCGGGTGCGGCGCAGTCGCCGTGCGGCCCGGTCAAGTTGGTCCGCGAGCATCGCGGGCACCCGTACCGTGAGCTGGCGTTCCATCCTGATCCCTCCGGTCCGTCGCCTCTGCACTACATTGTAGTACATCGTGATACAATCACCAAGGGTACGTTCCCGTTCCGTCCTATTGATCGGCCGCGACGACCGATTCGTACGCCCCGGGCGCGTCGGGTAGGAGGATGTCGGACTGCACGGAACTGTGGAGAGCATGCGTCCGGTGCTCTACTTGAATGCGAGCGTGCACGCCGACGGCGGTCCCGGGCGCACGGCGGACGCCCTGGCGGTCGTCGGTGGCCGCGTCGTCGCCGTGGGCGATGCGGACGAGGTGACGGAGGCGTTTCCGCGCGTCCGCCGCGTGGATCTGCTTGGCCTGCCAGTGTTCCCCGGGTTCATTGACGCGCACATCCACGTCGTCGGGTATGGGCTCGGACTGCTGCAGGTCGAGCTGCGCGAGGCCCGCTCGCTGGCCGGGGCGCTGCGGCTCATCGCGGCCGCCGAGCGCCGCGGCGGCCCGGGGGAGTGGCTCCAGGGCCGGGGTTGGGACAAGAACGGCTGGCCCGAGGATCGCTTTCCGACGCGCTACGATCTCGACGCGGTGACCGGGGACCGACCGGCCGTCTGCACCAGCAAGGACGGGCACCTGCTCTGGGTGAACACGGCGGCGCTGCGGGCGGCGGGCATCACGCGCGACACCCCTGACCCTCCGGGTGGCGCGATCAGCCGCGATGCAGCGGGCGAGCCCGATGGCCTGCTCAAGGAGGACGCGACGCTGCTGGTCCGACGGGTGATCCCCGCGCCCTCGCCGGAGACGCTCGAGCAGGCGGCGGTGGCCGCGCAGGCCGACGCACACCGGCTCGGCCTGACCGGCGCGCACGCCTTCGTGGGGCCGGGCGCCGAGGGGCCCGACCAGTTCGGGGTCCTCCACCGCCTGCGCGCCCGCGGGGCGCTCACCCTGCGGATCGTCGCCTGCGTGCCCGATCGCCTGCTGGACGCGGCGGCGGCGTCCGGGTTACGCACCGGGCTGGGTGACGAGGTGCTGCGCGTCGGGCCCCTCAAGATCTTCGCCGACGGCACGCTGGGCTCGCAGACGGCCAGCATGCTCGCGCCGTTCGACGGGCAGCCCGGCAACGTGGGGATCATGGTGCGCACGCCGGGCGAGATCGACGACCTGGTGCGCCGTGGGCTGGCGGCCGGGCTGTGGAGCGCTGTGCACGCCATCGGCGACCGCGCAAACCGCAACGTACTGGATGTCTTTGCACGGCATCGGGAGGCATCGCACCGCGCCGGGGCACGACATCGGATCGAGCACGTGCAGGTACTGCACCCCGACGACCTGCCGCGGCTGGCCGCCCTGGGCGTGACCGCCTCGATGCAGCCGATCCACGCCACGGCCGACCGCGACGCCGCGGAGCGATACTGGGGCGCGCGTTGCCGGTACGCCTATGCCTGGCGGTCGCTCGCAGCCAGCGGCGCCGTGCTGGCCTTCGGTTCGGACGCGCCGGTCGAGACCCCGGACCCATGGCGCGGGCTCTACGCCGCGGTTACGCGCCGGCGGGAAGGCGATCCGAGGCCGTCGTGGTATCCAAACGAGTGTCTGTCCCTGCACGACGCGATCCGGGCCTACACCGCCGGCCCGGCCTATGCGGCCGGGACCGAGGTCTGGCAGGGCGCGCTGGCGCCGGGGATGGTGGCCGACTTCGTGGTGCTGGACCGTGACCCGTACGACGGCGGCCCGGAGGACCTGCTCCGGGTCAGCGTGCTCGCGACCGTCGTCGGTGGGCGCGTGGTGCACTCCGGCGGCGCGTTGCGGGGGCTCGACGGCGTGTCCTGAGGACTGCGGCCGCGCGGCGCCGCGGCCGGGTGGGCGTGTGGCACGGCGGCCGACGAACCCGACGACGCGGAGGCGGGCGATGAGGAACAGCGTGCTGCTCGAGGAGCTCTCCTGGCCCGAGGTGGACGAGGCGTTGGGCGCGGGCATGCGGACGGTCGTCATCGTCACCGCGTCCATGGAGCAGCACGGTCCGCACCTGCCGATGCTCACCGACACCGCCATCGGGCATGCCGTCGGGGAGCGGGTGGCGCGGCTGTTGGGCAACGCGCTGATGGCGCCCGTGATCCGGCCGGGGTGCTCCGACCACCACCTGGGGTTCCCCGGCAGCCTGTCGCTGCCGGCGGAGGTCTTCATCGCGACCGTCGTGGCCTACGTCCGCTCGCTCGCCCCGCACGGGTTCGACACGTTCGTGCTGTTCTCGTCGCACGGTGGCAACTTCGTCCCGCTCGAAGCCGCGGCGGCGCGGCTGCGCGAGGAGTTCGAGGCGCACGGTGTGCGCATCGTGGCGTTCGCGGGCCTGGAAGCGCTCGACGAGATGATGCGGGTCATGGTGGGCGTGGCCGCCGCGATGGGCGCACCCCAGGACGTCGACGCGATCCACGCCGACGCCACCGAGACCTCCGTCATGATGGCGCGCCACCCCCACCTGGTTGCCACGGGCCGGCTCGAGGCGGGCTTCCTGGGGAAGATCGAGGCGGCGGAAATCTTCCGGCGCGGGTTCCGGGCGATCACGCCGAATGGTGTCTTCGGCGACCCGCGGCGCGCGAGCCCCGCAATCGGCGAGGCGGTAATCGAACGGTTGGCAGAGCACATCGCGGGGCACGTCCGCCGCCGGCTGGCGGACGCGGAGGCCGCGGACCGGGGCGGGGCCGGCTAGGACAAGGTCCGCCAGGCCGGGCCGACTAGACGGGGAACGCGCGCGACTCGGCTTCGTCGTCCGGCGTCACGAAATCGCGGCCCCGGGGCACGGCACGGTGTCCGCAGATCGGGCACTCGTACCACACGTGCTCCGGCATGTGCAGCTCGAAGCGCCGGTCCATGACCGTCTCACAGTACGGGCAGCACAGCTCGGCCTCTGCCATGGCCATCATGCCACCTGATCCAGGCTGCACCGACCGCTTCGGTTCCCTCCCGCGCTCCTCCTGCCGTGGCGGTGCCGAGGAACGCGACGCCCCGGGGCGAAGAGGGAGGTGACGTCGGGCCCCGTACTCAGGGGGCCGAGGGGAGGACGCCACGATGGGCGCCACGGGCCGCGAGATCGTCGATCTAGATGTCTCGGCGCTGCTCACCGACCTGCGTCGGGCCTACCTGATGGAGTTGCAGACGTTCTACTCGTACTGGCTGACCGCGATCGTGGCGGAGGGCTGGCACGGGCACGAGCTCGCCGAGGAGTTCAAGAAGGAGGCGCTGGAGGAGCTCGGTCATGCCGAGCGACTTGCGACGCGGATGCTGGAGCTCGGCGGCGATCCGGTCGTGGACCCTGGTGACTGGGCCGCGGGCGCCGGCGGGCCGTGGACCGCGCCGCGTCGCGACCGCAGCGACGCCGACGGCATGGTCACTGACCAGATCCGCGGGGAAGCGGCCGCGATCCGACACTACAGCGCGATCGCCAAGATGGTGCTGGGCAAGGATCCGGTGACCTACCATCTGGTTGCCGGGCTGCTGGCGGACGAGGTCGGACACGAGGAGCACCTGGAGAACCTGGTCGCCGGCAGGCACGGCGCGACGCGGGGCGGGCAGCGCGCGAAGCGAGGCGGGCGACCGGCGAAGCGAGGGGCGAAGCGCGCAAGCCGCCGCTAGCGCGCTACGTCATCCGCCAGCGCCAGAGCAGATAGAGCGCTCCAGCGAGGGCCAGGGGAGGGAAGACGTACTCCAGCGGGAACGTCCGGTCGACCAGCTCGCCCCCGCCGACCAGCAGCAGGATGGCCGCGATCAGATCTTCCGCCACCCTTCGCCGCCGGTCGACCGCGGTCTCCCACTCGCCGGTCACCTTGGCGAGGTTCGCCCGCACGTCCTGTTCTCTGTCCCTCAGTCCCCGCGAGACGGTGCCCGTCTCGTAGAGAAGGCGCTCGGTGGGATAGTGGAAGATGTTCGGCAGGTGGTGCCTGTCCAGGGCCGCCTGCATCTCCTTGCGAGCCGCGGCCAGGGCGCGCGGCTTCCGCGACGATAGCTGCGAGGCGCGGTCCGCGCGGTCGAGCATCTCCTCGTTGTGCGCCAGCACCGCCTGCGGGCCCAGCAGGTACGGGCTGATGCCGATGGTCGCCGCTGCGGCCTCGAAGGCCCGGTCGACGCTCGCGAGCGACAGGATCGAGCCCTTGTGCACCGCGATCAGCGCGTCGTCGGTGACGCGGGCGCTCGCGAAGACGTCGGCGAGCTCGCCCGCCCCGATCCGGTGGAAGTCGAGCAGTCCCTGCAAGATGCCGCCCGTGCCCTTGATCGCCTGGTCCAGAAGCGTGGGGGCAGACGCGCCGTCGCCGAGGGGGTTCCCGTCCCGCAGCGTCTGGATGGCCTGCAACACGTCCACCCAGGCGAGCCGGTCCTTGATCGCCGTGCTGCTCGTGACGATCTGGACCGTCCCCAGGCGCGGGGCGGGGTGCAGACGGGCGGCGGGGCCGAAGACGGCCCGCGCGAGCTGTCCGACGTCCAGCCGCCCTCCGCCTGGGGGTTCGAACGTCACCAGGCTGTGCATGGGGACGTCTTCGCCGCCCTCCCAGAGCTTCACGAGCTTCACCAGGTCGTACTCGCTCAAGGCCGTCGCCGCAGGCTCGCCGTCGGGGGTGAGCACCAGGTGGTAGACGGCCAGCCCACTGCGGAAGTCCGTCCGGCTCGCCCTGACCCCGACGGCGCGGCGCCGGTCGCCTGCGGGGTGCTGCTCGGCGCAGAGGAGGTCGACGATCAACCCCTCCGACACATAGGTGATGCACGGCGGGAGATGAAGGGTCATCCGGCGCAGGTGCTCCGGCACCGGCAACACATGGCTGCCCAGGGGCGGTGCGCCGCGGTAGGCGTAAGAGAGCAGGTCTCGCTCGAACGATCTGAACTCGTCCGACGACTCCCGCGCCGCAGCGTCCGTCTGTCGCCCGAGGGCGTCCTCTGGCGGAGCGAGGAAGTGGAGCGCGATGCCGTACCGGTCGAAGGCCAGCGCGGGCTCCTCGCGGACGGTCTCCCGCGCCGCGCGCGCTTCACCGTCGCCGATGAGTCTGGTCACTCTGCGACGCCCGCGCTTTCGCCCTCCAGAGGAGCGAGCGCCACGCAGGGCTCCGTGAGTCCCTCGGCCGCCGCGCGGAAGTCGTCGTCGCGTTCGGGATCGTCCACGCCGAGCGACCGGTAGAACTCCCGCAGGAAGTCCCGGATCACGTCCGAGGGCAGGTGGGTCATCGCCGTGCCGTTCGGAGGAAAGGCGACGAGCATCAGCGAGTACGACCGGCCGGCGCCCGGTCGCAGCTGCGGCTGGACGTAGCGCACGGGCACCCGGCGGGCCCCCAGCTTCGCGAGCGCAACCACGCGGGCGCGCTTCTCGGTCGGGGATTCCCCATCGCTCGTAGGGCCGCCGCGGGGGTCGTTGACCTCGCCGAAGATCGCCCGCAGCAACGTCCCCTGCCGCGCCGCATCCTCGCGCAGCACGGTTTTCGCCTGTTGTACCAGGCGCCTCCCCAGGCCCTGCCGTCGGTACGCCGCCGCGACCGCCAGGTACGTGAGCAGTCCCACGCTGCTGTGCCGGAAGAACTCCGCGCTGACGAACCCTAGCGGCGTCGTGCCCGCGGGCTCGGACGTCGCCACGAGTACGTGAAACACGGGACGGTGCGCGACGGGGGCGCTCCAGAGGAGCGCCTTCCACGTCGCGAGGTCCTCCTGCTGCTCAGGGATACGGAAGTTGGGGAGGTAGAGGGACGCATAGAGCCGCTCCAGGAGCGCGTCGTTCCGCGCGGCCCGCAGGTCGATGACGTGCGGAGTGGAGCGCTCCAGACGATGGCCTCCTGGCCTACGTCGCCTTCGCGAACCTGGCCGCGACCTCGTTCCAGTTGACGACGTTCCACCACGCGGCCAGGTAGTCCGGCCGGCGGTTCTGGTACTTGAGATAGTACGCGTGCTCCCACACGTCGACGCCGAGGATGGGAGTCTTGCCCTCCATCACCGGCGTGTCCTGGTTGGGCGTGCTGGTGACGACCAGCTTCCCGCCCCCCTCCGCCACGACCCAGGCCCAGCCGCTCCCGAACCGGCCGACGCCCGCGGCGTTCACCGCTTCCTTCATCTTATCAAGCGACCCGAAGGATGCCTCGATCGCTTTCGCCAGCTCGCCGGACGGCGCAACCGGGCCGCCGGGCTTCATGATCTCCCAGAATAGCGTGTGGTTGTAGTGCCCGCCGCCGTTGTTCCGGACCGCGGTCCGGATCGCCTCGGGCACCGCGTCCAGATTGCCGAGCAGCTCCTCGATGGTCTTGTTCGCCAGGGCCGGCGCACTCTCCAGCGCCTTGTTCAGGTTGGTGACGTACGCCGCATGGTGCTTGCCGTGGTGGATCTGCATGGTCAGCTCGTCGATGTGCGGCTCGAGCGCGTTGTGCGGGTACGGCAAGGGGGGAAGCTCGAATGGCATGCGTCTCTCCTCCTTTGGCTGGGCCGGCGGCCGCGCGCGGCACCCCCGGCGCGCGCCGGCTGATGACGGACGATGGGCAACGCCAGGCTTCTGGGTGCTATGGTAGCATCTTTCGGTCGTGCCGGGCACTAAACCGTCGGCCGGACGCGGCTGTTAGAATAAGTGGCGAGGAGCGCGGCGTGGACGCTGAGGACCGGCAGCTCGTCGAGGCTTTCCGGCGCGGGGAAGAGAGCGCGTTCTCCGCGCTCGTCATCAAGTACCGGGATGCCGTCTACCGGGTGGCCCGGCGCATGCTCGGCAACCACGAGGACGCCGCGGACGTGACCCAGGAGGTCTTCATCCGCGCGTACCGCGCGCTCGCCCGCTTCGACGGCCGCTCGCGCCTGTACACCTGGCTCTATCGGATTACGGTGAACCTCTGCCTGGACTGGCGTACGCGGCTCGCCCGGTTACCCCTGGCCGACGGCGCTCCCGAGCCCGCGCCGGCGCCGACGTCCGGTGCGCCCGAGGTCGAGGCGCGGGAGACCGTGCGCGCGGTCGCGCGGGCGGTGGCCGCGCTGCCGCCGCGCCAGCGCGCGATGGTCGTGCTCCGTCTCTACCAGGACCTGCCCTACCAGGACATCGCGCGGATCATGGGCTGCTCGGAGGGAACGGTCAAGGCTACGATGTTCGCGGCGCTTCGACGGCTGCGCCGCCTGCTGGTCGCCGAGGGCGTGGCGCCGTGAGGCTCGGGTGCCGCGAGGCGATGGACCTGCTGGTCGAGGCGGCGACGGGGACGGTGCCGCCGGCGGTGCGCGCGTCGGTCGTCGCGCACCTGGTGGGCTGCCCGGCGTGCCGGCGCGAGGCGGCGGCGCTGGAGGAGACCGCGTCGCTGGTGCGCGCCGCCGGACGTTTCACCGTCCCACCGGGATTCTGGCCGGCGTTCACCGACCGGTTGCAGGCGCGAGTGGCCCTGGAGCGTCTACCGGTCAGCGCCCGCTGGGCGCGATGGCTCGCGCGGCCGCGCCACGCCCTCGCCGCCGCCGTGCTTACCGCGGCGCTCGGGCTCGCGGCCGCCACGGCGGGCCGCCTGGGCTTCCTGGGCGGTGCGCCGTCCGACCCGGCCGATGCGTTCGACGCGCAGCTCCGCGGGCTCGTCACCGAGACGATGACCGCGACCCTCCCCTCGCTGGCCGAGACCATCGACACGTGGCGGGCTGGCTTGCACGCGGGGCCGGACGCGGAAGGGGACGCGCGGTGATGAGCGCGCCGGGGGCGCGACGCCTGCTCGCCGCCGCGCTGCTCGGCCTGGTGGTGCTGGCCTTGCCAGCCGCCGGCCAGGAGCCGCGGCCCGCCCCGCGGGGGGAGCGCGTCATCGAGGCGCTGCTCATCTGGCGGCTCGTCGACGAGCTCGATCTCTCGGAAGCGCAGATCGCGCGCATCTTCCCCATGGTCCGCGAGCTCAAGGCGATCCGGTTGGAGGCGGGGCGGCGTGTGCCGCCGCTGCTGCGCGAGATCCGCCGCCTGGCGGCCGCGACCCCGCGGGACGAGGAGGCGCTGCGCGCGAGGGCGACGGAGCTCAGCCTGCTGCGCGCCGAGTTCGAGGCGCGGCGGCGCCAGCAGCTCCAGCTCATCGGGCAGGCGCTCACGCCCGAGCAGCTCGCGCGCTTCGTCCTCGTGCAGGAGACCTTCGAGGCCGAGACGCTGCGCCTGTTGCAGGAGGTGCGGCGCGCGGTCGAGCAGCAGGCCCCGCGCCGCTAGCGGACGCCGCGCCGAGCGCGCCCCCCGCGCGCCATCGCCGCGCGCCGGGCACCGTGCGCCACAGGAGTTCCCCGCGCGCGTAGGGTATTCCCGCAGCGGATGGACCCGATTCCCTCGCGCGCACGTCCCGAGAGCGCGGAGTTCGCGGCCAACCGGCGCTACCACGAGGCCCTCGCAGCGCAGCTCCGGGAGCGGCTGGCGGCCGTGCGGCGGGGCGGCGGTGAGCGCGCGCTGCGCCGGCACCGCGAGCTCGGCAAGATGACAGCGCGCGAGCGCATCGACGCGCTGCTGGATGCGGGCTCGCCCTTCCTGGAGGTCGCGCCACTCGCCGCCTGGGACATGTATGGCGGCGAGGCGCCGTCCGCGGGGATCGTTACCGGCATCGGCCGCGTCGGCGGCCTCGAGGTCATGATCGTCGCCAACGACGCGACGGTGAAGGGCGGGACGTACTACCCGCTCACCGTGCGCAAGCACCTGCGCGCGCAGGAGATCGCCTTCGCGAACCGGCTCCCCTGCGTCTACCTGGTGGACTCCGGGGGCGCCTTCCTGCCCCTGCAGGCCGAGGTCTTCCCCGACCGCGACCACTTCGGCCGGATCTTCTTCAACCAGGCGCGGCTGTCGGCGGCCGGCATCCCGCAGATCGCCGCGGTCATGGGGTCGTGCACCGCGGGCGGCGCGTACGTGCCGGCGATGAGCGACGAGGCGGTCATCGTGCGCGGCACGGGCACGATCTTCCTCGGCGGCCCGCCGCTGGTGAAGGCCGCCACGGGCGAGGACGTCACCGCGGAGGAGCTGGGCGGCGCCGACGTCCACGCGCGCCGCTCGGGCGTGGTGGACCACTACGCGCACGACGACGCTCACGCGCTGCGGATCGTGCGCGACATCGTCTCGACGCTGAACCGGCGCAAGGCGCCCGAGGTGGACATCGTCGAGCCCGAGCCCCCGGCCTACGCTGCCGAGGAGCTCTACGGGATTCTGCCCCCCGACCTGCGGACGTCCTACGACGTGCACGAACTGATCGCCCGGATCGTGGACGGCAGCCGATTCGCCGAGTTCAAGGCGCTCTACGGGACCACGCTGGTCTGCGGCTTCGCCCGCATCCACGGCATCCTGGTCGGGATCGTGGCGAACAACGGCGTCCTGTTCGTCGAGAGCGCCGACAAGGGCACGCACTTCATCGAGCTCTGCGGGCAGCGGCGCATCCCGCTCGTCTTCCTGCAGAACATCACGGGATTCATCGTGGGCCGGCAGTACGAGGCCGCCGGGATCGCGCGCGCCGGCGCGAAGATGGTGCACGCCGTGGCGACCTGCGGGGTGCCGCGCATCACCGTGATCACCGGCGGTTCCTACGGCGCGGGCAACTACGCCATGTGTGGCCGGGCCTACGAGCCGCGGTTCCTGTGGATGTGGCCCAACGCCCGGATCAGCGTGATGGGACCGGAGCAGGCGGCGGGCGTGCTGGTGACGGTCAAGCGCGACCAGCTCGCCCGCGAGGGAAAAGCCCTGACCCCCGAGGCCGAGGACGAGATCGTCCGGCCCATCCTCGAGAAGTACGAGCACGAGGGTAACGCCTACTACAGCACCGCGCGGCTGTGGGACGACGGGATCATCGATCCGGTCCACACGCGCGAGGTGGTCGCGCTCTCGCTCTCCGCCGCGCTCAACGCGCCGATCGAGGGCATGAAGCCGGGTGTGTTGCGCATCTAGCCGATGACGACGCTGCTGCGCCTGCAGGTCGAGGGCCCGCGGCTGTCGATCACGCTGGCCCGCCCCGAGGTCCACAACGCGCTCAACGGTGAGCTGATCGCGGCCCTGGGCCGCGCGGTGCGGGAGGCGGCCGCGCTGCCCGAGGTGCGCTACGTGGTGCTGGCCGGGGAGGGCCCCTCGTTCTGCGCCGGGGGCGACCTGGCCTTCATGCGGGCGATGGCCGGCCGGCCCGCCGAGGTGAACCGCGTCGAGGCCGGGGCACTGTTCGAGACCCTCGACGCCATGGTAAGCTGCCCCAAGCCGATCATCGCCCGCGTCCACGGCGCCGCGCTCGCCGGCGGGATGGGACTCGTCGCCGCCGCCGACCTGGCGGTCGCGCATCCGGCGGCGCGCTTCGGGCTGACCGAGGTGCGCGTGGGCGTCCCCCCGGCCATGATTTTTCCGTTCTTGCTGCGCAAGGTCGCACGCCATCATCTGCTGTGGGCCGCGCTGACCGGCGAGCGCTTCCCGGCGGCCCGCGCGCTGGAGATGGGCCTGGTGAACGAGGTCGCCGAGGACCCGGACGGCGTCGTGGCGACGTGGGGGCGAGACCTGCTGGCCGGCGGGCCCGAGGCGCTCGCGGGGGTCAAGCACCTGGCGCGGCGCCTGCCGCAGCTCTCCTGGGACGAGGTGCGCGCGCTCACCGTGGACCTGATCGTGCGCAGCGCGGTCAGTCCCGAGGGTCAGGAGGGCATGCTCGCCTTCCTGGAGAAGCGCCGGCCGCGCTGGGCGCCCGAGTAGCCCGATGTTCCACACGGTGCTGGTCGCCAACCGGGGGGAGATCGCGGTGCGCATCATCCGGGCGTGCCGCGAGCTCGGCGTGCGCGCCGTGGCGGTCTACTCCGACGCCGACGCGACCGCGCCCCACGTCGCGCTGGCCGACGAGGCGGTGCGCCTGGGGCCGGCGCCGGCCGCGCAGTCGTACCTCGACGGCGGACGGCTGATCGCCGCCGCGCGCGCGACGGGCGCCGAGGCGATCCACCCGGGCTATGGTTTCCTGGCGGAGCACGCCGGGTTCGCGGCCGCCTGCCGCGACGCCGGGCTCGTCTTCGTCGGGCCGCCCGCCGAGGTGATCGCTCGGCTGGGCGACAAAGCCGCGGCACGGCGCCTGGCGGAGGCGGCGGGCGTGCCCCCGGTGCCCGGCTACGACGAGCCGGGGGCCTCGGATGACGCCATCCGGGCCGCGGTCGCGCGGCTCGGGGTGCCCGCGCTGCTGAAGGCCGCGGGCGGAGGCGGCGGCAAGGGCATGCGCGTGGTGCGCGAGGCGGCGGACCTCGACGTCCTGCTCGCCTCGGCGCGCCGCGAAGCGCAGGCGGCGTTCGGCGACGGCCGCATCATCGTGGAGCGGCTGCTCGACCGGCCGCGACACGTCGAGGTGCAGGTGCTGGCCGACGGCCGCGGGCAGGTGGTCCACCTCGGGGAGCGCGAGTGCAGCATCCAGCGCCGCCACCAGAAGATCGTCGAGGAGGCGCCGTCGCCCGCGGTCGACGCCGCGCTGCGCGAGCGGCTCGGGCAGGCCGCGCTCGCGGTCGCCCGCGCCGCGGGGTACGCGAACGCCGGCACGGTGGAGTTCCTCCTCGACCGCGCCGGGCGCTTCTACTTCCTCGAGGTGAACACGCGGCTCCAGGTGGAGCACCCCGTGACCGAGCTGGTGACCGGTGTGGACCTGGTGGCCGCGCAGCTCCGGCTGGCGGCAGGCGAGCCGCTCCGGGCAGTGGCGGGCGCGCCCGCGGTCCGGGGGCACGCCGTCGAGTGCCGGGTGTACGCCGAGGACCCCGCGCGCGGGTTCGCGCCGTCGCCCGGTCGCATCCTGCACCTGGCCGAGCCGTCCTGGCCGCACGTGCGCGTGGACTCCGGGGTCCGCGCAGGACAGGAGATCCCGGTGCACTACGATCCCATCCTGTCGAAGGTCGCGGCCTGGGGGCCCGACCGCGCGTCGGCCGTGCGGCGTCTGCGCGCGGCGCTGGACGACTACGCGGTCCTCGGCCCGACCACCACCCTGCCGTTCCTGCGCGCGATCGTGGCGCACCCGGCGTTCGCCGCGGCCGAGCTCTCGACCGCGTTCCTCGAGGAACACTTCGCGGACTGGCGACCGCCGGCGCCCTCGGCCGAGGTGGCGGTCGTGGCCGCGGTCCTGACCGCCGGCGCGGGTGAGGCCGGCGCGAGGACGGGATGGCCGGCCCCACCCGGGGCGGGGCGTGGTGCCGCGAGCGCGGGCTCCGCGGGTGGCGACCCTGCGAGCGCCGACCCCTGGGTGCGGCTGGCAGGCCGGCGGCTGCCGTGACCGCGCGAGGGGTGCGGCTCGCGTTCGGCGACGACGTGTTCGAGGTGGAGCTGCTCGAGGACGCCGCGGCCGTGACCGCGCGCTGCGCGGGACGCGAGATCACGGTGTCAGTCGTGCCGCTCGGCGGCGGCGCCTACGCGGTCGTCGCGGGCGGACGCCGGCGCGTCGTGCACTACGCGACCGACGGCACCACCGCCCTGCTCCAGCTCGACGGGCACGTGTATGGGTTTCGGCTGGCGGCCGGCGGTCCCGCGCCGCCGCGCACGCCGGCGCACCAGCAGGACCTGCGCGCGCCCATGCCCGGGCAGGTCACGCGCGTCTACGTGGACGTCGGCCAGGAGGTCGCGCCCGGCGATCCCCTCTTCGCGGTGGAGGCCATGAAGATGGAGCACGTGGTGCGCGCCTCCGCCGCCGGCCGCGTGACGCGTGTCCGCGCGACGCCCGGTGCCCGGGTGGACGCCGGCGAGCTCGTCGTGGAGGTGGCGGAGGTGGAGGAAGGCCGATGAGCGGCCTGCCCAGCCGCGTGCGGATCGTCGAGGTGGGCCCGCGCGACGGGCTGCAACACGAGCCCGAGGTCCTGTCCGTGGACGCGCGGGTCGCGTTCATCGAGGCGCTGGCGGACGCCGGGCTTCCGGTCATCGAGGTGGGCGCCTTCGTGCGACCGGACCGCGTGCCGCAGATGGCCGCGACGGACGAGGTCGTGCGGCGACTGCCGTCCCGGCCCGGGGTCCGCTACCTGGCGCTCGTCCCGAACCGGAGGGGGCTGGAGCGCGCGTTCGGGACCGGCCTCGCCGGCGTCGTGGTCTTCCCCGCGGCGTCCGAGGCCTTCTCGCAGGCCAACCTCGGCGCCTCGATCGACGCGTCGCTGGCCAGGTTCCGCGAGGTGGCCGCCGGCGCGGCCGCGGCCGGGCTGTGGGTGCGCGGCGTGGTCTCGACGGCCTGGTGGTGCCCCTACAGCGGCCCGGTCGAACCCGACGCCGTCCGGCGGGTGGCGTTCGCGCTCCTCGAGATGGGTTGCGAGGAGGTCACGCTCGCCGACACGATCGGCGCCGCGACACCGGTCGAGGTCCGTGCGCTCCTCGAGCGGCTGCTGCGCGAGATCGCGTTGCATCGCCTTGGCGTGCACCTGCACGACACCCGCGGCACCGCGCTGGCGAACGTGCTCGCGGCGCTGGAGCTCGGTCTTGCGTCCGTGGACGCCTCCGCCGGCGGGCTCGGCGGATGCCCGTTCGCGCCGGGCGCGCTCGGCAACCTGGCGACCGAGGACCTTCTCTACATGCTCCACGGCATGGGGATCGCCACCGGGGTGGACCTGGAGAAGGTGCGGTCGGCCTCGCTCGCGCTGGAGCGCGCGCTGGGCCGGCGGGTGCCGTCGCGCTACGCGCAGGCCGGCCCGCTGCGGCCGGCGGGTGCCTCACGCAGCGTATAGTCGGCCTTCGCGTAGGTCTCGCGCGCGCCGCAGTGGGGACAGGTGTGGTAGTTCGCCGCGAGCGTGCCGCGCCGGAACGAGCGCTCGTCCATGCGCAACCCGCTGTCGAACGGGCGGCGGCAGCGCCGGCAGGTGACGCAGAGCGCGAACTTCGCCACTACGCGCGCGCCGCGTAGGCGTCCAGGTCCGCCAGCCGCCAGAGGCGCCGGTGCCCGGCCGCGAACAGGGGGCGGGGGAAGTCCGGCCGTGACGCGATTGCGGCGAGGAACTGCGCGGGCGGCACGCCGAACCGCTCGGCGGCCTCGACCGCGGTCGCGATCGGGACGCCGTCGGCGACCGCCCGGCAGACGGCCGCGACGAGCGAGTTCGACGCGACGGGACGGCCGAGGACGAGCCGCAGCGCGGAGGTTCCCCGCGGGTGCGCCTGCTTGATCATGTTGCTGAAACGGTGCAGGTCGTCGGGATACCCGCGCAGGTGCGCCAGCACCTTCAGGTCGTCCGCGAAGGGGTCGCCCTCCATCGCCGCTGCAATTCCCCTCCGCCGGCGGCGTCCCTCCCGGAATGTCGGGCGCCGCCCCGGCGTTGATCTCCGAGGGACCGAGAGGAGCCGAGTCATGCCGCTGCTGAACGAGCAGGACGCCGCGTTCCTGCGCAAGCGATTCGCCGAGGAGCTGGAACACCCCGTGCGGCTCGTGTTCTTCGCCCCGAGCGTGGGCGGGATTGCGCTGCCGGGAGAGGACGTCGAGATGGTGGAGTACACCCGCCGCATCCTTAAGGACGTCACCGGCCTGTCTGACCGGGTGACCCTCGAAGAGCACAGCGTAGCCAGCGAGCCGGAGGTCGCCGCCGCGTACGGGATCGCGCGCACGCCGGCGACCGCGGTCGTGGGCGCGGAGGACTACGGCGTGCGTTTCTACGGCATGCCCGCGGGCTACGAGTTCGCCACGCTCATCGAGGTGATCCTCGACGTCTCGAGGGGGCGCGCGCCGGTCTCGGCCGAGACGGCGGCCGCGCTCGCGGCGCTGCCGGGCGACGCGCACCTCCAGGTGTTCGTCACCCCGACCTGACCGCACTGCCCCCGGGCGGCCAGGCTGGCCGCCGCGTTCGCGGTCGTCTCGCCGCGCGTCCGCGCGGACATCGTGGAGGCCAGCGAGTTTCCGTCGCTGGCCCAGCAGTATAACGTCTACGCGGTGCCAAAGACGGTCATCAACGAGGTTCACGAGGTCGTGGGCGCCGTCCCGGAGCCGCAGCTCGTGCGGGCGGTGGTCGGCGCCGTGACGCCGCCGGCTGCGGGCTGACGTGCGAGGGCCGCGGGCTCTCTGCTACGATACACGGTGTGACGCCCCGCCCTGACGTCGTGGTCACCGGCCTCGGGGCCGTGACCCCGGTGGGCCACTCCGCCGCCCAGACCTGGGAGGCCCTGATCGCCGGCCGGTCGGGTGTGGCGCGCATCACGCTCTTCGACCCCGCGGCGCTGCCCGTGCAGATCGCCGCCGAGGTCAAGGGGTTCGATCCCACGCCGTACGTCGACGCGAAGACCGCGAGTCGCCTCGAGCGGTTCACGCAGTTCGCGCTCGCCGCCGCGGCGCAGGCGCTGGCCGATGCGGCGGTCGTGGTGGACGAGACGACCGCCGACCGCATCGGGGTCGTAATGAACACCGGCGGCGGCGGGGTCGGCCTGGTGGAGCGCGAGACGCAGCTCATGCTGGAGCGCGGCCCGCGCCGCGTCAGCCCGCTGTTCGTGCCGATGATGATGCCGAACATCGGCGCCTGCCAGGTGTCGATCGCCCTGGGCCTGCGCGGCCCCGCGGTGACGTCCACGGCGGCGTGCGCGGCCGGGGTGCAAGCGGTGGTGGACGCGGTGCGGCTCATCCGCGACGGCGACGCCGACGTGCTGATCGCGGGCGGGAGCGAGGCCGCGCTGACGCCGCTCGCCTTCGCCGGCATGGCCAACATGCGCGCGCTCTCGCGTCGCAACGACGCGCCGGAGCGGGCCAGCCGGCCCTTCGACGCGGACCGGGACGGGTTCGTCTTCGGCGAGGGCGCGGTCGCCCTGGTGCTGGAGCGCCGCGAGCACGCGCAGGCGCGCGGCGCGCGCATCTACGCGCGCGTGCTGGGTGGCGCGCTCACCGCCGACGCCCACCACATTACGGCGCCCGACCCCCAGGGCCGGGGGGCGGCGCGGGCGATGGCGCGCGCGCTGGCGCATGCCGGGCTTGGGCCGGCCGACATCGACTACGTCTGCGCGCACGCGACCTCCACGCCGGTCGGCGACGTCGCCGAGGCGCGGGCCATCCGCGCGGTATTCGGCGCGCACACCGACCGCCTGGTCGTCAGCTCGCCGAAGGCGATGGTCGGGCACCTGATGGGTGCGGCCGGTGCGTTGTCGGCGATGGTCGCGGTCAAGGCGATCCACGAGGGCATCGTGCCGCCGACGATCAACCTCGACCGGCAGGACCCCGAGGTGCGGCTCGACTGCGTGCCCCACACCGCGCGCCGCCTCCCCGTGCGCGCGGCCCTGGCCAACGGGTTTGGCTTTGGCGGGCAGAACATCGTCGCGGTCTTCGCCGCGGCCTGAGGCGGGGTGACGCCCGCAAGCCCTTCTGTTAGGATATAAATATAGATTGATGTGTTGCGGAGACGAGGCATGCCCGTCGCCCTGGACGACCGCGCGCTGAAGGGGAAGCTGTTCCGCGGCTTCGCGGAACCCTCGCGCCTGGCGATCCTCGAGACGTTGCGCGAGGGGCCGGCGTGCGTCTCCGAGATCGCCGCGCGCACCGGGCTCAGCCAGCCCAACGCCTCCATGCACCTCGCGTGCCTGGAGGACTGCGGGCTCGTGCGCCGGCGTCGGCGCGGCCAGTTCGTCGAGTACACGATCGCAGACCGGCTCGTGCTCGATGTGCTCCGTGGTGCCGAGCGGCTCCTGGAGCGCGTCGGCGACCAAATCTTCCGCTGCACCCGGGTGGACCGGCGGGGGGCGTAACGACCACGGCCACGCACCTCGAGTTGCCGATCGCCGGCATGGACTGCGCCAACTGCGCGCTGAAGATCGAGCGCGCGCTGCGGCGGACCGCCGGCGTGCGAGACGTGCAGGTCTCGCTGGCCGCGGAGCGCGCCACGGTGGTCTTCGACCCGGCGGTGACCTCCGCCGGCGTCCTCGCCCGCACGGTCGAGGCGCTCGGCTACACGGTCCGCGCGCTCCCGGACCGGCACGCGCCCCCGCGGCTCCCGGAGATCGCGTCGGGCGTGCTCGTGGTCGGCGTGGCGCTGGCCGTGCTCGCCGGGCTCGCGGCGGAGCGTCTCGGGTGGGCGGATGTCGCGTCCCGATGGGTCCCGTGGCCCGTCGCCGTGGCCGCGGTGCTTGCCGGCGGCCTGCCCATCTTTCGCAAGGTCGCCCTTGCGCTGCGCGCGCGCACGGTGACCCCGCACGCGCTGATGACACTCGGCATCGCCGGCGCGCTGGCGATCGGCGAGGCCGGCGCGGCCGCGGTCATCGTGTTCTTCATGCGGCTGGCCGACGCGCTCGACGCCTACACCGCCGGCCGCGCGCGCGCGGCCATCCGCGAGCTGGTGGCGCTGCGGCCGATGGACGCGCGCGTCGAGCGCGACGGCGCAGAGGTGGTGGTGCCTGCCGACGCCGTCGCGCGCGGCGAGGTCGTGCTCGTCAAGCCGGGCGAGCGCATCCCGGTAGACGGCACGGTGATCGGCGGCCGCGCGGCCGTGGACCAGGCGCCGGTCACCGGCGAATCTGTCCCGGTGGAGCGCGAGCCGGGGCAGCCGGTACTCGCGGCCACCCTTGCCCTCGACGGCATGCTGCGGGTGCGCGCCGAGCACGTCGGGCCCGATAGCACCTTCGGCCGCATCATCCGGCTGGTCGAGGAGGCCGAGATCCGCAAGAGCCGCGCGCAGCGGTTCGCGGATCGCGTCACCGCGTACTACATTCCGATCGTGGCCGCGGCGGCGGCGGCGGCGTGGCTCCTCGGCGGGTCGCCGCAGGCCGCGGTGGCGGTGCTGGTGGTCTCGTGCTCGTGCGGGATCGCGCTCGCGACCCCGGTGGCGGTGCTGGCCGCGGTCGGCCGGGCCGCGCGGGAGGGTGTGCTCATCAAGGGTGGTGCGGCGCTCGAGGCGCTCGCGCGCGCGGACGTGCTGCTCCTCGACAAGACCGGGACGCTGACTGCCGGGCAGCCCCGCCTCACCGGCGTGCATCCGGCGGACGGCCGCACGGCCGATCAGGTGCTCGCCCTGGCCGCCCGCGCCGAGCGCTTCTCCGAGCACCCGCTCGCGGCCGCGATCGTGGCCGCCGCTGGTACGCCGCCCATCGCCGGCGCGGACGCCGTGGTGGACGTCTCGCCGGGCCGGGGCGTGGTGCTGCGCGAGGCCCGTGGGCAGATCGCCGTCGGCAGCCGCCGGCTGCTCGACGAGGTGGGCGTGCCCGTGCCGGAGCGGCTCGAGGCGTTGGGTCGGACGCTCGAAGCCGAGGGCCACACGGTGGTCCTGGTCGCCGAAGACGGCGCGACCGTCGGGCTACTCGCGCTCGCGGACGCGCCGCGACCCGAGGTGCCGGCCGCGCTGGCCGCGCTGCGCCGCCTGGGGTTCCGCCAGATCAGCATGCTCACCGGCGACAACCCGCGCGCCGCGGCCGCGGTGGCCGGCGCGCTCGCCGTGGACTACCAGGCGGCGCTATTGCCCGAAGGGAAGATCGACCACGTCCGACGGCTGCAGCGTGAGGGGCGCACCGTCGCGATGGTCGGCGATGGCATCAACGACGCGCCGGCGCTGGCGGCGGCCGATGTCGGCATCGCGGTCGGCGCCGCGACAGGCGCGGCGCTGGAGGCCGCCGACGTCGCGGTCGTGCCCGAGAACTGGATGCTCGTGCCGCACGTCGTGCGGCTGGGCCGCCGCGCTTTCGGCGTCATCCGCCAGAACCTGATCGGCGCGGTGACGTACAACGTGGTCGGGATCACGCTCGCGGCCTCGGGACTGCTCCCGCCGGTGCTGGCGGCGGCCGCGCAGGTCGTCCCCGACCTGCTGATCCTGCTGAACTCGAGCCGGCTCCTGGGCGGCGGCGCACCGGACCGCGCGTAGCGGTGACCGCCTCCGACCTTCCCCCAAGGTTGCGCCGAGGCGCCACCAGACCCGCCTCGGATCGTCCAGATCCGCCCGGCGGTGGGTCCTCGAAACGTCCGCCGGAAGGAGAGCCCTCTGCCCCGGCGAACGATGCGCGCGGGGGCTCCGTCACGTAAACTGAAGACGGCGCGTGGCGCGCCGGGCGCGTCACCCTCCGAACGGGCAACCCCGGAGCGATCCGCGGGGCGCAAAGTTACGGGGCCAGGTCAGAGCCGGGCCGGCCGAACTGCCGAAGAGGGCTTCGCTTTGGTGAGGCCCTCTTGTGTTTTGGAGTGGGTGGGGCGAGGTGCGGATTATGATGAAACGACGTGGTGACGCGGCCGGGTTTGCCCTCATCGAGGCCGTGGTCGCCGTGGTGCTGGTGGCCGTGATGCTCGCGCTCGCGGTGCCGTCGTATTTGGGGTTCGTGGCCGACCGCACGCTGCAGACCGCCGCCCACCTGATCCAGGCCGACCTGCGGTTCGCGCAGCAGACGGCGATCGCCAGGGCCGGCAGCGGCCCGCGCGTCGAGTTCTGCCTCCACGCCGGGGGCTACCAGGTGTATCCGGTCAACTATGACGACGCGGTGGCGCGGACCGGTGCCACGGCGGGCGCGGTGATCAAGCGCGCGGCGGTGGGCCACGAACTCCAGGGTGGAATCGTCATCACGATCACGCCCACGCCCCCGGATGCGTGTGCGGCGCCGTTCAGCGGCCAGGCGATTCTCTTCTCGGGGGCCGGGACGCCCGTCGCCGCGGGCGCGCAGGCTCCGGTTCAGACCATCACGCTGACCTACCGCGGCCGCCAGTACCGTGTGGTCGTCGCCCCGAGCACGGGGCGGATTACCGTCACGAGGTAGGTGCCATGAGATCGGTCGAACGTGGACGGCCGCGCGCGGGTGCTCCGGGGTTCACCACACTGGAGTCGCTGGTCGCGCTGCTGCTCATCGTGGCCGTGGTCGTGCTCACCGGGCGTGTCATCGTGACAACGCTCACGCTCGTCGGGCGGGGCGCCAACGACGAGCTCGGCGCGCGGCTACGGTCGCAGGCCACCGCCTGGACCCAGGGTGTCGTCGAGTACACGCGCAAGCTGGGGTTTCCGGCCCTGGTCGCGGAGTGCCCCACCGTGCCGTGCTCGATTCCGCTCCCGGCGGGTGCGGGCAGCAGGTACGCGCAGGCGCCGGCGCTCCCGTTGGGATTCCAGTGCGGCGTGGTACGGCTCGCCGATTGGGACGGCGCCGGCGGGCGGGATCCTTCGACGCTGCGGCTGGTGACCGTCGAGATCTTCACCAACTGCCCGGGTGGATCGCCGGGCGGTCCGCCGTTCCTGATCGCGCACACCGGAATGGCCGCGCGCGTCCCCGGGCCGTAGGGGTGGGGATGCGATGCGACCGGAGGGGCCTTGCATGGGCATCGACCTGAGACGCGCGCGCGGCGCCGCGCTGATGGACGTCGTGGTGGGCCTGACGGTCATGGCGCTCGCGGCCGGCGGGATCTTCGCCGGGCTGAAGGGCTCGATGCGCGCGTGGATCACCGCGCAGCAGTTCGCCGGAGAACAGCACAACGCGCGTCTGGTGCTGGATTGGACCGCGCGGCGGCTGCGGGCTGCTGGCAGCGGCTTCGAGGGTGTGCCGCTCCTGCGCGCGGAGGGGGCCGACGTGGTCTTCGCGGGCGACACCGACGGGAATGGCGTGATCGAGTGCCACCGCATCTACCTCAACACCACGGAGGCCGTCGTGTACGCCAGCCGCATCGAGCCGATCCCGGCCGACACCAGCCTGTGTGGCTCCGCGGTGGGCGACCCGCTCACTGCGAACGTCGAGGTCCGGAACCTGACGGTGACCGGCCTCTCGCTCCGCTACTTCGACGACTCCCCCGGCGCCGGTGCCCCGCTCGCCGCCGCCGCGCTCGCCGATCCGCTGGTGCGCTCGTCGGTGCGGCGGATTCAGATCACGATTCAGGCGCGCGGGCTCGAGAGCCCGGGCACGCTGGGAATGTCCACCGATGTCTACCTGCGGCGGTAGGAGAGAGCCCATGCGTACAGCAGGCTGGAGGCCGGGCCGCGGCGGTGCCGGCGAGGCGGGCATGGCCATGCTCATGGCGCTCGTCGTCATCATGGTGCTGGCCATCGTCTCGGCCGGGCTCGCGAATCTGGCCGTGTCCGAGTACTCGACGGCGACCACGGTCGATCGCTCGAGCCAGGCGTTCCTCGCCGCCGAGGCCGGCGCGGAGCTGGCGATCGACTTGCTGCGCGGCGACCCCGATGCGGACTGGAGCGATCAGGCGACCTCGTCCGTCTCCTGGACGACCTGTTGCGCCAACTCGCCCCGACCGCTCGCCAACACGGCGTTCCCGGACCCCGACTCGCCGATCTGCGCGACCTCGCCGTGCCCGGTGGGCACGTTCACCGTGGCGGTGCGTCGCATCGCAGGACGCGACCCGGCCGCCAACATCACCGTCCGCGCCATCGGAACCGTCCGCGGCGCCACCCGGACCATCGAGTTCGAACTGCGCAGGGCCACCGGGGCCGACTTCATGATGTACTCCATCCTGGACGTGGACACCACCGCCATCAGCGGCGGCGGAAGCCTGCAGTTCCACGGGTCGGCGTACATCGAGGGCAACCTGGTCCTGCGCGGCGCCGCGCAGGCCGGGTTCTTCAACGACCGGTACGTGTCGCTCGCCGACGCGCCGCGCTTCCTCAATCATCTGTACATCCAGCGCAACCTGGACACGACGACCGGCAACCCGACGATCGGCAACCCGTACCACTGGGTTCACATCGGGGGCAGCATCACCGGGCGGGTGAGCACCAACTTCAACCCGACCAACCTGGACAGCACGGTCCTGCCGCCGTTCTACCCCGACGTGGTCGCCGAGACGCAGCGGGCCCTGACCACGCCCGGCAACCTGCTGCGGCAGAGCGGCGGTACGCTGCAGTTCGTGCGGTGCCGCTGGCAGGGGAGCGGGTGGATCGCCGAGACCCCGAGCCCGCCGAACCTGGTGCTCGCCGGTACCGTGGCGACCGACACGTTCTTCCTGCCGCCTCCCACCGTCGATCCAGCCAACCCGTGCGGTGGGTACCCGGCCAGTATCTCCCAGGTCCGGGCAGGGGGACAGTTCCGGCTCATGTGGGACCCGACCGACGCCACGGCACAGCTCGTCTTCCGCAACGACACGCGCCCCATCTACGTGCCCGGCGGCGTCAGGATCGGCCGGGACATCCGGTACGAGGGGCGCGGCACGATCGTGGTCGGGAACCAGCCGTCGGCCGTGGCGCCGGGGCAGGTGACGGCGCAGTCCGGATGCGCGCTCGACTTCAACCTGAACAGCCTGTGCGGGACGCAGACTGGCAGCCACCCGGGCTACAGCTTGCGGGCCCGCATTTCGCCCTGCCTGGGGAGCCCCGGCACCGACAACCCGCTCTCGACATACGCGCGCGTCAACGCGTCGCACCCGAACAGCCCGGACGTAGCCGTGTTCGTCGTGAATGGGAGCGCTCACGCGAACCTCAACGCCAACGCCTGCGCCCAGGAGATGAACCTGATGGCCATCGTGGGCGCCCGGGGTTCGTCCGCGCTCTTCACGATCGTGCGCAAGCTGCAATGGTATGGGATCCTGATGACCCGCGGCATGGGCCTGGGCCAGGTGCCGGACTTCTGGCAGATGCCGGACATGCTGACGCACCTGCCTGCCTGGACGCGAGAGATCATCCTCCAGCCGGGGAACCCGGTCCAGGTGCTGAACTGGCGGGAGCTCTACTGACCCCGGGTCTGGGTTACCACTCCAGAGGGCATACTTCTAACCGGGACCAGCCTGCACGCGTTGCCCTGCGACCGCCCGGGCGCCTGACGCCTGCGTCGTGGCGAAGGGCTGCCCACCCGAGGGAGGGACCCATCGGTGCGCACGCTCGGCCAGTACGGCTACACGCTGCTCGAGGCCGTCGTTGTCGGCGCGCTCGCGGCGGTGCTGCTCGCCGTGGGCGCGAGCAACTTCCGCACCGCGCTCGCGCGCGAGGAGGCCGATGGCTGGGCTCGCACGCTCGTGCACGAGCTAACCGCGGCGCAGCAGGCCGCGGTCACGCGCCGCACGACCGTCAACGCCACGTTTCAGGACCGGACGTTCACCGTGAGCGTCGCGGGGGGCACGACGCTCCGGCGCGAGGTGCTCCCCTCCCATATCACCTTCGGCAGCACCCTGCAGACCGTCACGTTCGACCGCCGCGGCGTGCCCTCGGGCGTCGGCACGTTGACGCTGAGCAGCACGACCGGGCGGTCGTACACGATCACGATCGAACCGGGCACCGGACGGGTTTTCGTGGATGAGAACTGAGACGAGCACCGAGCGGACGCAGGCCGGGTTCACCCTCGTCGAGGTCGTCGTGGCGATGGCCATCCTCGGTCTCGTCGCGGCGACGTCGCTCGGCGGGCTGCTCAACTCGATGACCGAGACGCGGCGGGGCTACGACCGCGCGCAGGCCGCGGCCTGGGTGCAGTCGGAGCTCGACTTCCTGCGCGTGCAGGGGTACGGTATCGCCGCCACCGTCACGCCGCGCCGGATTCCCGACCCGACCGACCCGGCCAACGACCCGACGACCGGCTACCTGCCCGACTACGGCGGCCTGCAGGAGCCGCGCATCCCCGCGGGGTTCTTCCAGGCGGAGGTCGAGGTGACCGAGGTGCCGGGCCTGCCGCTGAAGCGGCTCGCGGTGCGGTTGTACCGGACTCCCTCCTCCCCGCCGTATACGATCCTGGTGACCTATGTGGCGCGCTTCAACTACCCGTAGCCGCGAACGCGGCATGACGCTGATTGAGGTCCTGGTGGCCCTCGGCGTCATGGCGCTCGTGCTCGGCGGGTTGACCGTGCTCGTGGGCGCGGCCACCCGCAGCAAGATGATCGTCGCCGTCCGCTCCGCGGACACCGAGACGGCCCGACAGACGCTGGAGTGGATGGCGGAGCGGCTCCGCAACGCGGGTCTCAACGTCCTGCCGGGCGCGCAGCCCCAGGTCCGCTGCCAGGACATGGTCGTCGCCCTGGACGCCTCGCTGCGGCCGCAGCCCGATCGCGTCTACGTCAGCGGCGAGATCCTCAACAGCGATACCGTGGCCGGCAACGAGGTCATCACGCTCGGCTACCGGTTGCAGGGCGGCCGCGTGGTCGAGGAGCGCGGATCGTGCAGCGGCGCCTGGGTGCCGGTGTCGTCGGTGGTGTCGAACCCGAGCATCGCCGTGGCGAACCTGGCCTTCGAGTACTTCACGCGGACCGGCGACCCGATCACCGTGCCCACGACCGACGCCGAGGCGATCCGCAGCATCCGAGTGATCCGGGTCTCCCTCACCGTGCAGGGCGAGGAAGGGAGGTCCGGGGTGCAGACGCAGACCTTCAGCCGCCTCATCATGTTGCGGAACCCGAGACCGGACACCAGCAACTGGATCCCCGGACAGGAGACCAACCCGTGAGCCCGCCGCGCGCGATGGGGCGCCTGACCGTTCGGCGCGACGGGCGCGAGCGCGGGGCCGCGCTACTCACCGTCCTCCTGATGGTGACGCTGATCGCTCTGATCACCCTGATGGTCATGGCGATTACCAACGCGGATCTGGCCGCCGGCATCCGGCAGCAGCAGGCGGTGCAGGTGTTCAACGTGGCCGAGGCCGGCGTGCACTACGCGATGGCGCGGCTCCAGACCGCGGGCGCCGACACGTACACCGGTGAGACCGTCCCGATCACCGACGGCAGCGTGCCGCTCGGCCAGGCGGTGGTCGTCGTCCGGTGCCTCAACGGCAGCAGCCCGAACCCCGGGGCCTGCGCCGGCGCCCAGCCGGCCTTCCGGCGCATCACCTCCACCGGGACGCTCGCGGCCGCCGGTCCGGCTCGCGTGGTGACCGCGATCGTCGAGGGTACCACCTCGGCGACGAGCTCGTTCGCGGTGTGCGGCTACGA
The DNA here is from genome assembly GCA_031081715.1 of Armatimonadota bacterium. Taxonomy (GTDB): domain Bacteria; phylum Sysuimicrobiota; class Sysuimicrobiia; order Sysuimicrobiales; family Humicultoraceae; genus Fervidifonticultor_A; species Fervidifonticultor_A tertius. The sequence continues at coordinate 48,747 of JAVHMA010000008.1, read as the reverse complement.
CGGCGTAAACCTCGACCAGGGTGTCCGCATCTACGGCGATGTAGGCAGCAACGCCGCGCTCACCCTGGCGCGCGGCGGGACCCCGTCCCGGATCTGCGATTCCTTGGCGGGCGGCGCCTGCCCGGCACCCTCGATCACCCCGCCGTTTCCGTACACCGGAAGCGCGTACGCCGTGGGCACCATCACCTGCGGCGGCGGCGCGTGCAACTCCACGCAGATCGAGGGCACGATCGCACCCAACCAGCCGGCCGGGTCGGTCTGCCCGGCCGTGACCCTCTCCCCGCCGTCAGCGCCGGGGACGACGCCCCTGAACGTGGGGCCGGGTGCCACCGTGACCCTCGATCCCGCTGTCAACTACGGTCGCGTCACGCTCGCGTCCACCGGAACGGCGTCGTGTCCCGCCAACGTCAACGACCGCGCGACGCTCATCATCAACTCGGGAACGGACCCCAACGGCACGGTCACCGTCCGGATGCGCTCGCTGTGGGTCGGCAAGTGCGCGCGGGTGGTGATCACCGGTTCAGGACGGGTGGTGCTGTGGCTGCTCGAGCCCGCCACGTCGCCCGCCTCGGCGGCCGGCCAGGCGCTGCACGCCGAGCAGCTCTCCATCTTCGGGTCCACGGCGACGGGCGCGACCCCGGCGGCGATCGAAGGCAACCGGTTCACCATCAACGTGGTGTCGTCGAAGCCCCTCGGTGACCCGGGCGACTGCCTCGACGCGGGGGTGAGCGCGTGCGCGGCGGTCAGCTTCAACCAGTCGGGGCTGATCGCGGGCACGTTCGTCATTCCCGAGGGTGGCTACCAGCTCGATCAGGCGCAGCTGACAAACGGCGCCATCCTGGCTCGGCGGATCCAGTTCGACCGCAACACGACCTTCACGTACGATCCGCGATCGAGTATCGGTGGGGGGACCTACAGCAACTTCGACCGCCTGCGAGCCTGGAAGGACCAGTAGGAGGGTGGTGCGGAAGGGGAGATTTGAACTCCCACGGGCTTTTGGCCCACAGGCTCCTGAGGCCTGCGCGTCTGCCAGTTCCGCCACTTCCGCGCGGTCCCCGGGCGCCCGCGTGACGCGAGATCCCGAGAAGCACATCTCAGCATAAGCCAGGCCAAATCCGGCCGTCAAGGCGACGGGGCGGCGACGTGCTCCCTCCGCACAGGACTCTGTTCTGCGCGCGCCAAACCTGGGAGGCATGGACGTCGCCACCTTCCTCGACGAGCTGCGCGGCCGCGACGGCTACGCCGGGCAGATCGTGCACGCGCGGTTCCTACCCCCGCGGCGCGCCCGCACCGCCGCGCTCGCGCACCCGCTGCACCCGCTGCTGGAAGCGCGGATGCAGGCGCGCGGGATCACCGCGCTCTACGCGCACCAGGCGGCCGCCGTGGACGCGGCGCGCCGCGGCGAGCACGTGGCCGTGGTGACCCCGACCGCAAGCGGCAAGACCCTCTGCTACAACCTGCCGATCCTCGACGCCCTGCTGGCGGACCCCGAGGCCCGGGCGCTCTACCTGTTCCCCACCAAGGCCCTGGCGCAGGACCAGCTCGACGCGTTGCACGAGCTCGACCTGCCCGACATTTCGGTGGCGGTCTACGACGGCGACACGCCGCCGCGCGAGCGCCGGGCGGCGCGCGAGGGGGCGCGCGTGCTCCTGTCCAACCCGGACATGCTCCACGTCGGCATCCTCCCCCAGCACTTTCGGTGGAAGCCCTTCCTGCGCCGGTTGCGGTTCGTGGTCGTGGACGAGATGCACGTCTACCGGGGCGTCTTCGGGTCCAACGTCGCGAACGTACTGCGCCGGCTGCGGCGCGTCTGCCGGCTGCACGGCGCCGACCCGCGGTTCCTGTGCACCTCGGCGACGATCGCCAACCCGGCCGAGTTCGCCGGGCGGTTACTCGGTGTGCCGGTCACCGTGGTGGACGACGACGGCGCGCCTGGCGGGCCGAAGTGGTTCGTGCTGTGGAACCCGCCGCCGCTCGACCCTGGCGGTGGGGTGCGGCGCAGCACGCTCGGCGAGGCGAGCGGGCTCTTTGCCGATCTGGTCGGTCGCGGCGTCCGGACGATCGCGTTCACCAAGGCCCGGAAGGTCACGGAGCTTGTCGCGCGCGAGGCGACCGCGCGGCTGCGCAAGACCGCGCCACAGACGGCCCACCGCATCAGTCCCTACCGGGCCGGCTATCTGCCCGAGGACCGCCGGCGCATCGAGCGCCGGCTCTTCGACGGCGACCTGATCGGCGTGGTCTCGACGAGCGCGCTGGAGCTGGGGATCGACGTCGGGGGGCTCGACGCCGCGGTGCTCGTGGGGTTCCCCGGGACCATCGCCTCGATGTGGCAGCGCGCCGGCCGGGCCGGGCGCGGCAACGCCGCGTCGCTCGCGGTGCTGGTCGCGCAGGACGACGCGCTCGACCAGTACCTGATGCGTCATCCGGACTACCTGTTCGGGCGGCCGTGCGAGCACGCGGTCATCGACCCGGAGACCCCCTACGTGCTCGCCCGGCACCTGCGGTGCGCGGCGGCTGAGATCGCGCTCGTTGCCTCGGACCTGACGCTGTTCGGCGCGCGGGCCCGCGAGCTCATCTCGGCGCTGGAGGGCGCCGGTGAGCTGACGGCGCGCCGGGGCCGGTGGTACTGGACCGGGGCGCAGCGGTACCCGGCGCAGGAGGTGGACGTACGCTCGACGCAGGGTGCGGCGGTCCGCATCGTCGGTCCCGACGGCCGCGCGATCGGCACCGTCGAGGAAGCACGCGCGTGCGAGCAGGTGCATCCCGGCGCCGTCTACCTGCATCAGGGCGAGGCGTATCTGGTCCGCGAGCTCGACCTGCGCGCGCGCGTGGCGCGTGTGGAGGCAACCGGGGTGGACTACCACACCCAGCCGCGGATCACCACCGATCTGAACATCGTGCGACCGCTCGCGTCGCGACCGTGGGGTCCCACGGCGCTCCGCTTCGGCGAGGTGGAGGTCGCTAGCCAGGTCACCGGGTTCATCCGGAAGCGGCTGTGTGCGGACACGATCCTCGAGGTGCACCCGCTCGACCTGCCGCCACAGCGGTTGCGGACCACCGCGCTGTGGTTCGAGATCCCGCCCGCGCTCGAGGCGGCGGTACACCAGCGAGGACTGGACTTCGCCGGTGGCATCCACGCGGTGGAGCACGCGGCGATCGGCGTGCTGCCGCTGTTCGCGATGTGCGACCGTTGGGACATCGGTGGCGTCTCGTATCCGGCGCACCCCCAGACCGGCACGCCGGCGGTTTTCATCTACGACGGCCACCCGGGTGGCGTGGGCATCGCCGAGAAGGGCTACGCGCTGATCGAGGCGCTGGCCGCGGCGACGCTCGACGTGATCGAGGCGTGCGGGTGCGAGGGCGGCTGTCCATCCTGCATCCAGTCGCCCAAGTGCGGCAACCTCAACGAGCCGCTCGACAAACAGGCGGCGCTGGTGCTGCTCGGGGGGCTCCTGCGCCGCCCGCCGGGACCGGCGGGCGGCGGCCCCACCGCCGCCCCGGACGCGGTGCGGCTGGCGCGGCGGTCGTGAGCGCGCCGGCGCCGGGTGTGCTCTACCTGGTGGCCACGCCGATCGGCAATCTCGAGGACCTGACGCGCCGCGCGGCGCGCGTGCTCACCGAGGTCGACGTCGTCGCCTGCGAGGACACCCGGCACACCAGGCCGCTGCTCGCGCACGTGGGAGCGCGCGCGACGCTGCTGAGCCTGCACGAGCACAACGAGCGGGCGCGCATCCCCCAGGTGCTGGCACTACTGCGCGCCGGGAAGACGGTGGCCCTGGTCGCTGACGCCGGCACGCCGGTGATCTCCGACCCGGGGGCGGCGCTGGTCGCGGCCGCGGCTCGCGAGGGCCTCCGGGTGGAGGCGGTGCCCGGGCCGAGCGCGGTGACCGCGGCGGTGGCGCTGGCGGACTTCCCGGCGGGGCGGTTCGCGTTCCTCGGGTTCCTGCCGCGCCGGGCCGGCGAGCGCCGGCGGCTGTTGGCGTCGGTGGCGGCGCTGCCGCTCGCGCTCGTGATCTTCGAGGCGCCCCACCGCATCCGCCGGACCCTCGAGGAGCTGACAGCGCAGCTCGGCGCGCGGCGCCTGGTGCTCGCACGCGAGCTCACCAAGGTGCACGAAGAGATCCTCCGCGGTACGCCCTGCGAGGTGCTGGCGCGTCTCGACGAGCGGCCGCGGGGCGAGATCACCCTGGTCGTCGAGGCTGCGCCGGAGCGCCGGAACGAGGCCTCGGCGGCGGGTCGCGAGCCGCCGGCGCGGCTCCTCGAGCGCCTGCTGGCGCAAGGGCTGTCCCGCCGCGACGCGGCCCGCGCGGTCGCGGCCGCGTACGGCATGCCGTCGCGCGAGGTGTACCGCCTGTCGATCGGGAGGTCCTGAGCATGCCGTTGCTGCCCCCGCCGTCGGATCTCGTCGCGGTTCACCAGGCCGCCACCGAGTTCGAGGCACGCACGATCCACTCGCTCCTGGAGGCGGCGGGGATCCCGGCGATGGTGCGGTCGCGGCTCGTGCCGGGGTATCAGGTCGCAGTGCCGCCCGGCCTCTGGGGCGAGGTGCTGGTGGCGCCCGCGGACGCGCCCGCGGCGCGCGTCGTGATCATAGACTACCTGCGCTCGCTCGCGCCGCCGCCCGAGGAGGCCTCGCGGTCGTGAGGGGACGGCGGGAGTGGTGGCGGGACGTCTTCGACCGGCCCACGTTCCTGAAACTCTACGAGCGCGCGGACGTCGAGCGCGCCGCGACCCAGGTCGAGCAGGTCGTCCGGCTGCTCGACCTGCACCCGCCGGCGCGCGTGCTCGACCTCTGCAGCGGGTACGGCCGGCACAGCGTAGAGCTGGCGCGGCGCGGGTTCGACGTGGTGGGCGTGGACATCTCGGAGATGCAGGTGCGCCGCGCGGCGGCGCGCGCGGCCGCCGCGGGGAGCGCGGCGGCGTTCGTCGTGGGCGACGCCCGCGCGCTGCCGGTGGCCGGGCCGTTCGACGCGGCCATCAACATGTTCCTCTCCTTCGGGTACTTCGCCACCGACGCCGAGAACCAGGCGATGCTCGCCGAGGTGGCGCGGGTACTGCGGCGGGGCGGCCGGCTGCTCATCGACTTCTGGAACCGCGAGCAGGAGATCCGCAACTTCCAGCCCGTGGTGCTCGACCGCCGTGACGACGACATCCTGGAGATCGAGGACTGGACCTTCGATCCGCTGGCCGGGCGGCTCAACTGGGTGAATACCGTCATCTTCCCCGACGGCCGGCGCGAGGCGTGGACGCACTCGATCCGCGCGTACACAGTCGCCGAGGTTCGTGCCATGCTCGATGCCGCAGGGTTTGCGCTGGCCGCGCTCTACGGCGGCCTGGACGGCGCACCCTACACGCTCGACGCCGAGGCGGCGGTCTTCGTCGCCGAGCGGCTCTAGCGGCCGGCGGCGCCCGCGCTCCCGGCCACGGCAGCCGGCAGCGGGCGCGCCACCCGGGGCTCCGGGCCCTCGCTGCCCTCCAGCACGTGGAGGAATGCCTGCACGACACGAGGATCGAACTGGGTACCGGCGCCGCGGCGGAGCTCGGCGGCCGCGTCCCGGTGCGTGAGCGCGGCACGGTAGGGGCGGTTCGAGGTCATCGCTTCGTAGGCGTCGGCCACGGCCAGGATGCGGGCGTGGATGGGGATGGCGTCACCGCTCAAGCGGTCGGGATAGCCCGCCCCGTCCCAACGCTCGTGACTGTGCCGCACGGCCAGCTTTACCCGGTCGTCGATAGGGACGGGTTCGAGGATGGCGTAGCCCACGAGCGCGTGCTGTCGGACCGCCGCCCACTCGTGCGGCTCGAGGGGTCCGCGCTTGCCGAGCATGTGGTCGGGAATGCCGATCTTACCGACGTCGTGTAGGTGGCCGGCGAGCTCGACCGCCCGCACGTCCGGGTCGGGGAGTCGGAGCGCGTGCCCGGTCGCGCGGGCGTAGGCCGCCACGCGGGACGAGTGGCCGGACGTATACGCGTCTTTTGCGTCGACGGCGGCGGCCAGCGAGCGCACCGTGCCGTCGAAGGCGCGCTCCAGCGCCCGTTGCTGCGCCAGCAGCGTGCCCGATGCCCGGCGCACCAAGCTGAACAGGGATCCGTAGAGGGCCGCGGTGCCGGCCAGGATGAGCACCCAAGCCCGGAGCCGTGCCGCCCGCAGCCGCGCCAGCAGCGGCCGCGCGTCGCGGTGGACTTCATAGACACCGACCGGCGCGCCGGATCCCAGCACGCGCACGGGCACGTAGACCCGCAGGATCCGCCCGTCCGCCATCGCCAGAGCGTCGGGATCGCGCGCCGCCTGCTCCACCACCGCGGCGACCTGACCACCCAGGGCGGCCCGCACCGGCGGCGTGAGTGGGCGGCGCCGGCCCAACAGGGCCGCGTCGCTGGAGTAGATCGCCGTTCCCTGGGGGTTCCACAGCGTGACCCGGATGATGCCGCGGGTCCGCAGGTGCGGATGGATCAGGCGGTTCAGGTCGTCGACGCGCGAGGGCCACAGTGGGTGCGCGAAGTCGCCGCGGACCACGAAGGGGCCGAGCAGCATCTCGACGGCCTGCGCGGTGGTGGCCACGGCTTCGTCGGAGGCCGCGTGGGTGACCTCGTTCGCGACGAACCACCCCAGCACGCCGGCGAAGGCGGCGGCGACCAGGGCGCTCGCCGCCGTGAACCGGCCCAGCAGCGTGAGGCGCATCGGCAGGCCGCGCATGGCGTCGCTAGGGATTGTGCCCGAATCGGCGGGCCGAAAGACTAGTTCCGCTGATGTTCGCCGCGGCGGCAAAGGGAACGCCGACGCATGCCGCATGCCGGGGCGTCGCTCTCGTGGGGCCGACGGGCGGCGTGTGCGGAGGGCTAGTCTGGCGACAAGGTCAGCACGGACAGCCCGGGGACCCTGCGAAAGTGGGCGTCGTCGCGAGGGCCTGCCAGAACACCGAACCCCAGGTGCAGCGCGGTCGCGGCGACGGCAAGGTCGTTCGCCGGGATCAGGCGGTCTTTGCGGCTAAGGGCCGCAAAGAGGCCGGCCCATCGCTCGGCGACCTCCGTGTCGAAGCTGACAATAGGGATATGCGCGAGCACCGCGTCGGGCCACGCCCCCGATCGACGCTCAACCGCGATCAGGGCGCTGGTGTCAGGCGGCGGGCTGCGAGGACAGCGGCACGATGCGGGCCACGGGTTTGCCGTTCCGCTCCAAGTTGCGTTGACACTGCCCTTACGTCCTCATATCATGGCTGTGACTTCCAGCGGCGATGACGGAGCGGGAGTAGGCGCCGGGGACCGTCCGGAGCGAGCCGGGCCAGGTGGAAGCCGGCGGCGGGGCGACGCCGAACATGGCTCCGGAGCTTTCAGGGGAACGCTCCGCGGCACGAGGACGGGGCCAGTAGCCTGAACGGGTGCTCCCGTGAGCGAGCGAGGGTGGCCCCCCGGCCACCCGCGGAGGCGCCGTGCCGCGAGGCCGGCGCGAACCCTGGTGGGACCACGGAGGCCGACCTTCCGTCCACGGACGGAAGGTCGTCTTTATTGATGCTCACCGGTCGCCGCAGGCGGCCGGACCCGACGGGAGGGAGCATGCCGTTCGCGCATCTGGTGGGGATCTACCCGCGGTCCGAGAAGGTCGTCGAGCTGAGCCGCTCGGTGGACCGCGGCCGCGCGACGCCCGAGGCGCTGGCCGCCGCGGTCGAGGAGGACGAGCGTGCGGTGATCGCGCTGCAGCGGGAGGCCGGGCTGGACTACATCACCGACGGCCTGCTCCGCTGGCAGGACCTCCTGCGGCCGCTGTCGTCGGGCGTCCCCGGCATGGAACCCGGCGGCATCGTGCGCTGGTTCGACAACAACTCGTTCTTCCGCCATCCGGTGATCACGGGCCCGCTGCGGCCCACCGGGAAGGCCGTGCTCGCCGTCACGAACCTGGCGGCGCTCGCGGGTGTGCGCTGGAAGGCCGTGCTGCCGTCGCCGTTCGCGCTGGCCGCGCTGTCGGAGAACCGGTCGGGGCGCTCGTTCGCGCAGGTGCTGGACGACGCCGCGGCGGTGTTGCGCGCCGAGGCGCAGGCCCTGGAGGCCGCGGGCTGCGTCTACCTCCAGTTCAGCGACCCGGTGCTGGTGACGCGCGCCACGCCCGACGACATCCCGCGCGCCCGCGCGGCGCTGGCCGCGGTGGTGACCGGGCTGCGCGCGCGCACGGCGCTGCACACGTTCTTCGGCGACGCCACGCCGGTGCTGCCCGCGCTGGTGGAGTTCCCGGTGGACGAGATCGGGATCGACCTCTACGCGACGACGCTCGACGGGACGCGGGCGCGGGCGGCCGGCAAGACGCTGCTGGTCGGGGCGCTGGACGGTCGGAACTCGCTCGTCGAGGAGACCGGCGCGCTCGTCGAGCAGGCGATGCGGGCGCGCGACCGGCTTGCGCCGGACGACGTGGCGCTGGTGCCAAACTGCGATCTCGAGTTCCTGCCGTGGGACGTGGCCGCCGCCAAGACGCGCCGGTTGGGCGAGGCCGCGGCCGTGCTGCGGCGAGGGTGAGGTGACGAGGTGAACCCGACCAAGCTTTTCCCGACGCAGGAGATCGGCAGCCTGGCGAAGCCGGGCTGGCTGGTCCGGGCCACGCGCGGGCAGCGGCCCTCGGCCGCCGACCTGGCCGAGCTCGACCGCTGGGCCGAGCGGTTGGAGATTCCGGGGGTGGGCGAGCTGCGGGCCCTGCTTGCCGCGGAGCGCCCCGACAAGGAGCGCGTCCGCGACTGGGCCGCGCTCTTCGCGATCCGACTCCAGGAGGCGGCCGGTCTCGACGTCGTCTACGACGGCGAGGCCCGCCGTATCGAGATGTACGAGTATCCGGTGCGGCGGATCGCGGGCTTCCACTTCTACGGCCACGTCCGGTCGTTCGACAACAAGTATTACCGGAAGGCGGCCGTCGTGGACCGGGTCCGGCTCACCGAGCCGTTTCACCTGGAGGAGTTGAAGTACGTGAAGGCCGTGGCGCGCCGACCGGTCAAGGTCCCGATCACCGGTCCGTACACGCTCGCGGACTGGTCGTTCAACGAGTACTATCTGAAGACGGTCGATCCGGCCGAGCGCGACCTGCGCCGGCGCGCGTACGAGGCGAAGCGCGCGTTCACGCTCGATCTGGCCCGCGAGGTGCTGCACCCGACGCTGCAGGCGCTCGCCGCGGCCGGGGCCGACTGGATCCAGATCGACGAGCCGGCGGCGGCCACGCACCCCGACGAGGTGCCGATTTTGGTCGAGGCGTTCAACGCCGCGACCGACGGTGTGCGCGCCAAGATCAGCATCCACATTTGCTACAGCAACTACCGGGTGCTCTACCCGGAGCTGCTGAAGATGCGGGTGGACCACCTGGCCCTGGAGTTCAAGAACACCGGCGACTACAACGTGGTGCACCTGTTCAAGGAGTTCGGGGATACGCGCGAACTCGGGCTCGGCGTGCTCGACGTCCACTCCGACGTGCTGGAGACGCCGGAGGAGGTCCGCGACAAACTGCTGGCGGCGGCGCGCGTGCTCGGCGCGGAGAAGATCTGGGGCAACCCCGACTGCGGGCTGCGAACGCGGACCTGGGACGTGGCGTTCGCGAAGCTGCGGAACCTGGTGGAGGGCGCCCGCTTGGCGCGCGAGGCGGTCGGCGCCCGCGCCTGAGGAGATGGCCGTCATGGCCCGGTTCTACGTGACCACCGCCATCGACTACGTAAACGCGAGCCCGCACATCGGCCACGCGTACGAGAAGATTTTGGCCGATGCGCTCGCGCGCTATCATCGTCTGCGCGGCTGGGACGTCCACTTCCTCACCGGCACCGACGAGCACGGGCAGAAGAACGTCACCTCGGCGCAGGCCGCCGGGCGCGAGGTACGCGACTTTGTGGACGAGAACGCGGCGAAGTTCCGAGCGCTGCAGGACCAGCTCCACCTGTCGATCGACGACTTCATCCGCACCACCGAACCCCGGCACGCCGCGGGCGTAGCCGAGATCTGGCGCCGCGTGGCGGCCGCCGGGGACCTCTACAAGAAGAACTACCGGGCGCTCTACTGCGTCGGTCACGAGGCGTTCGTGACGCTCAGCGACCTGGTGGACGGGAAGTGCCCCGACCACGGGACCGAGCCCGTGGTGGTGGAGGAAGAGAACTACTTCTTCCGGCTGTCCAGCTATCGGACGCACCTGCGGCGCCTGTTCGAGTCGCGGCCCGACTTCGTCGTGCCGCAGAGCCGCTACGCCGAGATGGCCAACCTCATCGAGGGGCTCGAGGACATCTCGGTCTCGCGGCCCGTGGACAAGCTCCGGGGCTGGGGCATCCCCGTGCCCGGCGACCCGGCGCATCTGGTCTACGTCTGGTTCGACGCCCTGACCAACTACATCTCGGCGGTCGGCTTCGGTCGGGACGAGGAGGAGTTCCGGCGCTGGTGGCCGGCCCACCACGTCATCGGCAAGGACATCAACCGGTTTCACTCGCTGCTGTGGCCCGCCATGCTGCTCTCGGCGGGGCTCGAACCGCCGCGCCAGGTCATCGTGCACGGGTTCCTGACCGTCGAGGGGCAGAAGATCAGCAAGTCGCTCGGCAACGTCATCGACCCGGTGGAGGTCGCGCGCGAGCTGGCAGCTCGCTCGGGCGGCGCGCACGATGTCTGCGTGGACGCCGTGCGCTACTTCCTGCTGCGGGACGTGCCGTTCGGCGAGGACGGCGACTTCAGCCGCGCGGCGCTCGTCGCCCGCTTCAACGCCGACCTGGCCAACGACTACGGCAACCTGCTCAACCGTACGCTGCCGCTGGTGGCCCGCGAGTTCGGCGGCCGGCTGCCCGCGCGCGGGCCCGAGGAAGGGGGCGATGCGGCGCTGCGGGCGCTCGGCGAGGCAACCCCCGTCGCGGTGCTGGCGCAGGTGGACCGGTTCAACTTCAGCGGCGCGCTCGCCGAGGTCTGGCGGCTGCTCGGCGCGGCAAACAAGTACATCGACGAGGAGGCGCCTTGGACGGTGCTGCGGCGCAGCCCCAAGCGCGCCGGGACCATTCTCTCCAATACGCTGGAGGCGCTGCGCGTCGCGACGATCGTGCTCGCGCCGGTACTGCCCGTCGCGGCCGCGCGCGTCTGGGAGCAGCTCGGCGCGCCGGCCCCGCTCGACGGCCAGCGACTGGCGGACGCCGCGCGCTGGGGCGGACTGCCGGCCGGCTGCCAGGTCCGGCCCGGCGCGCCGGTGTTCCCTCGGGTGGAGACCCGCGTGCCGCCGGCGGGGGCGCCCGCGCCGCGCGAGACGAAGGAGGGCACGGTGGTGGACCAGATCACGATCGACGAGTTCAGGCGGGTCGACCTCCGGGTGGCGGAGGTGAAGGCCGCCGAGCGGGTCGCCGGGACCGAGAAGCTGGTCAAGCTCACCGTTGACGTCGGTGACGAGGTGCGCACGCTGGTCGCCGGCATCGCCACGCACTACCGCCCGGAGGACCTGGTGGGTCGGCGCATCGTGGTGGTGGCCAACTTGCAGCCCCGGAAGGTGCGCGGCGTCGAGTCGCGCGGGATGCTGCTGGCGGCCACGTGGGGCGACGACGTCGCGATCCTCACGGTGGACGGCGCCGCCCCGACCGGCGCGAGAGTGACCTGACGGCGGAACCCCTTCGGTTGCGGCCACTGCGCGGCCTCCAGTAGACTGGTGGGCGTGACGCTGGACTTGTTCGACTCGCACGTGCACCTGGACGACGAGGCGTTCGACGCCGATCGCGACGGCGTGCTGCGGCGGGCCCGCGCGGCCGGGGTCGGCGGGTTGGTCACCGTGGGGACCTCGGTCGAGTCCAGCCGCCGCGCGGTGGCGCTCGCGGAGGCACACCCCGATGTCTATGCGGCGGTTGCGGTGCACCCGCACGATGCGGCTGCGGTTTCCGCGGAGGCCCTCGCGACGCTGGCGCTCCTGGCCCGGCACCCGCGGGTGGTGGCCATCGGCGAGACCGGGCTGGACTTCTACCGCGACTTCGCGCCGCGCGAGGCACAGGAGCGCGCGTTCCGCGCGCACCTGGCGCTCGCGCGCGCCAGCGGGCTCCCGGTGATCGTCCACTGCCGGGACGCGTACGCCGAGGTGCTGCGCGTGCTGGCGGAAGAGGAGCCGGCGCGCGTGGTCATGCACTGCTTCTCGAGCTCGCTGGAGGTGGCGCGGCGCTGCCTGGACCGCGGGTACTATCTGGGATTCGGCGGCCCGCTCACCTACCGGAACGCGCGCCGGGCGCTCGAGGTGGTCGCCTACGTCCCGCCCGACCGGTTCCTGCTCGAGACCGATGCGCCGTACCTACCGCCCGAGCCGCACCGCGGCCGTCGCAACGAGCCCGCCTACCTGCCGCTCGTCGCCCGTGCCGCCGCCGCCGCGCGCGGCGTGGCGCCCGGCACGGTCGCCGAGGTGGCGTCCGCGAACGCCCGCGAGGCGTTCGGGCTGACCCGGCTCGCAACCCGCGAGTAGCATTCCGCGTTACAATACCGCAAGGGGATGGGGACGATGCCGGCAGGGAATGGGGGACGCGGCATGACCCGGCTCCGACGGCCGACGATCGTCCTGCTCGCCGCGCTGCTGGTCGCGGCGCTGCTTCCGCTCCGCGCGGTCGCCGCGCCGTCCGTGGAGGCCGCCGAGATTCAGGCGGGTCGCCAGGCGGCGCAGCAGATCGAGTCGCGGTACAAGCTCGTCACCGATGAGGCGGCGGTGGCGCGCGTGGCGCGCATCGGCGCGGTCGTCGCGGCGCAGACGCCCCGGCCGCACCTGCCATATACCTTCAAGATCGTGGACATCCCCCAGGTCAACGCCGTGGCGCTGCCCGGCGGCTTCATCTACGTGACCGCGGGGTTGCTCGGGTTCGTGCGCAGCGATCACGAGCTCGCGGCGGTGCTGGCCCACGAGGCCGCCCACGCTGCGCTCGGCCACGGGATGGAGATGCAGCGACGGGCGAACCGTGCGCTCTTCCTCACACTGCTGGTCGCGATCTTCACCCGCGACCCCACCCTCTTCCAGGGGGCGAGCCTGCTCGCCGCCGGGTTCATGGCCGGCTACAGCCGCGACCTCGAGCGGGAGGCGGACCTGGCCTCGGTGGACTACCTGACCCGGACACCGTACAGCCCGGTCGGCGTGCTCACGGTGCTGGAGCGCCTCCACCGGTTGGAGCGGTTCACCGGGCAGCTCGAGGTGTACGCGTTCGCCGATCACCCGCGGACGGCCGAGCGCGTACAGTACGTGCACGACGCGCTGCGGGCGCGCGGCATTCCGCTCAACCGGCGCACGCCGATGAACTATCTGGTGCTGTCGGTGCGAGGCGGGAGCGAGGGTGGCGCGCCCTACGCCGAGATCGTCGTGAACGACCGTCCCATCGTGCGGCTGCGGAGCCTGGAGCGGATCCGCGAGGCCGCCGAGACGCTCGACCGGCTGTTCGACAGCGACCTGGAGCCCTACGAGGTGACCGCGCGTGAGACCGACGGCGGCTGGGGCGTCTTCGCTCGCGGCTTCGCCGTGCTGCGGTTCGGCGCCGACGACCTGCCCCCCGGCGTCGCGTCGCCGCGCGAGGCGGCCACCGGTGTGATGACCCGCCTGCGGAACGCCATCGACGAGGACATCCGGCGCCGCCGGCTGGACGGCTAGCCGCTCGTCCGCCCGGGCTGCCCACCGCCGAAGCGGTCGTCCGTCCATGTTCAGGCCCGCAGGAACGTGGCAGAATGGGCTGCGGGCCGGCGGCATGTGCCGCCGGCCCGCATGAGGGAGGAGTTTGGGATCATGCGTCGCTGGTGGGTGGGGCTCGTGGTCGTCGTGGCCGCGCTGGCCGCCGCGGGTGTGCTGCTGGGCCGGGGACGGTCCGCGGCGCCCGCGAGCCAGGCCGCGCCGTCGCGCGTGCCGGTGGAGGTGGCCGCGGCGCGCCGCGCCGACGTGGTCCGCGCGGTCGAGGTCAGCGGGACCGTGACGTCCGCGCGGACGGCGAGTCTCTATCCGAAGATCAGTGGCCGCGTGGCGCGCGTGTTGGTGCAGGACGGCGCCCGGGTGGCCGCCGGCGCCGCGCTGCTCGAGCTCGACGCGAGCGACCAGCGCGCCGAGCTGCGCCAGGCCGAGGCCGCGGTGGCCGCGGCCGAGGCGCGCCTCGCGCTGCTCGAGCGCGGTCAGCGGCCGCAGGAGCGGCAGGTAGTCTACAACGCCTTCACCCAGGCCCAGAACCAGGTGAAGGCCGCCGAGACGCAGGTCGCGGTCTCCGAGGCTGCCCTGCGCGTGGCCGAGAGCGACCTCCGGCGTCAGGAGGCCCTGCTGCGCGAGGGCGCGGTTGCGCAGGCGCAGGTGGACCAGGCGCGGCTCCGCTACGAGCAGGCGCGCGCGCAGGTGCAGGCGGCGCAGGCGCAGCTGGAGATCGCGCGCACCGCGGCCGACTCCGCGCGACAGCAGTGGGAGATGACCCAGGCCGGTGCGCGCGACGAGGACCTGGCCGCCGCGCGCGCGCAGGTCGCCCAGGCGCGCGCGGTCGCGGCGATCGCCCGGCAGCGCCTGGCCGCCATGACGATCCGCGCGCCGTTCGCGGGCCGGGTCACCGGTCTCGCCGCCGTGCCCGGCGACTTCCTGGTCTCCGGCGACTTCGCGGGCCGCGGGCAGCCTGTCGCGCAGGTCTACGACGAGGTCGCCCTGGAGGTCGAGGTCACGGTGGGCGAGCGGGACATCGGCCTGGTGCGCGCCGGGCAGCCGGCCGTTGTGCGCCTGGAGAGTGCACCCGAGACACCGGTGCGCGCGGTGGTGCGCCTGGTCTCGCCGGCCGCCGACCCGCTGAGCCGCGCGGCGGCCGTGCGGCTCCGCCTGAACGCGCCTCCGGAGGGAGCCACCCCGGGCACGTTCGCGCGCGGTGAGATCGTCGTGGAGCGGCGAGCGGGCGTCGTGGTCGTGCCGCGCGTGGCGGTGGACGGCGGCGAGCGGCCGGTGGTGCGCGTGATCACCGGCGGCGTGGTGCAGGTCCGGTCCGTGACGCTCGGTCTGGCGCAAGGCGAGGTCGTCCAGGTCCTCTCGGGCGTCGCGGAGGGCGAGGAGGTCGTGGTGCTGGGCCCCGAGGGGTTGAGCGCCGGAACCGCGGTCACGGTGGTGAACCGCTAGTGTCGGCGCTGGCCGTCCGGCGACCCGTCTTCGTCCTGATGCTCATCAGCGCCCTGATGGTGCTGGGGCTCGTGTCGTACGTGCGGCTCCCGGTCGAGCTGTTTCCCAACATCCAGTTCCCCTTCGTGTCGGTGACCGTCCTCTACCCCGGCGCAGGGCCGGACGAGGTCCAGCAGCTCATCGCGGAGCCGCTCGAGGAGCAGCTCTCCAGCCTGCCCAACGTGCGCCAGGTGCGCACGCTCGCGACCGAGGGGCAGGTGTTCACGGGCGTGGAGTTCGCGCTGGGGACGAACGTGGACGCGGCGACGGCCGACGTCCGCCAGCGCGTGGACATCGCGAAGGTGCGCTTTCCGCGCGACGCCGAGGAGCCGATCGTCGCCAAGTTCGACTTCGCCTCGGAACCCGTCCTCAACATTGGGCTGAGCGGCGCCCGGTCGCCGCGCGAGCTGCGCCGGCTGGCGGACGATATCGTCAAGCCGCGGTTCGAGCGCGTGGCGGGCGTGGCCGCGGTCAACGTAAGCGGCGGGCTGGTCCGCGAGATCCGCGTCGAGGTGGACCAGGATCGCCTCCGCGCCTACGGCCTGACCGTCGGGCAGGTCGAGGAGGCGCTGCGGGCGGAGAACGTCAACATCCCCGGCGGCCGGATCACCGAGCGCACCCGGGAGTTCCTGGTGCGGCTCGCCGGGCAGTTCACCAGCCTAGAGGAGATCGCTGCCCTGCGCATCGCGCGGCCCGGCGGAGCGCTCGTACGCCTGGACGACGTCGCGGTCATCCGCGACCTCCAGCGCGACCCTACGCAGTACACCCGGCTGAACGGACGCGACAGCGTGGGCCTGACCGTCCAGAAGCAGGCCGGCGCCAACACCGTGGCGATCGCCGACGGCGTGCGCCGCGCCATCGCCGAGCTCCAGCGTACCCTGCCCGGCGACATCACCTTCGGGATCGCCCAGGATCAGTCACTCTTCATCCGCTCCTCGGTCGCCGACGTCCAGGGCAACCTGGTGCTCGGCGCGGTCCTGGTCGCGATCGTGGTGTTTCTGTTCCTCCACAACGTGCGGAGCACGGCGATCATCGCGCTCTCGATGCCGACGGCAATCGTGGCGACGGCCATGCCCCTGTACTTTTCGGGGTTCACCATCAACATCATGTCGCTGCTGGGGATGGCGGTCGCGGTCGGCGTGCTCGTGGACAACGCCATCGTCGTCACCGAGAACATCAACCGGCACCTGGAGCTCGACCCCACCCCGCGGGATGCCGCGCGCGAGGGGGCCCGCGAGATCGAGCTGGCCGTGCTCGCCAGCACGCTGACGAACGTGGCGGTCTTCGTGCCCATCGCGTTCACGCGCGGGATCGTCGGGCAGTTCTTCCGGCAGTTCGGCCTGACCGTGGTCTTCGCCAACCTGCTGTCGGTGTTCATCGCCTTCACCCTCACCCCGATGCTCTCGTCGCGCTGGCTGCGCCGGAGGGAGGAGAGCCGCACACGCCTGGGACGGTTCTTCGACCGGTGGGACGTTGCCTACGATCGGCTGGCCGTCCGCTACCAGGCCGTGCTCGCCTGGTGCCTGCGCCATCGCTTCGCCACGCTCGGCGTCGCCACCGCGGCGTTCGTCGCCAGCCTGGCGCTGGTCGCCTCGCCGCTCATCGGCAAGGAGTTCTTCCCGGTCTCCGATGCCGGGGAGTTTCGCATCCGGATCGAGATGCCGATCGGCAGCTCGCTCGCGGTGGCCGACGCGGCGGCCCGGCAGGCGGAGGAGGCGCTGCGCCGGACCCCGGAGGTGAAGACGTTCTTCACCCAGGTCGGGGCGCTCTCGCAGGGGTTCGGGTTCCAGACACCGGGCTCGCAGATCGCCGAGATCGCGGTGAGCCTGGTCGGCAAGGACCAGCGCCGCCGCTCGGTCTTCGAGATCATGGAGGACCTGCGCGGCCGGCTGGCCGGCGTGCCCGCCGCGAAGGTGAAGATCTCGGCTTCCAGCGAGGCCGGTGGCGGCCAGGCGCCGATCCAGGTGGAGGTCTCGGGCCCCGATCCCGCGCGCCTGCAGGCCCTGGCCGCGCAGGTCGAGGCCGCGGTGCGGGAGGTCCCCGGCGCCATCAACGTGGACAACACCCTGGCCGCCGGCAAGCCCGAGATCGAGGTGCGGCTCGACCGCGAGCGGGCCGCCCGCTTCGGCCTGAGCAGCGCGGTCGTGGGGGCAGCGATCCGCAGCGCGGTGGAGGGCAGCGCGGTTACGCGCTACCGGATCGGTGGCGACGAGTACGACATCACGGTGCGCGCGCGGCCCGAGGACCGGGCCTCCGTGGACCGGCTCGGCGAGATCGCGGTCGGCCGCGCGCCGGACGGCACCGCGATCCGGCTGCGCGACGTCGCGACCATGACCGAGCGGCGCGGCGCGGCGTCGGTCCAGCGCAAGAACCGCGTCCAGTTCGCGCTCATCTCGGCCGACCTGCAGGACCGGCCCCTGGGCGCGGTGATCGCCGACATCCAGCGCCGGACCGACGCGATGACGCTCCCGCCCGGCTTCGCGATCGCCTTCGCCGGCGAGGCGGAGTTCCAGGCCGAGGCGTTCCGCGACATGCTCATCTCGCTCGCGCTGGCGATCCTGTTCGTCTACATGGTCATGGCCGCGCAGTTCGAATCGCTCGCCCACCCCTTCACGATCCTGTTTACCATTCCGCTGGCGGCGGTGGGCGTGTTCCCGCTGCTGTTCCTGACCCGGATCAACGTCAGCATCATGTCGCTGCTCGGCATCATCATGCTCACCGGGATCATCGTAAACAACGCGATCATCCTGGTGGACTACACGAACCGGCTGCGCGCGCGCGGCCTGGCCCGAACCGAGGCGCTGCTGGAGGCGGGCCGGACGCGGCTGCGGCCGATCCTGATGACCTCGCTGACGACCATCCTGGGCGGCCTGCCAGTGGCGCTCGGCATCGGGACGAGCGGCGCCGAGTGGCGCCGGCCGCTCGGCGTGGCTGTGCTCGGCGGGCTGGCGACCTCGACGTTCCTGACGTTGCTCGTCATCCCTGTGGTCTACACCCTGGTGGACGGCGCGGTGCGGCGCATCTTCGGCGGGGCGGCGGCGGAGAGCCCACGGCCGGCCGAGGTGGCGCCGGTGGCGGGAGCGGGAAACGGTGAGCAAGACGGGCGGGACTAGCCGGTCGCCGACGACGCCTCGCGCGCTCTGCCCAGCGCGCGCCGGCCGATGGTATAATGCAAGGCGGCGCGCGCCCGTAGCTCAGCGGATAGAGCGGCGGCCTCCGGAGCCGTAGGTCGGGGGTTCAAGTCCCTCCGGGCGCGCCAGATCGTCCCGGTCCCCCGCAGGAGAAGCCGGTGCCAAGCGCCGCGTCTTGGGCGGCGGACAGCGCAGACGTCAGCGCCTCTCGTGCTGGCCAGTCCTGCACGAATGCCCTAGGAACGTCGATTCAGTGAACGGGAGGCATGGGAGGCCGTCCCAGATGTTGGGGCAGCGGATGCCTTGTCGCCCCACATGTATGGGACGGCAGCAGGAGGCGGGTCCTTCGCATGTCGAAAAGCAGCCGACCGGCCGACGGATCACACCGGGGTGAGGAGCGCATGACTGAACGAGCTCGCCTTCGGTTACCCCGCGATCCTGCCGTAGTCGGCACTGCTCTCCCCGGATCTGCACCCGGACAGCAGCCGAATGGCGAGGCAAACCGTCTTCTCCCCGAGGACAGGCCTGTCCACCAGTGGTATCGCTTTGTGCTCTCGTTCCCTCCCCATCTGGTGCGCGAATACGTGCAACGCTTCGCGCTAGGGGCATCTCACCGCGTGCTCGACCCATTCTGCGGCACCGGCACGACCCTGGTCGAGTGCAAGAAGCTGGGGATTCCGAGCGTTGGGGTCGAGGCCCATCCGATGGCGCACTTTGCCAGTCAGGTAAAGGTCGATTGGACACCCGACCCTGACGGTCTCGTGGAGCACGCAGCGGAGGTGGCCGAAGCCACACTGGCACAGCTCTCTCGCGAAGGCATTCATGACGACCTGTTTCGCTCTAACAGCGCGATCAGCCCCAAGGCGCTGAGGACGCTCCCGCCAGAGACAGCACGTCTGCTACTGGCGAACTCAATAAGTCCGCTCCCACTCCACAAGACGCTCGTGCTGCTTGACTGCCTGCGGCGACGGGCGGATGTACGTCATCGCAGCCACGAGCTCCTCGCCCTTGCCAGAGCGGCAGTGTTCGCCGTCAGCAATCTTCACTTCGGCCCCGAGGTCGGCGTGGGGCCCCCAAAGGCAGATGCCATGGTTGTCCACTCCTGGCTCTCAGCGGTGCACACCATGGCCACCGATCTTCGCATCGTGCGGAGACTTCCAGACGTCGAGGCGCAGGTTCACATGGCAGATTCGAGGAAAATTGCCCGTGTTGTTGAACCGTACTCGATTGATGCGGTGATCACGTCGCCTCCGTATCCGAACGAGAAGGACTACACGCGTACCACGCGCCTCGAATCTGTGTTGCTGGGGTTCATCAGGGACAAAGCCGAGCTGCGTGCGCTCAAGGCAGGGTTGGTGCGATCGAACACCCGCAATGTCTTCAGAGTAGACGACGACGATACTTGGGTTGCAGGCCATGCCGAGATCGATCGCATCGCACGTAGGATTGAAACCCGACGGAAGCATCTCGGCAAGACGTCCGGTTTCGAGAGACTGTACGCAAGAGTGACCAAGCTGTACTTCGGCGGGATGGCCAGGCACCTGGCGGAACTGCGACAGGTCCTTCGCCCGGGTGCCCGGTTGGCGTACGTCGTTGGGGATCAAGCATCGTACCTTCGCGTGATGATCCGGACCGGGCGGCTTCTGGCTGACATCGGGCACTCCCTCGGATACGAGGTCATGGGGATCGATCTCTTTCGCACCCGCTTGGCCACAGTCACCAGGGAGCAGTTGCGTGAGGAGGTGGTGTTACTTCGCTGGCCTGGGGGCAAGGCGTCGCTCGGTGGGTAGGCGGGACTACGAGTGAGCCCGAAGCGGAACGCAAACAGGTACGTCCGCCTGATGGTGCGCGTCTTCACCGATCGGTACACCGAGGGGGCAACCGCGGTCCCCTTCGAACGAGAAGACATCGAGCGGTCAGCCAAGGCCCTACGAATCCCGGTGCCAAAGAACCTCGGTGATCTGATCTATTCGTTCCGCTATCGCACCTCTCTGCCCGAGGCCATTGGGCGGACTGCACCCGAAGGGGCCGAGTGGGTGATCCTTCCAGCCGGGAAGGCTCGTTATCAATTCGCGCTGGTACGGTCAGCGAGGATTATTCCAAACACTCATCTGGCAGAGACGAAGGTTCCGGATTCGACGCCTGGCGTCATCGCGAGGTACGCGCTAACCGATGAGCAGGCGCTGCTGGCGAGGATCAGGTACAATCGCTTGGTTGATGTGTTCACGGGTGTCGCCTGCTATTCTTTGCAGAGCCACCTCAGAACGACCTAGCGATGTGCCGGGAGAAGTGGCCTGATCTTGTATGCCGGCCGGTTGCCGCGCAGTTCATGGCCGCGGACCTCATCTCGATGTTCGAGCTGGAAGGTCACCCAGATCAGCTTGCGGCGGTTGTGTCGGAGAAGCACTACCGCCTGGTGCGGCCAGATGATCTAACGACGGCCGACCTCGAGGCGTATCGTTGCCGGACACAGTGAGTACGTGCCTCACCGCCCCGTCGGCCGCACCCGCAGAATCCGCCCCGCCGGGTTGTCGGTGAGCAGATAGAGGAACCCCTCCGGCCCCTGGCGCACGTTTCGGATGCGCTCGCCCACGTCGGCCAGGTAGCGCTCCTCGCGCGCCACGCGGGTGCCGTCGATGGCCAGCCGCACCAGCACGCGCGAGACCAACCCGCCGATGAACAGGCTGCCGCGCCAGTCCGGGAAGACCTCGCCCGTGTAGAACACCGCGCCGGACGGCGCGATGACCGGATCCCAGTAGTAGACCGGTTGCTCCATGCCGGCCTTCGCGGTGCCCTCGCCGATCCGGGCGCCCGAGTAGTCCACGCCGTAGGTGATCACCGGCCAGCCGTAGTTCTTGCCGGCCTCGGGCCGGTTGAGCTCGTCGCCGCCGCGCGCGCCGTGCTCGACCGTCCACAGGTCGCCGGTCTGCGGGTGCAGCGCGGCCGCCTGCACGTTGCGGTGCCCGTAGGACCAGATCTCGGGTCGCGCCCCCTGACGTCCGACGAACGGGTTATCGCGCGGGACGGAGCCGTCGGCGTTGACGCGCACGATCTTGCCGATGGTCACCGAGAGGTCCTGCGCCCGGTCGCGGTAGGCGAACCGGTCGCCCGTCGTCACGAAGAGGGTGCCGTCGCGGCGGAAGACCAGCCGCGATCCCCAGTGGTTCGCGCCGGCGACCTTGGGCTGCTGGCGCCAGATCACCTGCGTGCCCTCCAGGCCCCGCTCGCCCAGCCGGCCCCGGGCCACGGCCGTGCTGCCCCCACCCTCGCCGGGCTCGGCGAACGATAGGTAGACCAGGCGGTCCTCGGCGAACGCCGGGCTGAGCACGACGTCCAGCAGTCCGCCCTGTCCGGCCGCCAGCACCTGGGGCACCCCCTGGAGTGGCTCGGAGAGCCGGCCGTCGCGCTCCACGATCCGCAGCCGGCCGGGGCGCTCCGTGGCGAGCATGCGGCCGTCGGGCAGGAACGCGAGGCCCCACGGGAACTCAAGCCCTTGCGCGACCGTCTCGACGCGCACCGGCGCGGCGACGGGCGCCGGCGACGGGGATCGGGGTGCGGGCCCCTGATCCTGCCCGAGCGCCGGCGCGCCCGCCAGGCCCGCCACGAGCACGGCGATCAACCACGTGCGATCCATGGAGATCCCTCCTGCATCACGGTCCACCCGGGCAACGACGCGACGCGCCTGGAGGTTCCCGTCTGGAGGGCGCGGAGGGAGGCACCGGGCTGTCAGGCCGGCGAGGCGGCATGTCCGTCGAGCACCGCGTCTACCGTGTCGAGGAACGCCCGCACGTCCAGCGGCTTCGTCAGGTGGCGGAGCGCGCCGGCGGCGAGCGCGTGCGACGCCTGCGCGGAGGCGGTCTCGGCACAGAGGACCACCACCGGGATGTCGCGTGTGCGCGGGTTCTCGCGGAGGCGCGCGAGGACCACCTCACCCGGCACATCGGGCAGGTGCAGGTCGAGCACGATCAGGTCGGGGCGGTGCTGGACGGCCAGCTCGAAGCCGATGCGGCCCTGCAGCGCCGAGAGGAGCACCACGGCCGGGCGGCGCGCGACGAGCCGCTGGATCAGGTCGAGGCTCGCCAGGTTGTCCTCGACGTAGAGGACGGTCCGCCGCGTGCCCGCCGGTCGGGCGGTGTCCGCGGGCGCGCCCGCGCCGGCGGCGTCAACCCGGAGGGCGTCCTGCGCGGGCGCCTCCGCCGCGGGCAGCTCGACCCAGAACGTGCTCCCGCACCCGGGCGCGCTGTCCACGCCGACCGCGCCGCCCATCGCCTCGATCAGGCTCTTGCATAACGCCAGGCCCAGCCCGGTGCCCTCGATCCCGGACTGGGCCGCGCCCAGCCGTTCGAACGGCCGGAACAGGCGCGACCGCGCCTCCGGGGCGATGCCCGGGCCGGTGTCCGTCACGCACAGCCGCGGGGCGTCGTCCCCGGCGCCGCGTACGATGACGCGGCCGCCATCCACGTTGAACTTGACCGCGTTGGAGAGCAGGTTGAGCAGCACCTGCTTGAGCCGCTGCCGGTCGGCGAGCACGTGCAGTCCGCGTAGCGAGGCCGCGTCCACCTCGACCGCGACGCGCCGTCCCTCGGCCATCGGCCGCATCAGGTCGGCGGCCTCCGCGACGACGGCGGCCGCGTCGACCGGCTCGGAGGTCAGGCGCAGCCGGCCGCTCTCGATGCCCGAGATGTCCAGGATCTCGTTCACCAGATCGAGCAGGTGCCGGCCCGCGGTCATGATGTGCCCGACGCTCTCCTGGTGCTCGGCGCCCGCCTCGAGCTGGAGGAGCTGCGCGAACCCGAGGATCGCGTTCAGCGGCGTGCGGAACTCGTGGCTCATGCGCGAGAGGAACTCGCTCTTGGCGCGGTTCGCGCGCTCCGCCTCGCGCTGGGCGCGCAGGGCCGACTGCTCGGCGTGCCGCCGGGCCGTGACGTCCACGATGAAGACATAGGTGCGCGCGCGGTCGCCCGCGCGGTCCTCCCCGGTGCGGACGATGCCGGTGACCCACCGGTACGAGCCGTCGCGGTGGCGCCACCGCACCTCGCCCTCGGCCGCGTCCTGCCCGCGCGCGGCCGCCTGCCGGAACATCGCGGTCTGGCGCGCCAGGTCGTCGGGGTGCACGGTGTCGGTGACGAACGAAGGGGTGGCCAGCACGTCGGCCGGCGTATACCCGAGCACCGCCTCCACGTTCGGGCTCACGTAGACCGGCCGGTGGTACGGCCCCTCGAGCACGAGCGCCACGCTCACGCCCGCGGCGAGCAGGTGCTCAAGGAACGCGGTCGCCCGCGACAGCTCGGCGGTCCGCTGCGCCACGCGCTGCTCGAGACGGGCGTTCAGCCGCCTGATCTCCGTCTCCGAGCGCCGGCGCTCGGAGACGTCGCGGGCGCTGAGGAGGATGCCCGCCATCGTTCCCGCTTTGACCAGGGCGGTCGAGGTGACCTCGAGCGGCACGCGCCGACCGCGGGCCGTGAGCGCCTCGAACTCGTAGTGCCACGTCCGGGCGACGCCCCGCGCGCGGGCCGCGCGCCGCGCCGCCAGCGCCGGGAGCTGGTCGGGCGGGACGAACGTCATGATGTCGGTGCCGATGAGGCGGGCGCCGCGCACGCCCAGCAACCGCTGCGCCGCGCGGTTCGCGTACGTGATGTGGCCCGCCAGGTCGATCGCCAGGATGAGGTCGGCGGAGGTCTCGGCGAGCAGGCGGTAGCGCTCCTCGCGCTCGCGCAGCACGGCGAGGTCCCGGTGACGCGAGACGGGCGCGGTCTGGCGGGGACGCGGTCTCCTGGCAGGCATGGCTCCCGCTGGAGGTGTGCCCGTTCGGGGAGGGCGCGAGTCAGGCCAGGGGCGGTCCCGGTGGGGCCGCAGCTGCTGAAGGGATTCCCGCGCGTCTGCGGAAAGGCCGTATCCGAAGACCTTTCTTGCGCCTGGAGGTGCGTGGAATGGCGAAGCCGATGAGCAAGGCCAAGATCGCCGATCACCTGGCTGGGAAGCTCGGCGTCACGAAGAAGACGGCGAACCAGTTTCTCGAAGAGCTGGCGAGCCTGGCCTACAAGGAGGCCCGGAACTCCTTTACCCTGCCAGGGATCGGCAAGCTGGTGCTGGTCAACCGGAAGGCGCGGATGGGCCGCAACCCGCAGACGGGCGAGGCCATCAAGATTCCCGCGCGGCGCGTCGTGCGATTTCGCGTGGCCAAGGCCGCGAAGGACGCGATCCTGGGCAAGCGGTAGCGCGACGGTCTCTTCGAGGGCGGCGGCGGGGCGCGGGCACGCGCCCCGCCGCGGCGTGTCGCTGCGGCCCGTGAGACCGCGTTACTGCACACAGTGCGCCGGGACGCTCGAGTGGCGCCGGCTGGCTGACGAACGCTCCCCACAGCCTGTCTGCGGCCGGTGCGGGCACGTCGAGTGGCAGAACCCCAAGCCCACCGCGTCCGCCCTGATCGTGCGGCGCGCGCCGGGTGGTGCGCCCGAGGTCCTGCTCGTGCGCCGGGCGCGGCCGCCGGCGCTCGGCGCATGGGACTGCCCGGGCGGCTTCATCGATCCGGACGAGCACCCGGAGGACGCGCTGCGCCGCGAGCTGCGCGAGGAGCTGGCGGTCGAGGCGGACGTCGTGCGGTTCGTCGGCGTGTTCATGGACCGCTACGGGCCCGCCGGCGACGCCACGCTCAACCTGTACTACGAGGTCGCGATCGGCGCCGGACGGCCGACGCCGGGCAGCGACGTCTCGGAGGCCGCGTGGTTCGCGCTCGACCGGCTGCCCGAGCCGCTGGCCTTCGAGAACAACCGCGCGGCGCTACGCGCGCTCGCCGGGGGGCCGCGAGCGCCCTGACCGCGCACGCGCGGGGCAGGGGCGCCCCCCGGCGGCGTGGAACCGGAAAGGTGAGGGCGCCCTGGCCATGGCAGGTACCGTGCACGCCGCAACGTTCCTGCTCTATGGGCCGCTCGTGGCGTACGCCGCGCTCGCCGTGCTCGCGGGCGGCTGCGCGCTCCTCCGCCGTCCGCTTCCTCCCTGGTTCTGGACCCTGACCTTCATCGCGCTCGCGCTCGTCGCGGTCCAGGGCGCCGCCGGCCTGCTCGTGGCGCTCGGGGGCACCCGGCCCGCGCGCGGCCTCCACCTACTCTACGGCGCCCTCGCGGTCGCCGCGGGCGCCATTCTGTACAGCCTGCGTCCCGGCGGGTACGTGCGTCGGGCGTTCGTCCGCGAGATCGCCTGGGGCGAGGCCCGCACGGTCGCGCTGATCGCGCTGACCGAGGCGGCGCTGATCCTCCGGGCGTGGATGACCGGGATGGGTGCGAGATGACGACCGCGCAGAAGGGAGGAGAGGCCCATGCAAGGACGAGAGCGGCTCGAGGCCTACCTGCGCGAACACGGCGTCCGGTATGAGGTCACGCCCCACGCCGAAGCCTACACCGCCCAGGAAGTCGCCGCCGCCGAGCACGTCTCCGGCCGCCAGTTCGCCAAGGTCGTGATCGCCGAGGTTGACGGTACCACCGTGATGCTCGTGCTGCCGGCCGCGTTGCGCGTCGACCTGCTCCGGGTGCGCGCGGCCCTTGGCGCAAGGAGCGCACGCCTGGCGCGCGAGGAGGAGTTCGCGCCGCGGTTCCCCGACTGCGAGCCCGGCGCCATGCCGCCGTTCGGCCACCTCTACGGCGTGCCCGTGTACATGGACCGCAGCCTGGCCGGACAGGCGCGCCTGGTCTTCAACGCCTGCTCGCACCGCGAGACGATCACGATGGCGGGCGCCGACTACGAGCGACTCGCCCGGCCGACGATCGCCGACTTCGCGGCGCAGCCGGCGCCCGCCGCCGGCGGGTGAGGGGAGGAGCCGATGGGCGCTGCGAGGACTCCGGATGTGCGCAGACTGCCCCCGGGGGAACGCCGGCACGGCTTCGTGATGCCGGTGCCGCACACGCGGTCGGCGCGCAAGGCCGCGCAGATGTACCTGCGCGCGCTGCGGCCGCTCGCCCACGAGATCGCCGCGGCGCTCCCCGTGCCGGCGCCGGGGGAAGGCGCCTCGCCGCAGGAGATCGGCGCGGCGTACCTGCGGGCGTTCTTCGACGAGCTGAGCGCGCGTCTGGCGCATGAGTAGCGGGCCCGACGGACCGGGCGCGCCGGCGCGGGCGGCCGGGCGGTGGCCCGGCCGCCCGCTGCTCGCGGCCCGCCTGCGGGCGCTGTTGCGCCGCGAGTTCGGCGCGACCGATGCCTGGGTCGTCCACGCGCCAGGCGGTGTACGGCTCGAGGCACGGTGGGGCGGCCGCATCGTCGTCGTCCACGAGGGCGACCACGAGACGTTCTGGGCGCCGTTCTACACCACAGCGGTGCGCAACCGGTACGAGCGCGGCGTGGTCGTGGCGGCGCTCGCGCCCACCCAGCGGCGCGACCGGGAGCTGCTGGCGGTCCTGCGGCCCCTGTGCGAGCGGGCGCGCGCGGCAAATTGACCGGTTTCGCCAGGGTATCCTACAATGGCCGGGGTTCTCCGCGTTGACGCTGCTGACGCCGCAGTATGCCGCCGTGGCCATCGCGGCCGCCTTCGCGCTCCTCGGCCTGCTCACGCTCGCCGGGGGCGCGTGGCGTCGGCCGGTCCTGTGGCTCTGCGTACTGGCGGGCGCGGCCGCGGGCTTCTTCGCGCGCGAGGCGGTGAAGCTCGCCGTCGATCTGGTCTCGCCGGTGAGCGCGCTCGCCACCGGTCCCGGTGGCGCCGCGGTGAACATCGTCGTGGCCTCGGCGGTGGGTGAGCTGCTGAAGGCGCTGGGGCCGCTCGCCCTCCTCACCCTGGCCCCGGCCGACGCGCGCACCGCGCTCGCTTACGGCGCCGCGGCTGGCGCCGGCTTCGGGTTCGTGGTGGCGCAGCAGGGCGTGGCCCTCGCGCTGGGGCTGCTCGGCTCGCCGTTCATCACGCCGGTCTCCATGGTCGCCGCGATCGCTGGCTGGTTCTTTCGGATTTTGCCGCAGGTCGCCACGACCGCCTACGTGGCGCGTGCCGCGGTGCGAGGGGGCCTGGGCGTCGCCATGCCCGCGGCGATGGTGTTCCAGGGCGCGCTCGGGTTCGCCGACCGGCTGCCGGTGGTGGCCGGCGTGCCGCTCGGGCTCGCGGTCGCCGCCCTGGCGGCGGTGGTCGCCGTCCTCGCTCTGCGGCGAGTCGCCGAGGAGGGCGTGTGAGCGCGCCGGTCGCCCCGGCCGATGCGCTGCGCACAGGTTGGGCCGCGCTGCGCGCGTTCTTCAGCGAGGGGACGCCGGCGCTTGAGCGCGCGCGCGAGGCGCTGGCCGCGGCGGAGCCCGCGGTGCGTGCCTCGGGCGATCCGGCGCAGCTCGTGCTCTGGCTGCTCGCAACCGCGACCGCGCTCCAGTACACGCGCCGGCCGGAGCCTATGGAGGCCGGGTTGGCCCGCGCGCGCGAACTGGTGAACCTGGTGGCGAGGACGCAGGGCGAGACCGCGTCGGTCGCCTACCGACCGCGCATGGAGGCGATCGCGCGCGACCTGGCCGACGTCGTGCCGGCCGAGGCCGCGCGTCACGTGGCCGAGGGCCTCGCCTACTCGGAACGCACGGTGCGTCTGGCGCGTCTGGCGACGCGCGACGATTACCTGGCGCCGGCGCTGGCCAGCCAGGGCGACCTGCTGGTCCGGCTCCCGGGCGCCGACCGCCGCGTGCGACGCCGCGCCGTGACCCTGCACGCCGAGGCGCGACGCCGGTGGCCGCCGCGCGACGCGGAGGGCCGCGCCCAGGCCGCGCTGGGCGGGGCGGCGGCGTTGCTCGCGGCGGGCGAGCCGGCGAAGGCCGAGCCGTTGCTGCGCGACGCGCTCGCGGTCTTCGAGCGGTTCGGTGACCGCTACCACCGCGCGGCCGCGCACCTGCTCCTGGCGCGCGTGCTGCTCGCGCTCGACCGGGCCGAGGCGCTCGACGCGCAGGCCGAGGCCGTCGCACTGTTCCGTGCGCTGGACTGCCGCTGGGAGCTCGCGCGCGCCGAGGAGGCGCTCGCGTGAGGGCCTGCGGCCCTGGCGGGCGCTTTGCAGGCGGTCCTGGGCGGGCCGCGGTGCGGGCATGCGCGGTGGTGCTGGCGTGTGCCGCGGCGCTCGCGTGCGCCTCGGCTGCGGTCGCCGCGCCCACCATCGAGGACCAGGTGCACGCCATCGCGCGGGACCTGATGTGCCCGGTCTGTGCCGGGCAGACCGTGGCCGAGTCGAACAGCCAGCTCGCCGGGCAGATGCGCGCCGAGATCCGCCGGCGCCTGCTGGCCGGGCAGAGCCGTGAGGAGATCATCGCCTATTTCGTCGCCCAGTTCGGCGAGGGCGCGCTGGCCGCGCCGCCGCCGCGCGGGGGCGCGCTCGTGCTCTGGCTGTCGTTACCGGTCGCGCTGCTCGCCGGCGCGCTGATCCTCCGCGGCTATCTCCGCCGGCACGCCGCCGCGCCGCCGCCCGCGCCGCCCCCGCCCACGCCGGAGGAGGCCGAGCAGATCGAGCGGACGCTCCGGGCGCTCGACGATTCGCGCTGATGCGCATCGGCGTCATCTCCGACATCCACGCCAATCTCGAGGCGCTGGACGCCGTGCTCGCGCACCTGGACCGCGAGCGCCCCGACCTGCTGGTCTGCCTGGGCGACTTCGTCGGCTACGGGCCCGACCCCACCGCGTGCGTGGAGCGCCTGCGGCCGCGGCTGGCCGCGGCGGTGCTCGGCAATCACGACGCGGCCGCGACCGGCGCCCGCCCGATCGACGACTTCAACCCGATGGCCCAGGAAGCCATCGTGTGGACGCAGGGCGCCCTCTCCGACGCCGTGCGCGACTACCTGCGGGCGCTGCCCGAGCGCGAGGAGCGCGAGGGTCTCCTCCTGGTGCACGGGAGCCCGCGCCAGCCGGTGGAGGAGTACCTGCTCGATGCCCGCCGCGCGCGCGCGAGCTTCGCCGCCGGTGGCTTCCGCGTGGCCATGGTCGGACACACACACCAGCCCGCGGTCTTCGAGGAGGCTGGCAGCCGGGTCGCCACCAGAGGGTTGCTCCCCGAGGTGCCGTTCCCGCTCCGGAGCGCCTCGCGGTACATCGTAAACGTCGGGAGCGTCGGGCAGCCGCGCGACGGCGATCCGCGCGCGGCCTGTGTGATCGTGGACACCCACGCCCGCACGGCCACCCTCTACCGCGTCGCCTATCCCATCGAGGTCACACAGACCAAGATGGAGGCCGCCGGCCTGCCCGCGGCGCTGATCGAGCGGCTCGCGCTCGGCCGGTAGCCCGCCGCGCGGCGCGCGAGAGGAGCGCGCCGCGGACGACCCGAACACAGCACGCGTCGTCCCTCGCGGAGGTCTGCATGAGCACGCGGCGCATCGCGCTCGAAGACCTGCTGGCCCTGCGCGCCGTCTCCGACGTCGCGCTCTCGCCGGACGGCCGCACCGTGGCCTACGTGCAGGAGGTCATCGTCGAGGAGCGCGTCGAGGAGCGGCCGTCGCACGGCTACCGCTCCGCCATCTGGCTCGTCGACGCCGACGGCGGGCCGCCCCGTCCGTTCACCGCCGGCGCGGGCTGCGACCGGCGCCCGGTCTGGTCGCCCGACGGCTCGCGGCTGTTGTTCGTCTCGGACCGCTTTGCGCCCGGGGGCGGGGGCCCGGCGCGCGGGGGGCGGCCGCGCCACCTGTGGGTCATCGCTCGCGCCGGCGGCGAGGCCCGGCGGATCACCGAGCACGACCACGCGCCGGCGGACGCCGCGTGGTCGCCCGACGGCACGCGCGTGGCCTTCAGCGGGAAGCCCCCGCTGCTCGAGCCGCCGGCCAGCGACGTGAAGATCATCACGCGGCTGCGGCACAAGGCCGACGGCGAGGGGTTCTGGGACGGTCGGTACCGTCACATCTTCATCGTGCCGTCCGACGGCGGGAGCGCGCTCCAGGTGACCTCGGGGGAGTTCGACCATCGTGAGCCGGCCTGGAGTCCGGAGGGGGACCGGTTGGCCTTCGTGGCCAACCGCAGCGAGGATGCCGATGCCTCGAACGCCGCCGACGTCTGGGTGGTGACGCTGCAGGGCATGGACCTGCGGCGCCTGAGCGCGGGCGCCGGCCCAGTCTCGGCGCCCGCGTGGTCGCCCGACGGGACGACCATCGCCTACCTCGGCCACGACAACGTCTGCATGGGCGCGTCGAACACCATGCTGTGGGTGGTCCCCGCGGACGGGAGCGCGCCGCCCCGGTGCCTGACGCGCCACTTCGACCGCTCGCTGGTTCACCACATCCTCTCGGACATGCGCGCGCACCCGCCGGCCGGCCGGCCGACCTGGTCGCCGGACGGGCGCTTCGTCTTCGTGATGGTCGCCGAGGGTGGGACCACGCAGCTCGCCGCGGTCGAGGTGGCGACCGGTACGGTGCGGCTGCTCACCACCGGGCGGCGCGAGATCTACGGCGAGTCGTACGACGCGCGCTGCCGTCGCGTGGCGCTGGCAGTCTCCGACCCGGCCACGCCCGGCGACATCTGGATGGCCGAGGTCGGTGGCCTCGAGACCGGTCAGCCGGCGATTCCGGCCGCGAGCGAGCGCCGGCTCACCGCGGTCAACGCGTCGCTGCTCGACGGTCGCTCGCTCAGCGCGCCCCGGCGCT
The DNA here is from genome assembly GCA_031081715.1 of Armatimonadota bacterium. GTDB lineage: Bacteria > Sysuimicrobiota > Sysuimicrobiia > Sysuimicrobiales > Humicultoraceae > Fervidifonticultor_A > Fervidifonticultor_A tertius. The sequence continues at coordinate 17,955 of JAVHMA010000008.1, read as the reverse complement.
TCGCGTTCCGCGGGGCCGACGACTGGACGATCGAAGGCTGGGTGATGCCGCCGGTGGGCGCAAAGCCCGGCATGTGCTACCCGACGATCCTGGCCGTGCACGGCGGGCCGCACTTCGCCTACGGCGAGGCGTTTTTCTTCGAGTTCCAGGTGCTGTGCGCGATGGGCTACGCCGTGGTGCTGACCAACCCGCGCGGCAGCCAGGGCTACGGGCAGACGTTTACGGCGGCGACCCACCACGACTGGGGCGGCAAGGACTACGCCGACATCATGGCCGGGCTGGATGCCGCCCTGGCCCGTTTTCCATTCCTCGACCCCGACGCGCTCGGGGTGCAGGGCGGGTCCTACGGCGGCTACATGACGAACTGGATCATCGGGCACACCACGCGCTTCAAGGCCGCGGTGACCATGCGGTCGATCGCCAACTGCCTCAGCCAGTGGGGGACGAGCGACCTGGCCTACCACAAGAGCAGCTGGGAGTTCCCCGGCGACCCATGGGAGCACCCGACGTTCTACTGGGAGCGGTCACCGCTGGCCTACGCGGGGCGGATCAACACGCCGCTGCTCATTCTCCACAGCGAGCAGGACCTGCGGTGCCCGATCAGCGAGGGCGAGCAGCTCTTCACCGCGCTGAAGAAGCAGGGCAAGACGGTCGTCTTCGCGCGCTTCCCCGATGAGAGCCACGACCTCTCGCGCAACGGGCAGCCCGGCCACCGGATCGAGCGCCTGCGGCTGATCGCCGACTGGTTCGCTCGCCACCTCCCGCCGCTGGCGCGCCCGGCGCCCGCCGGGCAGACGCTGGCCGGGGTGCCGGGCGAGGACGCGTGACCCGCATCTACACGCGGACGGGCGACGCCGGCGAGACGGGCTTGATCGGCGGCCGGCGCGTCCCGAAGGACGACCCGCGGGTCGAGGCGTACGGCGCGCTCGACGAGGCCAACAGCGCGCTCGGCCTGCTCGCCGCGCACCTGGACGGCGAGACGCTCGCCCAGGTTCGGGTGATCCAGCGGGCGCTGTTCGACATCGGGGCGGAGCTGGCGTCGCCGGAGCCCGGCCGCGTCCCGTCCGTGACCGGGGAGGCGACCCGCGACCTCGAGGCGTTGATCGACGGCTGGGAGGCCGCGCTCGAACCGCTGCGCACGTTCATCCTGCCGGGCGGCGCCGGGGCTGCCGCGTACTGTCACCTGGCGCGCGCGGTGGTCCGGCGCGCCGAGCGGCGGGTGGTCGCACTCGCCCGCGCCACGCCCGTGAACCCGGAGATCCTCCGCTATCTCAACCGGCTGTCGGACGCGCTCTTCGTGCTGGCCCGCGAGCTCAACCGGCGGGCCGGCACCGCCGACGTGCCCTGGGAGGCCGGCCGCGGACGGTAGTCCCTGGCGCGCCGCGGTTACGGGCGTCGCCCTCGCGGTGACGCTGGGCCTCCAGGTGCTGCGCGCGTTCTTCCCCCTGGTCGTCCACGCGTATGGCGGGCGGCCCGGCGCCACGACCACCGAGATGGGCCTGCTCGCCATCGCGGTCTTCCTCACCGCGCCGCTGGTCGCGCTCCCCGCGCGGCGCCTGGGCGAGGCGGCGACCCTGCGGCTGGCGGCGGCCATGCTGGTGGCGGCGCGCCTGCTCGTGCACGTGACCGGGCCGGCAGCGATGCTGGCTTTGGCCGCGGCGGGCACGGTCGCGTTCCTGTGGGCGCTGCCGCTGCTGCTCACCGGCCCGGTGGCCGGCATCGGCCCCCGCGCCCTCGCCGCGGGGGTGCTGCTGGGGATCGGCCTCGACACCGCGCTCGCGGGCGCGTTCTGGACCTGGGATGCGGTCTGGCAGCGGACCGCCGGGGCGATCGTGGTGACGGCCGTCCTGGGCGCGGTGTGCGCGTGGAGCGTGCTGGCCGCGGCGCCAGGCGGCCGTGCCCGAGCAGAGGGGCCAGCGCCGGTGTGGGGGCTCGCCGGGCTGGGCCCGCTGCTCCTGCTCACGATGCTCCTGTTGCAGAACACCGCGCGGCTTGCCGCAGCCTCCGACGCACCGCTTCCCGCGGTGCTCGCCCTCCAGGTGGTCGCGCTCGCGGCCGCGGTCGCGGCGGCGTGGCGGACGCAGGGGGCCTACACACTGGCCGCGGCGGCTGTCCTGCCCGTCGCCGCCGCGCTCGCGCACGCTAGCGGGCCCGCCGCGCTCGCCGGCGCCGCGATCGGGACCGTCGCCGCGGGCCCGGTGCTGGCGGCGCTTCTGGTGCCGGGGCGCGCCCCCGCGCGCCTGCTGGCCCGCGCCGTCGCCTGGGGCCTCGGGATGCTGCTCTTCGTGCTGCCGGCGTTTTTCTACTACGTGGCATACGACCGGCGCCTGCCGTTTGAGAACGCCGTGATCCCCCCGCTGCTTGGCTTCCTTGCCGCGCTCTGCGCGCTCCCGGCGGTGCGCGCGACGCACCTCGCAGGCGCGGCGACGCCGGCGGGGCGGCCGTTGACCCGGTCGGCGGCACGATGGGGGCCTGCTCCGGTGGCGGCCGCGCTGCTGGTCGTCCCGCTGGCCCTGGCGCTCGCGCCGGCGCCGCGGCCGGTCCCCGGGGCGGGGTGGCCCGTGCGCGTGATGGCCTACAACCTCCACCAGGGATACTCGACGTCCGGCATGCAGGATCTGGAGGCGCTCGCGCGCACCATCGAGGCCTCGGGCGCCGAGGTCGCCGCCCTTCAGGAGGTCTCGCGCGGCTGGGTGATCAACGGCGCCACGGACATGCTCACCTGGCTGGGGCGCCGGCTGGGCATGGTCGCGGCCTGGGGGCCGGCTGCCGATCCGGCGTTCGGCAACGCGATCCTCTCGCGCCGGCCCATTGCCGCCGCCGGGCACGTGGCGCTCCCGCGCGTCGGCGTGCCAATGCGGCGCGGCGCGCTGTGGGCCGCGGTGGACCTGGGCGGCGGCGAGACACTGCTGGTTATCGCCACGCACCTGCATCACGTGGAAGCGCACGGCCACGTGCGCGAGTTGCAGGCGTTCGCGGTGGCCAACCTGTGGCACGAGCGACCGCGCGCGGTCGTGCTCGGCGACTTCAACGCGACGCCGGAGGCGATCGAGATCGAGGTGCTGCGGCGCGCGGGCCTGCGGGACGCCTTCGTGCTGGCCGGCGAAGGCGAGGGATTCACCTACCCGTCGACCCGGCCACAGCGCCGGATCGACTACATTTTCGTCTCGCCCGACCTGTCGGCGCGCAGCTTCCGGGTACTGTCGGGGACGGCCTCCGACCACCTGGGCATCGTGGTCACTCTGGTCCGATAGCTACCGCACCGCGCCCCGCGCCGCGACGCGCCAGACTACCTCGGCCTGCCCGTCCCGCACGCCCACCAGCGCGTCATGCAGGTTCGTCACCACGCACGTGTGGTTGGGGATGATCGAGACGATCTCGCCCACCTGTGGCCGGCGCGCGCACGCCCCCAGCTCGACAATGCCATGCTCCTCGTTGAGCCGGACGATGACCGCCTCCGGGTACTCGACGATGCGGCCGTACCCGGTTTGGCCCTGCAGGTCAGAGGACAGCGTTTTGGATCCGGCGTCGAGGACCGCGCGGTCCGCGGTGGGCCGGCTGACCACGGTGCTGCGGACGCGCATCGCGCAGTCCTCCCAGGCGGCCGCGCCCGCGGCGACGGTCGCCCGGTCGTTGAAGACGTACGTCCCGGCGCGGTGTTCGGTGACCCCGGGGACCGTGTGCGCGCGCGGGTAGGCCGGCGTCCCGCCGGTGGAGACCGTGTTGGCGCGCAGCCCCGCGCGGTCCAGTTTCGCCAGTGTGGCCTCGAAGAAACGCGCCGTGTCGTCCGTGATCGGATAGGTCATCAGGCCCTCGAACCACAGCCCCGGCAGCCCCGCGATCGCCTGCGCCAGCTCGACGGTCGCCGCGGGCGTCGGCGTCCCCATCCGACCGGCGCCGGTGTCGCACTCGACCAGCACCCGCAGCGGATCGCCGGCGCCGGCGAACGCGTCCGACAGCGCGCGCGCGACGGCGAGGTCGTCGATGGCGACGGTGAGCCGCGCCCCCGGGTGGTCGGCCAGCGCGCGCAGCCGGCGCACCTTGGCCGCGCCCAGCACGTTGTACGTCACCAAAATGTCTCGCAATCCGGCCTCCAGCATGACCGCGACCTCGCCCAGCTTCTGGCAGGTGATCCCGACCGCGCCCGCGGCGAGCTGCGCGCGCGCGATCTCGGGAATCTTGTGCGTCTTGATGTGGGGGCGGTTGGCGATGCCGTGGGCGTCGCAGTACGCCTGGAGCCGGCGGATGTTCGCCTCCATGACGTCCAGGTCGATGGTCACGACCGGGGTGTCGGCTAGGTCCACCGCCGGCCGCGTCGCGATCGCGCTCACCGCTGCACCTCCCGGTGGCGGAAGCAGCCCACGACGTGGTCGTTGACCAGTCCCGCCGCCTGCATGTACGCGTAGCAGATCACCGAGCCTACGAACCGGAACCCGCGGCGCTGGAGGTCGCGGCTCAGGACGTCCGAGTGGCGCGAGCGCGCCGGGATCTCGCGCAGGGTCCGGAAGCGGTGCACGATGGGCGCGCCGTCGACGAACCCCCAGACGTAGCGGTCGAACGAGCCGAACGCGTCGCGGACCTCGAGGAAGCGTCGCGCGTTGGTGATCGCCGCCTCGACCTTGAGCCGGTTCCGGACGATGCCGGGATCGGCCAGCAGGCGACCGACGTCACGGGCGCCGTAGCGCGCGATCTGCTCCGGGTCGAACCCCTGGAAGGCCCGGCGGAACGCGTCGCGCTTCCGGAGGATGATCGCCCAGCTCAGGCCGGCCTGAAACGCGTCGAGCAGCAAAAACTCGAAGTGCTTCCGGTCGCGGTGCACCGGGACGCCCCACTCGGTGTCGTGGTAGCGGATCATGCGCGGGTCGGTACTCGACCACCCGCAGCGGGCGAGGGATCGGTCGGTCATGGGCGCCTCCGTGCGTCGGGCGGCGCGCGCGCCGCGCCCTGGGTGTTCGTCGCGGCCGCGGCCGTTCCTCGCGTGCGGGCGGCCCCGCGGATGGCAGGGGCGGGCCGGCGGTGCCGTGGAACATCACCATTGGGAGACTGACCGGCGCAACGTCATCGAAGGGGAGGGCTCGTACGATGCGGCCATGGCTGCGGTGGTGGGGTCTGATCCTCGTCCTGGCGGCGGTTGGCGCCCCGGCTGTCCGGGCACAGGCGCCGTCGCTGACGATCTACTCGAGCGTGGACGAGGAGAACGCGCGGAAGATCCTCGGGGCGTTCACCCGCGCGACCGGCATCGAGACGCGCGTCACGTTCCTCTCGACCGGCCCGGCGCTGGCTCGCCTGGAGGCAGAGCGCAACAACCCGCAGGCGGACGTCTGGTTCGGCGCGCCGAGCGAGAACCACATCGACGCCAAGACGCGAGGCCTGACGGTACCCTACCGGTCGCCGTCCGCGGCGGCGCTCGACGCGCGGTTCCGCGACGCCGAGGGCTTCTGGACGAGCTTCTACATGAACCCGCTCGGCGTGGCGGTCAACACGCGGGTCCTGCAGGCGCGGTCGCTGCCGCGGCCCGCCTCGTGGAACGACCTGCTGAGCCCGAACCTGCGCGGGCTGATCCAGATGCCGAGCCCGCAGACGTCCGGGACCGCCTACACCATGGTGGTCACCCTGGTCCAGATCATGGGCGAGGACCGGGCGTTCGCCTACATGCGGCAGCTCCACCCCAACGTCCAGACCTACACGACCAGCGGGACCGCGCCCTCGCGCGCCGTCGCGTTCGGCGAGGTGGCCGTGGGTATCCAGTTCACGCCCGCCTTCTACCAGCTCTACCTCCAGGGCTACCCGCTGCTCACCGTGTTCCCGCGCGAGGGCGTCGGGTTCGAGGCGCCGGCGATCTCCATCGTACGCGGCGCGCGCCGCGAGGCCGAGGCGCGGCGGCTCGTAGACTGGATCGCCTCGCTCGACGGACAGAACGCGCTGGCCGAGCAGCAGACCTTCTTCTTCCCCGTGACCGACCGGGCGCGGCGGCAGGCGGGGCTCCCGTCGCTGCGGCTGATCCCGCTCATCCAGTACGACGTCGAGTTCGCGGGACGGAACCGGCAGCGCCTGGTCACGCGCTGGGTGAACGAGGTGCTGGGCGGCCGGTAGTCAGCCGCCCGCCCGGCCGGGGATGATCGCGCACGGCGCCGCCCCAGGGCACCCGGCCCGCCCGCGCGGCGCCTGGCGCCGGCTGGCGGCCGACCCCGCGGTCCTGGCCGCGGCCCTGGCCATCCAGGTTCTGCTGCTGGTTTTCATCGTGTGGCCGCTCGTGCGCGTGGTGGTCGTCAGCCTGACACCGGGCGGTCTCTGGTCGACAGCAGCCTACGCCGAGCAGCTCCGGTCGTGGTACATCCAGCGCGCCGTGGTGAACAGCCTGCTCGTCGGCGTGCTCACCGCCGGCGTCAGCGTCGTGCTGGGGTTCGCCTACGCGTACACCCTGGTACGCACCGCGGTCCCCCTCCGCCGGCTCCTGCACCTGCTCGCGATCCTGCCAATCGTCTCGCCGCCGTTCGTGTCGTCGATCGCGATCATCCTGCTCTTCGGCCGGGGCGGCATCATCACCTCAGGGGTGCTCGGGCTGCAGGACTTCAACATCTACGGCTTCAAAGGGCTACTGCTGGCGCAGGTCATGACGTTCGCGCCGGTCGCCTACCTCATCCTGCGGGGCGTGCTGGAAGGCATCGACCCCACCCTGGAGGATGCGGCCCTCAACCTCGGCGCGGGTCGCCTCACCGTCTTCCGCCGGGTGCTGCTGCCGCTGGCGACCCCCGGCATCGCGAGCGCCTTCCTGGTGGTGTTCATCGAGTCGCTGGCCGACTTCGGCAATCCGTTGCTGCTGGCGGGCAGCGCGTTCCCGATTCTCTCGGTGCAGGCCTACCTCCAGATCACCGGCATGTTCAACCTACCCGCGGGCGCGGCGCTGTCGGTGCTCCTGCTGGCGCCCTCGATTGCCGCGTTCCTGATCTACCGCGCGATCGTGGGGCGCCGGCGCTACGTCACCATCACCGGGAAGCCCGGCCGGTCGTCGCTGAAGGCGACCAGCCCCCTCACCACCGGGCTCTTGTTCGCGACGACCGCGCTGATGGCGGGGCTCGTCGTCCTGTTCTATGCGGTTATCGCGGCCGGCGCGCTCGCCCGCACCTGGGGCGTCGACAACCGGCCGTCGCTGGACGCCCTGCGCTACGTGCTCAGCGTCGGGGGCGAGACGATCCGCGACACGCTCACCATCGCGGTCACCGCGACGCCGGTCTCCGGGCTCCTGGGGATGGTGGTGGCTTTCCTGGTGGTCCGGAGGCGGTTCCCCGGCCGCGGCGTGCTCGAGATGACCTCGCTGTTGAACTTCGCGCTCCCCGGGACCGTGGTCGGCATCGGCTACATCCTGGCGTTCAACCAGCGGCCGCTGCTGCTGACCGGGACGATGCTGATCCTGGTCGCCTGCTTCGTCTTCCGGTACGTGCCCGTGGGCATCCAGTCCGGTATCGCGGTCCTGCGGCAGATCGACCCGGCCATCGAGGAGGCCGCGCAGAACCTCGGCGCCTCGAGCGCGTTGACGTTCCGCCGGGTGACCCTACCGCTGGTGCGGCCCGCGTTCTTCTCGGCGCTCGTGTTCGCGTTCGTGCGGGCGATGACCGCGATCAGCGCCGCGGTGTTCTTGGTTTCCGCCAACTGGAACCTGATGACCGTGCAGATCCTCAGCGAGGTCGGCTCGGGCCGCTACAACGCGGCGGCCGCCTACAGCATGGTGCTGCTGGCGATCGTCGTCGCGGCCATCGCGGCGATCGGGCTGCTGCTACGCCGCGGGTACAGCCCGGTGCAGGGGCGGTTCTTGTGAGCGCGCCGGCGTTGCTGATCGACCGCCTGACCAAGGTCTTCGCCGACCCGGCGGGGGCGGCCGTGGTCGCGGTGGACGACGTCACGCTCGCGGTGGCCGCGGGCGAGTTTGTCTCGCTGCTCGGCCCCTCGGGGTGCGGCAAGACGACGCTGCTCCGCATCGTCGCGGGGTTCGAGACGCCGACGGCGGGCGAGGTGGTCATCGCCGGCGAGCGGGTCACCGAGCTCCCGCCCAACCGCCGCGACACCGCCATGGTCTTCCAGTCCTACGCGTTGTTCCCGCACCTGGACGTCTTCGAGAACGTCGCCTTCGGCCTGCGCGTGCGGGGCGTGGCGGCCCCATCGCTGGGGGCGCGCGTGGCCGAGGCGCTGGCGCTGGTGGGGCTGACCGGCCTCGAGCGCCGCTCCCCGGACCAGCTCAGCGGTGGCCAGCAGCAGCGCGTCGCGCTCGCGCGCGCGGTCGTCACGCGGCCGCGTCTGCTGCTGCTCGACGAGCCGCTGTCCAACCTGGACGCCAAGCTGCGTGAGCAGATGCGCGTGGAGCTCCGGCGCATCCAGCGCGAGCTGGGCATCACCGCGGTCTACGTGACCCACGACCAGGTCGAGGCGATGACCCTCGCCGACCGAATCGTCGTGATGAACCGGGGGCGCGTACAGCAGGTGGCCCCGCCGGCCGAGCTGTACGCGCGGCCCGCGACTCCCTTCGTGGCGGAGTTCGTCGGCAAGGTGAACCTGCTCGAAGGACGCGTCACCGTGGCCGACGGCGACCGGTGGCGCGTGGCGCTGGCCGGCCTGGAGGCGGTCGTGCCTGCCCGCGGGCCGGTACCGCCGGATGGCCGCGTGGGCGTGGTCGTGCGGCCAGAAACCGTGCACCTGAGGCGCGACGGTCCGCTGCGCGGGGTGGTGCGTCGCACCACCTACCTGGGCTCGCAGGTGGAGTACGAGGTGGAGGTGGGCGACCTGCGGCTGCAGGCGATCGGCCAAAGCCCGCTGGAGGAAGGCATCTTCGCCGAGGGGGAGCGCGTCGGCGTCACCATCGGCTTCGATGTGGCGCACGTGGTGCCGCTGGACGGCGTCGGGTAGTTCCCCCCGGCGCGCACCGCCGGAGACGCGTCATGGCTCGCCGTGCCGTCGAGATCGACGACCTGCTCAGGATCCGGTTCCCCCACCACGCGGCTCTGTCGCCCGACGGCCGCCGGGTGGTCTTCGCGCTCGGCCGGCTCGACCAGGCGGCCAACGAGTGGCGCGCCGCCCTCTGGGTCGTCCCGGTCGGCGGCGGCGAACCCCGGCCGTTCACCGCGGACGAGGCACGCGACGCCTCGCCGGTCTGGTCGCCCGACGGCCGGTGGCTGGCGTTCCTCTCCACCCGCGGCGGCCGCCGGCTGGGACGCAAGAAGCCGGTGATGCAGCTCTGGGTGATGCCCGCAGACGGCGGCGAGGCCCGCCAGCTCACGCACGTCGCCGCCGACGTCGCCCAGCCGGCGTGGTCCCCGGACGGCGAGACGATCGCCTTCGTGACGCGGGCCACGCCGGGCGCGGTCGAGGGCGCCGCCGACGACGAGCCGCCCGTGGTGCGCGCGATTACGCGCGCCAGGTACAAGTTCGACGGGCTGGGGTTTCTGGATGGCTACAGCCATGTCTGGACCGTTCCCGTGACCGGGGGCGAGCCCGCCCGGGTCACCGACGGCGACTTCGACCACGAGGCGCCCGCGTGGCTGCCCGGCGGAGGCGAGATCGTCTTCGTCGCGAACCGGACCGCGGGCGCGGACTTCTCGTTCGCCCGCGACCTGTGGGCCGCCGACGCGCGGACCGGCGCGCTGCGGCGCCTGACCGAGCATCCCGGCCCGGCGCTCGCGCCGGCGCCCTCGCCGGACGGGCGCTGGGTCGCCTTCGTCGGGCACGACTTCCACGCGAAGAGCGCGACGAACATGGGCGTCTGGGTCGTGCCGGCCGAGGGCGGGGAGGCGGTGAACCTGACCGCCGCGTTCGACCGCTCGGTGGGCAACGCGGTGGGCAGCGACGCGCGGCTGACCCCGTCCGTGCCCTCGATCGCCTGGACGCCGGACGGGAGCGGCATCACGTTTTACGCGACCGACCGCGGGAGCACGCACCTCTACCGCGTGACCGTCGCGAACCGGTGGGTGCACCAGCTCACGGCCGGCGCCGAGGTCGTCGCCGACCTGACCGCGGCCGCGGGGACGGTCGTCTACCAGCGCATGGCTCCGACGACGCTCGACGAGCTCTGGGTGCTGCCGCCGCTCGGCGAGCCCTATCGTCTGGTCGCGCCCAACGACGCGCTGTCCGCGGAGCTTGAACTCGCCGAGCCGCGGCGCTTCGTCTTCAGAGGTGCGGACGCCTGGCCGATGGACGGTTGGGTGCTCACCCCGCCGGGCTTCGATCCCCGCCGACGGTACCCGGCGATCCTGCGCATCCACGGCGGGCCGCACGCCGCGTACGGCGACGCGTGGAACCACTACGTCGCCGTGCTGGCCGCGCGCGGCTATGTGGTCGTGTGGACCAATCCGCGCGGCAGCCAGGGCTACGGCGAAGCGTTTGCGCGGGCCGTCGTCGAGGACTGGGGCGGGAAGGACAGCCAGGACATCCTGCTCGGCCTCGACCACGCGATCGGCCTGGGGTTCATCGACCCGGACCGGGTCGCGGTAACCGGCGGCTCCTACGGCGGGTTCATGACGAACTGGCTCATCGGCCACACGACGCGGTTCCGGTGCGCCCTGACCGAGGTCTGCGTCAGCAACCTGCACAGCTTCTACGGCACCAGCGATATCGGCGCGACCTGGGGCGAGGTGGAGTGGGGTGCCTCGCCGTGGGAGGGCGCGGACCGGTTGCTGCGGCGCTCGCCGATCACCTACGCGCCGCAGGTCACCACCCCGGTGCTCATCACGGCCAACGAAGCCGATCACCGCTGCCCGGTGGAGCAGTCCGAGCAGTTCTTCATCGCGCTGCGCAAGCTCGGCAAGGAGGCCGAGTTCCTGCGCTTTTCGGGCGAGAGCCACCTGATGAGTAGCGCGGGCCGGCCGAAGCCGCGGCTGGAGCGGTTGCGGCGCGCGGTCGCCTGGTTCGACCGGCACCTGGGCCCGGCGGCGCCGGCCGCGGCCGCCGGCGACTGACCGCCAGCACCCGGTCGGGCCCAGGCCTCCGGGCTGCGTGCGGGCGGCCCTGTCGTGACTCATCGAGGGAGGAACCACAGGCCACGGGGGCGTATCGTGTTGGTCATGACTGGTCATGACCAGATTGCGGGCGCCTTGAGCCCGCTGGGAGGCCTGCGGTGAAACTCCGGCGTCAGGACGCCACCCCGCTCCACCGCCAGCTGACCACGGTGCTCGCCGGGCACATCCGCGGCGGCCGGTTCCGGCCCGGTGAGCGCATACCCTCCGAGCGCGAGATCTGCGAGGCCTACGGTGTCAGCCGCACGACCGTGCGACAGACCATGAGCGACCTGGTCGCCTCCGGCCTGCTCGTCCGCGTCCCGGCCAAGGGGACCTTCGTGGCCGGGCCGCGCATCGAGCAGGACCTGACCCGGGTCGTGCGGTTCTCCGAGGCGGTGTCCGCGGCCGGCTACCGGCCCGCTGCCCGCCTGCTCGGAATCCGGACCGCCGCCGCGCCGGCGGACGTCGCCAGGGCGCTGGGCCTGCCCGCTGGCGAGCGCGTCGTCGTGGTGGAGTTGCTCAGCCTGGGCAACGGTGCGCCGCTCGCGCTCTACCGCATCCACCTGCCGTCGGAGACCGGCGACCCGACCGCCCGCGCGCTGCTGGCCGCGGAAGCCGAGGGCCGGGTGACGTTCGGGCTGGTGCTCGAGCACGTCCGACGCGTGGCCGGGTTGGAGCCCGCGCAAGTCGTGCAGACCTACGAGGCCGCGCCGGCGTCCGCGGAGATCGCGGGGTTGCTCGGCACAGCCGAGGGCGAGGCGTTGATCGCCAGCAGCCGGACCGTGCTCACCGCGACCGGCGCGCCCATTACCTACGACCACGCCTACTACCGCGGCGATCGCTACCGGTTCACGATCCGCCGGGCGTACGCGCTGTGAGGCCGGGCCGTCTTCGGGGCGCGGCTGCGGGAACGATGCGCAGAAGGGGGGAAGGAGCATGAGGAGACATCTGCTCGCGGGCGTCGTTCTGCTGAGTGTGGCCCTCGCGATCCTGGCGCCGGCCGGCGCCCAGGACCGCACGCTCTCGTTCGCGCTGGACACCGAGGCCTTCCGGCGCCCGGAGGCCGAGGCGATCGCCGAGGGGCTCCGGGGCCTCGGTGTGCAGACCGAGGTGCGCGTGTGGGAGCGCACCAGCCTGATCGCCCGCATCCAGGCCGGCGAACGCCAGGCCTACCTCACCGACTGGGGCAGCGCCTACTTCGATCCCTTCGACCTGGCGGAGCCCAAGTTCACCACGGGCGGCCGCGGCAACTACTCCTTCTACTCGAACCGCGAGGTGGATAGCCTGCTGGTGGAGGGCGTGACCGGTACCGATGCGGCCCGCCGGCGCGAGGCGTACTTCAAGGTCCAGGAGATCCTCTTCCGCGAGGCGCCCTGGATCTTCGGCTACTTCCGCCAGGACATCCACGGCGCGAGCACCCTGGTGGAGAACTGGGAACCCTCGATGGACAGCCGGATCAACCTCCACGACGTCCGGATGGCGCGCGGCGGGCTCGTGGTGGTGGGGATGAACACGAACGCCATCGTGACCTTCGACCCGGCGATGTTCCGCGACCGCAAGACCGAGACCGTGCTGCGCAACATCTTCGACGGTCTGGTGACGCGGACGACCCGCGACCGGGTGGTCCTCGAGCTGGCCTCGGCGATGCGGCAGCCCTCGCCCACGCTCTACGAGTTCACGGTCCGGGAGGGCGTCACGTTTCACAACGGCGACCCGCTGACGGTCGACGACGTGGTCTTCACGTTCGAGCGCATTCTGCGCGAGCGGGGTGTCGGCGGAGAGAGCAGCCCGCGCCGCGCGCTGCTCGGCCCGCTGCAGCGGGTGGAGCGCGTGGACGACCGGACGGTCCGCTTCGTCCTGGAGCGGCCGTTCCCGGTGTTCCTGCAGGCGCTGGTGCACTTCCAGATCGTCCCGCGGCGCTACATCCAGACCGTGGGCGACCGGGCGTTCGCGGAGCGGCCGGTCGGCGCCGGGCCGTTCCGGTACGTGACCGGCCGGGTGGACTCGCAGATCGTGCTCGAGCGCTACGACCAGTACTACGGCGGCGCCCCGGACCTGCCGCCGGTCGGGCCCGCGCCCCTGCGCGGCGCGGTCTTCCGGATGATGCCCGAACCGGCCACCCGCGTGGCCGCGCTCAAGGCCGGCGAGGTACACATCATCGAGGACCTGCCGGTGGACCTGATCCCGGAGATCGAGCGCGATCCGCGCACGACGCTGAAGACCACGCAGGGAACGCGCGTCTACGGCGTCGAGCTCAACAACCGGCGGCCCCCGTTCAACGACGCCAAGGTGCGGCAGGCGCTCAACTACGCGGTCAACTGGGAAGCGATCCTGCGGTCGGTCTACCGCGGCACGGCCACGCGCCTGTCCACCGCGTTCCTGCCCAGCGGGTTCGGCTACAATCCCAGGCAGCAGGCGTACCCCTACGACCTGGCCCGGGCCCGGACCCTGCTGCGCGAGGCCGGGTACACCGTGCGGTAGACCGGGGACGCCGTGAGGTAGACGCATGCGGACGCTGCTCGTCCTGCGCCGCGTCCTCAACACGGTCCCCATCATGGTCGGGGTCGCCGTGGTCGTGTTCGTCGTCATGCGGATGCTGCCCGGCGACCCCGTGGACATCGTGCTCGGCCAGACCGGGGCGATCTCGCAGCAGGACCTCGACCGGCTGCGGCGGGACTTCCATCTGGACCGCCCCGTGACCGAGCAGCTCTACCAGTTCCTAGCCGGCGCCGCGCGCGGGGACCTGGGCACGTCGTTCGCGCGCCGCCGGCCGGTCTTCGCCATGCTCGTCGAGGCGCTGCCCGCCACGGTGGAGCTGGCCGTCGCCGCCACGGTTGTGGCCCTGGCCGTCGCGGTGCCGGTGGGCGTGCTCTCCGCGGTCTACCAGCGCTCCTGGCTCGACCGGCTGGCCATGGGCGGGGCCTTCCTCGGGATCTCGATGCCCGCGTTCTGGCTGGGGATCGTGGCCATCATCGTGTTCGCCGTCCGGCTCGGCTGGTTCCCCACCTCGGGCCGGATCGGCTTCGAGGTGTTCCTCCGGCCGGTGACGGGGTTCGTGGTGCTGGATAGCGTGCTCACGCGCAACTGGGCCGCGCTGTGGGACGGGCTCCGCCACCTGACCCTGCCGGCGGTCGTGCTGGGCGCCGGCCTGATGGCCGTGGTGGCGCGCGTCATGCGATCGAGCATGATCGAGGTCCTGCGCGAGCAGTTCGTCACCACCGCGCGATCCAAGGGGTTGACCGGGCGCGTCGTCGTGCTGCGCCACGCGCTTCGCAACGCCCTGATTCCGACCGTGACCGTGGTCGGGCTCCAGCTCGGCGTGCTGCTCGGCGGCAACATGATCGTGGAGACGGTGTTCGGCTGGCCGGGGATGGGGCGGCTCGTGGTGGACGCCATCTTCAGCCGCGACTACCCCGTCGTCCAGGGCGCGGTCATGCTCTACGCGGCCACGTTCGTGTTGGCGAACCTGCTGGTGGACCTGTGCTACATCTATCTCGATCCGCGCATGGCGCTGTAGGCCTCCCGTGGCCACCCTAGCGGCCTGGGTCCCGCAGCGGCCCGCCCGGCGCGGCGGCGCGTGGGGCACGCTGGCGCGGCTGGCCGGGCACCCTTCGGCGGTGCTGGGCGCGCTCATCGTGGCCGCGGTGGCCGCCGGCGCGGTGTTCGCGCCTGTGCTGGCCCCGTACGCCCCCGGCGCGTCGGACCTGGAGAACCGCCTGGCGGCGCCGTCGTGGCTCGCGGCCACGCCGGGAGGCCACTGGCTGGGCACGGATGGGTTGGGTCGCGACCTCTGGTCGCGAATCATCTTCGGCAGCCGGGTCTCCCTGCTCGTCGGCCTGGCCGCGACGCTGCTCTCGCTGCTACCGGGGCTGGTGCTCGGGCTGGCCGCTGGCTTCTACCGCGGCCGCGTGGACGGCGCGCTCTCGCGCTTCGCCGAGCTGCTGATGGCCTTCCCGCACCTGATCTTCGCGATCGGGGTGATGGCGGCGCTGGGGCCCGGGTTCTGGAACCTCGTGGCCGCGCTGGCGTTCAAGGGCTGGGTGGAGTTCTTCCGCGTCGCGCGCGGGGAGGCCATGGCGCAGAGCGCGCGGGAGTACGTGGACGCGGCGCGGGCCGTCGGCGCCTCGAGCGCGCGCATCGTCGGCCGGCACATCCTGCCCAACATGCTGCACACCAGCCTAGTTTTGGGCACGCTGCGGATGGGGCACTTCATCGTGCTCGAGGCGTCGCTGTCCTTCCTGGGCTTGGGGCTGCCGCCGCGCCTGCCGGCCTGGGGTACGATGGTCGCCGAAGGCCGCGAGGTCATGCTCACCGCGTGGTGGGTATCCACTTTCCCGGGGCTGGCGATCGTCGCCCTGGTGCTCGCGGTCAACCTGGTGGGCGAGGGGCTGCGCGACGTGCTCGACCCGCGGCTGCGCGCCGAATGAGCGGCCCGCGGCCCGCGCGGGGGCCGGTGGTCGGCATCGCGGTGGCCGCCGCGGCACCGGGGGGTGTCGCGGCCAGGCGCGACGCGCTCGTCGTCGACGCCGTCATACGCGCCGGGGGCGTGCCCATGCTGGTGCCTTCGTCGTCCAGGCAGGCGGCCGCGGCGCTCGCGCGCCGGCTGGACGCGCTCGTGCTCACCGGCGGCCGGTCGGTGCCGCGCGGCGCGTTTGCCGCCCGCCGCCGGCCGACGCTCGCGCAGATCGACCCGGGCCGGTACCGCTTCGAACGCGCCCTGGTCCTGGCCGCGCGCGCCCGCGCGCTGCCGGTGCTCGGCATCTGCCGCGGCATGCAGACCCTCAGCCAGGCGCTGGGCGGCACGCTGGTGCGGGACCTGGTGCTCGACTGGCCCGGCGCGCTGCGCCACCAGGCGGCGCGACCCGGGACGCCTGCCGCGCACCCCATCCGGGTGGCGGCCCGGTCGCGGCTCGCGGCGCTCGTCGGTGCGCCGGGGACGGTGAACTCCCTGCATCGGCAGGCGATCCGTACGCCCGGCCGGGGGCTGCGCGCCGTGGCCTGGGCGCCCGACGGCGTCATCGAGGCCGTCGAGGGCCCTCCGCGCGCGGGATTCCTCGTCGGCGTCCAGTTCCACCCCGAGCTGCTCGCCTGCCGGGACCGGCGGTGGCTGCGGCTCTTCCGCGCGCTGGTCGAGGCCGCGCGCCACCGGAGATGAGGAGGACGGTATGGAGCGCATGACGCTGCTGTCGCCCACCGGGCACCTCGGGTTCACGCCGATCGAGGCGGCCAGCTTTCACACCGGCGCCGCGCGCCGGCCCGACGCCTACGTCGCCGACTCGGGGAGCTGTGACATCGGGCCCTACCCGCTCGGCGCGGACGCGCAGCACAGCCCGGTAGACTGGCAGCGTCATGACCTGGAGCTGATGCTGGTCGCCGCGCGCGCGCAGGGCGCGCCGATGATCATCGGATCGGCGTCGGACACCGGGACGAACCGCGGGGTGGATCTGTTCGTCGGGCTGCTCGAGGAGATCGCCCGCGCGCGCCGCCTACCCCCGTTTCGGGTCGCGGCGGTCTACGCCGAGGTGGCGCGCGACACGCTGCTCGACCGCCTGCGCCGCGCGCCGGCCCCGGGGCTCGGCGGGCGGCCGCCCCTGACGCCTGCGGTGGTGGAGCGCACGGATCACATCGTCGCGATGATGGGCGTGGAGCCCATCGTCCGCGCGCTCGACGCCGGGGCCGATGTGGTCGTCTGCGGCCGCTCGTGCGACGACGCCATCTTCGCCGCGCTCCCGCTGCGGGCCGGCTTCCCGCGCGCGTTGGCCTTCCACCTCGGCAAGGTCCTGGAGTGCGCGTCGCTGTGTGCGGAGCCGTTCATGGCCAAGGAGACCGTGCTGGGCACGATCAGTCGCGAGGCGGTCGAGTTCGAGCCGATGCACCCTGACCAGCGGTGCACGCCCGCGTCGGTCATCAGCCACAGCATGTACGAGCGCGAGGACCCGTTCACCCACGCGGTGCCCGGCGGGGCCCTCGACCTGCGCGCCTGCCGGTACGAGGCGGTCGACGCCCGGCGGACGCGCGTCACCGGCGCGCGCTGGGTACCCGCCGCGGGCTACGCGGTGAAACTGGAGGGCGCCGGCCGCGTGGGGGCGCGGGCGTTCGCGTTCGCGGCGCTGCGCGACCCGCACGCGATTGGCTTGGTGGATCGCATGGAGGCGTGGGCGCGCGCCAAGGTGGAGGAGCGGCACGGGGCGCCGGGCCCCGGCCGGTACGAGCTGTTCTTCCGCGTCTTCGGCCGCGACGGGGTGCTGGGCGCGCGCGAGCCGCGGCGGGACGCCCCGGGGCATGAGGTGGCGCTCTTGATCGAGGCCGTGGCGCCGACCGACGACGAGGCGGCGGCGATCGCGGCGCTCGCGCAGCGCAACTTCTTCTTCGCCCGGTTCCCGGGGCTGAGGGGGACCGCGGGCACCGCGGCGCTCCCGGTGGACGAGGTGCTGCTTGGACGGCCGGCCTACTCGTGGACGGTCAACCATCTGCTGCCGCTCGAGGACCCGTGCGAGATCTTCCCGATGCGCCTGGTAGACGTGGGCGCCGGGGTGAGGTGAGCGGGGCGATGCCGCGGCTCTTCGACCTGGCCACGACCATTCGCAGCAAGAACGCGGGCGTCGACCACGTGACGTTCGATGTCATCTTCGCCGACCGGGCGGCCTACGAGCGGGTCCGGGCTTCGGGCGTGCTCACGCGCGAGGCCGTGGCGCGGCTCTACCGGGTGCCCCTTCGGGACGTGACCCACTTCGTCCACGTCGAGGCCGCGCCGGCGGTGAAGTTCACCCTTCGCCGGAGGCGGCCCAGCGGCGATCCCGGCGAGACCGACGTCTTCGGCTCGCAGCAGTACCCGCCGCTGTTCGACCTCGAGGTGCCCTAGACCGGGCGGACGCGACTTGACCGGCTCCGTAGCCGGTGATTTACTTGGATGTAGATCATCGTCTACATTCCGACGGCCGCGATGAAGGTCATCGACCGGACGGCCCCGCGG
>JAVHMA010000007.1 GCA_031081715.1 Armatimonadota bacterium | reverse complement strand
CTAGGCGCTCAGCGCCTCCCTGAACCTGCGCACCGCCTCCACATGCGCGTCAGGTGTCGCGAAGCCTGCGCGCATCGTCGCCACGCTCAGGTGGGTCGCGCCCAGCGCCTGCCATTCCTCCGCCGCCTTCCGCCAGTCGTCCGGCGTGCCCTGGGTCACCGAGACCCGACCCTCGATGCCCAGGGTCGCGGGAGCGCGGCCCGCGGCCCCGGCGAACGCGCGCAGCCGCTCCACGAGCTCGCGCGGCCGGCGTGCGGGGGCGCGCGTGAACGGATTCGGCAGCCCGCCGCCGTACATCCAGCCGTCGGCCAGGCGCGCGGCGCGGCGCAGCGCGCGGTCGTCCGCCCCGCCCATCCAGACCGGAATCGGCCGCTGCACCGGCATCGGCCGGATGCCAGCCTCCACCACCGTGTGCCAGCGGCCGCGAAAGGTCACGCGCTCCTCTGTCCACAACGCCCGCATCAGCCGTACCTGCTCGGCGACGCGCGCGCCGCGGTTGCCGAACTCCATGCCCAGGGCCTCGTACTCGACCGAGTTCCAGCCGAGTCCGACGCCCAGGCGCAGCCGCCCGCGGCTGAGCACGTCCACCTCCGCGGCCTGCTTGGCGACGAGCGCGGTCTGGCGCTGCGGGAGGATAATGACGCCCGTCGCGAGCTCGAGCCGCGTCGTGACCGCGGCCAGGAAGCCGAACAGGACGAACGGTTCATGGAATGCGTCCTCGATGGTGTAGGCGAGCCAGCCCGGGCGGTTCGCCGCATCGGCCCCGAGCACGTGGTCATAGACGAGCAGGTGGTGGAACCCCAGGCTCTCCACCGCCTGGGCGAAGTCGCGGATTGCGGCGGGGTCGGAGCCGATTTCGGTCTGCGGGAAGACGACGCCGAGCTTCATGCGGGACCTCCGTGCGCATGCGCGCAGCGTCCATAGTATATCGCCACGGTGCCACGTCGGCTGGCCGCGCTACCTGACCGCGGCGATCACCCGCGCGGTTTCGCGCAGCGCCCACTCCCGATCCGGGCCGAGCGGGGGCCCGATGTTCACCTGCGTGGCGCCGCGACCCTGGAGCCAGCGCACGCGCGCGACGACCTCGTCCAGGTCGCCGGCGATCGCGAGCCGGAACATCCTGGGCTCGACGAGCGCCTCAGCCTTCGCCTGGTCGCCGGCGGCCCAGGCCGCGCGGATGGCCTCGAAGTCCGCGGGCACGAGCCCGATCGGGGCGAGCACCTCGGCGCGCAGCGACGGGCCATAGTAGGCGATCAGCGGTCGGAGCGCGTCCTCCGCCGCCCGGCGTGAGGGGCCCAGCGACCACCAGACACAGGCGGCCAGGTCGAAGCCGTCGAGCGTCCGGCCGGCGCGTGCCGCGCCCGCGCGCACGCGCGCGACGACGCCGTCGATCACCTCAGGCGGGAACACGATGGGCAGCCCGCCGTCGCCTGCCTCGCCCATGAACTCCGTGACCTTCGGCCCCTGACCACCGATGTAGACCGGCACAGGGTGGGCGGGCAGGGGAAACTTCAGACGCGCGCCCCGCGTCCACCCCTGGAACACCCGGCCGTCGAACGGCGCCTCCTCGCCCCGCAGCAGCGCCCGGATGAGCCCGACGGCCTCCCGGAGCCCGGTGAGCGGTTGGGCCTGGCGCAGGCCGATCCAGCCCAGGTGGGGCGGGTCGCCGGGGCCGATCCCCAGCACGAACCGGCCGCCGGAGAGTTCCTGCAGGCTGGCGGCTCGCATTGCAAGTTCAGCAGGACTCGACGAGAACGGGTTGACGATTGCCGTCCCCACGCGGAGGCGGCGCGTGGCCGCGGCAACCGCCGTCAGCACGACCCACGCGTCCCGCAGCATGAGGTCCTGGCAGTACCAGAGGTCGTCGAAGCCGGCGTCCTCGGCGATCTGCGCCCAGCGCACGACCTGCGCGATCGTCCCCGAGGCGCTGTTGAAGCGAATGCCGAACCGCAGCCGTTCCACGAGGCCTCCCGCCCACCCGGCCGTGTCTGGGCCGGGGCGCCCTCGTGTTCTCCGGCAGGGAGGGTGGGGCCTGCACCGAATCCATCCTGAACTATGACGGGGGGGACCCGGCCGCACCGCGTGCAGCAGGCCGCCTGCCGCCGCGCCGTCGCCGAGGTGCTGGGCGAGGCCGAGGCCGAGACCGTGCTGCGCGAGGCCGGCATCGCCGGCCTGCCGGATACCCTGCCCGCGGCGCCCCGCGACCTGGAGGCGCTGCACGCGGAACTGCAGCCCTTCGTGGACCTCTACCGGGCGGTCCGCGCCCGTGCCGGCCGCGAGGTGGCCCTGGCCGTGGCGCGCCGGGCGATCGTGGAGTCGGGTCGGGTGAGCCACGCCCTCGCCGCCGAGCGGCAGCGCACCGCCGATGACCCCGACGGGCCGCTGAACGTGACGAGCCCACCGCCCCCGGGGTTCGCCGCGTCGCCCGAGGCGCTGGCGCGACGCTTCGCGACCGCCATGCGCTTCTTCTCCTGCGAGGGGCGGCTGCTCGCGTACACGCCCGAGGAGGTGCGGTTCCACATCACGGCGTGCAACTGGGTGCGCGCCATGGAGCGGGCGGGGGCGCCGGAGCTGGTTCCGTTCTTCTGCGAGACCGACGAGCGGTTCATGGACGGTCATCCCACGCACCGGCTGGTGCGGCCGACGGCGATCGGCCTGGGGGACGATCACTGCGATTTCCGGTTCGTGCCCAACGCTTTGAGCGCGAACGCATCGGGAGGGTGAGGACGATGGGTGACGGGACGGCGCGACCGCGCCTGACGCGGCGCGACTTCCTCAAGGGGACCGCGGTGCTGGCCGGTAGCGGCCTGGCGGCGGACGCGCTGCGCTGGGAGCTCCTGGCGGCGCCGGGGGCCGCGGTGCAGCCGGTCGGGAATTTGCTCATTGTCCAGGGCGTGGACGCCGAGTCCCTGGATCCGCACGTGACCACTTCGGGCGCCTCGAAGGGCATGATGTGGGCGATGTACGACAAGCTGCTGGAGCGCGGGCCGGACATGCGGATCATCCCGTGGCTCGCGACCTCGTACCGGGTCGTCAGCGACACGACCTGGGAGTTCCGCCTGCGCGACGACGTGTACTTCCACAACGGGGAGAAGTTCGGCGCGCAGCACGTGCGCGACACCATCACCCGCTTCAAGAGCCCGACCATCCGCAATGTCTACGCCGGGCAGTTGCGCCCGGTGCGCGACGTGGAGATCGTCAACCCGCTCACGGTGCGCATCCACACCGACGGGCCGTTCGCGCTGCTGGCGGAGGTGCTGTCCATCTACTGCGAGATCTTGCCTCGGGCGATCACCGGCGGCGAGGTGGACCCCACGCGCCGAGCCATCGGGACCGGTCCCTACCGGTTCGTCGAGTGGAATCCCGGCCAGCGCATGGTCATGGACTTCGCCGAGCGGCCGCACTTCAGCGGGCAGCCGCGCGTGCGGCGCCTGGTCTGGCGGCCGGTGGCGGAGTCCGCGACCCGCGTGGTGGAGCTGAAGACCGGCGCGGCGCACCTGATCACGCCGGTGGACCCGATCCAGATTCCGGAGCTGGAGGCGACGCGGAACGTGGATGTCATCACGTTCCGGCAGCTCTCCTCGCAGATCGTGGTGCTGAACTCGCTGAAGGTGCGGGCGTTCCAGGATGCGCGCGTGCGGCAGGCGATGAACTACGCCACCGACGTGGACACCTTGATCCGGACGGTGATGCGCGGCGCGGCGTACCGGCTAGCGAGCGCGTTCGGGCCGGGCATCCCCGGCTACGACGAGAGCCTGCGGCCCTACCCGTACGATCCGGATCGTGCGCGGCAGCTCATCTCCGAGGCCGGTTTTCCCAACGGGTTCGAGGTCACCCTGGTGACCCCGGAGGGCCGCTACCTGAACGACCGGCTGGCGAGCGAGGCGATCGCCGGGATGTGGTCGCGCGTGGGCGTGCGCACCCGCGTGCAGGTGAGCGACTGGAGCCCGTTCGTCCAGGGCGTGCTCGGCAAGACCCACGACGCGTTCTTCTTCCAGCAGGTCGGCGTGCTGCTCGACGCGACGGTCGCCATCAACTTCGACTCGGACCGCAAGGGCGCGGCCTGGCAGGGCTACCACAACCCGGAGGCCAACCGTCTGATCCAGGACGCGATCAAGACGATGGACGCCAACCAGCGCAACGAGATGTACAAGCGGCTCAACCAGATCATCTACCGCGAAGGCCCCTGGGTGTTCCTGTGGAACCAGCAGGGCGTCTACGCCAAGCAGAAGCGTGTGCAGGGCTGGGAGGCCCACACCGACGGCATCATCCGCCTGG
The DNA here is from genome assembly GCA_031081715.1 of Armatimonadota bacterium. GTDB lineage: Bacteria > Sysuimicrobiota > Sysuimicrobiia > Sysuimicrobiales > Humicultoraceae > Fervidifonticultor_A > Fervidifonticultor_A tertius. Next base: position 91,623 of record JAVHMA010000007.1, on the reverse strand, counting down.
GAGGCATACGGCTGAGCTAGTCCCTGGTGATCGGCTACCTCGTCCAGCGCCTGGCGCACCTGGTCTGGGTGCTCCTGGCGGTCAGCATCCTGGTGTTCCTGCTCGTCCACCTGAGCGGGGACCCGGTGCGCCTGCTCACCCCGCTGGACGCGCGGCCCGAGGACATCGAGCGCGTGCGCCGGCTCTACGGGCTCGACCAGCCGCTGCCCGTGCAGTACTGGCGCTTCCTCAAGGATGCCGCCCGCGGCGAGTTGGGCGAGTCGTTCCGGTTCAGCCGGCCGGCGCTCGAGCTGGTCCTCGACCGCCTGCCCAACACGGCGTTGCTCGCCCTCACCACGATCGCGCTCACGGTCGGGGTGGGCATCCCGGTGGGGCTGTGGGTCGGCTCGCGCGCCGGTAGCCTGGTCGACTGGGCGGTGTCGCTGGCCACGTTCGTATGTATCAGCCTGCCGTCGTTCTGGTTGGGCGTGCTGCTCATCCTGCTCTTCGCCGACCGGCTGCGCTGGCTGCCCGCCTCGGGCTTCGAGTCGCCGCTCTACCTGGTGCTGCCCAGCCTCACGCTCGCGGTCTACACCACCGGGCTCATCACGCGGCTCGTGCGGGCGGACGTGCTCGAGGTCCTGCGTCAGGACTTCATCCGTACCGCGCGGGCCAAGGGCCTCGGCGAGCGGGTGGTGCGCTCGCGCCATGCGCTGCGCAACGCGCTCATCTCGACGGTGACGGTGCTCGGGCTGCAGCTCGGCAACCTGCTGGGCGGATCGGTGGTCGTGGAGGCGGTTTTCGCCTGGCCAGGCGTGGGCTGGTTGATGCTGCAGGGGATCCAGACGCGGGATTTGCCCGTGGTCCGGGCCGTGGTGCTGATCGTCGGGACGCTGTTCGTGCTCATCAACCTGGCGGTGGACTTGCTCTACCTCTACCTGGACCCGCGCATCCGCTACGACCATGGCCGTTAGCGCGATCCCTCGACCGCGGGCCCGGCGCCGGCGACCGCCGCAGTTCTACGCCGGGGCGGCCATCTTGGGCGCGGTGGTCGCGGTGGCCGTGCTCGCGCCGCAGCTGGCCCCGCACGGCTACGCCGACCAGGACCTGCTGCGCTCGCTCCAGCCGCCGGCGTGGATGCGCGGGGGCGAGTGGAGCTACCCGCTGGGTACCGACCGTCTTGGCCGCGACCTGCTCGCGCGCCTGATGTTCGGGGCGCGCGTCTCGATCGCCGTGGCGGTCCTCTCGGTCCTGATCGGCGGCGGGCTCGGGACCGGGCTCGGCCTGGCCGCCGGCTACTTCGGCCGGTGGGTGGATCGGCTCACCTCGCGCCTCATCGACATCCAGCTCTCGTTCCCGCCGGTCTTCATCGCGATCGCGATCATGGCCGCGCTGGGGCAGAGCCTGCCGAAGCTCATCCTGGTGCTGGCGTTCGTGAGCTGGGTGCAGTACGCGCGCATCGCGCGCGCCAACACCCTGGCGGTGCGCGAGCGCGAGTTCGTGCTGGCGGCGCGGGCGCTCGGCGCCGGGGAGCGCCGCATCCTGCTGCGCCACGTGCTGCCGTCCATTCTGCCGCCGCTGCTGGTGGTCGGGGCGGTCAACATGTCGAGCGTAATCCTGGCCGAAGCCGCGCTCTCGTTCCTGGGGCTCGGGGTGCAGCCGCCGACGCCGGCCTGGGGCAGCATGGTCGCCGAGGGCCGGACGGTGCAGAGCCTGGCCTGGTGGAACACGGTCTTTCCGGGGATGGCCATCGCCACGCTGGTCGTGGGCGCGAACCTGCTCGGCGACGGGCTGCAGCGAGAGCGCGAGTAGAGCGCGCGTGGAGGAGGAGAGGCGCATGCGCACGGTGCTGGTGAACTGCCGGATGGTGGATGGGACCGGAGCCGCGGCGATCTCCGACGCCGCCGTCGTCGTCGAGGACGACCGGCTGGCCTGGTGCGGGCCGGCCAGAGACCCCGGGCGCCCGCCGGCGCAGGCCGGCGACACGGTGGTCGACCTGGGCGGGCTGACCGTGCTGCCCGGGCTGTTCAACGTCCACGTGCACCTGGGGCTGCGTCTGCCCTTCCCCGAGCGCCGCGCCGACCCGTTCACCCCGGGCTACCGCGTCATGCTGAACTACCGGCGGGCCCTGGAGGCGATCCTGGCGGGGACGACGAGCCTGCGCATCGTGGGCGAGCCCTACTTCACCGACATCGACGTGCGGGAGGCGATCGGCCGCGGGCTGCTGCCGGGACCGCGGATCACCTGTGCCGGGCACGCGCTTATCGCCACCGGGGGGCACGGGCACAACTCGGTGGGGTGCCTGGAGGCGGACGGCCCGGACGCCTTCCGGCGCGCGGCGCGCGAGCAGCTCCGCGCGGGCGCGGACCTGATCAAGATCTGCCTGACCGGTGGGATCGGCACGCCACGCGAGTCGGCGACGGACAAGCAGATGACCGACGACGAGGTGCGCGCGGTGGTCGAGGTCGCCCACAGCGCCGGCAAGCGGGTGGCCTCGCACACCGGCGGCGACCGCGCGGTCGGGGACGCGGTGCGCCTGGGCGTGGACTGCATCGAGCACGGGTACAGCTTCGGGGATGCTACCGCGGCTCGGATGGCGGAGGCGGGCACGTTCCTGGTGCCGACGCTGTGCGTGACCCAGGAGCTCGACTACATGCGGCGCCACGGCGTCCAGGAGTGGATGCTCGGCAAGGCGAAAGCCGCGGCCGCCGAGCACCTGGCGTCCATCACGCGGGCGGCGGCGCGGGGCGTGACGCTGTGCGTCGGCACCGACCTGCTGCCGAGCGATCCGGTGGACGGCACCGTGGCGACGATCCGCGAGGTCGAGCTGCTGACGCGGGTCGGGCTGAGCCCGCTGGAGGCGATCCGCGCGGCTACCGCCAGCAGTGCGCGGCTGTGCGGAACCGACCGCATCACCGGCACGCTGGAAGCCGGCAAGCAGGCGGACCTGATCGCGGTGGCCGGCCGGCCCGACGAGCGCATCGCCGACCTTCGGGAGGTGCGCCTCGTGATGAAGGCCGGCGCGGTCTACCGCAGCCGGGTGGACGGCGTGCCCGATCCCGGGCTGGACCGGCTCGGCGCGGCGATGGCGGGCGGGACGTTCGCGCGGCTCTGGTAGCCTACTGCCGCTCGATGGTCACCGACGCGGTCATGTTCCAGTGGAACCGCGGGTCCTGACGATCCAGGGCGATCGCGACCGTGTAGGTGATGTCGCCCAGCCGGTTCTCCCCGAACGCGCGGATCCGCTGCACGGTGCCGCCGATGCTGAGGTCGGGGATGCCGTCGAACGTAACGGTGACGCGGTCGCCTTCCCGCACGCTGACGACGCTGAGCTCGGTCAGGTCGGTGGTCTCCACCTGCCAGGCCGTGAGGTCGCCGACGCGGATCACCGGCGCGCCCGGCGCGACGAACTCGCCGGCGCGGGGGCCGATCCACGCGACCGTGCCGGCGAACGGTGCCCGCAGTTCGGCCTGCTCGCGGCTGACCCGGGCCTGGCGGACCGCGGCCCGAGCCGCGGCCACGTCGGCCTCGGCGGCGGCGATCGCCTCCGCTCGTGCCCCGGCGGTGAGCTGGTCGAGCTGCGCCTGCGCGCGGCGCACGTCCGCCGCCGCAACCTCGAGTTCTTCCGGCCGCGCGCCGGCCGCCACCAGGCCGGCCTGCTGGCGGGCCTGCGCGGCCTGGGCGCGCGCGGCGGCGGCCTCGGCGCGGGCCGCCTCGAGCTCGGCGCTGGTCTGCGTGACACGCGCGCGCGACTGGTCGGCCGCCTGCTGCGAGATCGCGCCCATCGCCAGCAGCCGCTCGGTCCGGCGCAGGTCCTCCTCGGCCAGACGAAGCGCCGCCTCGGCCTGAACCCCCCGCGCTTCCACCGAGGCCGCGCGGCGCTCGGCCGCCTCCGCCGCGGCCTGCGCCTGCGCGCGCTCCTGCTCGCGGGCACCGGCCTGGAGCTGGGCATGGCGGGCGCGCGCCGCGTCCACCGCCGCGCGGGCGGCCGCCAGATCCTGCTGCGTCGCGCCGGCGCGCAACTCGGCTAGGCGCGCCTGCGCCCGCCGCAGTTGCGCCTCGGCCTGCGCCACCGCGGCGTCGGCCTGCCGGGCTTCCTCGGTCCGCACCAGGAGCTGGCCGGCTTGCACCCGCTCGCCCTCACGTACGGCCACCTCGGCCACGGTGCCGCCCGCGGGCAGGCTCAGGGTTACCCCCCGCACCGGCACGACGCGCCCCTCCGCGACCACCGCCCCGCCGGTGCGCACCGGCGGCAGCGGCGCCTGGGCGGGGTCCGGGCCGGAGGGGCGCCGGCCCAGTGTCAGGTAGGCGGCCGCGCCCATCGCGAGCACCACCAGCGCGCCGATGACGATTCGCCTCATGGCAGTCCTCCCACGGCGGCCGACGCCGCCGGTCGCGTCACTCATAGGCGAGCACGTCGCGCACGGTCAGGCGCGAGGCGTTCCAGGCGGGCAGGAGACTGGCGACCGCGGCGAGCGCGATCACCAGGCCCAGCCACACCACGACGCCGGTCCCCGAGAACCGGAAGGCCGGCGCCGTCCGCAGGAACGCCGTGCCGACCGCGTTGGACAAGGCGTAGCCGAGCGGCACCGCCAGCACCACGCCGAGCAGCCAGCTCGCCAGGCCGATCAGCACGCCCTCGGCGAGCACGATCTGGATCACGGCGCGGTCCGAGGCCCCGATGGCGCGCATGACGCCGATCTCGCGTGTGCGCTCGAGCACGTTGATGCTCATCGTACCCATCAGCCCCAGGCCGCCCACCACGGCGAGCAGGACCGCCATGATGAGCAGGAAGACGACGATGACGTTGAACTGCGCCGCGACCATCACCCGCAGCTCCGGGATGGTCTGGTTGGACGCGATCCGCAACCCCAGCCGGCGGAAGTGCGCCTCCAGGCCGCGCGAGACCTGCGTGACGAACGCGGCGTCGTGCCGCTCGGTCACGATGAGGGCACGGTCGCCCCGGCCGTAGGTGCGGGTCATGCGGGACGCGTACGAGTAGTTGGCGTAGGCGAAAGGGCCCGAGAGGATGCCCTGGGTGATCCCGACGATCCGCCAGGGCGTCTTGCGCGTGCCGACCTGCAGGACGATCTCGTCGCCGACCCGCAGGTCGGGCTCTTCGCGCAGCAGGTCGGTGTTGATCACGACGGCGTTCTCGTCCTCGGGGTGGAGCCACCGGCCCCGCACCATGATCGGTTGCAGCATGGTCGTCTCCGCGGGGAGGGTGATAAGCAGGATGCCCACGCTCTCGGTGTCGTCGGGTCGGATGCGCCAGGTCGAGCGGAACCCCCAGCTCTCCGCCGCGGTCACCCCGGGAACGCGCAGCGCCTCCCGCTCGAGCTGATCGATGCGGTACGACCGCGCGAACTCCACCTGCACGTCGTAGTTCCAGTACTGGAACAGCGAATCCATCGTGCCGAGCAGCGAGCGCTGCACGCTGAGGATGCCGATAAAGATCGCCCCGGCTATCGTGAGCGTGGTCAGGGTCAGCGCCAGCCGTCCCTTGCGGCGCACCGTGTTGCGCAGCGAGAGGAGCGCCGGCCGCGAGAGCCCCCGGACGCGCTCGACCAGGCGGTCCAGGGCGCCGCGGCCGGCGGCGGCCTCGGCCAGGCCGTAGGAACTGATCGCCTGCCGGGTCGTGATCCGCACGCCGTTCAGCACCGGGTAGAGGGCCGCCGTCAGCGGCACGATGAGCCCGGCGGCGAGCTGGAGGCCGAGCACGCCCGGGGAGAGCCCGCTCCCGCCCACCCGGAAGTTCAGCAGGTTGGCCGTGAAAGCGGCGAGCGCGCGGGCGCCGACGACGCCCAGCGGCACGGCCAGGAGCAGCGACAGCAGCCCGAAGGCGAGCACGAGCGCAAGGTACATGCCGACGATCTGGTCGGCCCGCGCGCCGATCGCCTTCATGATGCCCACCTGGCGGACCTGCTGGGTCAGGAGCGCGGTGATGGTGTTGACGACCAGGAAGCCTGATAGCAGTAGCGACAGCGCGCCCAGCACCCCCAGGATGAGGGTCATCGCCTGGAGCGAGTCGTCCGCCCAGTGTTTGCCCGGCTGGAACACGAGGGTGAAGAACACCGCCCGCCCGCTGCCCTCGATCTTGCTGCGGACGCGCGCCGCGACGCGGTGGACGTCGGCGCGGGTGAGCGCGGCACCCTCGGCGATGAAGTCGAGCTTGTTGAAATCGCGCGTCTCGCCGAGCCACTCCAGGGTCTGTGGGCTGATGTACCCGTAGGCCGCACCGGTGAAGAAGGACGAGATCTGGCTGAGGTCGTGGACCGTGCCCGCCACGCGCATCGGGCGCCGGCGCCCGTCGGGGGTCTCCACGAGCAGCACGTCGCCGATCCGGGCGCCCACGGCCGCGATCGAGGAGCGCTCGAGCAGGAGCTCCCTGTGCGGCGGTGGGTAGGCGCCGCCGGTGGGGGTGAGCGTGTTGACCCGGACGTCCCGGTAGTCGCGCAGCGCGATGAGCTGGATTTCCCTCCAGCGGCCGGGCGCGGCCTGGTAGCGGGCCGAGACGATACGCCGTGCCTCGGCGTCGCGGACCCCGCGGATCCGCCGGATCGTCTGGACCAGGTCGTCGTCGAAAGCGTCGCGGGTGAAGATCTGGCCGCTGGAGGGGCGCGTGGTCGCGTAGTCGGCGCGCAGGTCGCGGGTCATGATCACGCCGGCGCCGGCGATCATCCCTACCGCGAAAACGCCCACGGCGATCGATAGCACGACCAGGACCGTGCGGGTCCGGTTGGCCCACAGGTCCGAGGCGACCTTGCGCCACCGGGGGCTAGCGAGCACCGCCGCCGCGCTCCGCGGCCGCGTGTTCCGCCGCCCGCTCTCGCGCGATCCGCGTGATCGCCTCGCGGACCGCCGTCGATCGTTCCACGAGCGCCTGGAACTCGTGGCGCGCGAGCGCCGCGACCTCGACCCCGGTCTCGGCGCCGGCGCGGACGGTCGCGAGCGCCGGCCCCCCGCCGAGCAGCTCCACTTCGCCGAAGAACTGGCCACGGGCCATCGTGGCGGCGACGAACTCGCGGCCCTCGTCGCGCTTGACCAGGATCTCGACCTCGCCCCGGGTGACGATGTAGAGTCGGTCGATCGGGTCGCCCCGCCGAACCACGATGGCGCCGGGCGGGAAACGGAGGCGCTCCACCTGACGCGTCACCTCGATGAGCTCGGCCTCGGTGAGCGCCGGCAGCGCCCGCGCCAGGTACTCCTCGATGATCTCACCGTCGGAGAGCACGATCGTGCGCGAGACGGCGCGCGCGAGGTCGTTGTCGTGTGTGACCATCAAGATGGTCTTGCCCTCGCGGACGAGCCGCTCGAACAGGGCGAAGACCGACTGAGCTGTTTTCGAATCGAGGTTGCCCGTGGGCTCGTCCGCGACCAGGATCGGCGGATCGTTAGCCAGCGCGCGCGCGATCGCGGCGCGCTGCTGCTCGCCGCCCGAGACCGCCGAGGGCAGCTTGAACGCGTGCTGCGCCAGGCCCACCTGCTCGAGCAGCCGCAGGGCGCGCTCGCGCCGGTCGCGTGGCGCGTAGAGCCCGGCGAAGTCCATGGGGAGCATGACGTTCTCGACCAGGCTCAGCGTCGGTAGGAGCTGGAAGAACTGGAAGATGATGCCGAGCGCGCGGCCGCGCCACACCGCCATCTGGCCTTCGCCCAGCGTGTGGACCGGCGTGCCGGCCACGTGCACCTCGCCGGAGGTGGGCCGGTCGATGCCGGTGATCATGTTGATGAGGGTGGATTTGCCGCTGCCGGACTTGCCGATGACCGCGACGAACTCGCCTTCCTCGACCCTCAGGTCGACGCCCTTGAGCGCGGTGAAGGTGCCCGCGGCGCTCTCGTAGACCTTCACCACCCGGCGGAGGTCGATCAGGTGGCCGGCGGGCGGCGAGGTCACGGCGCGCGGTGTCGCGGTCCCGGGGTCGGCCCTACGCTCGCCGGCGCATCGCGGCGCGAATCGTCAGCGTGATCCAGAAGACGTTCCAGGCCGCGAGCAGCATCCCCGCCAGCGCCAGCCGGGTGACGTCCGGAATCGGCTTGACACGCACCTCGTCGTTGCGCACCTCCAGCACGGCCACGGGCCGGACGTTGAGCCCGCCGCCGCCGCCCCCGCCCTCGCCGCTGCCTTCCTTCTCCAGGCCACCCCGCCCCATGCCCACCCCGAACGCGTAGCCGACCCTGGCGACGGGAATGATGGTACGGCCGTCGAGCGGCATCGGGTCGCCGAAGACGGTCTTGACCGTGGCCCGCTCGTGCACCTGGCTGACCTGGCCGACCAGGCTCTCCACCGCGGACTGTCCGTTTGTCGTCATGCCGAACCACCTCCGCCTGATCCGGCGGCCTCGGCCGCCGATGCGGGCGCTCCGCCGGAGTTGCTGGCATGGGACCGATGACCGTGGGTCGCTGACCGGGGCAGACGCCGTCATTGTAGCACGCGACCGCCGGCGAAGACGCCCGAGGCCAGCGTACGCCCGCCCGGGGAGCCTCGCATCGGGCGGCGGCCCGATGGCGGCCGCTCAGGCGGATCGGGCCAGTCGCTTGACCGCCTCGATCGCGACGTCGATTGCTGCGGACTCCGCGGCGCGGAACCGGCGCTCGACCTCTTCCGGGGACGGCCGTTCGCGCAGGACATTCGAGTCGATGGCCAGCACCGCGCCCGCGCGCGCCCGGCGCACGTGTGCGACGATGAAGACCGTGGCGCACTCCTGCTCCGCGGCGACCACGTGGCCCTCGCGGGTGAGCAGGTCGGCCAGGGCGGCGTCCTTGCGGTAGAACGCGTCGCGGGTGGTGCCCACGCCGACGAACGGCCGGTGCCCGAGCGCGCGGGCCGCCCCGATGAGCGCCTGGGTGACGCCCAGGTCGGCCACGGCCGGGAAGCCCACCGGTAGGTAGGCGAGCGAGGTCCCCTCGTCGCGGTGGGCCGCGGTGACGACCGCCAGGCTGCCGATCTCGATCTCGGGCTGCCGGCCGCCGGCGGAGCCCACCCGGATGAACGTGTCCGCGCCGAGGTTGCACAGCTCTTCGACTGCGATCGAGGCCGACGGCCCGCCGATACCGGTCGAGCAGACCGAGATCGGTACGCCGTCCACCGTGCCGGTGAACCCCAGGTACTCGCGGTTGCGGATGACCTCGCGCGCGCCCTCGAAGCGCGAGGCGATCTTCTCGGCCCGGGCCGGGTCGCCGGGGATCAGCACCGAGCGGGCGACGGCCCCCGGTGTGACCCTGAGGTGGCGCTGGGGGGGCACGGTGCTCATGGGTGTCCTCCTGACGGCTGGATGAACAGGTCGACCAGCCGGCCGCGGTTGACGTCCACCAAGCCGCGGTCGGTCAGCTTCAACTCCGGGCTGACCGCGAGCGTCAGCACACCCAGGGTCATGATCGGCGACCGATGCACGAACCCCAGCGTCTCCAGCGCCGCGCGGAACGCGGCGACCCGCGGGCCCACCACCGAGACGGGCTCGTCCGAGCAGATCCCCGCGACCGGGAGCGGCACCCCGGCCAGGAGCGTCTCGCCCCGCACCGCCGCGAGCCCGCCATCGTGCTCGACGACCCACCGCGCCGCGGCGGCCATCTCGGCGGCGGTGCGGCCGAGCACGAGCAGGTTGTGGCTATCGTGCGCCCAGGTCGTGGCGACGGCGCCCTCGCGGAGACCGCCGCGTACGAACCCGTAGCCCGTGGTGCCGGCGCGGCCGTGCCGTTCGAACACCGCGGCCAGGCAGAGGTCGCGCCCTTCCCACGCGACGGCGCCGTCGCGCACAGGCAGCATGGCCTCGCCCGCGGCCGTGAAGGTAGTGGTCTGGTTCATCTCCATGATGCGCACGCGGACCTCGGTTCGTCCCTGTGGCGCCGTCACGCGGAAGCGATCGGCGCCCGGGGCCGGCAGACGCACGGTCCCGCGCCCGGCGGTCGTCGGCGGCACCGTCACCGCGCCTGGCTGCAACCGGCCGTCGCGCGCCACCGGTACGCCGCGCGCGAAGACCTCGTCGGCGCGGAACGCCTCGATGTCGGTGACGAGCACGCAGTGCGCGACCAGTCCCGGTGCGATCGCCCCGCGGTCGTACAGCCGCATTCGCCGGGCCGGCGCCAGGGTCGTGGCACGGATGGCCTCGACGGGGTCGAGGCCCATCCGCACCGCCTCGCGCAACACCAGGTCGAGGTGCCCGCGCGCGAGCAGGTCGTCGGGGAGCACGTCGTCGGTCACCAGGCACAGATTGAGCGCCTGCGCGGCGGGCTCGACCGCGGCGAGCGTGGGCGGGCTCAGCGACTTCTCCTGCAGCAGGACGGTCATGCCGTTGCGCAGCCGCTCGAGCGCCAGATCCGGGGTCATCAGCGTGTGGTCCGAGTCGATGCCGGCGGCGACGAACGCCGCCAGGTCGGCGCCGCGCAGGTTGGGCGCGTGACCTTCGATCACGGTGCCGGCGGCGAGCGCCGCGGCCAGGATGTCGTGCATCCGGGCCTCGCCCGCGATGACCGCCGGGTAGTCCATGACCTCGCCGAGCGCGATCACGCCTTCCCACGACAGCGCCTCGGTCACCTCGGCAGGACCGATGGCGGCGCCCGCGGTCTCCAGGCTGGTGGCCGGCACGCTGGAGGGCACCTGGAGGAAGACGTCGAGCGGCAACTCCCGGCTCGCGTCGAGTAGCAGCCGCATCCCCGCCAGCCCCATGACGTTGACGATCTCGTGCGGGTCGGGTGTGACGGTGAGCACACCGAGGGGAACCACGGCCTCGGCGAACGCGGGCGGCAGCACCATCGTGCTCTCGAAGTGCATGTGACAGTCGATCAGGCCGGGGACCAGGAAGCGCCCGCGGCCCTCGGTGACCTCGCGGGCCGGCGGACGAGGCTCGCCCACCTCGAAGACACGGCTGAACAGCCCGCCGGCGATGCCCACGTGGCCGGGGCGCACCTCGCCGGTGAACACGTTCACCACGCGGACGTCCGCGATGAGGCGGTCGAAGGGCCGGCGGCCCGCGGCCGCGGCCGCGGCGGTGCGGTGCGCGGCGGGGCGGCCGCCGGCGAGGGGCCTGGTCATTGCCGGCGCGGGCGGACCGTCAAAGCACGGTCGCCGCGACCGAGTAGATCGGCGGCAGGTAGTCGGCGATCATCTTCCAGGAGTCCCCACGATTGCGGCTGGCGAAGAGCTGGCCGGTGTTCGTCCCGACGTACACCCCGCACGGATCGTGCGTGTCGGTGCACATCCCGGCTCGGAGGACGCCCAGCCGGACGGTGCGCCCTTTCGGCAGCCCGCGCGTCAAGCGCTGCCAGCGCCGGCCGGCGTCGGTGGAGCGGTACACGGTGAACTGGTCGCCCACGTTGCTCCGGGTCTCGTCCTCGACCACCGTGTAGATCGTTGCGGGGTGGTGCGGGTCGAGCGCCATCGGGAAGCCGAAGTCCGATGGCAGGTTCCCGCCGATCTCGGTCCACGAGTTTCCCGCGTTCGTGGTCACGTACACCCCGCAGTGGTTCTGCTGGTAGAGCACGTCCGGGTTCCCGGGGTGGGGAATCAGCCGGTGCACGCACTGCCCGAACTCCGGGTACTTCTCGGGCAGGAAGTCCGCGCGCGTGCCCTTGTTGCAGAACGTCCAGGTCTGACCGCCGTCGTCGGTGCGCATGACGCCCACGGCCGAGATCGCGACCCACATCCGCCGCGGGTTCGTGGGGTGGACAACGATGGAGTTCAGGCACAGGCCGCCGGCTCCCGGCTGCCAGCGAGAACGCGTGTGGTGCCGCTGCAGTCCCTCGTTCAGCTCCCAGGTGCGGCCGGCGTCGCGGCTTGTGAAGAGCGCCGCGGGGTCTGTGCCCGCGTAGACGATCTTCGGCTCGTCCGCCCTCCCTGGCTCGACGATCCAGATGTTCTTGAGGGCGAGCCCGCCGCCCTCAGGGAACGCGATGGGGCGCACCGGGTCCTTCCACGTGCGGCCGAAGTCGTCGCTGTAGCGGACGAACGAGCCGTAGAAGTCGCCGTTGTCCGCGGCGAAGAGCCGCGCGCCGTTGCGCGCATCGAGCACGGCGTGGAAGACCCGGCGTCCGGCCAGGTGCGGGCCGTCGGCTCTCCAGGCGCGCCGGTCGCGCGAGGTGAGCAGGAACAACCCCCGCTTGGTCCCGACGGCCAGCACGACCGTGCCCTTCGGGTACGTCCGCCGGACGGGCACGCTGACGCCTCCTATGCCACCGCGCCCACCCCGCCCGCGACCGAGTGCAGCACGTGCAGGGTCGCGCCGTCGGGCACGGGTGTCTCGAGGCCTTGCAGGTCGCGGATGTTCTCGGTCTCCAGGAAGACGTTGACGTACGGGCGCAGCCTGCCGGTCTCCTCGCAGAGGCAGAACCGCATCCCGGGGAAGCGACGGTCGAGGGCGTCGAGCGCCTCGCGCACGGTCGCGGCCTCCACCTGGACGGCCGCCCGCTGGCCTGCGCGCTCGCGCAGGGGTCCGGGCAGCCGGATCATCACGGCCACGCCGCGGCGCGGCTCAGGAGCGCGGGTTGACCGGAGAGAACCCCGGGCCGCGGTCGGGCCGCGGCTGTGGCATGGGCAGGCCCGGGATGGGCGGGCCCTGGTAGGGATTGAGCCGGTAGAACTCCGGCGGCGTTCCGGGCCGGCCGGGGCCGAACTGCTGGCCCGGACCCGGCTGGAGCTGGTAGAGCTGACCGTTATGGTAGAAGAGGATGATCGGTTCGCACTCGCCGTTCTCCTGCCCGGGCTGCTGGCCCGGCATCTGCTGTCCGGGGCCGGGAATCGGGATGAACTCGCGGAGCGTCGGCGGCTGACCCGGAGCGGGCTGGGCAGGAGTCATCGGGAACGGCTGCGGCATCTGCGGCATGAACAGCTCGGGCGACTGGACCGGCTGCGCCGCGACCGGCGCGGGCACGCCGGCGGCCACCGCGCGCCCGGCTGCGAAGCCCGCGGCGTAGGCGGCACCTCCGACGAGCACGGTTGCAAACGCCACCATCAGGACCACGGTCCCTCGTGCCATTGCCGTCGCCTCCCAACCGTCGTGCCGCGTGCGGGTACCCCTAGGATAGCACAGCCGCCCGTCAGGCCATACCCAGCACCTTGATGAGCACCCGCTTCCGGCGCTGGCCGTCGAACTCGGCGTAGAATACCTGCTGCCAGGGCCCCAGGTCGAGGTCGCCGTCGGTGACGGGTACGATCACCTGATGGTGCAACAGCAGGCTCTTGAGGTGTGCGTCGGCGTTGTCCTCGCCGGTGCGGTGGTGCCGGTAGTCGGCCCGGTAGGGCGCCAGTCGGTCCAGCATCGCCATCATGTCCTCCATGATGCCGGTCTCGTGGTCGTTCACGTAGACCGCGGCGCTGATGTGCATCGCGCTGACCAGCACGAACCCCTCGCGTACACCGCTCTCCCGGACGGCACGGCGGATGCGGTCGGTGAGGGCGACGATCGCCCGCCGCTGTCGGGTGTGGAGCCAGAGGTAGAGGGTGGCGCTGCGCCAGCCGGCCCCCTCGGCCATGCGGGTGTCCTCGCCGGCCACGTTCGTTTTCCACGCGGCATCGAGCTCGACGGGACGGCCGTCACTGGCGATCCGGCGGGTCATGCTAGAATGTATCCACCATGGCGCTGATCTTCACCTTCCCCTGCGGCGGCTGCGGCCGGCGTTACTCGGTCTACTACCCGAAGGCCCTGATGTACGAGCTCTCGGGTAGCGGGACGCGCCAGATGGGCGAGGCCGAGGACGAGGCCGAGCGCGCCAGCGGCGCGATCGAGGCCGCGCGCGCGCGGGCCGAAGCGCAGGGCAACATCTGGGTGGACGCCGGGGTCGCGCTCGAGGTGCGCTGCGAGTGCGGGAAGCGGCTCGACGTGAATCTGATGCACCATCCGCGCGTGCCCGTCACGAAGCCGTCGGTCCTCAAGCGCCAGACCGGGCTCATTCCGTTTCCCACGGTCTCGAAGCCGGCCAGGGGCACCGGCGGCTAGAGCGCATGCCGGGCTCAGACGCCGACCTGCTCCGGCGCGCGCAGCGCCTGGACGAGCTGCTCGCACCGAGCCTGTCGGAGGACTGGCCCAACCTGCCGGTGGCAGGCGGCGAGGGCGCTTACCTCTACGGCGCCGACGGCCGGCGCTACCTCGACTTCGTCAGCGGCATGGCGGCGTGCAACCTCGGCCACCGCCACCCGAAGGTGGTCGCCGCCGCGAAGGCGCAGCTGGACCGGCTCATCCACGGGCCCATCGGGGTGGTCGTCTACGACACGCTGCTGCGTGCGAGCGAGGAGCTGGCCCGGCTGACGCCTGGCGACCTCGACATGTTCTTCTGGGGGAACAGTGGCACCGAGGCCGTGGAGGGAGCGCTCAAGCTGGCGCGCTACGTGACCCGGCGGCCCGCGTTCGTGGCGTTCGTGGGCGGCTTCCACGGCCGGTCGTTTGGATCGGCGTCGGTGACCACGTCCAACGTGAAGTACCGCCGGCACTACGAGCCGCTGCTTCCCGCCGTTTACCACGTGCCGTTTCCCTACTGCTTCCGGTGCCCGTACCGCCGCGGCGGGGCGTGCTGCGACGACCCGTTCGCGTCGCTGGACCGGCTCTTCGCCCACGTCGTGCCGCCCGACGAGGTGGCGGCGATCCTGGTCGAGCCGATCCTCGGCGAGGGCGGCTACGTCGTGCCGCCGTCCGACTTCCTCCCTCGGCTGCGCGCGATCTGCGACCGGGAGGGTATCCTGCTCATCTTCGACGAGATCCAGACCGGGTTTGGCCGCACCGGCGAGATGTTCGCCGCCCAGACGTTCGGCGTGACCCCGGATGTGCTGGTGCTGTCCAAGGCGATCGCGTCCGGCTTCCCGTTGAGCGCGGTGGCCGCCAGCCCGCGGCTGATGCGGCAGTGGAGCGCGGGCACGCACGGGACGACGTTTGGCGGCAACCCGGTTGCGTGCGCGGCCGCGGTGGCGACCTTCGAGGCCCTCCGAGAGGAGCGGGTGCTCGACAACGTGCGCGCCCGCGCCACCGAGGCGATGGACCGGCTGACCGCGCTGGCTGCCCGCTCGCCTCTGATCGGCGAGGTTCGGGGTCGTGGCCTGATGATCGGGGTGGAGTTCGTCGATCCGGACGAGGGTGGCGCGCCCAACGGCGCCGCGGTCCGTCGCGTGCTCGAAGGTTGCCTGGAGCGGGGGCTGTTGCTCTACCCGGCCGGCCCGGCCGGGAGCGTGCTGCGCGTGATCCCGCCGCTAGTCGTCAGCGCCGGGCAGCTCGACGAGGGCCTGCGTATCATCGAAGAAGTCGTGCACAGCCTCACCCCGTAGCGCGGACACGCCGACGGCTCGCCCGGCCGGCTCACAGCCTGTGGCGGCGCGCGGCGATCCAGTCGTACGCGGCGCCGCCGACCCCGGTCCATCTAGCCAGGGCGAGGATCGGCCACAAGGGCCACAGCAGTGGGAGCCGGCTCGCCACGAGCACGACCGCGTCGACTCCCTCCCGGACCGGACCGCCCGTCGCCGGCCGGGCCTGCATGCGGTGCTCCAGTCGGCGCAGGTCGAGTCCCTCGCGCGCGGCGAGATCCGCCTCCCGGAACGAGACGAGCTCAAGCAGGCCCAGCCAGTCCAGGCGCCGCAGCATCCCCGCGCCCCGGCGGCAGAGCGCACACCACCCGTCGTAGTAGACGCGCACGGCCAGGCGGCGCCGCCACGGCTGCGGCACGGCTGGCCGACCTCAGCCCGCGGCCAGCGTGGCGGCCAGACGCTCGGCCTCCTCGCGCGTGCCGCGGTAGGGGCCCGGTCGCTCGAGCTTGAGCGACGTGACCGCCGCGGCCAGCCGGCAGGCCGCCTCGGGAGGCAGCTCCAGTCGGGCGGCGACGTAGGTCGAGAAACAGGTGTCGCCCCGGCCGGTGCGGCCGATGGTGTCCTTGGCGACGAACGGCGCCTCGCAGAACGACTCCCCGGCGAGCACCAGCAGGCCGCGTGCGCGCGTCAGCACGACCTCGCGGGGTCCCAGGGCGGCGAGCGCATGGGCGGCTTCGCGCGGATCGTCGGAGCCGGTGAGCACCTCGGCCTCGGCATCGTCCACCTTGAGGAAGGTCACGCCGGCCAGGTCGGTGGTCTTGCCGGGCCAGTCGCGCGTCACCAGGGTATCGTCCTCGCGGATCCGCACGAAGCCCTGGACGTCGAGTCCGACCGGGCCGCGCGCGCAGAGCGCCCGCACGATCTCGGGCGTGACCTCGCCCGCCATCAACGGTGTGACGATTGTCACACGCGCGGGCACGATCGGGACCTCGTGGGTGGCAAACGGGCCTGCGAACCCCAGCGGTCGGGTGAGCCGGCGGTCCAGCTCCGGCGTGGGGTAGACGTTCTCGATGCCGGTGGTCTGGGACGCCGGCGCGGCGTGGACCTCGATGCCGGCGCGCCGCAGCTCCTCGAGCGCGGGGAAGTCGTCAGGGTGCAGCTTCGTGATGACCGCGGCCGAGAACCCGAGCCGTCGGACCGCCATGGCGCTGTAGTAGACCCCCCCGCCCGAGGCGATCTCGGTGATGCCGCGGTAGACCAGGCGGTCGCGCGCGAAGTGCCCGAGGAAGGCGACGTCGATCACACGCTGCACTTCGATAGGAGACACTCCGACACCCCCCGAAGCAACCTCTATCATGGTGACCGCGGACGAGTTGCGAGCCCGACGGCGCGTGCCGGCCGACCGGGTCAGGTGGACGTGCCCCCCGGACGACCTGCCGTTCGAGACCACCACCGACCTGCCGGCCGGGGACAGCATCGTGGGGCAGGTCCGGGCGGTGCGCGCCCTGGACTTCGGCCTGACGATCCCGCAGACCGGCTACAACGTCTTCGTGGCCGGGCCGCCCGGCACCGGGCGGACGACCTACTCCTACAGCAAGGTCACGCAGATGGCCGCCGGGCAGCCGGTGCCGTCCGACTGGATCTACGTGCACAATTTTCAGCAGCCCGACCAGCCCCTGGCGATCGCGCTGGCCCCCGGCCAGGGCGCCGCGTTCCGCCGCGAGGTCGAGCGCCTGGTCGAGGAACTGAAAGATGGCATCCGCAAGCTGTTCGCCGGCGAGACGTTCGAGGCCCGGCGCGCCGGGCTCATCCAGCAGTACGAGCAGCAGGCCGGCGCGATCTGGCGCGAGCTCGAGCAGGAGGCGCGGCGGCTCGGGTTCGCCCTGCAGCGGACCCCGATAGGCATCGCGCAGGTCCCGCTGGCGCCGAGCGGCGAGCCGTTCACCGACGAGCAGCTCCAGCAGCTCACCCCGGCCCACCGGCAGGAGCTCGAGCGCCGCGCCCGGCAGCTCCAGGAGAGCGTCGCCGACGCCACGCGCAAGGTGCGCGCAATCGAGCGCGAGGCCCGCGATGCGGTGGCGCAGCTCGAGCGCTCCGCGGTCATGTCGGTCGCCAGCCACGCGATCGACGCGCTCAAGCAGCGCTATGCCGACCACCCGCGCATCGTGGAGTGGCTCGACCGGTTCCTGGCCGACGTCGTGGAGCGCCATGCCGACTTCCGGGAGGACGCCGAGGGGGCCCCGCAGCTCCCGTTCATGCCACGCCGCGGCCCGGAGTTCACGCGCTACCGCGTCAACCTGCTGATCGACAACGGCGATACGCGCGGCGCGCCGGTGGTGCTCGAGCTCAACCCGACCTATTACAACCTGTTCGGAAAGGCCGAGTACCGCGGCGAGTTCGGCGCGATGGTGACCGACTTCACGATGATCAAGCCCGGGGCGCTGCACCGGGCGAACGGCGGCTACCTCATCATGCAGGCGCGCGACCTGCTCACCTCCCCGTTCGCCTGGGAAGCCCTCAAGCGCGCGCTGAAGAGCCGGGAGATCCGCATCGAGAACCTCGGCGAACAGTACGGGCTGTTCGCCACCGCGACGCTCCGGCCCGAGCCGATCCCGCTCGCGGTGAAGGTCATCCTGATCGGCGCCCCGCTCGTCTACCATCTCCTCTATCTCTACGACGACGATTTCCCCAAGCTGTTCAAGATCAAGGCCGACTTCGACACGGACATCGAGCGGACGCCACAGAGCATGGTCGAGTACGCGGGCGCCATCGGCGCGATCTGCCGCCGCGAGGGGTTGCTTCCGTTCGACCGAGGCGCGGTGGCGCGCATCCTGGAGCACTCGGCGCGCTTGGCCGACGACCAGGAGCGGCTCTCGATGCGGTTCAACCAGATGGCGGACGTGATCTACGAGGCGTCCGCGTGGGCACGGGCGGTCGGGGCGAGCGCGGTGCGCGCCGACCATGTGCGCCGGGCCATCGACGAGCGCGTGCGCCGCAGCAACCGCATCGAGGAGCGCATCCGCGACCTGATCCGCGACGGTCAGCTCCTGGTGAGCCTCGACGGTGTCGCGCAAGGGCAGGTCAACGGGCTGTCGGTGCTCATGCTCGGCGACTACGCGTTCGGCCGGCCGTCGCGTGTCACCGCGCGCACCTTCGTCGGCGGCCGCGGGGTCGTCAACATCGAGCGCGAGACGCAGCTGTCCGGCCGCATCCACACCAAGGGCGTGCTGACGCTGTCGGCCTACTTGGGCGGCAAGTATGCCCAGCAGCGGCCGCTCTCGCTCAACGCGTCCATCACCTTCGAGCAGACCTACGAGGAGGTCGAGGGCGACTCCGCGTCGTCCACCGAGCTCTACGCGCTGCTCTCCGACCTGGCCGGCGCGCCGATCGACCAGGGCATCGCGGTCACCGGGTCGGTGAACCAGAAGGGCGAGATCCAGCCCATCGGCGGCGTGAACGAGAAGGTCGAGGGCTACTACTACGTGTGCAAGACGCTCGGGCTCACCGGGCGCCAGGGCGTGATGATCCCGGTGCAGAACCTGCGGAACCTGATGCTCAACGACGAGGTCACGCAGGCGATTCGCGACGGCCGCTTCCACCTGTGGGCCGTGCGCACGATCGACGAGGGCATCGAGGTGCTGACCGGGGTGCCCGCCGGCGAGGCCGACGCCGAGGGCCACTACCCCGACGGGACGATCAACGCGCTGGTCAGCCGCCGCCTTGGGGAGCTGGCGGACCGGCTGCGGCGCTTTGGGCCTGCCCGGCCCGAGCGCGACGGCGCCGGCCGCGAGGACGCGGTCGAACGCGAGCCCCAGTCGGACCCGGTCGGCCCACCGCCGGCCGACCCGCCGCCCGGCTGAGGCCCCCGCGCATGCGCGTCACCGTCATCGGCGCCGGTGGGGTCGGCGGGTACTACGGCGGGATGCTGGCCGCCGCCGGTCACGACGTCACCTTCGTCGCGCGCGGCGAACACCTGGACGCGTTGCGGCGGCAGGGCGGGCTGCGGCTGCGTACCGTGCACGGCGAGGTGTTCGCGCCCGCCTCCGCGACCGACCGGCCGCCGGAGGTGCCGGCCGACCTGGTGCTCTTCACGGTGAAGTCGTACGACACGCGCGCCGCGGCCGACTCGATGCGTCCGGTGGTCGGTCCTCAGACGCCGATCCTGTCGCTGCAGAACGGCGTGGACAACGAGGAGGTCCTAGCCGAACTCTACGGCCGGGACCGTGTGCTGGGCGGCGTGGTCTACATCCTGACGACCATCGTGGAGCCGGGGCTGGTCGAGCAGACGGGCGGCCCGCGGACGCTGATCCTGGGCGAGTGGCGGGGAGGCGCCAGCGGGCGCGCCGGCCGGCTGGCGCAGACGATGCAGGACGCGGGCATCCCGGCGGCGGCGTCGGAAGACGTCGCCCGCGAGAAGTGGGTGAAGTTCGCATACATCTGCGCGCAGGCCGGCATGACCGCGCTGACGCGTCTTCCCATCGGCGCGATCCGCGCGCACCCGCCCGCCTGGGCGATGTTCCGGCAGATCCTGGAGGAGGTCGTGGCCGTGGGCCGCGCGCGCGGCGTGCGCCTGGACGACGGGGTTGTCGCGCAGCACCTCGCCCTGGCGCAGCGGGTCGAGCCGCACGTCACCTCGTCGCTGTACTACGACCTGACCCACGGGAAGCGGTTGGAGATCGAGGCGCTGCACGGCGCGGTCGTGCGCTACGGCGAGGCAGCCGGTGTGCCCACGCCGGCGTGCCGGGCGGTGTACGCGGCGCTCGTCCCGCACGCGCGGCTGGGCTGATTCAGAGTCAGGCCGTGCACCCGCCGTCGACGGACGCCCCCCGGGCGGTACCCGCGCCGCCGGCTCCGGCCAGGTGTCCCTGCGGCACACGGGGCGGCTGACGTACCGTTGCTCCCTTCCGGGCCTGGCGGGGTTGGTCAGTTCCCGTTGCACAGGACCCGGCCTTCGTCGCTGCGCGCGCGAGCCAGACCCCACGGAACGCCGCCTTCGGACGGGAGTTCAGCCCCGCTGTAGCGGATTGCGGGTTACAGGGAACCGCTAGCTCCCCACCTAGCACGGCCAGGGCCATCTTAGCACGGACTGCCCGCGCGGACACCGCCCATCGGGATAAACCGGATCGCCAGCCGTCCACCGGGTACATACCTGTTCGCCGCGCGTCACGCGCTGGGGCCACCGGGTGACACGGCCCACCGGCGTGGGCCTCCTGGTGTGGGGCGCTCTGCTCCTGGCGGGATGATCATCGCCGCATCCGCAGCCCGTGCAGGTAGGTCACCAGGCTGTGGTTGCCCGGACGGTCACCCTGGCCGAAGGCGCGGCCGGTCTGGGCGGTGAGCGCGTAGCCGTGCGGCACGTGGCGGTAGCCGAGGGTCTGCGGCGGCGCCGCCGTGACCACGTCGGCGGTATTGTAGATCCGCCAGCTCTCGGGCACGCGGCGCGCGTACGCGTCAACGAAAGCCTGGTCGCCGACGCGCGGGCTGCCGAAGTTGTACATCACGGGCGCGCTGAACGCGGTGTTGGCCGCCACGTCCAGCGCGCAGATTGTCGCCAGCGCCGCGCCCAGACTGTGGCCGGTGATGACCAGCCGCGTCCCGGCCGGCAGCACGCGCAGGACCGCGCGGAGGTCATCGCGGCACGACCGGTAGATCAGGGTGAACCCCTCGTGCGCCCGGCCCGCGCCGGCCACGAGCGGGAAGGGTTTGAGGGCCACGTCGAAGTCGGCCAGCCAGTCCGGCCGCGTGACCGACCCACGGAACGCCACCACCGCCTGCGCCCCCGACCGGATGACGAAGCCGAACCACTCCGGCGCGGTCTTCGCCGTCGCCCTGAACTGGTGGACGAGCGCGTAGCCCGGGGGCGGGTCGAACGCGCCCCCGCGCCGGTACATGGTGTAGGTCAGCTCACAGGCGTCCACCAGAAACTCCGCGAGGGTGAAGTCGATGGCCGGCGCGGGGGCCGCGGCGGCCAGTCGGTCCAGGGCCCCGCCGAGGCCGGCGGCGGTCCCGGCCGCTGCGAGCGCGAGGAAGCGACGACGGGTCAGGGCCTCCATGGCGCTCCGTATTCGCGGCCCAGCCTGTGGTTCCCCGCCGTGGCGGCGACACACCGCAGGACTCACCGGAAGGCGCGCAGAACGGCTCGATGCCGTCCAGATGGCCAGGGGGAGAGCCTAGCGTGACGACGCTGACGCCGGGAGACCGGCCCTGGTTCGCGTTCTACGAGCCGGGTGTGCCGCGGACCGTCGAGTTCCCCACGCATCCCATCTATGGCTTCCTCGATGAGAGCGCCCGGCGCTACCCCGGGCACGCCGCGCTCGTCCAGGTCGGGCCGAACTTCGACCGTCGCATCACGTACCGCGAGCTGGACGAGCTGACCGACCGGTTCGCCGGCGCCCTCGTCGAACGCGGAATCCGCCCCGGTGACCGGGTCGCGATCATGCTGCCCAACTCCCCGCAGTACGTCGTCGCCGCCTACGGCGTCTGGAAGGCCGGCGGCGTCGTGGTCCAGATCAACCCGCTCTACAAGGGCCGGGACCTGGCGTTCAACCTGAAGGACTCGGGCGCCCGCGTCGCGATCGGCATCTCGCGGCTGTACCGAGAGCTGCGCGAGGTGCGGCCGCACACCGACCTCGAGACCGTGGTCCTGACCAACGTCCACGACTTCTTCCCGATGAAGTGGCGGCTGCTCTACGGGCTGGCGCGCGCGAAGAGGGAAGGCGACGTCACGCCGCATGAGCCCGGCGTCGTCCCGTTCCGGGCGATGCTGCGCGGGCCGCGTCTGGAACGGCGTGGCGTGGCCAGTCAGGACGACCCCGCGGTGCTGCAGTACACCGGCGGCACGACCGGCATCCCCAAGGCGGCTACGCTCTCACACCGCAACCTGGTGTGCAACTGCGTGCAGGCGCGGTCGTGGCTCACGGACCTCAAGGAGGGCGGCGAGCGCATCCTCTCCGTGGTGCCGTTCTTCCATGTGTTCGGGCTGACGATCTGCGTGAACCTGTCGGTGGCGATCGCCGCCACCAACATTGTGCTCCTGATGCGCCTCTTCGACGTGAAGACCGTGGTGGAGGCCGTGCCGAAGTACCGGCCGACGGTCTTCCCCGGCGTGCCGGCGATGTACCTGGCGATCAATCAGCTCCGCGAGGTGGAGCGCTACGATCTGAAGTCGATCCGCGCGTGCGTTTCCGGGTCGGCGCCGTTACCCGTGGAGGTCCAGCGACGGTTCGAGGAGCTGACCGGCGGCAGGATCACAGAGGGGTTCGGCCTCTCCGAAGCTTCGCCACTCACTCACGCCAACCCGATCTACGGCCGGCAGAAGAGCGGCTCGATCGGCATTCCCGTGCCCTCGACCGACGCGAAGATCGTGGACCTGGAGACCGGGGCGAAGACGCTGGGGCCCAACGAGGTGGGCGAGCTGGCAATCCGCGGGCCCCAGGTCATGCAGGGCTACTGGAACAACCCTGACGAGTCCGCGAGGACCATCCGCGACGGCTGGCTATACACCGGCGACATCGCACGCATGGACGTGGACGGGTTCTTCTTCATCGAGGACCGCAAGAAGGACATGGTGAACATCGGCGGGTTCAAGGTCTTCCCGCGCGAGATCGAGGAGATCCTCTACGAGCACCCCGGGGTCAAGGAGGCGGCCGTGGCCGGCGTCCACCACCGGATCCGCGGCGAGCTGCTGGTGGCGCACGTCGTGCCGCGCGACGGTGCCGATGCGCGCGCGCTCACGCGCGAGCTGCGCGAGTACTGCGCGCAGCGGCTGGCGTCCTACAAGGTGCCGCGGCGGTTCGAGATCGTCGCGGAGATCCCCAAGACGATCCTTGGGAAGGCGCTGCGCCGGGACATCCGCGAGCGCGAGGAGCGACGCGCCGACGCCCCGGAGGAAGACTAGCGGCCCACAGCGGCCGGCGGCCGGGTGGGCGTCCCGCGCTAGTTCAGCCGCAGGATCCGCATCCGCGCGGGCGGCCAGTAGATCAGCATCGCCCGGCCGACGATCAGGTCGCGCCTGACGAACCCGAACGCCCGGCTGTCCTCGCTGTTGTTGCGGTTGTCCCCCAGCACGAAGTACGAGCCCTCGGGCACGACCTCCGGCCCGTAGTCGCCGGTCGGCGTGCCGTTGACATAGATCTCTTCGATCGGCGTGCCGTTCACACGCAGCCGCCCATCCCGGATCTCGACCCGGTCGCCGGGGACGGCCACCAGCCGCTTGATGTAGTTGCGGCCCGGGTCGCGCGGGTAGCGCAGCACCACGATGTCGCCCCGTTGCGGCTCCCCCAGGCGGTAGAGGAACTTGTTCACCAGGACCCGGTCGTGCGGCAGCAGGGTGGGCTCCATCGAGTACTGGTCCACCATGTAGGCCTGCGCCACCGACACCATGACGAGCTGGGCGAGCAGGAACGCGATGACGAGCGTCTTCGCGAAGTCCAGGACGCCGCGGCCCAGGCGTCCCCAGTCGGTCAGGCTCGACCACTGTCGCATCGTCCGTGCCTCACCCCGTTCGGTGGCGGAGGGGGTGGGATTTGAACCCACGAGGCCGGGTTGTGCCCAGCCTACACGCTCTCCAGGCGTGCCGATTCAACCGCTCTCGCACCCCTCCGCGGCACTCACCCCTTCAGTATACCCGCTTCGCGCGCGGCTGCGTACCTCGCCGGTCAGGCGTCCCCGACGAATCGGTATCCGAACCCGCGCGCCGTCACGATAATCTCGGGGTCGCCGGGGTCGCGCTCGATCTTGCTCCGCAGCATGTGGATGTACTTCTTCACGTCCTCGGCGGCGGCCGCCTCGCGGCCGGGCCACACCACCCCCAGGATCTCGTCCGTGGAGAACACCTTGCCGGGCCGCGAGGCCAGCAGGCGCAGCAGATCGAACTCCTTGGGCGAGAGCTGGACCGGTCGGCCTCGGACCGTGACCTGCTTGCGGTCGTTGTCGATGGTGACCCCGCCGGCGCTGAGCACCGCCGGCGGGGCGGCCTGGTAGCGGCGGCTCACCGCGGCGATCCGGGCGTCCAGCTCCCGCAGATCGAACGGCTTAGTGATGTAGTCGTCGGCGCCGGCTTCCAGTCCCTGGACCTTTTCCCCAGGCGTATCGCGGACGGTCACCATGATCACGGGCACCTGGCTGAACGTCCGCAGCGTCTGGAGCACGCCCCAGCCGTCCAGGCCCGGCAGGTTCACGTCCAGGAGGACCAGGTCGGCGCCGCCCTCGCTCGCGGCCTCCAGGCCTCGCCTGCCGTCCTCCGCCGCGGTCACCTGATGGCCCCGCGCCGTCAGGTACCGAACCAGGAGGTCCCGTGACCGGGCGTCGTCTTCGACCACCAGGATCTTCATGGGCGGGTCCCCGCCGGCAGCGTGAAGTGGAAGGTCGTGCCGCCCCCGTCCGCGGGCTCGAACCAGATGCGGCCGCCCTGCTGCTCGACGTAGCGCTTCGCCACGGCCAGCCCGAGCCCGATGCCGTCCACCTCGCGGCGGGACGGGTCGCCCGCTCGCCGGAAGGGCTCGAAGACGTCGTGCTCGTGGCCCGGCGGGATACCCTGGCCCGTGTCCGTCACCGAGAAGAGGACGTGGGCGTTCTGCGCGCTCGTGGTCAGCGTGATCTCCCCCTGGGTGGTGTACTTGATCGCGTTGTGCAGCAGGTTGATCAGGATCTGACGCAGCATGGTCTCGTCCGCGCGCACCACCAGGTTGTCCGCCGCCCGGGTCTCGATCGGCAGCCCCTTGGACCGGGCCAGGTGGGCGACGTTCTTGCGCGCCTGCTCGATGACCGCCGCGGCGTCCACGTCGGCGATGCGCGGCTCGAGCGCGCCGGCCTCCAGCGCCGAGTACCGGAGGATGCCCTCGATGAGGTGGTGCAGGTGGTCGCCGGCGGCCAGGATCGCCTCCACGTCCCGCCGCTGCGCCTCGGCGAGCGGCCCGTCGATCCCTTCGAGCAGGAGCTGCGCGTACGCCCGGATCGCGTGCAGCGGGGTCTTGAGCTCGTGGCTCATGGCCGCGGAGAACTCGTCCTTGATCCGGTTGGCCCTCTGCAGTGCTTCGTTGACGCGGGCGAGCTCGGCGTCCCGCGCCTGAATCGCGTCGGCCATGGCGTTGAACTCGTCCGCGAGCCGGCGCAGCTCGTCGGTGGTCCGCATGGTCACGCGCGCCGAGTAGTCGCCCCGGCGCAGGTCCCGGATGCCGCGGATCATCCGGTAGACCGGGTCCACGATGGCCCGCTGGAGCACGAACGCGGCCCCGATGCCCGCGGCGGCCATCAGCAGGCTGGCCAGCGCGATCCGCGGCCGTTCCGCCCGGATGGCAGCGTCTACCTCGGTCAACGGGAACCCGACGCGGACGTAGGTCTGCCGCTCGAGGGTGTACTCCGGGATCGCGCGGAATAGATCCAGGTACCCCGCACCGGCGGGGGTGACGCGCCGTACCATCACGAAGGGCTGGGTCAGCCGCCCCTCCGTGGGGGTCGCCAGCCAGTCCTGCCCGTCGGTGAACCGCACCCGGCCGTCCTTGATGATCTGGGCGTAGAGCACGGTGCCGGCCACGAGCCGCCGAGTCAGCCGGCTGCTCTGCGGCGTCTCCGTCTGTCCCTCGGGCGTGGCGAGGAAGCGCGAGGACTCCCGCGCCAGTTCCTCGGCGACCACCTTGGCTCGGATCTGGACCTGCCCGGTCAGCGCCTCGCGCAGCCGGTACAGCGCCAGGGTGCCGAAGGTCGCGGCGAACAGCAAGGCCAGCCCGACGAAGGCCAGGATGAACTTCCGGCGTAACGTGAACCGGATCACGCCCTCAGTATAGTACGCGGCCCGGCCGCGCCCGAGAGGGCGATCGGAAAAGAAAGGAGGCGCGTTGTCGGAACGCGCCTCCCGCCAACCACGCGGCCGATCGCTCAGCGCGATCGGAGCCGGAGAGCCGCGCGGCTGAGCCCCTACCGCTCGAGGGCGATGGCGACGATCTTCTTCGCCGACTCGAGCATCTTCACGACCCACTCCATCTGCGACGTGGCCTGGTCCGAGTAGGACGCGGACGGTCCGCTCTCGGCCGCCCCGCCGCCGGCCGCGGGCGCCTGCGGGATCGTCCGCAGCGCCTCGCTCGCCTGCCGGATCGCCCGACTGACCAGGTCGGTCGCCTGCTCTTCGACCCGGACGCCGCGCGTGCCGAGCACGCCGTGCGGGCCCACGGTCTGCGCGAGGTCGATGGTGACCGGCGCCGCCGGCGCGGGCACCTGCACGTCGCCGCCCGCCTGCGCCACCTGGGCCATCCGCCGCGCGCGCGCCTCGACCTGCGCCTGCGCCGCGGCGATCCACTGCACCTCGGCCGCCTCGCGGACCACCCGCGCCTCGATCAGCAGGGGCCGCACGCCACGGTAGGTCTCCGCCGAGGTGGAGCCGTTGGTGGCGCGGAAGGCCGGATCGTTGAACCCGGCCAGGCGGTTGATGGCCTCCTGGATGTAGCGGCTCTGCGAGGCCGCATCGAGCGCGGTCACGGCCAGCCGGGCGTGCTCCAGAGCCAGGTCGAGCTCGGCCTGGGCCGCCTTCAACGCGGTCTTGTCCACCACCAGCTCGGGCAGCGGTTCCGGGGCCTCCAGCACGAGCGGCGCCAGCTCCGCAGGCTGCCCTTCGGTCTGGACGACGTCTGTGGCGGGCTGCGGCGGCTGCGGCTGGGGCTGCGCGACGAGCGTGCGCGCGGGCGCCTGGGCAGGCGCGGCCGGTTCAGGCGCCGGCTGCGGCGCCACCACGGCCTCGTCGGCCGGCGCCGGAACCCTCGCGGTGTTGAGCACGGACCAGGCGAGCGAGGCAGTGGTCAGCAGGCCCACAGGGATCAGTGCCAGGACGATCCGCTGGAACCACGGTCCCCTCATGTCGGGCGTCACCTCCGGAGGATGACTGCGATCGGTGCTGGCTCCCAGTGTGCGGCCGCGCGCGCCCCGGGACCATAGAAGCCCGGTGGAGGTTCGGTTGAAAACCGGTCAGGGAGGTCCTGCGGCGGTTACGGGGAAGTTTGGGACGTCTGGCCGCGGCCCACCACGACGATCCGGTCGGCCGACTGGTAGGTGTCGTCCGATAGGAGCTCGCGCCGGGGGGAGGGCTCCCCGGGGGTGACGCGATAGGTCAGGACGCGGTATCCCACGGCGCCCGGGTTGCGCAGCCAGCGGCCCGGGCCCGCGGTCTCGCCAGCGATCATGAGCCGCCCCGGCGGCCGGACGGCCGCCACCTGCGTGACGATCTCGACCGGTTCCGCCGGGCGCCGGTGGCCGTAGAGGCGCACCTCGAGCCGGTCGCCCACGGTGTGCGCGGCGATGCGGACCGGCCATGGGTACGGGTTCTGAATGCGAAGGTCGATGTCGTACTGCGCCACGGCCGCGTCACGGCCCGGCGTGACGTAACTCGGCGCGAAGACGTGCGGATGGCGCTCCAGGATCGCGAAGCCGGCCAGCAGGGCAGCGTTGTACAGCGTGGTGGACGTTTGGCAGACGCCGCCTCCGAAGGCCGGCACCAGCTCGCCATCATAGCTCACCGGTGCCTTCACATAGCCGCGGTCCACGGTCCAGGACCGCACGGTCCGGTTGTACGAGAACTCCCCGCCGGCGAGGATGCGCACGCCGTCGAGCGCCCGGGCCGCGAGCACTGCGTTGTGGCGCTGCCCGCTCGTGCGGCCCCGGAGGCTCGTGGCGTAGCCGGCCAGCTCCACCTCGGGCGGCGGAGCCGCGGCGAGCCGCGCGACCCCGAGCCCGCCCAGGAGGACTGCGGCCGCGAGCGCCGCCGCGGCGGCGAGCAGGTGGAGGTCGGGCCGGCGGGTCATCGCACCACCACGCGCGCGCCCGCGCTCTCCGCCCGCAGGCGCGGTGCGTACATGCCCTGGAGCACAGCCGGCAGCGCCTGGTAGGCGCCCGGGGTCTGCGCGCGCACGTTGTACTCGATCATGTGCGTGCCGGCGGGGATCTCGCGCGCGAAGATCGCGATGCGGTCGTCCCGCACGTCGGTGTAGTCCCACCACCACTGCCAGCCGTCGACCTCGACCTCGGCGCGGCCGCGCTCGGTGGCCTCGAAGCCTGCCGGGAACGGATCCTCGATGATGACGTACGCCAGCGGCGCGGGCGTGGTGATCGTCAGGCGCACCAGCACCTGATCGCCCGCGCGCAGTTCGTCGCGGGTGGGCTCGGCCTGGAGCGAGATGTTGCCCGAGGCGTCCCGCCGGGGGACCAGGCGGAGGTACTCGCGGGTCACCCGGACGCGGGCCGGCGACAGTGCCGGGAACGTGTCGGCGGCGACCACCTGCTGCAGCGCCACCGTGTAGAACACCCGGCTCGTCCCGCCCGTGCGCTCGAGGATGATCTCGTTGCTGCCCGGCCGCAGCTGCGAGGCCGGCACGCGCAGCACGGGCGGGGCGCCTTCACCCGCGTCGAGCCGCACCGCGCGCAGCAGCCGGCCGTTGAGGCGCACCCGGACCTCGCCCGCCGCGACAGGGCCGCGCTCCCGCCGCAGGTAGTCGGCCAGCGCCGCCAGCACCCACGATGTGTCGCGCGTGCTGCCCCAGTACGACTCGGTGCGCCGCAACATCAGCCAGCGCACGACCGGCTCGACCCGCGCGTCGGAGGGGGTGACCGCCAGCAGCGCCCGCAGCCCGAGCGCGGTGGCCATGCGGTCGTTCCAGTCCCACCGGTCGGCCGACGGCCAGTGGACGAGCCCGTCCTCGGTGACCGCGCGTTGCATCAGCGCGGAGAACGCGGGCCGCGGGTCGCGGCCGACCAGCCGGTCGAGCAGCACGGCGTACGCCAGCCCCTCGGGCCGCAGGCCGCCGAGCCCGAGCCGGGCCCGGGCCGCGCGGGCGCCATCCGGGTCGCCGGCCAGCGCCGTCGCGTAGAGCAGGAACATCCGCGTCTCGCCGTCCTGGGTCTCGCCGGCCAGATCGAGCGCGGCCTTCCGCCCCGATGCCAGCACGCTGTCGCGCACCGGGAAGCCTTCCGCGCGGGCCGTGGCCAGGCCGGAGAGGACGTAGGCGGTCATCCACGGGTCCGGGTCGCCGAACTCCCACCATCCCCAGCCGCCGCTCTCGTGCTGTGCGCGATAGAGGCGAGTGAGGCCGTCGCGCACCATCGCGGGGATACGCGCCTCGAGCTCGGCCTGGGGCCGGCCGGCCTCGCGCATGACGCGCTGCACCAGCACGGTCGGCAGGAACCGGCTCATCGTCTGCTCGACGCAGCCGTAGGGATACCCGATCAGGTACTCGAGCGCGCCGACCGCGGCGTCGGTCACCGACGGGGTCAGCCGGATCTCGAGCGAAGTCGCCTCCGGGATGGCCCGGGCGTCGAGTTCCACGCTCGCGACCGCCGGCCGGCCCGCCGTCAGGTCGCCCGGCAGGCTCGTGACCTCGGTGCGGCCACGCGGGCGCACCGGCACCACGAGCTCCACGCCGTCCGTCTGGACCGGGGTGGTGATCGTGCGCGCGGCCACGCGGATCGTGCCCTCGCCTGGCCGGCGCGCGACCACCTCCCAGCTCACGGGCTCGGCCCGCCGCGGCGGCACCGTGACCTCCCGCTCGGCTGGGCCGTCCACTTCCAGCCCGTCGGCCTGGAAGCGGACGAGAGCCGCCAGGGGTGCGTCGGTCTCGTTGTGCACGGTCACCAGCACGCGCGACCGATCGTGCTGGGAGAACAGGCGCGGGGTCTCCACGCGGACGAAGAACGGCCGGCTCACGGTCGCCGTGTGCACCCCGCGCCCCAGCCGGGTGTCCTTCGTGTGCGCGAGCACGGTCGCCCGCCAGGTCGTCAGGTTATCGGGGAGGGTCAGCGCCACGACCGCGCGGCCCTGCGTGTCGGTCACGAGCGAGGGGAACCAGCCGGCGGTGTCCTCGAACCGGCGGCGGAGCGCGGTGCTGATCTCGCCCTTGTCGGCGTCGCCCAGGTACCAGAGCTCGAACGAGAAGCTGGTGCGGACCTGGTTCCAGCGCCGCGGGTAGAAGGCCTCCACGAGCGCGCGCGGATCGTCCTCGCGCAGCGCGTAGATCGCCTCGTCCACGACGGCGAGCGAAAATTCGGCCTGCTGCGGCCGGCCGGCGGTGTCGGTGATCTCGACCGTGTAGGTAGCGCGCTCGCCCGGCTCGTAGGTCGGCCGGTCGCTGCGTACCGTCACCGTCAGCTCGCGCTCCGGTACCGCGACGCTCAGCCCGACCTCGCCGCGCGCCAGGCGGCGGTCCTTCACGTAGAGGGCCGAAAGGTAGACGTTGGGCCCGTACTCGGCGAGGATCGGCACGCTCAGCACGGTCGTGCGACGTTCCAGCGGCACCACGAACGCTCGGTGCAGGCGCGTGCCCTCGATCGTCAGCAACACCGTCGGGCCCACCTCGCCGGCGTTGAGCAGGACGCGGGCCACCTCTCCGGGCCGGTACCGGCGCCGGTCGGTCTGGAGGGAGAGGTCGGTGTAGCGCACGCCCAGGTCGCCGGCCGAGGCGTCCGCGACCCACAGCCAGGTCGAGGCGCGGATCGGTCGGCCGCGCGCGTCGTGCGCGAGCGCTTGGAGCCGCACCGCTCCGCTGCGCGGGAACGCGAGCTCGACCGCGGCGGTACCGTCGGCGCCGACGGTGAGCGCGCGGGCGTCGAAGGGGGTCGCGACATACTCGCGTCGCCCAGCATCCCATCGCTCGTAGGCGGTCTGGAGGGTGACCCGCACTCCCGGCGCCGGGCGACGGTCGAGGTCGCGCGCGAGCACCCTGACGCGCGCGGGCCGGCCGGGCTCGACGAGGCTGCCCTCGGGCCGCAGCGCCAGCGTAAGGTCGCCGGGGACGACGCGCACCGCCGCCTCGCCGGCCACCTCGCGCCCGGAGGGGTCGCGGACCACGACCTGCACCGTGAAGATCTGGTGCTGCGGTCCGTCCCGAGGTTCGGGCACGTCCGCCCTGAAGGTGAGCGTGGCCTTCCCCTGATCGTCGAGCCGCGTCTCGCCCTCGGCCACGGCCTCGCCGTACCCGCCGTAGCCCGCGAACACCGCGTCGTCGGGGTCCGGCTCCTCGCCGTAGGCCGTCAGGTAGTCGCCGTACCAGTCGGGCGTGCGGTAGACCGCGTACCTGAGCACCGCGCCGGCGACCGGCGCGCCGAAGTAGAACCGCGCTGAGACCGCCGCACTTGCGATCTCGCCGCGCATGTACCGCGCCTGAGCCGGCGAGACGGTGACGGAGAACTCGGGCTTGCGGTACGCGGCGACGACGACGTCGTGAGAGACCGTCGAGCCGCCGGCGCTGAGCACCAGGCTGTAGGGGCCGGTCGGGGCTTCGGGGCTGAGGTCGGCGTGGCCGGCGAACGACCCGTAGGCGTTGGCGACGAGCCGCTGCCGGAGCACCGGCTCGCCCTGCGGATCGCGGAGCTCCACCGCCACGGGCTGTCCGGCCGGCACCGCGTAGGCCTCCCCGGGCGCCAGGGTCCGGCGGACGATGCCCTTGAAGGCGATGCGCTGCCCCGGCCGGTAGATCGGCCGGTCGGTGTAGGCGTGGAGCGTGAACGGGCCTGCCCCCTCCATGCTGTACTCGGTGCGGCCCACCACGGCTTCATCGTCGCCGCGCTGCGCGACCGCGAGCAGGTACGCGGTGTCCAGGTCGCCGCGCACGGGCAAGCGCACCAGGCCGTCGGTCCCTGTCACACCCTGCGCGACCACTGCCCCACCGCGGTAGAGGCGGACGGCGCTGCCTGCCACCGGCGCGCCGCTAAGGGCGTCCGCCACGAACGCGAGCGCTTCGCCCGGCGCGCGCTTGAGGACGAGCGCGGTGTCGGAGACGAGCATCCACGTCGAGACCGCCGCGCCCGCGTGGTGCGCCTCCACCAGGTAGAGCCCGGGCGGGCGGCGCCCGGCGTCGAGTGTCTGGGTGTAGAAACCCTCGATGCCCGCCCCGGTGATCGGGAACCGTTGCTCAAAGACCAGCGTGGGCGGCGGCGCGTCCGCGGGGCGCAGCACCACCGCGGGCAGCCTCTCGGTGGGCCGCCACCCCTCGCCGTACGAGAGCGCCGCCGCGGCGCGCCGGTCGCGCAGCAGCGCCGAGAGCCGCGCGCGGTAGACGCGCATCGTGATCACGCGGCCTGGGGCCGCAGAGCCCGTCTCGACGTAGCCGCGTACCGGCAGCGTCACCGGCTCGGCCGTGGTGAAGTGGCGTCGGGGGCCGACCAGCTGAATGCGCGGCCGCGAGAACGTCAGGCGGAGCGCCACCGTCGCTGTCCGCCCCTCGATCACCCGCACGGTCTCGTCGTCAACCGCGAACGTGTCACGGTACGCGGCGATCCGGTACTCGCCGGCCGGTACGTGCGCGAGCGAGAACCGGCCTCGGGCGTCGCTGACCGCGTAGATCAGCCGGGGCCGGCTGCTCTCGTCGGCGGGTGTGAGCACGACCTGAGCGCCGGCCACCGGAGCCCGGGCGCGGGCGTCGAGAATCTCACCCTCGATGCGGCCGACCGGCGTCTGTTGGCCGATGGCGAAGGCCAGCGCGCCGGCTACTGCGGCAATCGCGGCGATCAACGCCAGGTGCCCCCGGCGGCCATGCGCCCGTTCCAGCGAGGCGGACACGGGTGCGTCTGTCACGGTGCTCCTTCCCCGGCCGGCGCCGCGGCGCGGCGGGTGCCGCGGCCGAGCGTGATCAGCCGCGCGCCGATGTCGGTGGCCACCAGCGCGGCCAGGGCGATCCCGGCGATCCACAGCACGAAGCGGACTTTTTCGGCGCGCGGCAGGCCGGAGACCGCCAGCGCGGCGGGCGACCACTGCAGGAGCGGCACCGCCACCACCAGCG
This sequence comes from Armatimonadota bacterium, assembly GCA_031081715.1. GTDB lineage: Bacteria > Sysuimicrobiota > Sysuimicrobiia > Sysuimicrobiales > Humicultoraceae > Fervidifonticultor_A > Fervidifonticultor_A tertius. The sequence continues at coordinate 58,671 of JAVHMA010000007.1, read as the reverse complement.
CCGCGACCGCGGCGGCGACGTTCCCGGGCGCCATCACGATTCCGACCATCAGACCCGCGAGCAGGCCGATCGCCGCGCGCGGACCCCACAGCGCGAGCAACATGGCGGGCAGCGCCAGGGCCAGGACGAGCGCGAAGAACAGACGCACCAGCGCGCGCGCCGGCGAGGTGCGCCCGTCGCGCGGGGCCAGCGCGCCGGCGAGCAGCGCCGGGCTCACCGCGCCCGCGATCAGGCTGAAGATCGCGAAGTGGTCAGTGAGCACCGCGCCCGAGAGCTGGCCCTGGAAGCGCTCCAGGTACAGACGGTAGAGCAGCACGACCGCGCCGAAGGTGAGCAAGGTGGTCACCGCCCGGCCGGCGGCGTCTGCGCCGCTGCGCTGGTCGCCTGCCCGCTCGTCGCCCGCCCGCTCGTCGCCTGCCCGCTCGTCGCGAACCGAGGCCACCAGGACCGTTGCGGGCAGCCAGGCCGCCACCAGCATCGCGCCCACGCCGTAGCCGATGAGCAGGTAGAAGGCGGCCACGGTACCGGCCAGCACCACCAGCGCAGCGAGCGCCGCGTGCAGCGGCACGCCCCCGCGGTCGTCCGGCGTGACGGCACCCTCCGCGTGCAGCCACCATGCCAGGAGCGGGGTTGCTGCGCCCACGAGCGCGACCTGGGCGAAGCGCGGCTGGGCGAGCACGCGGTCACCCACTAGCGCGGCGAGCGCGGCCAGCAGCGCGCTTGCCGCGACCGCGCGCACCACGGACCGGCCGCGGCTGCTCGCCGGCAGCGCCGCCAGCAGGGCGAGGACCGGCACCGCGGCCGCGATCAGGAGGATCGCCGCGGTCCATCGGAAGTCGGCACTCGCAGCCGCGTCGCGGTAGCCGCCCATCGCCATCGCCGCGAACACCGTTACCGCGAAGCCCGTCCCCGCCGCGAGCAGGGCGGTGCCGTCGGAGCCGCTTGTCGGATCGCGAGGACGGTCCAGCGCGAGGGCCAGCAGCGCCGTGGCGAGTACCCATCCCGCGGCGGCCCCGGCCATGGCGTCGGCGGTCCCGGGCCGCAGCCAGAGCAGGGCGGCCGCGGCGCCCGTCGCCGGGAACAGTGCCGAGACGACGGCGCCTGCGCGGCCGAGGCCGTGGCGCGGCGTACCCAGCGCGGGCCATCCAGCCAGCAGCGCGGCTATGCCGCCGGCCACGGCGCCCGGCCCCCACGCCTCGGCGTCCTTCCAGACCGCCCGGCCGGGCAGGGTGGCGACAGCGATAAGCGCGAGCGCGGCGACCGCGACGGCGGTGGGCAGCGCGCGGCGGGGGGAGGGTGGCCCCCCGCCGCGCGCCAGGAGCGCGCCGCACGCCCAGCCTGCGGCGGCGAGCGCGAGCACGCCGGGGAGGAGACTGCGGTCCACGATGGCGCCTCCGGATCGCGCGGCAGAGATCGGTTCGGGAGGGACGTCGCCGCGCGCCTCGCCACGATAGTGACCGAGGGGCGCCGGGGCGTCAAGGAGCGGCTGCGTCGGGCGCGGCCGCGGCGAGGATGGCGGAGGAGGTGGGATTTGAACCCACGAGGCGCGGATGCGCCCAACGGTTTTCGAGACCGTCCGGGTACCGGGCTCCCGAACTCCTCCAAAAACGCATCATAGCACGGACTTGACTAGGACGTATCTACTCATCGCACGGCATCGTCCATGCGGGTCGCCCCGACGCAATCGCGGCAGGGATCACGGTCGTGAACATCGCCAAGGAGTTCGTATCACCACTTCGGCAAGCCAAGGGCCAGAGCGTGCGCGTTACGTACCACAAGCAGCCCGAGGTTGCACAACGCATGGTAAGGCACCTCAGGGGTTTGCCGATCCGCGAGACGATTGGCGGGGTTGGGCTCGACGCCTACGCCACGATCGTTGTCGAATGCGATAACCAGGGCGAGGCGACACCGTGGACGGACTCACCGGCGCCGCAGCCAGGTGACGCGGATCACTATGACGAGTTCGTAAAGCGTATCGCGCAGCTCTATGAGGAGCGCTTCGGCGGGTGAGGAGAGGTCTCGATGATCAACGTGGGCGACGCCCCAGAGAAGAGCGACGTTTGGCGCAGCGCCGATTCAATTCGACGCTTGGAGAGGTCCAGATAGTGAGGGTCGATCTCGTTGGATATGCTGTTCCGGCCCGCCGCGATTGCCGCGAGGGTCGTGGATCCGGTTCCGCTGAACGGGTCGAGCACCGTGTCCCCAACGAAGGAAAACATTCTTACCAGTCGTTGAGCGAGCTCCACGGGGAACGGTGCCGGATGATCCCGTGTTGACGCGCCTGGTACGTCAGTCCAGATAGATCGGAAGAACTTGGCGTGTTCCTCCTTCGGCAGACGGGATGCCTTCCGCTGTTCGGGGGTTGGCTTGCGGTACCCGCCTGGTTTGCGGAGCATTAGTATGTACTCTATGTCATTCTTGATGATGGCGTTCGGTTCAAAAGGCTTGCCAAGGAATGATGAGCCATTCGCGACCTCGTACGACGCGTTCGCGATCTTGTGCCACAGAATCGGCGTGAGGTAGTCGAACCCAAGGGCCCTCGCTCGGATGGCGATGTCGGCGTGCAAGGGAACTACGAGGTGCCGTCCGTTGTTCCGTCTCCGCGCGATGCACACGTCTCCGATGACGCAGACAAGGCGTCCTCCCGCTACAAGAACGCGATAGCAATGTCGCCAGACCCGGTCGAGCTCGGCAAGAAACTGGGCGTAGTCCTGGAGGTCACCTAACTGTCCTGGATGATCTCGGTACTTCTTGAGCGTCCAGTACGGCGGAGAGGTGACGACAAGGTGGATACTGCCATCGGGGATCCAGTCCATCTCGCGCGCGTCGCCAAGATGCAGGACATGATGGGTTTGCGAGAGTGCCGAGCGGGGCGCACTCCCCGGCACTGGAGCGCTTGGCGCCGATGATCTGGTGGGTCTTATCAGAACCATGCTAGCACCTGAGCGCGGGCTCGAGAAGACCGAACAGTCGTCGTGTCTTCCTCACACTACCGCCGCCGGCGGCGGGCAGGCTTCGCTGCCTCCTCCCATGGTCGGTACCCGGTCTCGTACATCGCCTTCGCCACCATGTGCGCGCTCACCGGCGAGGTCATGAAGACGAACAGTAGGGTCGCCACCTCGCGGCCGTCGGTGCCGTGGGCCAGGATAGCGGCGGCCAGGGTGAGCATCAGGCCGAGCGTGGCCGCCTTCGTGGCGGCGTGGAGCCTGGCGTAGGCATCGGCGAACCGGTGCAGCCCCAGCGCCGCGACCAGCGAGAGCGCGGCGCCGAGCAGCAGCATGGCCGCCACCAGGGACTCACGCAAGAGGGGGCCTCCCACGCAGGTAGCGCGCCGCGGCCACCGTGCCGATGAACCCCAGGATGGCGATCACCGCGGCCACATCCGCATAGAGCCGAGTATCGGCGCGCACGCCGAGGGCCGCGACCAGGTTGATGACGATGAGCGCGATCGTGTCTCCGGCGACGATGCGGTCACCGAGGTGCGGACCGCGGATCAGCCGCGCGAGGCCCAGCGCCATCGCGGCGACCAGCATCGCCAGCGCCACGGTCGTGGCGGTCACTCCAGCATCCTCCGGATCGGCGCCTCCAGGGTGCGCTTGATCTCCGCGACCGTGGCCTCCGGGTCCTCCAGGTCCAGCACGTGGACGAGCAGGGACGACCGGTCCGGGGCCACGTCCACGGTCATCGTCCCGGGGATCAGGGTGATCCCGTGGGCCAGCATCGTGATTGCGGCGTCGGTCGTCACGTCCAGCGGGACGCGTACGATGCCCGACCGTACCCGACGTCGGGGATGCAGTACGAGCCAGGCCACCGTGACCGTGGCCACGACGTTCTGCACCACGAAGGTGGCCAGCGCCGTGCAGCCCGCCCACACGCGCCGCAGCATCTACTTTCTCAGCACCGTAGAGACGTAGGCCGCGGGCGCGGTCAGGTGGCCGGCCGCGGTGCTGGCCAGGCCGTACAGCCCTTGCGCCCCAAGCCCGACGAGCAACGTGATCGCGGCCAGCGCGGCCGCGGGCGCCACGAGCCGGGCCGGCGCGCGCGGCGGCGAGCCCGCTCCCCAGAACGCGCCGCTGTAGATCTTCAGCATGGACAGCAGCGTGAGCACGCTCACCAGGACGCTGACCGCCACGATCCACGGCTGGCCGGCCTCCAGCCCGGCGCGGATCAGCAGCAGCTTCGCGAAGAACCCGGACATCGGCGGGACGCCGGCCAGCGAGAGCGCACAGAGCAGGAACACGAGCGCCAGCGGACCGTTCGTGCGCGCCAGCCCACCTAGCCGGTCGAGCCGGCCCGTGCGATGCGTCTCCTCGATGGCGCCACCCACCAGGATCAGCCCGGACTTCACCACGATGTGGTGCAGGACGTAGAACAGCCCGCCCGCCACGCCGAGCTGGCTCGCCAGCCCCAGCCCCATGACCATGTACCCGACCTGGCTGATGATATGAAAGGAAAGGATGCGGCGGATGTCGTCCTGCGCGAGCGCCCCCAGCACGCCCAGCAGCATCGTGCCCGCGGCGACCCACAGCAACACCCCGTCCAGCTGGCCGGGAAAGACAACGGTGAAGACCCGGAACAGCGAGTAGACACCGACCTTGGTGAGGAGCCCGCCGAAGAACGCCGCGATGCCCGCGCGGGGGATCGCGTACGCGTGCGGGAGCCAGAAAAACAGCGGGAAGACCGCCGCCTTGATGCCGAACGCGAGGAAGAACAGCACCGCCGCCGCCCGTACCGGCGCGACCGGCGCCGCGGGCACCCGCTCGGCCAGGTGCGCCATGTTCAGCGTGCCGGTGGCCGAGTAGGTCAGCGCGACCGCGAACAGGAAGAACATGGACGCGACCAGGTTGATCGCCACGTACGTGAACGCTTCCCGCGCCTGTGCCCGGGATGTGCCGTGGGTGAGCAGGAAGTACGAGGCGACGAGCATGACCTCGTAGGCGACGTACAGGTTGAAGATATCCCCGGTGAGGAACGCCCAGTTGATGCCCGCCAGCAGGAACTGCCAACCCGCGTGGACGAACCGGTCGTCTCGCCGCGCGCCGATCGTGTAGAGCAAGGCCACGAGCCCGATCAACGACGCGATGAGGACCATCAGCGCGGCGAGCGCGTCGGCCACGAGCGTGATGCCGTAGGGTGCCGGCCAGCCGCCGGCCTGGATCGGCAGCACCTCGCCCCGCCGCGTCGCCGCCACCAGCGCCGCGGCGGCGGCCAGCGATACCACGCTCCCGGCCAGGCCGAGCAGCCGCTGCGCGCGCGGGCGTGGCCCGGCCAGCAGCAGGATCGCGGTCACCAGCGGCACCACGATCGGCGCCGCCGGGAGCGCGGCGACCATCTCAGCGATCATCGTCGTCCGCGCCTCCCTCGAACAGGTGCATCCGGTAGCCCAGCGCCAGCAGGAACGCGGTGACACCGAACGAGATCACGATCGCGGTGAGGATGAGCGCCTGTGGCAACGGGTCGGTGTAGGGCGCGGGCGCCTCGCCCAGCACCGGCACGTTGCCCCGGAGCCCGGCCGACAGCAGGATGAAGACGTTCGCGGCGTGCGACAGCAGCGATAGCCCGATGATCTGGCGCATGAGCGATCGGCCCAGGAGCAGGTAGACACCCGAGGCCACGAGCACGCCCACGAGAAGCGCTACCGCCGCACCCATCAGGCGGCCTCCACCAGCGACCGTACCGCGGCCATGACGGCGCCGGCGACCAGGCAGAGCACACCCAGATCGAAGATCAGCGAGGACGCGAGTTCGTAGCGACCCACGTGCAGCAGGATGTGGTCCAGCAGCGGCGCGCCGACCGCCAGCGGTGCCACCGCCGATGCGGCGGCGATCAGCAGCCCGACGGCCATGAGCCGGTCCCAGCGCCGCGCGAGCAGGTGGGGGCCGAACGCCTCGGCCCGCAGGATCAGGGCCGCGGCGAGCATGAGCCCGGCGACGAACCCGCCGCCCGGGCCATAGTGCCCGGTGGCCCACAGCAGCACCGCGTAGACGACGATGAGCGGGGATGCCAGGCGGGCGATGGTCCGCAGGATGGGCGACGTCATCCCCAGGTCAGGCTCAGCCGTGGGCTCGCCTTTCCGGCCGCGCGCGCGCCGCTCGCCGGCCTCGCGCCACGGGGCGAGCGCAATGATGCCGAGCGCCGCGATGGCCAGGACGCTGATCTCGCCCATCGTGTCCCAGCCGCGGAAGTCCACGATCACCAGGTTCACGACGTTCTTCCCGCCGGCCTCGCCGGCATGCGCGAAGAACTCCGCGGCGATCCGCGGCAGATCGGACACGTTCTCAACCAGCAGCGCGAGCACCGCGGCGCCCACGCCGGCCGCGAGCGCGATGATGCCGTCCGCTGGCGGCCGGCGCGCGGGGTGGCCGGCGTCGCTGGCGGCGAGCGCCGTGATCGCGACCAAGAACAGAATCAGCGACATCGTCTCGACCACCGCCTGGGTGATCGCGATGTCCGGGGCGTTGAGCAGGAGGTAGACGATGCTGATGGCGTAGCCCGCCACCCCCAGTGCCAGGATCGCGGCGACGAGCAGCCGGAGGCGGACCGCGGCCGCGGCGGCGGCGGCCGCCACGAGCACCGCGATCAGCGGCCCGGCCTCGAGCGCGCCGGGCGGAAGCGCCGGTGGCAGTCCGGTCAGGGCGAGCGTGGCGCCGACGCCGAGGGCGGCCGCGGCGAGGATGTAGGCGATGTAGTCACGTGTCCGACCGGTCATGTAGGCCGCGGTGAGCACGCGGGCGCCCGCGAGCGTAGCATCGTAACCGCGCTCGTAGAGGCGGCCGGTGCTCAGCGGCGCGAGCGCGCCTCGCAGCCGCAGCGCGACCGGGGCGAGCGCGTAGAAGCCCGCGCCGAGCACCAGCGTGGCGCCCGTGACGACCGCGGCGGTGAGGGAGAGGCCGTGGGGCGCCGGGGTGCCCGCCGCCGGTGCGACCGCGCGCGCCGCGGCCCCGGCGGCGCCTGCGGGGAGCCACGGCACCAGCCCGAAGACAAGGCCGGCGGCCGCCAGCGCCGCGGCCGGGCCCCAGAGCAGCGCCGTCGGCTCGTGCGCGCGGTGCCAGACGGCCGTTGTCCTGGCGGCGCGCGGGCCGCCTCTTCCACCTGGCCGCGGTGCCGCCCCGGCAAAGACGCGCATGAACCGGGCGCCGTAGGCGAGCGACATCGCGCCCGAGACGACCACGACCGCGGCCGGCAACCAGGCATCGTGCAGGAACGCGGCCACGGCCGCTTCCTTGCTCCAGAAGCCGCCGAACGGCGGGAGCCCGGCCATCGACCAGGCGGCGGCTGCGGCCACGGCGGCGGTGAGCGGCATCGCCCGGCGCAGGCTGCCGAGCCGCTCGATCAGCCTGCTGCCGGTCGCGTGCTCCACCGCGCCTGCGACCAGGAACAGCGCCCCCTTGAAGGTGGCATGGTTGACCACGTGCACCATCGCGGCCGCGACCGCGGCGGGCGTGCCCCAGCCGACGAGCGCGACGGCCATGCCCAGGGCGCCCACGGTCGAGTACGCCAGGAGCGCCTTCAGGTCATCCTGCACGAGCGCGAGCCCGGCGCCGACCAGCAGCGTGACCAGGCCCACCGTGGTGAGCGCGGGCGTCCACAGCGCCACGCCGCCCAGCACCGGGAGGAGCCGGGCGAGCAGGTAGACGCCGGCCCAGACCATCGTGGCCGCGTGCAGGTAGGTGGACACCGGCGTGGGCGCCACCATGGCCGACGGCAGCCAGAACTGCAGCGGTACCTGCGCCGACTTCGCGAACGCGCCGACCAGGATGAGCCCGAGCGCGGCCGGGGCGCGCGGGTCCGCCGCGACCGCGGCCGCTCGGGCCACCAGGCCGCTGACCTGCCAGGTACCGCCGACGTGCGCGAGCAGCACGAGCCCGACCAGCATCGTGACACCGCCGGCGACGGTCACCACCAGCGCCTGGGTCGCGCCGGCCCGCGCCGCCTCGCGCTCGTCGTGGTACCCGATCAGGAAGAACGACATGAGGCTGGTGAGCTCCCAGAATACATAGAGCAGCACCAGGTCGTCCGCCAGGACGATCCCGAGCATCGCCCCCATGAACAACAGCAGGTAGGCGTAGAAGCGGCCCAGCCGTTCGGAGCGCTCCATGTAGCCGATCGAGTACACGGTAACCAGGACGCCGACAGCCGTGATGAGCCCGGCGAAGACGAGCCCCAAGCCGTCGAGCGTCAGCGCATACCGCAGGCCGAGGTCGGGAAACCAGGGGATCGAGACGCGCACCGGGGCGCCGGCCAGCGGCCCCGATGCCAGCCGCGCGACCGCCGCAAGCAGCGCCGTCGCGACGACCGCCGCCGGCCAGCCGGGATGGAGGCGGCCGCGGCCGAGGGCCGGCAGAGTCGGCGCGGCCATGATCGCGACGAGCGGGAGGACGCCGAGGATGGTGGGCACAGCGGATCGGCTGCGTGGGCTCCGGTGTCGGGTCTGCTGGGCGCGCGCGTACGCGACTACGCTACACGACCCGCTTCACGTCGGTCAAGGCGTCGGGCGGCGGCGCGGGCCGCATCCGCCTACCTGACCCCGGCCAGACCCGCGGCCAGGACGCCGGCCACCGTCACCGGAATCACGACGCGCACGCTGGCCGCCCACACGCGCGCGGCGCGAAACCGTGGGCTTCCGGCGCGGAGCTCCCGCAGAGCAGGCTCGACGCCCCACACCCATCCGACGAACACGGCCGTCGAGAGCCCGCCCAGTGGAAGGATCAGGTCCGACGTCACCGCGTCGAGTGCGCTCAGGAAGTCGCGGCCGAGCAGGTGGACCGGCCGCGCACCCTGCGAGAGCGCCGACGGGACGCCCAGACCGAAGATCAGCACCGCCGCGGCGACGACCGCGCGCCGCCGGGCCATGCCCAGGCGCTGGACCGCGAACGCCGCGACCACCTCGAGCAGTGCCACCGCCGACGTGAGGGCCGCCATCGCGACCATTGCGAAGAAGGCGAGCGTCAACGCCGCGCCCAGCGGCATCCGGCCCAGCAGGGCCGGGAGGGTGATGAACAGCAGCCCCGGGCCTCCCTGGACCGGCAGGCCGAACGCGAAGAGCGTGGCGATGACGATCATCCCGGCAAGCAGCGCGATGGCCGCGTCGGCGGCGGCCACATAGGCCGCGCTCCGCGGGATGTCCTCCGCCCGCCCGAGGTAGCTCCCGTAGGTAATCATGACCCCCATGCCGAGGCTGAAACTGAAGAACACCTGGCCGGTCGCCCGCACGACCGACGACCAGGTGAACAGGTCCCATCGCGGCGTGAAGAACCAGACCGCGCCCTCGCGGGCGGCGTCCAGCGTCAGGGTACGCACGCCGAGCACCACCAGCAGGGCGACCAGCGCCGGCATCAAGATCTTCGCCCAGCGTTCGATGCCCCGCCGCACGCCGCCGGCGACGACGGCTACAGTCATCGCCATGAAGATCGCATGCCAGAACACCGGGCGCCAGGGGTGGCCCGCCAGGTTCGCGTAGGTCTGCCCGAGCGCCGTGGCATCCTGGCCGACTAGATCGCCGCGCACCGCCATCAGCGCGTACGCCAGGACCCACCCGGCGATCACGGAGTAGTAGGAGAGGATCACGAACGACGCGAGCACGCCGAGCCCGCCGGCCAGCGCCCACCGGCTGCGGGGCCGCAGCGAGGCAAAGGCGTCCACGGGATTCCGCCTCGTGTGGCGCCCCAACGCCATCTCGGCCATCAGCGCCGGCGCTCCGACGAGCAGGATGACGAACAGGAACAGGAGGACGAACGCGCCCCCGCCGTTGTCGGCGGCCACCGATGGGAAGCGCCAGATGTTGCCAAGTCCGACCGCCGACCCAGCGCTCGCCAGTACGAACCCGACTCGCGAGCCCCACTGCTCGTCCGCGGCCTGGGGCGCGGACGCGGCGGCCACCGCTACCCGCGGGCCGCCGCCGGCAGGAACGCCGCCCCGACGACACGCACCTGGATGGCTCGGACGAGGTCGGTCTTGCTGACGATCCCGACCATCTCTTTCCGCGCGTCCACTACCACCAGGCGGCTGAAGTTGTTGGCGCTCATGATCTGGAACGCCTCGAGCGCCGTCCCGGTCTCCGGGATCATCACCACCTCGGTAGACATCACCCGCTCGACGGTGGCGTCGGGCTGCGCGCCCTGCACGTGCTGCAGGTCGACTACCCCGACCAGGTGCCCGGTGCCATCCACCACGGGGTAGCCCAGGTGGCGCTCTCGGAGCATCTTCTGGAGCAGGTCGGCGACGGGCAGGTCCGGGGGCACCGTTTCCACCCGTCGCGTCATGACCTCGCGGACGCCGATGTCCCCGAGCAGGTCCGTGATGAGCGTGGTCTGCGTCTCGGCGTTGCCGGCCATGTAGACGAAGAAGGCGATCAGCATCAGGAAGATGTTCAGCGTGAGGAACCCGTACAGCCCGAGCAGGATCGCCAGGCCCGTGCTGAGGCCGGCGGCCACCTGCGTCGCCCGCAGGTAGGGGAGCCGCAGCGCCAGCAGCGAGCGCAGCACACGGCCGCCGTCCAGCGGCAGCGCCGGGAGCAGGTTGAACACGGCGAGCGCGACGTTCATGTAGGCCAGGTAGCCCAGCACGAACTGCCCGCTGGCGGACCACGGCAACAGCCCCAGCGCTACCCGGCTCACCGCCGCGACCGCCAGGCTCGTCAGGGGTCCGGCGATGGCGATGACCGCCTCGGCCCCGCGCTGGCGCGGAATCTCCTCGAACTGGGCCATGCCGCCGAGCAGCCACAGCGTGATGCGTCTGACCTGGACGCCATAGCGCCGGCCGACGAGGGCGTGGCCGAGCTCGTGGACGACGACACTGGCGAACAGCCCGAGCGCCGCGGCCAGGCCGAGGGTGTAGGCCTGACCGCCGGCCTGCAGCGCCGCCGGGTCGAGGGGCAGCCCGAAGAGGCGGACGTAGAGCTCGATCCGGCTGCCGATCATCCAGGCAAGCAGCGGCAGGACAATCAGGAACGTCGGATCGAGGTAGAGGGGGATTCCCGCGAGCCGAAACGGCAACCGGTAGCCACCGCGCAGCATGTTCCTATTGTAGATGCGGCGGGCCGGTGTGGGTAGCCGGGCCGCAGGGGTCGGCCGACGCGTGGTGGAAGGTAGAAACACGACGGCTGCGCGGAGGTGTTGGGTGGAGGCCAGGGATATCATGGTGACGGACGTGGTGACGGTGACCCCGGAGATGACGGTGGCCGAGGCGGCCGATGTGCTGCTCCGCTACCGGATCCACGGCGCGCCCGTCGTCGGCCCGGCGGACACCCTCGTCGGTATGGTGAGTCTGGTGGACCTGGTAGGACGGTACGGCGACACCGTCGGCGAGGTGATGTCGACGGACCCCGTGACCGCCGACGAGGACACGCCCGTGGAGGACGTCGCCCGGCTCATGCTCGACCGCATGGTCCGCCGCGTGCCGATCGTCCGCGCGGGCCGGGTCGTGGGCATCATCAGCGCCAGCGACATCATCCAGCTGTTCCTCAACCTGCACGACCGACCCCTCGATCGAGCCGGGTCGTAAGCCGGCGGGACCGACGGCCGGATGATCGCGGCGGTCGCTTCGGGCTTCGCGCTCGCGCTCGCCGCGCCGTGGATCGTGCGCCGCGCCCCCGCGCACGCCGGCTGGATGCTCGCGCTCGCTCCCGCCGCGATGACCGCCTACCTGGCCGCGCAGGTCCCCGCGGTCGCCGCGGGCTCGATCGCCACGGCCGCGACCGCATGGATCCCGACGCTGGGGATTGCGCTCTCGTTCCGCCTGGACGGCTTGAGCCTGCTCTTCGGCCTCCTTATCACAGGCGTCGGCGCGGTGGTGACGGTCTACGCCGGGGGCTACCTGGCCGGTCACCCGCAGCTCGGTCGGTTCTTCGCGTCGCTATTCCTCTTCATGGCCTCGATGCTCGGTCTGGTCCTCGCGGACGACCTGATCGCGATGTTCGTCTTCTGGGAGCTCACCAGCGTCAGTTCTTACCTGCTGATCGGCTTCGACCACGACCGGGCCGAGGCCCGCTCGGCGGCGTTGCAGGCGCTGTTGGTGACCGCCGGGGGCGGGCTGGTCCTGCTGACCGGGCTGCTGCTGCTCGGGCAGGTCGGCGGGACGTTCGCGGTCTCCGCCCTGATCGCGCACGCGGAGGCGGTGCGCGGCCATGTGCTCTACCTGCCTGTCCTGGTCCTGATCCTGGTCGGCGCGTTCACGAAGTCGGCGCAGGTGCCGTTTCACTTCTGGCTGCCCAGCGCCATGGAGGCGCCGACACCGGTGAGCGCCTACCTCCACTCGGCGACCATGGTGAAGGCCGGGGTCTACCTGCTGGCGCGCCTGGCCCCGGTGCTCGGTGGGACCACGGTCTGGACCGCGCTCGTTCTGCCCGTCGGCGCCGCGACCATGCTGGTCGGCGCGCTGCTCGCGTTGCGCCAGACCGACCTGAAGCGCATCCTGGCGTACTCCACGGTGAGCGCGCTCGGCGCGCTGACGGCGCTCATCGGCGCGGGCACGCCGGCCGCGGTCGAGGCGGCCATGGTCTTCCTGCTCGCGCACGCGTTGTACAAGGGCGCACTGTTCCTGGTCGCCGGCGCGGTGGACCACGAGACCGGCATGCGCGACGTCAGCCGGGTCGGCGGCCTGCGGCGCGCGATGCCCCTGACGGCGGCGGCGGCGGGCTTGGCCGCGCTCTCCATGGCCGGACTGCCGCCGGCACTCGGCTTCCTGGCCAAGGAGTTGCTGTACGAGGCGGTCTGGCCGGGCCCCGGTGGGGCGGCCTGGGCGCTGGGGGTGGTGGTCGTGGCGAGTGCCGCCTTGGTCGCCGTCGCGGGCATCGCCGGCGTCGAACCGTTCGCCGGCCCGGCTCACCCGACACCCAGGACGCCGCACGAGGCTCCGCCGAGTCTGCTTGTCGGTCCGGCGCTGCTGGCAGGGCTCGGCCTCGCCGTGGGGCTCGCTCCGGTGTGGACCGCGCAGCCGCTGGTGGCCTCGGCCGCCGGCGCCACGCTCGGCGCCCCGGTGACGCTGGCGCTGAAGCTGTGGCACGGGTTCACCCCCGCGCTCGGACTCAGCGTGCTCACGGTGCTCGCGGGAGCCACGCTCTACGCCACCCGGTCGGTGCTCCGCCGCGACGCGGCGTGGCTGGACCGCGCCGGGCGCCTCGGACCGGCCGCGTGGTACGACTGGGCCATGCGAGCGCTGCTGGCCGCCGCGCGCGACCAGACGCGGCTGCTCCAGAGCGGCTACCTGCGCACCTACCTCCTGGTCGTGGTTGGCACCACCGTCGCCGTTACCGGATACGCGCTCGCTACCCGCGTCGGCGTGCGGTTGCCCACGGCGCTGGGGGACGTGCGGTCCTACGAGTGGGTCCTGGCCGCGGCGATCCTGCTCGCGGCGCTCGGGGCGGTGCGCGCGCCGTCGAGGCTGGCCGCGGTGGCGGCGCTGGGCGCGGTAGGGTACGGGATAGCGGTTGTCTTCATTCTCTACGGCGCGCCGGACCTGGCGATGACGCAGTTCGCCGTCGAGACGCTCACTGTGATCTTGTTCGTGCTCGTACTGTACCGGATGCCGCGCTTCGCGCGCTACTCCGGGACTGCGGCGCGCGTCCGCGACGCCCTGGTGGCCACGGCCGCCGGCGGGCTGATGACGCTGCTGCTGCTGGCCGCCACCGGTTTCTCGCTGGAGCGCCGGGTCAGCGCCTACTACGCCGAGTCGAGCGTGCCGCTGGCCGGCGGCCGGAACGTCGTGAACGTGATTTTGGTGGACTTCCGCGCGCTGGACACGCTCGGTGAGATCACGGTGCTCGCCATCGCCGGGGTGGGGGTCTACGCGTTGATGAGGCTGCGTGCGAGGACGCGCTGACCGTGCCGTCGCTGATCCTGTCCACCGCCGCCCGGTACCTGCTGCCGCTGTTGCTGCTGTTCTCGGTGTTCCTGCTCCTGCGGGGACACGACGAGCCGGGCGGCGGGTTCGTGGGCGGCCTGGTCGGCGCGGCGGCGTTCGTCCTGGTCGGTATCGCCGCCGGCGTGGACCAGGCACGACGCCTGCTGCGGGTGGACCCACGCGCTGCGCTCGCGGCCGGTCTGCTGCTCGCGGTCGCGAGCGGGTTGCCGGGGGTCGCGCTGGGTCGGCCGTTCCTGACCGGGTGGTGGGTGACCCTGCCGGTTGCCGGCGGTGCGAAGCTCGGGACGCCCCTCCTGTTCGATCTGGCTGTCTACCTGGTCGTGTTGGGTGCCGCCTTGACCATCGTCTTCGCCCTGATGGAGGAGTAGCGTGGAGGTCGTGCTGGCAGTGGTCGTCGGCGGGCTGTACGCGGCGGGGCTCTACCTCATGCTCCGGCGCAGCATCGTCAAGCTGGCCATCGGGCTCGCGCTGATCGGGTACGCGGCCAACCTGCTGATCTTCACCGCCGGCCGGCTCGTGCGCGCGCAAGCGCCCGTCATTCCCTTCGACGCCGCGGTGCCGCCGTCGCCCTACGCGGACCCGCTCCCCCAGGCCCTCATCCTCACGGCGATCGTCATCAGCTTCGGCGTCACCGCGTTCACGATCGTGCTCCTCAAGCGGGCGTACCAGACCGTCGGGAGCGACGACCTCGACGAGATGCGGTCTACCGACACGTGAGTCTGCCGCTCGCGCTCCCGCTGCTCGTACCGCTCGTCGCGGCGGCCGGTGCACTGCTGGCCGCGCGCTCGCGTGCGGCGCAGCGCATCCTGGGCGTCGCCGGGGCGGCCGGGTTGCTCGTCGCGGGCGCCTGGCTGCTGGCCGTCGTCTCGCGCGACGGCATCCTGGCCGTGCAGCTGGGCGCGTGGCCAGCGCCGTTCGGGATCACGCTCGTCGCCGACCTGTTCAGCGGGGTCATGGTGGTGCTGGCCGGCGTGATGGGGCTGGTGGCGACGGTCTACTCGCTCACGACGATCGAGGCGCGTGAGGAGGCGTTCGGCTACTATCCGCTGCTCCTGCTGCTCCTGCTCGGGGTTTGCGGCGCCTTCCTCACGGGCGACCTGTTCAACCTCTACGTCTGGTTCGAGGTCATGCTGATGGCGTCGTTCGTCCTGGTGACCCATGGCGGCCGGCGCGCACAGCTCGAGGGCGCGATCAAGTACGTCACCCTCAACCTGATCGCCTCCGCCTTCTTTCTGGCGGCGGTGGGGATCACCTACGGCGTGGCCGGCACACTGAACATGGCCGATCTGGCCAGGCGCTTCGCCGCCGAGGTACCGCCGGGCCTCGCGACGACCGTGGCGGTGTTGTTCCTGATCGCCTTTGGCATCAAGGCCGCGGCGTTCCCGCTCTTCTTCTGGCTGCCCGCCGCCTACCACACCCCGCCGGTCGCGATCTCGGCGCTCTTCTCCGGGCTCCTGACGAAGGTGGGCGTCTACGCGCTGATCCGGATGTTCACCCTGCTGTTCACCCAGGAGGTTGCCTTCACGCACTCGCTGCTCCTGGCCGCCGCGGCGCTCACCATGGTGACCGGGGTGCTCGGCGCCGTGGCCCAGGCAGAAGTGCGCCGTCTTCTCTCCTTCCACATCGTCAGCCAGATCGGCTACCTGCTCATGGGATTGGGACTGAACACCGCGGCCTCCCTGGCCGGGGCGATCTTCTTCATGGCGCACGTCATCCTGTCGAAGGCGGCGCTGTTCCTCGTCAGCGGCGCGCTCCACCGGCTGTGCGGGACCTACGACCTGCCCTCGCTCGGCGGCGCCTACCGGTCCCACCCGGGGCTGGCGGTGCTCTTTCTCATCCCGGCGCTCTCGCTGGCCGGGGTGCCGCCGCTTTCCGGGTTCGCGGCGAAGCTTGCGCTCGTGCAGGCCGGCCTCGGTGCCGGCCGCTACGCCGTCGTCGCCGCGGCCCTCGGCGTCGGACTCCTCACGCTGTTCTCGATGATCAAGATCTGGACCGAGGCGTTCTGGAAGCCGGCCCCAGTTGGCGGGTCACCCCGCGCGCCCGCGGGCGCGGCGCCGCGGCTCCCGGCGGCACTCCTCGGCCCGATCGTCGCGCTCGCCGCGCTCGTCGTGCTGCTCGGGGTCTTCGCCGAGGCGGGGCTGGCGCTCGCGGCCCGAGCGGCGGCGCAACTCCTCGACCCCGCGGGCTATGCGCGCGCGGTGCTGGGCGGAGGGCCGTAGGGTGCTGCTGGCCAACGTGTTGCTGGCGCTTGCCTGGGTCGCCCTGACCGGCCACTTTTCCGCCGCGAACCTGGCCGCGGGGTTCGCGCTGGGGTTCGCCGTGCTCTGGCTTGCGACCCGTGTGGGAGGCTCCACCGGGTACTTTCGGCAGGTACGGGAGGTCGCCGGGTTCGTGGTTTTCGTCGCGTGGGAGCTCGTGCTGGCGAACCTTCGCGTGGCCTACCACATCCTGGCACCGCTGGACCGGATGCGCCCGGGGATCGTGGCGGTGCCGCTCGACGTGCGTACCGACGCCGAGATCACGATGCTGGCGAACCTGATCACGCTCACGCCCGGGACGCTGAGCCTGGATGTTTCCGAGAGCCGGCGCGTGCTCTACGTGCACACGCTCGCGCTCGAGGACCCCGCGAGCTTTCGCGCGGGCGTGAAGGCGGGCTATGAACGGCGCGTGCAGGAGGTCTTCGACTGATGCTGCGGGCGCTCGCGCTCTGGGCCGTCATGCCGGTGCTCGCCGCGGCGCTCGTGCTCACCCTGTACCGGATCGTCCGCGGCCCGAGCGCCCCTGACCGCGTCGTGGCCCTGGACCTGTTGACGGTGGTGGTCATCGGCATGATCGCCGCCTATGAAGTGGCCACCGACCAGCCGGTCTACCTCGACGTGGCCATCACCCTGGCGCTGGTCTCCTTCCTCGGCACCATCGCGTTCGCGCGCTACGTGGAGCGCGGCCGATGAGCCCGCGCGAGCTCCTCACCGCCGCCTTGCTGGCCTTCGGGGCGATCTGGATTTTGATCGCGGCCGCGGGCATCGTGCGGATGCCGGACCTCTACCTGCGCATGTCCGCGTCGTCCAAGGCCGCGACGCTGGGGGCCGCGCTGATGCTGCTGGCGGTCGCGGTGCACTTCCAGGCGCTCGGCGTCGTCAGCCGCGTCGGTGCGACCGTGGCGTTCATCCTGCTCACCGCGCCGGTGGCCGCCCACATGATTGCGCGGGCGGCGTACGTGACCGGCGTGCCCCTGTGGCGCGGCACCATGGTGGACGAGCTGCGCGGGCGCTATGATCCCGAGACGCACGCGCTGCGCGATCCCGACGGCGGACCGGCGCGCGCCGCCGAACGCCCCGGCCCGGGTGACGGCCGGGCCGCCGATCACAGCACGACCTGAGGAGCCGACGTCATGAGCCCCAACCGACCCCACCCCGCGGCACGGCTGCGGCTGGCCGTCCTGGCGCTGGCGCTCGTCGCCGCGGCCGTCTACCTGGCGCTCCCCCGGGGCCGGGCCCCCGATGACCGGATCGAAGGCTCGGGGACGATCGAGGCGACGCAGGTGGACGTCGCGCCCCAGGTCGCCGGCCGTGTGGTCGCCCTGCCCGCGCGGGAGGGCGCGGCGGTGCGCGCCGGGCAGGTGGTTGCCGAGCTCGACGCCGAGACGCTGGACGCGCAGGTGGCCCAGGCCGAGGCCGCCGTCGCCGCGGCCGAGGCGCGGCTGCGCCAGGCGCAGAGCGCGCTGGCGTTGCAGCAGGCGCAGAGCGCCACCGCCATCGCGCAGGCGCGGGCCGCGGCCGAGGCGAGCCGGACGCGCATACCGCAGGCGGGGCAGGCCGCCGAGCTCCAGCAGGCGTCGGTGGACGCGCAGGAGCGCCAGGCCGAGGCCCAGGTGCGGGCTGCGCGCGCGGCGCTACAGGCGGCCGAGGCGAGCGCGCGCGCGGCCGAGGCGGCCCTGGCAGCGGCCGAGGCGCGGTGGGAACAGGCGCGCGCGGACGCCGCGCGGCTGGAGCAGCTCTACCGCGAGGGCGCGGTGGCCGCCCAGCAGCTCGACGCCGGGCGCGCCGCCCAGGCCGCGGCCGCGGCCCAGCGCGACGGCGCGCGCGCCCAGCACAACGCCGCGGTCTCGCAGCGCGAGGCCGCGCGCGCGGCGCAGGCACAGGCCGAGGCGGCGCTGGAGGCTGCGCGCGCGAACCGCCGGAGCGTGTCCATCCGCGCGCTCGACGTGGAGGCCGCGCGCGCCCAGGCCGAGCAGGCGCGGGCCGCGCTGCGCGGCGCCGAGGCCGCGGCCGGGCTGGTGACCCAGCGCGCCCGGGACGTGGACGCCGCCCGTGCCGCGCTCGAGCAGGCGCGGGCCGTGCTGCGGGTCGCGCGTACCGCGCGCGGGCACGCGACCGTGCGTGCGCCCATCGATGGCGTGGTGGTGTCGCGCAGCGTCGAGGTCGGCGACCTGGTCGCCGTCGGGGCACCGATCGTTACCGTCGCGGACCTGCGCCGTGTCTTCCTGCGCATCTTCGTGGCCGAGGGCGACCTGGGCCGCGTGCGCCTGGGCCAGCCGGTCGAGGTGCGGGTGGACGCCTTCCCGCGCCGTACGTTCCCCGGCACGGTCGAGGAGATCAGCAGCCGCGCCGAGTTCACCCCGGGCAACGTGCAGACGCGCGAGGAGCGTGCGAAGCTCGTCTTTGCCGTGCGCATCGCGCTCGACAACCCGGACGGGGTCATGAAGCCGGGTCTGCCGGCCGACGCCGTGATCTTGACCGCGGCCCCCCCGTGACCGCGATTCGCTGCGCCGGGCTCCTGCGCCGATTCGGCGAGCTGGTGGCCGTGGATGGACTCGACCTGGAGGTCGCCCGCGGAGAGATCTTCGCGCTCGTCGGCCCCGACGGCGCCGGCAAGACCACGCTCATCCGCGTGCTCTGCGGCGCGCTGTCGCCGACCGCCGGCACCGCCGAGGTGCTCGGCTGGGACGTGGGCCGCGACCCGGAGCAGGTCAAGGCGCATCTGGGCTACATGCCGCAGCGGTTCAGCCTCTACGGCGACCTGACCGTCATGGAGAATCTGCGTCTCTACGCCGGGCTCTACGGGGTGCCGGCCTCCGCGTTCGAGGCGCGCGCGGCGCGGCTGCTCGGCGACTTTCGCCTGTCAGCGTTCGTCGGCCGGCCGGCGCAGTTCCTCTCCGGCGGCATGAAGCAGAAGCTCGCGCTCGCCTGCACGCTCATCCACGAGCCCGAGCTGCTGGTGCTCGACGAGCCATCCACCGGCGTCGATCCGGTCTCGCGCCGGCAGTTCTGGCGGTTCCTCTACGGGCTCCACGCGCGCGGGATGACGATCTTCGTCAGCACGCCGTACATGGACGAGGCGGAGCGCGCCTCGCGGGTGGGGCTGATGGACCGGGGCCGGATGATCGCGGTTGGCGACCCGGGGACGCTCAAGGCGACGATGCGCGGCGAGATCCTTGAGATCGTCGCCGCGCCGCAGCAGGAGGCCAAGCGTGTGCTCCGCGACCATCCGCTGGTCGAGAGCCTGGAGGTGTTCGGCGACCGCCTGCACGTGCTCGTGACCGCACCCCAGGCCGCGGCGGTCCTGCCCGCGGCGCTCGCCGCCTCCGGCGTGCAGGTGGCCGGGCTGCGGCCCGTGCCGCCGTCGCTCGAGGACGTGTTCGTCTCGCGCGCCCGCACCGCAGGGGCGCCGGCCGCGGGCCCGCCGGCCTGACCGTGGAGTTCTCCGTCCGCGCCGAGGGCCTGACGCGCCGCTTCGGGGAGTTCGTGGCCGTGGACCACCTGTCGTTCGAGATCCAACCCGGCGAGGTCTGGGGCTTCCTCGGCCCCAACGGCGCGGGCAAGTCCACCACCATCCGGATGCTGTGTGGCATCCTCGACCCCAGCGAGGGGACCGCGGAGGTCCTGGGCTTCGACGTCCGCCGCGCGCCCGAGGAGATCAAGCGCCGCATCGGCTACATGTCGCAGCGGTTTTCGCTCTATCCCGACCTCACCGTGCGCGAGAATCTCGAGTTCTACGCGGGCGTCTACGGGCTGGCGGGTCCGGCGCTCCGCGGCCAGGTGGACAAGTGGCTCGATCGGTCGGGCCTGACCGACCGTCAGGGCGCCCCGGCCCGCGAGCTCGCCGGCGGCTTCCGCCAGCGGCTCGCGCTGGGCTGCGCGGTCCTGCACCGACCGCAGATGGTCTTCCTGGACGAGCCCACCGCGGGCGTGGACCCCACCTCCCGCCGGCAGTTCTGGGATCTGATCGACCGGTTCTCGGACGAGGGCACCACCATCATGGTGACCACGCACTACATGGACGAGGCGGAGCACTGCGACCGGCTCGCCTTCATCTCCGATGGCCGCATCATCGCGCAGGGGACGCCGGCGGCCATCAAGCGCGAGCAGATGCCCGGCGTGGTCTTGGAGGTCCGGACCGACCGCGTGGTCGACGCGCTGCCGGTCGTGGAGGCGCTGCCCGCGGTGCGCGACGCCGCGCTGCACGGCGCCGCCATCCACGCCACCGTGGACGACGCCGGGGCGGCCCGGCCCCTGGCCCGTGCGCTGATCGACCGCGGGTTCCGCATCGAGGCGGTGGAGCCGATCCTGCCCGCGCTCGAGGACGTGTTCGTGGCCCTGGTCGAGCGGCGCGGGACGGGGGGCCCGCCCCGATGAGCTGGGGGCGCCTGTGGAGCATCATGCGCAAGGAGATCACGCAGCTCCTGCGCGACCGGCGCACGCTGGGCACGCTGATCTCGCTGCCGATCATCCAGCTCATCCTCTACGGCTACCTGTCCAACGAGGTGCTGCACCAGCCCACCCTTGTCTGGGACCAGTCCAACAGCGAGGAGAGCCGGGCGCTGGTGGCGGCGTTCGAGAACACCCGCTACTTCGCGGTCACGGGCGGCGCGCGCAACCTGGCTGAGATCGAGCGCGCGCTCGACGGCGGGTGGGCGAAGATCGGCGTCGTGATCCCGCCCGACTACGCGGCGAACCTTCGGGCGGGCCGCCCGGCGCAGGTGCTCGTGGTGGTGGACGCCTCCGACGCGACCAGCGCGCGCGTGGTGCTGTCGGTCGCCGGGGGCATCGGCACCCGCATCTCGCAGGACGTGCTCGTCCGGGTGCTGGAGCGCCGCGGCCAGCGGCCGCCCCCGGCGCCGCTCGAGGTGCGCACCCGGGCCTGGTACAACCCGGACCTGAAGTCGCAGGTCTTCATCGTGCCCGGCGTGCTCGCGGTGATCCTCCAGTTCACCACCACGTTCATGAGCGTGGCGGTCATCGTCCGCGAGCGCGAGATGGGGACGCTCGAACAGCTCGTGGTCACGCCCATCCAGCCCCTCGAGCTGATGCTGGGCAAAGTCCTGCCGCTCATCGTCGTGGGCTACGTCAACATCACCTTCATCCTGCTGCTGGCCTACGCCTGGTTTGGGGTGGCGGTGCGGGGGAGCCTGCTGCTCCTCTATGTCATGACGCTGGCGTTCTTCTTCTCCTCGCTGGGGATCGGCACGCTCATCTCGACCGTCTCGCGCAACTTCCAGCAGGCGCTCCAGCTCTCGCAGCTCACGCTGCTCCCGAGCATCTTGATCTCCGGCTTCCTGTTCCCGCGGGAGTCGCTGCCCGTGGCGCTGCAGTGGGTGGGACAGGTGCTGCCGCTGACGTACTACATCATCGTGGTCCGGGGCATTCTCATCAAAGGCGTTGGGCTCGAGCACCTGTGGGGGCAGACCGTGCCGCTCGTGGTCCTGGCGCTGGTGGTCTTCGGGCTGGCGATCACGCGGTTCCAGAAGAAGATCGACTGACCGAGGAGCGGAGGTGTCGCGATGAGGCAGATCGTCGCGGTGGTGGCGGGCGTGGCGCTGGCGATGGCGGCGCTGGGCGGGGCGTTCGCGACGGGGTTCGGCCTCGGCGCGGTCGTGGGGGCCGCCGGCGGCGGGCCGGGCGCGGTGGCCGGCGGCCTCCTCCCGGGCGGCCCCGAGCGCGTGCTCGGTGGCGCCGGGCCCGACAAGATCGCGGTGATCCGCGTCGTCGGGCCGATCACCCGCGAGGGCTTCTCGGGCTTGCCGCTCGGCTCGGCCGGGGCGGCCAGCCGGCGGATCGCGGCGTTGCTGGAGCGGGCCCGGCGCGACGCCGCGGTCAAGGCCGTGATCGTCGAGCTCAACACGCCGGGCGGCTCGGTCGTGGCGAGCGACGAGATCACCCGGGGCCTGCAGGCGCTGCGCCGCGCGCGCAAGGTCGTGGTGGCGTTGATGACCGAGGTCGCGGCGTCCGGAGGCTACTACGTCGCCTCCGGCGCCGACCACATCGTCGCCGACCCCACGACCATCACCGGGAGCATCGGGGTCATCGTCACCCTGACCAACATCCAGGAGCTCTCGCGCAAGATCGGCTGGCGGACGATCGTGTTCAAGAGCGGCGCCTTCAAGGACCTGGGCAACCCGACCCGGCCGGTGACCCCGCAGGAGGCCGCGATCCTCCAGGGGTTCGTGGACGAGGCCTACGGGCGGTTCGTGGACGTCGTGGCGCAGGGGCGGCGCATGGATCGCGCGCGGGTGCGGGCGCTGGCCGACGGCCGCATCTACTCCGGGGCCCAGGCGCACCGGCTCGGCCTGGTGGACAGTCTGGGCGGCTTCACCGAGGCCGTGGACGTGGCCCGGCGCCGCGCCGGGCTCGCCGACCCCTTGATCGTGGAGTACGGCGGCGAGGGCCTGCTCTGGACGCTGCTCGGGTCCGGCGGGCGGCGGGTGCGGCTGTGGCTCGGCGGGCCACCGCTCGACGAGCTGACCGCGCCCCAGCAGCCGATCGCGGTTCAGTACCTGATGGCCTTCTAGCGCCGCCCGGTGCGGCTGATCTTTCACGGCGCGGTCCGGACCGTCACCGGATCGCTGCACATCGTCGAGGCCGGCGGCGCGCTCGTCTACCTGGACTGCGGGCTCTTCCAGGGCGCCCGCGAGGCCGCGCTGGCCTGGAACCGCCGCCTGCCGACGCCGGCGCGCGACGTGGACGCCGTCATCCTCTCGCACGCGCACCTGGACCACTGCGGGAACCTCCCCACGCTCGTCGCCGGCGGCTTCCGCGGGCCGATCTACTGCACGCCCGCGACGCGCGACCTGACCGCGCTGGTGCTGCGCGACGCCGCGAAGGTGGCGCGCCACGACGTGGCGATCGTCAACCGCCTTCGGCGCCGCCAGGGACTGCCAGCCGCCGAGCCGCTCTACGGCGTGCGCGACGTGGAGCGCACCCTGGCTCGGCTGTGCGCGGTACCCTACGGCCGGACGTTCCGCGTCGGGCCGGGGGCGGCGCGCTTCGTGGACGCCGGGCACATCCTGGGGTCCGCGTCCGTCGTCTTCGAGGCCGGCGGCCGGCGGCTGGGCTTCACCGGAGACCTGGGTCGGCCCGGGACCGCGATCATCCGAGACCCCGACGTCCTGCCCGCCGTGGACCTGCTGGTCACCGAGTCCACCTACGGCGACCGCGACCACGAGTCGCGCGAGCACGCCATAGACCGTCTGGCCTCCGTCGTGGGCGAGACGGTCGCGCGCGGAGGCCGGGTGCTGATCCCGGCGTTCGCGGTCGGTCGCACGCAGGAGCTGGCGTACGCGCTGCGCGCGTTGCGCGAGGCCGGACGCGTTCCCGAGGTGCCGGTCTACGTGGACAGCCCGATGGCGACCGACGCCACGGCGATCTTCCGCCGGCACCCCGAGGGCTTCGGCGGCGAGGCGCGGACGGTGCTGCGGCGGCGCGACCCCTTCGGGTTCCGGGGGCTGCGCTACGTGCGGACCGCGCGTGAGTCGCGGGCGCTCGTGGCGCGCGACGAGCCGTGCGTGGTGATCGCCACCTCGGGCATGGCGGAGAGCGGTCGTATCCTGGCGCACCTGGAGCGCTACGTGGGCGACCCGCGCTCGACGCTGCTGTTCGTCGGCTACCAGGCGGAGCACACGCTGGGGCGCCGGCTGCTGGACGGCGCGCCGGAGGTGCGCATCTACGGCGAGCCCCACCACGTGGCCATCCGCATCGCGCGGGTCGACGCGTTCAGCGCGCACGCCGACCGGCGCGAGCTCCTGGCGTGGATCCGGCGCATCCCCGAGGTGGGGCGGGCCTTCTGCGTGCACGGCGACGAGGAACCGGCCCGGGCGCTGGCCCGCGCGCTCACCGGCGCCCGCATCCCGGCGGCGGTGCCGGTGGTGGGACAGGGCGAAGCGGTCTGAGTCGCGGGCGCTACGGCGGCCCGTACTCCACGATCAGCCGCGGCCGGTTGGCCGCCGCGTCCTGCCGGTTGGCGAAGGAGAGCAGGTTCGTGCCGAGCTCGAGGTTGCGGATCAGGAACCCGTGGTTCGGCTCCGCGCCGCTCACCCACGCCCGGACGATCTCCGTCACGTCCCACTCGATGAACACGCGCGTGCCGCCCGCGATGGCGACGGCGCCGGAGGACCGGCCGCGGTCGTACTCGTTCGCCCGGGCATTCCAGGTCGCGTTCGACTCCCGCCAGGCGCGCGTGGCGGCGTAGACCGTGTAGAGGTCCAGCCCGCCGCTGCGCAGCCCGTGCATGAACAAGCGGAGCCGGGCGCGCCGCACCTGCGAGCCAGCGGGCAGCGAGACGTTGAAGGCCACGAGCGAGCGCCACCGGCCGGAGGGCTCGCGGCCGACCCAGAGGGGGTCGCCCGCGTGCGCGGTGTTCGGCGCGGCCTCGCTCAATGGCGCGTCCGCGATGGCGACGAACGTGACCGTGCCGGCGGCCGGCGCCGGGGAGGGGGTCGCGGTCGGCGTCGCCGTGGGACGCGCGACGCCGGCCTGGGTCACGGCGATCTCCCAGGCCTCGTTGGTCACGGGGTTCTGGCGGACGACAACCTCGTCGCCGCGGCGCACGCGCGCCGGCGCGTCCCCAAGCGGCACCACCGCGCCGTTCAGCGTCACCGCGGCGTCGCCGTTGATGCGGATCACCTGCCCGTCCTGCAGCGCGATCGCGGTCTGGGTCATGACGTCCACCCGCCCGCGGGCCTGCCGGAATGTGGCGCGGATCACCGCGGCCTCGTTCGAGGTACCGGGCGCCTCGACGCGCACCTGGTCGCCGACGCGCAGAGCGGCGAGCGCCACCGAGCCGCCGGCGCCCGTCCCGACGTCGGTGCGCAGGATCGCCGTGTCCGGGCTGACCACAAAGATGTGGATGACGTTTCCCACGCCGACCTGGATCCTCGGTGGGGTCGCGGTGGTGTTGACCGCGACCAGGACCCCTTCGGTGATGCGCGGCCCTGGCGTCGCGGTGGGCTGCGGGGCCGGCGTCGGGGTCGCCTGGGGCGCGGCCGGCGTCGTCGGAGGCGCGGGAGGCGCCGGGGCCGGCGGTCGGGGGGCGGCCGCCGTGGCCACGGTGATCAGCACCGTGCGCGTCTCGGCCTGCCACTGGACGTAGGCGCCCAACGCCTCGCTGACGAACCGCAGGGGCACCATCGTGCGTCCGCCGACCAGCATGGGCGGCACGTCCAGCACCACGGGCCGGCCGTTCACCGCCGCGTCGCGCTGGCCCACGACCAGCTCGATGGTCCGGTCGGCGCTGCGGGCGGTGATGCGCTGCGTCCCGGGGTCCCACTCCACCGTCGCGCCGAGGCGCTCGAACACGCCGCGTAGCGGGACCAGCAGCCGACCGCCGACCTCGGTCGGCGGGACGTCGAAGGCCACCGGGTCGCCGTTGACCAGCACGCGGATCGCCGGCGGGGACTGCGCGGCGAGCGGCGCCGGGAAGGGCGCGAGCGCGACCGCGGCGAGCACCAGGATCACCACCGACCGGCGAGTCTTCACAGCGATCCCTCCAGGATGGTACAGACCTCAGGCGACCTCTCGGAGACTACATGCCCCGGACGTGCATGCCGGCGGACATGGCGGGGTAGTGCGTGAAGTCGAGCGGGGTAAGCGCGGTCCGACCCGGCGCGATCTGCACGCGCTCCAGCCCCGCCAGCAGCAGGATTGGGGAACCGCGCCCGTCCCGACGGTCTCAGTATACGCAGCCGGCTGCGCGGCGGTCCAGCGAGATGCCCCCGCTGGCCGAGGGCACGAATTGGGCGAGGGTCGCGACCAAGGGCCGGGCGTTCCTCGGAATCACCCCGCGAGCACGTCGAGTTGATAAAATCGACGTACCATGTCGAACCGGCTCGCCTCCGAGAGCAGCCCGTATCTGCTCCAGCACGCGGACAACCCCGTGGACTGGTACCCCTGGGGCGAGGCGGCGTTCGCGCGCGCCCGGGCCGAGGACAAACCCATCTTCCTCAGCATCGGGTACGCGGCGTGTCACTGGTGCCATGTGATGGCGCACGAGTCGTTCGAGGACCCGGCGGTGGCCGCGGTGATGAACGCGCACTTCGTGAACGTGAAGGTAGACCGCGAGGAGCGCCCGGACGTGGACGGCATCTACATGAACGCGGTCGTGGCGATGACCGGGCACGGCGGCTGGCCGATGAGCGTGTTCCTGACGCCGGACGGCGTGCCGTTCTACGGCGGCACGTACTTCCCGCCAGTCGCGCGCGGCGGCCTGCCCGCGTTCGCCGACCTGCTCCGCGCCGTGGCCGACGCCTGGCGCACGCGGCGCGAGGAGGTGCGGCGCAGCGCCGAAACACTGCTGCGCGCGCTGCGCACCGACGAGGGCCGCGCCGCTTTGCCCGAGTTGGCCGCGGGTACGCTCGATGCCGCCGTCCGCACGCTCGAGCGCGCCTTCGACCTCAAGCACGGCGGCTGGGGCCGGGCGCCCAAGTTTCCCCAGCCGATGACCGTCGAGTTCCTCCTGCGCACCCACGCGCGCACCGGCGACGCGTCGGCGCGGGCGATGGCCGAGGCCACCCTCGCCCGGATAGCCCGGGGCGGCATCTACGATCACCTGGGCGGCGGCTTCCACCGGTACGCGACCGACGCGGCCTGGCTGGTGCCGCACTTCGAGAAGATGCTCTACGACAACGCGCAGCTCGCGCGCGTCTACCTGCACGCCTGGCAGGTGACCCAGACACCGCTGTTCCGTCGCGTCGTGGAGGAAACCCTGGGCTTCCTGCTCCGCGAGATGGCTTCCCCGGCCGGCGGGTTCTACAGCAGCCTGGACGCCGACTCCGAGGGCGAAGAGGGCCGGTACTACGTGTGGGCCGCGGACGAGGTGCGCGCGGCGCTGGGCCCCGGCGCCGGGTTGTTCATGGAGGCTTACGGCGTCACCGAGGGCGGCAACTTCGAGGGCCGCAACATCCTGCACGTGGCCGCCGATGCCGCGGCGCTGGCCGCCGCGCGTGGCATGACGCTCGACGAGATCGAGGCGGAACTACGGGCCGGCCGGCGCGCGCTGTTCGAGCGCCGGTCCGCGCGACACCGGCCCGCCACCGACGACAAGGTGCTCGCCGCGTGGAACGGGCTCGCGCTGGGCGCGCTCGCCGAGGCCGCCCGCATCTTCGACCGCGCCGACTGGCGCGAGGCCGCCACGCGCACGGCGGCGTTTCTGCTTTCGGAGATGCGCACCCCGGACGGCCGGCTGTTGCGCACCTGGCGAGCGGGGAGGGCCCGGTTCAACGCCTACCTCGAGGACTACGCGTGCCTCTGCGACGGGCTGCTCGCGCTCTACGAGACCACATTCGAGGCGCGGTGGTTCGCCGAGGCGCGCGCGCTCGCCCGGGTCATGGTCGAGCGGTTCGGCCGGCCCGGCGGCGGGTTCTACGACACGAGCGACGACCACGAGGCGCTGGTCGTGCGGCCCCGGGACCTGCAGGACAACGCCACACCGTCCGGCAGCGCGATGGCCGCGTCGGTCCTGCTGCGGCTGGCGGCGCTCACCGGCGCGGCGCGCGATCGCGAGCTGGCCGAGGCGGCCATCCGCGAGGTGCAACCCGCGGCGGGCGCGTATCCGACGGCGTTTGCCCACTGGCTGTGCGCGCTCGACTTCGCGCTCGCCTCCCCGCGGGAGGTCGCCATCGTCGGCGACCCGGACGCGGCCGGGACGCGCGCGCTCCTCGACGTGCTGCGCGCGCGGTATCGACCCCACCAGGTCGTGGCACTGGGCCGGCCAGGCGAGGCGCCCGGCGTGCCGCTGCTGGAGGGCCGCACGCCCGTGGACGGGCGGCCGACCGCGTTCGTCTGCCGGGGTTTCACCTGCCGGCTGCCGGTGACCGAGCCCGCGGCACTGGAGGCGGAGCTCGCGGCGGCCTAACCGGCAGGGAGCGCGGGCGCGCGTCGCGTACACTCTATGGCGGCCCGCCGCCGCTATTGATGCCGGTCGACCTCTGGCACGTCGCGCTCGCCAGCCTGCCGCTTGTCGTCCTGCTCGTCGCCCTGCTGCGCCTGGGGTGGAGCGGCGCGCGGTCGGGCCTGGCCGCGCTCGGCGTCGCGCTCGCCCTGGCGGTCACGGTGTTTCGGGCCCCCGGTGCCACGGTCGGCGTGGCGCTGGGGCGCGGGCTGGCGGTCAGCTTCGACGTGCTCTACATCATCTGGGCCGCGCTGCTGCTCGACCGGCTGGCCGACGGCGCGGGCGCGATCGAGAGCATCGGGGCCGCGGTCGGCCGGCTCACGACCGACCGCCTCTGGCAGCTCCTCATCATCGGCTTCGCGTTCAGCTCGTTCCTGCAGGGGGTCGCGGGCTTCGGCGTGCCCGTGGCGGTCACCGCGCCGTTGCTGGTCGGGCTGGGGTTCGGCCCGCTGGAAGCCGCGGCGGTGCCCCTCCTCGGCCACTCGTGGGCGGTCTCGATGGGCACCATGGGGTCATCGTTCCAGGCCATCCGGAGCGTGACCGGGCTGCCGCGCCCGGGGCTGGGCGCCTGGATCTGCATCCTGCTCGGGATGGCTGCCGTGGCCACCGGGTTCGCGGTGGCCCATCTCCACGGCGGGTGGGCCGCGGTCCGACGCTCATTCTGGAGCGTGCTCGTGCTCGGGAGCGCGATGGCCGCCACCCAGCTCGCCTTCTCGCTGACCCGGCAGTGGACGATCGCGGCGTTCGCCGCGGGCATGGTGGGCATGGGGGTCAGCATGCTGCTGGCCCGGCGCGCCCAGGTGCACGCCGACCGGCGCAACGGGCCGTCAGCGGCGGTGCTCCCGGCGCGCGCGGCGATGTCGGCGCGGCTCGCGTTCCTCCCTTACGCGATCCTGATCGTCCTGGTGGGGGCGGCCACGCTGGTCGGGCCGCTGCGCGAGGCCCTCGGCCGCGTCCAGGTCACGCTGTCGTTCCCCGGCGTCACCACCGGGCACGGCTGGAACGCTGGCGCCTCGTCCTACGTGCTGCCGCTGCCCGGCCACCCCGGGTCGCTGCTGCTCTACGCGACCACCCTCACCGCGCTGCTCTACGGCCGGTGCGGCGTCGCGCTGCCCGCGTGGCGGGCGGTGTGGGCCGGCGCGCGCGCGCAGGGCGTGCCCACCACGCTGACGATCGTGCTGCTCGTCTGGGTCGCGATGGTGATGAACTACAGCGGCATGACCTTCCTGCTGGCCCGCGGCCTCACGGCCACCTTCGGCGCCCTCTTCCCGTTCGTGTCACCGTTCATCGGCCTGCTCGGCACCGTGATCACCGGCAGCAATACCAGCTCGAACCTGCTCTTCGGCGCGCTGCAGCGCGACGGTGCGCTGCTGCTCGCGCTCAGCCCGACGCTCATCGCGGCCTTGCAGAGTGCGGGCGGGGCGCTGGGCTCGATGGTCACGCCGGCCAAGGTGGTGCTGGCCACCGCCACCACCGGCTCGGCCGGCCAGGAAGGCCGGGTCATGCGCGTGACGCTGCGCTACGCCCTGCTGATGACCGCGGGGCTGGGGCTGGCGGGGTGGCTGGCGGCCGCGCTGCGCCTCTGAGGCGCCGGGGTCCGGGGGCCTCGCGCCTCCGGACCCCGGCCCGCCTCCTACCGCCTACCGCGCCACCGAGACGACGTTCATCCAGGTGAGCGCGTCGCGCAGCCCCAGGTTCGGGAAGTTCTGCACGCGCCGGTTGATCGCCAGAATCTCCGAGTTGTAGAAGATCCAGATCACGGGCACGTCCTCGTAGATGATCTGCTGCAGCCGGTGGTAGAGCTTCGGCCGCTGGGTGGGGTCGAAGGTCGCCCGGGCCTCGGCCATCAGCCGGTCCACCTCGGGATTCGCGTACATGTAGTGGTTGACCGTCCCGCCGGACGTGTACTCGGGCGTCTTGTCCGGGTCGGGCGAGGTGATGCGCCACGACGTGCGCGCGTCGTAGTCGCCCGGCCGCTGGTTGCCGCGGCGGATGTAGACCGACCACTCGACCACGGCGAGCCGCACCTCCGCGCCGAGCTGCCGCCATTGCTGCTGGGCGACCAGCGCGATCTGCTCGCGCGTGGGGTTGCCCTTGTCCACCATCAGCTCGAAAGCGAGCGGCCGGCCCTCCCGCTCCAGCACGCCGCCGGCGCCCGGGCGGAAGCCGGCCTCCGCCAGCAGCGCCTTGGCCCGGTTGACGTCGTAGGGGTACGGCTTGAGGTCGGGGTTGTAGAAGCGGCCGAACGCCTTCGCATACGGCCCGCTGGCGAGATTCGCCGTCCCCTTGAGGATGCGCTCGACGATCTGCGGCCGGTTGAGGCCGTACATGAGCGCCTGCCGAACGCGCCGGTCGGTGAACGGAAACCGCGAGCCGTTGAGCGCGATGTAGAACGCGCTCGGGAGCTCGACCGTCTGGAACCGGAGATGCGCCTGGCCGCGCAGGCTGTCCAGGTGGACCGGCTCGACGACGCCCAGGTCGAGCTCACCGGTACGGAGCTGCGCGACAACGGTGTTGATCTCCGGGATGATCTTGATGACCAGCGCGTCGAGCGCCGGGCGTCCGGCGTAGTAGTCCGGGTTGGCCTCCAGGGTCAGGTGCGAGCCCTCGACGTACTCCTTCCACTTGAAGGGGCCCGTCCCCACCGGGTTGCGGATGAACTCGGGCATCTCCGCCAGGTTCTTCCCCTCGAGCAGGTGGCGCGGCACGATCGGGATGTTGAACCCCACCACGATCGGCAGCGACGGATAGGGTCGGTCGAACTCGAACC
Source organism: Armatimonadota bacterium (assembly GCA_031081715.1). Lineage (GTDB taxonomy): Bacteria > Sysuimicrobiota > Sysuimicrobiia > Sysuimicrobiales > Humicultoraceae > Fervidifonticultor_A > Fervidifonticultor_A tertius. The sequence goes on along the minus strand of JAVHMA010000007.1, from coordinate 27,881 downwards.
GGACCGTGTAGTCGTCCACGACCGCCACCGACTGCAGGCCGGTGAAGGTCGTGCGGTAGAGAGCCCGCGTGCGCGGGTCCATGATGGCGTCGAAGGTGAACTTCACGTCGGCCGCGGTGAAGGGCCGGCCGTCGTGCCACCGGACGTTGCGGCGGAGCTTGAAGATCCAGATGCGGCCGTTCTCCGCCGGGGTCCACAACGTGGCCAGGTCGGGGACGACCTTCAGGTCGCCCGGATTGTACTTGGTGAGCGTGTTGAACATCGTCTTGATGACCTGCGTGGTGGGCAGCTGCTGCGGGAACGTGAGCGGGTTGATCGTCACGTCGCCGTTGATCGACAGCCGCAGCACGTTGCCCCCGGCCGCGGGGCCCGCCTGCAGGCCAGCCGGCAGCGTGGCCGCCAGTAGCGCCGCCACCAGGATGATCGCCGTGCGTCTGTTCATGCCAACCCCCCCTTGTGCGTCTCCTCATGCGTCCCGGGGCCGCCTCCCCGGGCGCCGTGTGCGCGCTCGCTACGCCAGGCGGGCGCGGCTCGCCCGCGGGTCCAGCGCATCCCGCAAGGCGTCGCCGACGACGTTGTAGCTTAAGACGCAGGTCATGATGAGCAGCCCAGGATAGACCGCGAGCTGCGGCCGCGTCCAGACGTACTGCTGGGCGCCGGAGAGCATGTTGCCCCATGTCGGGGTCGGCGGCTGGACGCCGAGCCCCAGGTAGGACAGCGCCGACTCGGTGAGAATCGCGTAGGCGACGCCCAGCGTCGCGGCCACGATCACCGAGGCGAACGCCTGCGGTACCACGTGTCGAACGAGCAGCCGCGCGTCGGAGGCACCGAGCGCCCGGGCCGCCAGCACGAACTCCTGCGGGAGCGTGCGCAGCACCTCGGCCCGGACCACCCGCGCGACAACCATCCACCCGGTGAGGCCGATGACGAGGATCACGTTCGCCAGGCTCGAGCCGAACACCGCCAGCACGAGCAGCGCCAGGAAGAAGGTCGGGATTGTGAGCATGCCGTCCGCCAGCCGCATCAGGACGCCGTCGGTAGCGCGGCCGTAGAACCCCGCGAGCGCGCCGACGATGCTCCCGACCGTCACCGCTACCAGCATGGCGGCCAGGCCGACCGACAGGGAAACCCGCGCGCCCACGATCAGGCGCGACAGCACGTCCCTCCCGGCCTCGTCGGTGCCCAGCGGGTGCTCGCGCGACGGCGGGGCGAACTGGTTGAGCAGGTCGAGCGCCGCGGGGTCGTAGGGCGCGAGCGCGTCCGCCGCCGCCGCCACCAGGTGCAGCGCCGTCAGCACGCCCAGCACCGCCACGGCCAGCCGGTTGCGGCGGAACCGATTCCAGAACACGGCGAAGGTCCCGCGCCCGACGGCGGGCGCCGGCCCCCGGGCCGTCGCGCCGGGCGGCGCGACGCCGACCGCCGCGTCAGCGGAGCTGGATCCGCGGATCGAGCGCGACATAGGCGACGTCCACGATGAGGTTGCTGACGATCACGAGCACCGCGGTGGTCATCACGAGCCCCATGATCAGCGGGTAGTCCCGCGTGATGGCGGCGTCCACCGCCAGACGGCCCAGCCCCGGCCAGGCGAAGATCGTCTCGGTGATCACGGCCCCTGAGAGCAGCCGCGGGGTGATGACGCCCAGCACGGTCACGACCGGGATGAGCGCGTTGCGCAGCGCGTGGGTGCCGAGCACCCGCCCCGGGCCCAGCCCCTTCGCGCGCGCGGTCCGCACGTAGTCCTGCCCCAGCACCTCGACCATGCTCGACCGCGCGTAGCGCATCAACTGCGCTAGCGGGAAGGTCGAGAGCACGACCGCTGGCATGATCAGGTGCAACAGGACGTCTCCAGGCCCGGCCTGCACGCCGGCGGTCCGCATCCCCGCCGAGGGCAGCCAGCCGAGCGTCACCGAGAACAGTACGATGAGCATGATGCCGAGCCAGAAGTTCGGCACCGACACGCCGAAGAAGGCGGCCACCGTGGCCAGGTAGTCCACGGCCGAGTAGCGCCTTACCGCCGAGACGATCCCGAGCGGGATCGCGACGGCCAGGGCGATGACCAGCGCGGTGCCGGCCAGCAGCAGGGTGTTGGGGATGCGGTTACGGATGAGCGAGATAACCGGGGTCTGGTGCTGGTAGGAACGACCCAGGTTGCCCGACAGCGCGCGCGCGACCCACCGCGCGTACTGGACCGGGATCGGGTCGGTCAGGCCGAGGTCGCGCGCGATCGCCCGCGCGGTCTGCGGGTCCACGTCCGGATTGTTCAGGATCGCCGGGCCGCCCGGCGCGCTGTGCACGATCAGGAAGACCACCGCGCTCACCACGAACAGGAGCAGCGCGCCCTGCAGCACGCGCAGCGCCAGGTAGCGGCTCACGCTCGGCTCCCGGCGAGCTCGACGATGCTCTCCACGCCCAGGCCGGGTGTCTCGGCGGGGTGGAGCGCGTCGCCGCGGAGGTGGATGCCGGTCCGCGCCATCGCCGGCTGTGTCGCGAACACGGTCAGCTCGTGCGCGTGCCGGCCCAGCGGGAGCGCGAGCGCCATGTGGAGCCCGGCCGCGGCGCCGATCTGGGTCTCGAAGGGGCTGATGACCACGCAGTCGATGCCGGCGGCCTCGCCGATCGCGGCGATCTGCGCGGCGCGCACGAGCCCGCCGGTCTTGACGAACTTCAGCGCGAACAGGTCGGCGGCGCCGGCGCGGATCAGCGCCAGGGCGTCCTGCGGCGTGTGGACAGCCTCGTCGGCGAGCACTGGCGTGCCCGCGGCCCGACGCACGTGCGCCATACCCGCGTGATCCCACCGGGGTACCGGCTGCTCGACGTACTCGAGCCGGCAGTCTTCCAGCGCGCGCAGCACGCCCACCGCGGTCGCCGCGTCGTAGCCCTGGTTGGCGTCGATGCGGATGCGCACGTCGTCCCCGACCGCGCGCCGCACCGCCCGCACCCGCTCGACGTCCGCGCGGGGATTTTGCCCGACCTTGAGCTTGAGCGTGCGGAACCCGTCCGCGGCGTACCGCTCGGCCGCGGCCACGGTAGCGGCGACGGTCCCGATGCCCAGCGCGCGGGCGAGGGCCACCGAGGGACGGCGCACGCCGCCGAGCAGCGCGGCCACCGGCACGCCCAGCAGCCGTCCCGCCAGGTCGTGGACGGCCATGTCGATCGCCGCGCGCGCCGAGGGGTTGCCCGGCAGCAGGCGCTCCATCTCCGCGGCGACCGCCGCGGGCGCCGTGGCCTCATGGCCCGGTAGCGCCGGGAAGTAGGTCTCGGTGAGCGCGTGGTGCACCGCAGCCGCGGTCTCGCCGGTGAACTCGGGGAGCGGCGAGGCCTCGCCCAGCCCGACCGCGCCCGCGGCCGTGCCGATCTCGACGATCACGTGTGGCCGGCGCGCCGGCGCGTCGCCGTAGGAGGTCGTCAGGCGGCTGGACGCCTCCCGCTCGACCAGGGTGGCGCGGGCCCAGGCGATCCGCCGCAGCGCTGGCTCGATCATCGGCTTGGGGCGAGGTCGGTCAGCATGAGCGCCACGTGCTCTGCGGCCGTGGCCAGCGCGTCGGCCACGCGATTCCGCTCGCGCACCAGCCGCGTGCGCAGGAACCCGTAGGCGTCGGAGTCGGGCGCCAGCGTGGCCAGTGCGCGCACGCCCTGGAGCCCGGGGAGCATCGGTGCCTGCAGCGCCGGGTCGTGGTCATAGGGCCCCTCGATCGTGTAGAGCACGGGGTTGATGATGCGCGAGAGCGCCATCAGCCCGCGGTTGAGACGTGCGATCCGACCCGCTAGCCTCCGGCCCGGCGCGCGGGCTCCGGCGGCGGCGTCGAGATCGGCGCGTACCCGCTCCAGCCGTCCGGCTAGCGCGCCGAACTCCTCGGCGCGCGCGACCAGGTCGCCGAGTGGGAGCCGTTCGCCCACCGCGCGGGCCAGCTCGCTCAGCAGCGAGGCGAAGTCCCCGGCGGCCGGGACGAAGTTGAAGGGCAGCACGGCCGGGGTGACCAGGCGCGCGGTGATGGTCAGGTAGAGCCCGGTGTCCTGAGCCAGGATGTCCGCGTCCGCCTTGTCGAGCGTGTCGGCGGGGGTGTGCCACCACCAGCCCGCGCCGCTGCCGCCGACCGTCGCGCGGTCCGGGTGGTCGTTGGGCAGCATCCGGAACGCACCCAGCGACGGCAGGCCGATGCCCCAGAACGACTGGTCCCCGGCCTTGAATGGCCTGCGAATGTTCGGGGACTGGCCGGTCACCTCGGGGACGGTGCGCTTCATCAGGTCCTCGACCTCGCCCATGTTGTAGCGGCAGTCGAAGATCGCGGTGTCTCTGACGCCCGGGGAGTCGATGTTCAGGTACCCGAGCGCGCGCCGGCGCAGTTCGTCGAACGCGACATCCGCGTACCACGTCGAGCCGGCGTAACGGCCGTGGGAGTGGCCCGGCCACCAGGCGAACCGCACCCCGCGGCGCAACCGCTTCCGGTGCCGTTGCAGCACGCGGGCCATCTCGAGCAGGCAGGCGTCGCCGGTGGCGTTGTCGGTAATCCCCTCGTACCAGGAGTCGATGTGCGCGCCCACCAGCAGGAACTCGGGCTCGGCACCGGGGACGTCGGCGACCGCGAGCGGCAACGTCCGCCATCCGGTCTCGGCCCGCGCGTGCAGCCGCACCCGGAGGGGCCCACGCTCGGTCATCTGCCGCAGGCGCTCGCCGTCGGCCTTCTTGATCGACAGCGCCGGGATCGCGGGCAGCCGGCCGATCGACTCCGGGGTCGGCGTGCCCCAGATGCTCGTGACGATCATCTCGTGGATGGCGTCCTCGCCCGACGGCCACATGTGGACGTAGGCGATGGCGCCGTGCTCCGCCGCGCGCTTCACGCCGTCCGGGCCGCCGGCGGTGCCCAGCACGACCTTCCCGCGCACGTCCTTGCCTTCGTACTCGCCCTCGTCGCCGGTGCGGGCGAAGATCATCTTGGTGCGGTCCTCGTCGAGCGAACCGACGAAGACCAGCTCGCCCTCGATGCCCCCGGGCGGGGTGTTGGCCGAGAACGAGCGCGGCCGGCAGGCGACCTCGCGGGCCTCGGGCACCGTGACCCGCAGCGACGCCTCGCGCGGCAGGCTCACGAACCCGCGGAACTCGTGCACGGTCGCCTCGATCCCCGCGGCCCGGAGCGCCTCGACGATGTAGTCCACCGCGGCGCGCTCGTCCGGCCCGCCGGTTTCCCGGTGCAAAGTGGAGAAGCGCTGCAGGTGCGCCGCCAGCCGGCGCGGGGAGACCGCGCCGCGCAGGCGCTCCTCGAACGTGGGGGCGGTACGGGTAGGGGCCATCGGCGTCCTCCTCGCAGGATCGGGTCAGGCTACGCGACGGGGACGCGCTCCGCCGACAGGAACTCGTCGATCACGCGCGCCAGGATCGTCCGCGCGAGGATCACTGGCTTCCCGGTGACCTGGCGTACGACCGCGCGCATCGCCTCGTCCATGCCCACGCAGGTCATCCAGACCAGGTCGACCCGAGCGCGACGCAGCTCCTCGGCCGCGCCCCGCACGTCGCGCAGGCGCTGCTCGCCGGTGTATGGGGACGCGGCGACCACCACCGCGTCGATGCCGCGTCGCGCGAACTGCGAGCGGGCCTGCTCGATCTGCCCGGCCGACGGCTTGATGACGCCCAGCCGCCATCCGGAGGCCAGGGCCGAGACGACGGCCGGGAAGACCTTGCCGGGGTTGACGATCAGGACCGGCGAGCGCAGCGCGGACCAGTCGGCCCCGCAGAGGATCACGACCAGCTCAGCGCCCGCGGCCACCACGCGGTCCACGAGCGCCTGCACCCGCGGGAGGATCTTGCGGTGCGAGAGCAGGGTGTTGGAGCCGTCCTGGAGCCGTGCCACGATGCCCACCTCGTCGGCATCGGGGGCCAGGTCGGCCATCGCCTCGCGGCTGTGGCCGTCGAGCACGCCGGCCTGGAGGATGGCGACCTTGCGGCTGAAGACCTCTTCCATGAACGGGACCAGATCGTCACGCGGGGCCTGCCCCACGGTGATCATGGCTATCGTGTCCATCGCCACCTCCCGGGCACAGAGACCGCGCGGTACCGAGACTGCGGAAAGCATCGGTCGCGTGTATGTCTCTGCACGATTATACACGGTCGGTCTCCACGCGAGCACGCGATTTCGGAGTGCGGCGCCTGCCGCCGTGTGCGGCCGTGTGGTGTCCGTCGGGTGGAGGAAGGCCGCCTCTGGGGATGGAAGTCGCACCTCACCTCGTTGCGCCGCTGCGGAGGGTCCTCAATGCTGAGAGAGTTTCGCGAGTTCGCCGTGCGAGGCAACATGGTCGATCTGGCGGTCGGGCTCATCATCGGCGCAGCCTTCGGCGCGGTTGTGACCTCGCTGGTGAACGACGTGCTGATGCCGCCGCTCGGGTTGCTGCTCGGCCGCATCGACTTCGGCGCCCTGTTCCTCGACCTGTCCGACCAGGCGTATCCGTCGCTGCGCGCGGCGCGCGAGGCCGGCGCGCCGGTCATCGCGTACGGTGCGTTCCTGAACACCGTCGTCAACTTCTTCATCGTGGCCTTCGCGGTGTTCCAGGTGGTGCGGGTGGTCAACCGCTTCCGCCGACAGGAGGCGCCCGCGGCCGCGACGACCACGACGTGCCCGTACTGCGGCATGATCATTCCACTGGTGGCAACCCGCTGCCCCTACTGCACCTCGGGGCTGGCCTGACCTCCGTGCCGTCGCGCCGCGCGCCGTCTGTGCCGTCGGGCTACGAGGGGCTCGGCGTCTTCTACCTCGGCCGCGCCCTGGACGCCGACGGCGGCGCGCTGGCCCAGCCGGTCCTCTACGACGCGCGCGATCTCGTCACGCACGCCGTCTGCATCGGAATGACCGGCAGCGGCAAGACCGGGCTCGGGGTGTGCCTGCTCGAGGAGGCCGCGCTCGACGGTGTGCCGGCGATCGTGATCGACCCGAAAGGCGACTTGACGAACCTGCTGCTCACCTTCCCCGAGCTGCGGCCCGATGACTTCCTCCCCTGGGTGAACGCGGACGACGCGCGCCAGCGCGGCCTCTCCGTGGACGCGTACGCGCAGGAACAGGCCGCGCTGTGGGCCCGGGGGCTCGCCGAGTGGGGCCAGGATGGCACCCGCATCCGGCGCCTGCGCGAGGCCGCGGACTTCGCGATCTACACGCCCGGGAGCACCGCCGGGCTGCCGGTCTCGCTGCTGCGCTCGTTCGCCGCGCCGCCGGCTGCGGTGCGCGCCGACCGCGAGGCGCTGGCCGAGCGCGTCGGGGTGACCGCCACCGGGCTGCTCGGGCTGGTCGGCCTGGCCGCGGATCCCCTCCAGAGCCGCGAGCACATCTTGGTTGCGACGATCCTCGAGGCGGCCTGGCGCGATGGCGTGGACCTCGACCTGCCGGCGCTGATCCACCAGATTCAGGCGCCGCCGGTCGCCCGGGTCGGTGTCCTCGACCTGGAGACGTTCTTTCCGTCGCCTGAGCGCTTCCAGCTCGCGGTCCGCCTCAACAACCTGCTTGCCGCGCCCGGGTTTGCTGCGTGGACGGAGGGGGAGCCCCTCGACGTGGACCGGTTGCTGCACACACCGGCCGGTGGCCCGCGGGTGTCGGTCATCTACCTGGCGCACCTCTCGGACGCGGAGCGCATGTTTTTCGTGGCGCTGCTGCTGGCACAGGTGGTGGGGTGGATGCGCGGCCAGTCGGGCACGACCACGCTCCGCGCGCTGCTCTACATGGACGAGGTCTTCGGGTTCTTCCCGCCGGTGGCCAACCCGCCGTCGAAGGGTCCGCTGCTCGCGCTGCTCAAACAGGCGCGCGCCTTCGGGCTGGGCGTCGTGCTCGCGACCCAGAACCCCGTGGACCTGGACTACAAGGGGCTGGCCAACGCCGGTACCTGGTTTTTGGGACGGCTGCAGACCGAACGCGACAAGGCCCGGGTGCTCGATGGGCTGGAAGGCGTGGCGGCATCAGCAGGCGGCGCCTTCGAGCGCGCCCGCATCGACGCCACGCTCTCGGGGTTGGGCAAGCGGGTGTTCCTGCTGCACAACGTGCACGAGGCGGCGCCGCTGCTCTTCGAGACGCGGTGGGCCATGTCGTACCTGCGCGGTCCGCTGACGCGCGACCAGGTGCGGCGCCTCATGGAGCCCCACCTGGCCGGCGGGGCCCCGTCCGCGTCCGCTCTCCCTCGGACGGCCGAGGCGCGGGGTGCGTCGGCCGCGGTGCGCGCGGACGCGCCGCCGGTCGGGGTGGGGGGCGAGCGGCTCGCGGGCCCTGGTCGCGCTGTCGAGGTGCCCGTTGGGTCCAGGCCCGTGCTGCCGCCGGAGATCCGCCAGGTCTTCCTGCCCGCGCGCCTGCCGTCCACCGGGCCCGTGCACTACGAGCCGCACCTGCTGGCCTCGGCAAGGGTGCACTTTGAGGATGCCAGGTTTGGCGTGGACGTCGTGCGCGACATCTCGGTGCTCGTGCCGATGCGCGCCGGCGTCGTGACGCTCGCGTGGGATGCGGCGCGCGATACCGAAGTCGGGGTGGCCGAGGTGGAGGCTGATCCGGCGCCCGGCGCGACATTTGAGCCCCCACCGCCGGCCGCCAGCCGGCCGAAGTCATACGAGGGGTGGACGAAGGACTTCGCCCGCTGGATCCTCCAGACACGACGCATCGAGCGGTGGCGCCACCCCGGCACCGGGCTCGTCTCGGAGGACGGAGAGCCGGAGCGCACGTTCCGCATCCGGCTGCAGGACGCATGGCGCGAGCGCCGCGACGCCGCGGTTGAGCGGCTCCGGGAGAAGCACGGGGCCAGGCTGGCGGCGCTGCAGGAGCGGCTGCGCCGGGCCGAGCAGGCCCTGGCGCGCGAGCAGCTCCAGGCGCAGCAGCAGCAGGTGCAGACCGCGGTCTCGATGGGCGCGACCCTGCTCGGCGCGCTGGTCGGCCGTCGCGCGGCGAGCGCCGGCACCCTGGGCCGCGCCACCACCGCGGCCCGCGGCGCCACCCGGGCCTACAAGGAAGCCAAGGATGTCCGCCGGGCGCAGGAGACCGTCGAGCTGGTCCGCCGCCAGCTCGCCGAGGTCGAGGCGCAGGTGGCGGCCGAGGTGCGGCGCGTCGGTGCTAGCGGTGATCCCGCGACCGACCCGCTGGAGCGGGTGCCGATCGCGCCGTGCCGCGGCGGGGTCGTCGTGCAACTGGTGGCGCTGGGCTGGGTGCCGGCCACGCCGTGAGCTGCGAGTACGGCGGGCGTGCCTCGGCCGTGCTACCAGCGCCGCAGGTGGACGCCGGACGGCATCGTGCCCAGGTCAGCCGAAAGTGACATCCCGGGTAACTCGAGGGGTTGCGCGGGTGGGCCGAACGCCCACACTTCCTCGACGTGGGGGTCCGGTCCGAGTTCTCCGGTGTGCTGGACCTCAGGTCCGAGCGGCAGCAGATACCCTTCGCGGCCGAAGATCGGCGCCCGGTCGATCGGCACGGTGAGGTCGAGCACGGCCGGCCCTTGGTGGCGCACGCCTGTGGGCACCTCGTACCAGCCGCCGGTCGGCAGGTAGACCTGCACGCGGCCGCCCGGGACGACCACCGGCGCGACCAGCAGCGAAGGACCCAAGAGATACTGCTGCTCGAACGCCCATGACGCGCGGTCATACGGGAACGCCACGGCCATCGCGCGCATCACCGGCAAGCCCAGGCGGTGCGCCTCCAGCGCGCACGCCTGCAGGTAGGGAATGAGGCGGTAGCGCCACCGCAGCCAGTCGCGCACGATACGCTCGGCATCGTCGCCGTAGTGCCACGGCTCGCGCGGGCTCGTGCCGTGGAAGCGCGTGTGCGAGCAGAGCACACCGGCCTGGGCCCACCGGATGTACAGCTCGGGGTCGGGGAGCGCCGCTGGCGTGGTGTGGTAGAAGCCACCGATGTCGTGGCTGTAGAACGGGGCGCCGCTCGCGCCCCAGGACAGGCCGCCGCGGATGCTGGCGGCCAGTCCCTCCCAGTCGCTCTGCGGGTCGCCGCCCCACTGAATGGGGTAGCGCTGGCTGCCGGCCCAGCCGGAGCGCGCCCAGACCAGCGCGGCGCCGGGCGCGTGCTCCTCGGTGGCCTCGAAGACACAGCGGTTGTAGAGCAGCGGGTACGCGTTGTGCAGCCGCGCGCCGCGGTCCCCGTTGGACGCGACCGCGTCCTCGGGTACCTGCTCGCCGAAGTCGCTCTTCAGCACGTCGACGCCCTGCGCGAACAGCTTCCGGTGCGCATCCCGGTACCAGGCAGCGGCCTCGGCGTTCGTGAAGTCCACGATGCCGCTCGGCGGCAGTTGCGACAGCAGCGTGCCGAAGGGCCGCGGGTCCCACTCGTACACGTAGGGCGCGCCGCCCGCGGTGCGGAGGAGGTAGCCGCGGTCCGCCAGGTCCTGGAACAGCGGGTTGTGCACGGACACGTAGGGGTACTCCCACACGCACAGCCGCAGGCCCAGCGCATGCAGCTCGCGCGCGAACGCCTCGGGGTCGGGGTAACGCGCGCGGTCCCACTCGAAGCCGAAGCGGGTCTCGACCACGAGCCAAGCGCGGCCGTCCAGCGTGAGGACGTCGCAGGGGATGCGCCGCGTGCGCAGACCGCGCGCGGCATCCAGGGCCTCGGCGGCCGTGCGGTACCAGGCGCGCGACATCCACGCCCCATAGCTCCAGCGGGGCGGTAGCGACGCGCGGCCGGTGAGCCACGTGTAGCGCTCGAGGATCGCCGCGGGCTCCTCGCCCGCCATGAGGAACAGGTCCAGCACTGGCTCCTCGACGCGGACCACGTAGCTGCGCTGCGACCACTGCGGGTAGCCGACGCCGTGGTGAACGCGCGCCGTGGTGTGGACGAAGAGCCCCCAGCCCTCCGGGCTCCAGGCGAAGGGCGCGTGCTTGTAGGAAAGCGCGCTGTTCACACCGAGCGCGTCGGCCACCCACGAGGTGACAAGCTGCCCACGACGGTTCAGGGGACCGAATCCCTCGCCCAGGCCGTAGACGGGCTCGCCGCTGCGCAGCGCGAACGCGGCCCACCACCCGGGCGCGGCGTCCCCTTCGAGCGCGAGCGTCGGGAGACGCAGCCCGCCGCGCAGGTGCCCGTCGGTGCTGGACTCGAGGAGCGTGCGGCCGCCGCGGACCAGGCGCACCCGCACCGGCGTCGAGTCTACCTCGAGGGCCAGCGGCGCGCCGTCCGGCCCCGTGGCCTCGAGGCGGACGGCGCCGGCGGCGGCGGTGACGCGCACCCGCCCGGAGCGTTCGGCTCGGCCGACGAGCACGCCGTAGTCTGGGCCAGGGGCGCATCCTCGCGCCAGGCCGCGGACCCTGAAGATGCCCGGTGCGTAGGCCGACACCTCCAGGTCGGCGGGCGCCGTGGCCAAGCGGGCGCCGTCGGACGTGGACGCCCGTAGGGTGAAGGTCTCCAGCGGCCGCAGCGATCCGGGCTCCAGCCCCACGTTAGCCCGCATTGGTCCACCGCAGCGTAAGGTCCTCGGGGTCGGCCTCCAGCGGCACGTGGCCGAGCCATGCGCACAGCTCCAGCAGCGCGGCCTCCTCGTCGCCGCGACCCCACACGAGGTGGTGCGGGAGCCGCCGGTTCAGCACGCTCGCCAGGAATCCGTCCGGGCCGATCGGGCGGCCGGCCCACCGCAGGTCACCGATCCATCCGCTGACGCCATCGTACCCGTCCTCCCGGTCGAGTACCCTGCCGGCATAGACCACCGCCCGGCGTCCTTCGAGAAAACGCAGCCCGCAGGCCCCTCCCGGCGTCAGGCGCATCTCGCGGACCGCCGGGATGCCGCGGTTGAAGTGAGGCGCCAGACGCGTGCGGCCGTCCGCGGCCCATGCCGCCGCCGCGTTGCCGCAGTGCCAGAACAGGAGTCCCTGGTCATCGGCGGCCGAGAGGTCGACCAGGATCGCCGGCCGTCCGGTGACCGCGGCGACCGCGAGCATCGAGATGACGCCGGCGGCGTCGCCCTCGCAGGCGAAGAGGCAGCCGCGGTCGGCCAGGCGCGCGTACGCTGAACACGTCTGCACGCCGGCGCCGTCCGGGATCTCGGGCCAGCACCTGAGCGCCACCGCGTCGTAGCCCCGGGCCAGGGCCTCCAGCGCCAGTTCCATGCGGACCGTCCCGCGCAAGTCCTCGTGCGAAAGGGCCGACGGTTCGTCCAGCGACTCCAGTCGGGCGTCCACCGCGGCCTCGTCCACCGCGCGCAGCGCGTCGAACGCAACCTCCAGCGGCCGTCGTTCGACGACCACCGGCAGGTCGGGGAGCGATTCGAGCCGCGCAAACCCGGGGGCCACCCCGCCGACCCACAGCACCCGAGCGTCCCGGACCGCCCGCACACCGCGCAGCGCGCGCAGTGTCACCTCCAAGCGCCGGCGGAATGCCACCTCCGCCACGTCGCCGTAGAACCACTTCACCGGGAGGGCGCGCGAGGTCGGCAGGCTCAGGCTGAGGTGCGCGCCGCACAGCGCATTCTGGGGCAGGGGTCCGGTCGGCTCGACCTCGCGGATCGCCCAGAGGCCGAGCGGCACGGGCGCCGCGAGCAGCGGCGCGGTGACCTCGCCGGTGGCGAACGTCACGTGGAGGACCATCGCCAGGTCGAGTCCGCCGGTCCGGTGGCGGGCTGTGAGCGCCGCCGCCGCCGCGGCGGCGTCCTCCGCGCTGGCCACCGGCGGGGCCACGTACGCGACGGTGAAACCCAACGCCGGGCCGAGCGCGGCGAGTGTGCGCGCGCTTCGCTCCGCCAGGTTCAGGCGCGCGCCGCGAAACAGCGGGCGGACGATGGGCACCAGACCCACCTGCAGGGGGTCCGCGGCGGCCACGGCCGCTACCCTTTCACGGCGCCCGCAGTCAGGCCCCGGATGACCAGCCGCTGGCCCAGCAGGATGAGCACCATGATGGGGATGGTGGCCAGGGTCACCGCCGCCGAGATCACCCCCCAGGGGAACGTGAACTCGCCCCGGTAGAGGGCGATGCCGACCGTGATCGTGCGCACCTCGTTGGTGCTGGTGAGGGTGAGCGCGACCAGGAACTCGTTCCAGGTGTAGACGAACACGATGATGCCCGCGGTGATGAGACCGGGCGCGGCCAGCGGTGCGATGATGCGCCACAGCGTGTTGAGCCGTGTGCAGCCGTCGATTAGGGCGGCTTCCTCCAGCTCCTGGGGAATCTCGCGGAAGAACGCGGTCAGGATGAAGATCGCCACCGGGAGCGCGTAGGTGACGTACGGCGCGACGAGGCCCGCGTAGGAGTTCAGCAGGCCCAGGTTGCGCACCAGGATGTAGAGCGGCACGATGACCGTGATCAGCGGGATCATCGCGACGATCAGCAGGCCCACCAGCAGTGCCTCGCGACCGCGAAAGCGCAGCCGCGCGAACGCGTAGGCGGCCAGCGCCGCGATGAACAGGCAGGCCACGGTCGAGATGACCGTGACCAGCGCGCTGTTCAGCAGGAAGCGCCCGAACGGGTTCTGGGTGAAGACCGCCACGTAGTTGACGATCGTGGGCGCGTGGGGCCAGTAGGTGACCGGGAACTGGTAGAGCTCCCGCTCGGTCTTGAACGAGGTGGCGAGCGTCCAGAGGTAGGGCGCCAGCGACCAGACCAGCACGACGCCGACCAGCAGCCAGTGGCCCACCCGCAGGACCGGCGCCCGGCCAGCCATCGCTCAGTCCCGCGGCGCCAGCACGCGGTAGTAGGTGCCGGCGAAGCCCAGCGCGATCACCACCAGGACGACCGACAGCGCCGCGCCATACCCGAAGTCCAGGAACTGGAAGGTGTTCTTGTAGATGAACAGCGCGAACGTCTCCGTGGCGTTCCCGGGGCCACCGGCGGTCATCGCGAAGGGCAGGTCCAGCGCCTGGAGCGCGCCCAGGGTGCGCAGGACGAGCGCCACCATGATGGCGTTGCGCAGCAGCGGCAGGGTGACCGCCAGGAACGCGCGCGCCGGCGAGGCGCCGTCCAGGCTGGCGGCTTCGTAGAGCTCGTCGGGGATGCCGGTCAGGCCGGCCAGCAGGATCAGCGCCATGTACGACGCGGCGCCCCACGTGGCAGCCACGGTGACGGCCAAGAACGCGAGCACGGGCGACCCCAGCCAGATGACCTGGCCGTGGACCAGCCCCACGCGGTTGAGCAGGTCGTTGATGACGCCCGCCTGGTCGTTGAACAACCACCGCCACATCTGGCCAGCCAGGACCGGGGCCATCGTCCAGGGCAGAAGCGCCGCGGCCCGCACCGCGTTCCGGCCTCGTTGCATACGATTGATGACGAGCGCGATGGCCAGGCCGAGCACGAACTGGGCGGTCACGGTTACCGCCGTGTACGACAGGGTCACGCGCATGGCGTGCCACGCATCCGGGTCGGCCGCCGCCCTGGCGAAGTTGCGCAGGCCGACGAACGGCATCCCCAGCTGCGGCTGGTCGAGGCGCAGCGTGTGCAGCGCGGTCCAGAAGGCGTTGACGATGGGGTAGACGGCGAAAACAGCCAGGAAGGCGACGCAGGGCAGGATCAACAGCGCGGCCAGCTCACCCTGGGTGAGCTGGCCGCTGGTCCACCGCTGGACGATCCGGACGCCCGCCCCGGGCGCCGTGCGCGCCGCCACCCGCCGCTCCCTACTGGCCCAACAGCGAGCGGATCTCGCGCGTCATCCGACCGACGGCCTCGTCGGCGCTGATCTGACCCGTGAGCGCCGCGTGCAGGTTCGTCTGCACGATGCTCGACAGCCGCGGGTAGTCCGAGATCTGCGGCCGGGGCCGGGCGTTGAGGGCCACCTTGAGCATGTCGGGGTAGTACGGCGCGCGCTGCTTCACGAGCGCGTCCTCGAACGTGGCCTTCCACGTAGGAACCGTGCTGAGCTGGGTCGCCATGGCCTTCTGAGCGACCGGACCGGTCATGAACTCGACGAACCGATAGGCCGCCTCCTTGTTGCGCGAGAAGTTGCTGACCGCGAGCTGCCAGCCGCCTAGCGTGGAGGCGCTGCCCGCGCTCCCCCGCGGGAGCGGCGCGATGCCGACGCGTCCCTGCACGCGCGAGCCCTCGCTCTGGAACAGCCCCATCGCGTACGTCCAGTTCCGCAGGAACACGAACCGGCCGTCCTGGAACGCCGCGCGCGTGTCGTCGGTGGGCAGCGTGGTGACCCCCGGTGGGGTCACCCGGTGCCGGCGCACCAGGTCGAGCATGAAGTTCAGCGCCTCGAGGCCCTTGCCGTTGTCCAGGATCACCCTGCCGTTGGCGTCGAGGATGTCGCCGCCGTTGCTCCAGAGGACCTCGAAGAAGAAGTTGGCGAGCGCCTCGATCCGGGCGCCCTGGAAAAGGAACCCGCCGAGCTGTGGGTTGTTCTCGGCCGCCACGATCCGCTGCGCCGTGCTGATCAGCTCGTCCCAGGTCTGCGGCACCCGCGCGTTGTGCTTCTCCAAGAGGTCGCGGCGGTAGTAGAGGAGCCCCGCGTCCGTATACCACGGGACGCCGTAAATCCGGCCGCCGATCGTGTTCGCACGGATCGCCCCCGGCAGGAATTCGGTCCGCCGCTCCGGGGCGAACCACTGGTCAAGGGGGGCGAGCCACCCTGCGGCGACCATCGGCGCGGGCCAGATGACGTCGATGGAGATCACGTCCACCGAGCTGTCCCGCGCCGCGAACAACGTCACGTAGCGGTTGTACTGCTCGCCCGAGGTCCCCGGTTGAATCTGCACGGTGACCCGCACGCCAGGGTTCTGGCGCTCGTAGACCTGCGCCAGCGCGCGGTAGACGTCCGACACCTGGGGGCCGCCCGTGGCCAGGGTGCTCCAGGTGATCGTGGTCGCCGACTGCGCCGCGACGGGCAGGGCGACCAGGCCGATCGCGATGGCGGCGCATGCCGCCAATAGACGGACCTTCATGCCGATCTCCTCCCTCCTGGTCCGGCCCCGTGCGGAGCCGGCCGCGCGCCTACTCGACGTGCAGCACGACCATCTTCGTCTCGGTCATCTCCGCCACGGCGTACCGCGGGCCTTCCTTGCCGAACCCGCTCTCCTTCAGGCCGCCGTAGGGCATCAGGTCCGCGCGCCACTGCGGGCCCCAGTTGACGTGGATGTTGCCGCTCTCGACCTCGCGAGCGAATCGCATCGCCCGGTCGAGGTCGCGCGTAAAGATGGAGGCCGCCAGCCCGTAGGCGGAATCGTTGGCGAGCGCGATAGCTTCGTCGATCGTCCCGGCGGGCGTGAGCGCCACGGCCGGGCCGAAGAGCTCATCCCGGGAGAGGCGCATGCGCGGGTCCACGTCGGCCACCACCGTGGCGGGGTATAGCGCGCCGCGGCGCTCGCCGCCGACGACCACGCGCGCCCCGCCCGCGACCGCCTCGCGCACCCAGGTCTCGACCCGCTTTGCCTCGGCCTCGCGCACCAGCGGGCCCATGGCGGTCTGCTCCTCGAGCGGGTTGCCGACCCGGATCGCCTCTACCTTCGGGCGCAGCGCGTCGATCAGCTCGCCGTAGATCGGCCGCAACCCGATGATGCGCTGCGCGCTGATGCACACCTGGCCCGCGTTGGCGTAGCCGGTGGAGGCGATGGCGGCCGCCGCCCGCTCCAGGTCGGCGTCCGGCATCACGATCACCGGCGAGTTGCTCCCCAACTCCATGGTGACCCGCTTGAGCCCCGCGACCTTGCAGATGCGCTCGCCCACGTCGCGGCTGCCGGTGAAGGTCACCTTCCGCACCCGCGGGTCGGCGCAGAGCGCCTCGCCCACCTCGCGGCCGCTCCCGGTGACGCACTGCACGCCCTCGGCCGGCACGCCGGCCTCGAGCAGGACCTCGACGAGTTTGAGGGCCGACAGCGGGGTGTCGCTGGCCGGCTTGATGATGACGCTGTTCCCGGCCGCCAGCGCCGGGCCGACCTTGTGCATGACCAGGTTCAGGGGGAAGTTGAAGGGGCTGATCGCCACGACCACGCCGCACGGCACACGGATCGTGAAGCCGAACTGCGCGGTGACGCCGGGCGCGGCGTCCAGCGGCACCACCTCGCCGTAGAGGCGCTTTCCCTCCTCGGCCGACAGCGCCAGCACCTCCACCGCGCGCGCCACCTCGGTCCGCGCTTCCTTGATGATCTTGCCTTCCTCGAGGGTGATGGTGCGGGCGAACTCCTCGCTGCGCGCCGCCAGCAGGTCCGCGGCCCGCCGTAGGATCCGCGCGCGCTCGTACGCCGGTAGCCGGCGCATCGTCCCGGCGCCTCGCACGGCCGCCGCCAGCGCCCGCTCGACGTCGTCCGCGGTGGCCATGGGGACCGTGTCCACCACCGAACCGTCGAAGGGGTTGAGCACCGGCTGCGTGCGGTGTCCCTCGACCCACTGGCCTGCCACGTACATCTTCATCGCGCGCCCTCCGTGCCCCGGGCGTCCCTAGGCACTCCGGTACAGCCTGGTGAGGACGAACTCACGGTGCCCCAGAATCTCGGCCGCGGTCAGGCGCCCCCTCACCGTCCGCTCGAAGACCGCCATGATCCGGTCGGCCGCCTCGTCGAGCCCGATCGCCCCGGCCAGCAGCGCCGTCAGATCGATGTCGATGTGCTCGCGCATGGTGCCGACCGTCTTCGGGTTCGGCGAGATCTTGATCACCGGGACGATGGGGTTGCCGATGACGTTTCCCTGACCCGTTGTGAAGAAGTGCAGGACCGAGCCGGCCGCGGCCGCCAGCGTGATCATCTCGGCCGCGGCACTGGAAGTGTCCATGAAGTGCAGCCCCGGTCCCCCGGGCCGCTCCGCGGGCGCCAGCACGGAGCGTACCGGCCTCGTCCCGGTCTTCTGGATGTTGCCCAGCGCCTTCTCCTCGATGGTCGACAGGCCGCCGCGGATGTTGCCCTCGGTCGGCTGCGAGCCGAGCAGGTCGGCGCCCACGGACGCGATGAACTCGACGTAGGCAGCGTACGCCCGCATGAAGGCCTCGCGCACCTCGGGCGTAGCGCAGCGCGCGGCGATGAGGTGCTCGCCGCCGGTCAGCTCCGAGGTTTCGCCGAAGATGACCGTCGCTCCCGCGTCCACCAGCCGGTCCACGACACGTCCCAGCGCCGGGTTGCCGGCGACGCCCAGGGTTGTGTCGGACTCGCCGCACTTGATCGAGACCACCAGCTCGCCCGGCTCGACGGGCTCGCGCGCGAGTTCGCTGGCGTCCGCCACCATGGCCTGCGCCGCCCGGGCTGCGCGCTCGATCGTGCGGAGGTCGCCCGCGCCCTCGACGGAGAGCGCCTCGACGGGTTTCCCGGTCGCTGCGATCCCGTCGGCGAGCCGCCGCGTCCAGGTGGGCTCGATGCCGATGACCACGGCCGCGGCGATGTTGGGGTTGGCGCCGGTGCCGATCATCGTGCGGAAGAACAGGTCGAGGTCCTCGCCGAACTGCAGCCGGCCGTAGGCGTGGGGCAGTGCGAGCGTACCGGTAACCAGGGAGGCGACACCCTCCGCCGCGGTGTTGGACAGGTCGTCGAGCGGGATCACCGCGACGTGGTTGCGGACGCCGACCGACCCGTTGGCGCGGCGGTACCCGGTGAGCCTCATCCCGGCCACCTCGCGCTGCGGATGTTGTGGACGTGCACGTGCGCGCCGGGTGCGATGACCCGCGTCGCCCGGCCGATCCGCTCCCCGTACTCGACGACGTCCTCGCCGGCGGCGAGCGACCGCAGCGCGACCTTGTGGCCCAGCGGAATGGCCTCGGTGGCCGTCACGGCCACGGGCGGCGAGCCGTCGAGGATGCGCACTTCGACGCGGGTCCCGGGCGCGATGTCGCCGACCGCAATCGCGACGGCGTCGTCCTGCCTGTGCGCGATGGCTTGGTAGGCTACGGCGCCCTCCTGAGAAGCGGAGTGCTAACTATTAAATCTTAAATCTAAAGTCTTGACCTCGTCAAGGCCATGTGCCTAGACTTCGGGTGAGAGGGCGACCATGATGCCGATGACCATTGACCGTACCACGCTGTCGCGCGAGGCGTACCGGGCCCTGCGGTCGGCGATCCTCGAACGCAGGCTCCGGCCGGGCCGCAAGCTCGTGGTGCGGGTGCTCGCCGAGGAGATGGGCCTCTCCCCGACCCCGATCAAGGCCGCGCTGGCCGCGCTTGAACGCGAGGGGCTGGTCGTCGGCGTTCCCCACCACGGGTACTCCGTGCCCGAGCCGACGCCGGCGGACATCGAAGAGCTCTACGCGCTGCGCGAGGTCGTCGAAGGGTTGGCCGCCTCGCTGGCCGCGGCCCGCGCCGAGGCTCCGCTCGACGCGCAGCTCGACCATCTGCTACGCCAGCAGCGCGGCTGCGTCGCCGCGGGCGACGTCGAGCGCTACGGCGACCTCGACCTCGCATTCCATCGGGCGCTGCGCGAGGCGGCGCGCAACGCCCGGCTCATGCGCGTCGCCGAGGCGTTCAACGGCCAGATCCGGTTGCTCATCAGCACCTCGGCCCGCCTGCCCGGGCGGCTCGCCACGTCCATGCGCGAGCACGAGGCGATCGTCGAGGCCGTGCGGACCCGCGATCCGGCCTTGGCGGAGTCGGCGATGCGGCACCACGTGCGAGCGGCCGGGCTCGCGGTGCTGACCCACCTGCGCGTCGCGCCATCAGCTCCTATGCCTACCGGGGCTCAGCCCGCCGGTTCCTAGCTTCCTTCGGAACCCGCCCGTGCGCCCTGCCGTATCAGGGGGCGGAGCCGAGAGGCGAGGTGAGGTCGATGCGACGCGCACTCGGTATCATGGCGGCACTGCTGGCCCTGGCGCTGCTGGGCATCGTCCCGGCCGGTGCCCAGACCGGCGAGCAGGTTGAGCTCGGATCGGCGCAGGGCGAGCCGCAGACGTTCGGCCGCGACGCCGGGTACTTCATCTGGACCGACGGGGACACGTTCCACGTCAGGTGGCGCGCCGGCGCGCGCGTGCGGTCCTTCGGCGGCGACATCACGACCGACGGTGAGATCCGCGACCTGAAGCGTGCGGACCTCGACCCCGGCGACGTGATCCGCCGGGGCAGCTCGACGATCGTCTGGTCCGCGCGCACGCGCGGCGGGTACGAGGGCTTCAGCTTCGAGCTCTCTCGGAGCGCCGACTGGGTCCGGTTCCGGCTACTCATCGACGGGCGCCTGGCCCGCTCCGATGAGATCCACCTGGGCCGAGGCCGGGCGCGGGCGGTGAGCAACCCGTTCGTGCTCCGGCTGCGCGAGGCGTCGCGGCCCGACGACTGGTCGCGCGGTCTGGCGGGCCGGCCGCGGTTCTACAGCGACCGCCCCGGGTACTACGTCTGGCAGGATCGCGACGGTTTCCACGTCCACTGGACGATGGGTGGTACCAGCCGACGCGCGTCGGGGCTCATCACGACCGACGGTCGGTTCTTCGATGTGGATGCGGTGCGATTCGAGCCGCACGAGGACGCGATGGCTAGCGACGCACGCCTGATCGCCTGGGAGACCGTCACCGCCGAGGGCATCGACGGCGTGAGGTTCCGGGTCGGTGGGTCGCGGTTGACGTTCACGCTGCTCATCGACGGCGCCCTGGCGTCCGCGGGCCGCGTCTACCTCGGCGCCCGCGGCGACAGCCCGCCGCGGAACCCGTTCACGGTGTCACGTTAGAACACCCGGGGCTGGGGAGGCCGGGGGAGCGGGCGACGCTCGCTCCCCCGGCGCGTGCCTACGGGCGGTCGCCGGTCAGCGTGAGGTAGCGCACGAGCGCGTCGCGCGGGTCCATCGGCCGGGGCCCGGCGGCCGCCGGTGTGCGAGGGGTGCGGCCCTCGGGCCGGATGATCGCGGTGAACCGTTCGACCAGGTCGGGGTCCCACTGGGCGCCGGCCCCGAGCCACAGGACGTCGAGGGCTTCCGCGGTCGCCAGCGCCGCCCGGTACGGCCGCGCCGCGGTGAGCGCATCGAAGGCATCCGCCACCGCGACGATCCTGGCGCCGAGCGGGATCTCCTCGCCGGCCAGGCCGTCCGGGTAGCCGCCGCCGTGCCACCGCTCGTGGTGCGAGCGGACGATCGCCGCGATCTCGTCGCCGTGGGGCAGCACGCGCACGAGCTCCGCGCCCAGGAGCGTGTGGGGCTTTACCTGCGCGAGCTCGCCGGGCGCCAGCGACCGCGGCTGCTGCAGGATCGTCTCCGGCACGCCGATCATGCCGATGTCGTGCAGCAGGGCGGCGGTGCGGATGACGGCGATCTCGCGCTCGGGCAGCCCCAGCGCCTCGGCCAGCCGCTCGCTGTAGCGGGCTACCGACCGCGGGTGGTCGTGCCGGTGCTCGGCGCGTGCCTCCACCGTCGCGGCGAGCGCGATCAGCGCGTGCTCCACCCGCTCCTCCAGCGCCGCGGCCTGCCGCGCTCGGACCAGGCACCCGGTCCAGGACAGCAACTCCTCGCGACGGATCGGCTTGTGCAGGACCGCGTCCGCGCCCGCCCCGAGGCCGAGCCGGCCGCTCTCGGGGAACGCCGTCATCAGGATGATCGGGACCTGCGCGGTGGCCTCCGCGCCGCGCAGCTGGCGGCACGCCGCCCGGCCGTCCGCGTCGGGCAGGCGGATGTCGAGCAAGATCAGGTCGGGTGTGGCCTCCGCGAGCGCGCGCTGCGCCGCGTCCCACGTGCGCACGGCCGTGGCGGCGTAGCCGTGCGGCGCGAGCAACTTGGACAGGAGCTCGCGGGTGGCTGAATCGTCGTCCACGATCAACACGCGGTGCCCGGGCATGATGCGCCTTCTCCCGGCTTCACTGGCGCCGGACCATCCTATCGGTGCTATGCCCGGAACGCGGTTCGGCTAGGCGGCGCGGCTAGCGACAGGCCGGCGGGCCGAGCGCCGTCTCCTCGTGGCAGACGACGTCCCAGCCCCAGAGATCGGGGTCGGCCTCCAGTGGAGGGGCGAGCAACGCGGTAGCGGTCACGAGCGCGGCGGTCGCGAACCAGAAGACGAGCGAGCGGGCGCGCGCGCCCTCCGGCGCGCGGGCGGTGCGTTCGGCAGGCATCGGGTCCTCTTCGGCAGCCCGGCCGACCTCGAGGGTCCGGTGGCTTTGCGTCCCCGCCTCGCGGCGGGTTTGCCCTTGTCGGAGAATCCACCAGGGGTGTGCCCAGCTCGGGCCACGCGCAGGCGTCAGCCGAGCGCGAGCGCGATGACCCCGATCGCGATCGCGGCCGCGGCGGCCAGCCGGCGCGCGCCGTCGCCCTCGGCCAGCAACCGCGTGCCCAGCACCGTGGCCACCAGGATGCTGACCTCGCGCGCTGGCGCGACGTAGCTCACGGGCGTAAAGACCATCGCGGTGAGCACCAGGATGTACGACAGCGGTGCAAGCAGCCCGACCCCCAGCGTCTCCACGCGGTGCGCCCGCCAGTGGAGCCGGACCTCGTCCCACCCGCGCACGGCCAGCGGGGAGAGTAGCGCGACGCGGCCCATGTTGGCACCCCAGTCGAGGATGAGCGGCGGGATCAGCATCGCGGTGACCGCCTGTTTGTCCCAGAGCGTGTAGCCGGCGATCAGCAGGCCGGTCGCCAGGCCGTAGGCCACCGCGCGACCGGTCGCGCGGTGGCCTCGCGCGAAGATGCGCGGGCCGCCGGTGAGGCCGAAGACCCCGAGCACGACCAGCGCCGCGCCCGTCAGGGCCAGCGCGGTGGGCCGTTCGCCCAGGAAGGCGACCGCGGCCGCGGTGGACAGCGCGGGCCCGGTACCGCGCGCCAGCGGGTAGACGAGGGACAGGTCGCCGGCGCGGTAGCCGCGCATGAGCAGCAGGAAGTAGCCCGCGTGCAGGACGGCGCTACCGGCCATGAACAGGAGCTGATCCGGGCCGATCGCCGGCCGCTGCCACCAGGCGACGGCCGCGGCGAGCGGCGCGTAGAACAGCCCGCCGGCGAGGCAGGTCATCCAGATGAACGCCGCCCCGCCGCCGGTGCGCTTCGCCAGGAGGTTCCAGGTGGCGTGGACGCCGGCCGCGGCCAGCACCAGCCCCGTCGCCAGGGCGGTCACGCCGTAGCGTTTCGACCGCCGGCGCGCGCCGCCTGCCGGGCCGGCCCTGGTCAGAGGCGCGCGATCACCTGCTCGGCGAACCGGCGCAGCAGGGCGCGGTGATCCACGTCGGGCGCGCTGTGGCTCGACCGCGCGCCGCGTCCGGGCAGGAGGACGACGACCTGCGTGACGCCGTGGCCGCGGAGCAGGGCGACGCGGTCGACCACGTACGGCCCGTCGCCGACGATTGCGAGCCGGTCGACCACGTCGGGCGTCACGTGCTGCGCGGCCGCGAGCGGTCCGCCGGTCGCGTAGCCGTCCTTGACGCGGCGCACGAGGCCGGCGTCCAATCCGATGCCCAGCAGCACCTCGGCCGGCGCGCCGCCGATCACATGCGCGATGCTGGGCCGGATCGCCTCGAGCGTCGCCGCGCGGTCGTCCGTCAGCAGGCACGTGACCCAGCTGACGACGCCGAACCCGTCCAGCGTCCGTCCGGCCGCGGCCGCACCGGCTTCGACCTGGGCAAGCGCGTAGCGTAGGCCCTGAGGGTCGCTCAGCGCGCCGATGATGACGCCGTCCGCCCGCTCGCCCGCGGCCCGCAGGACGAGGCGGCCTCGGCCGGCGAGGTAGACCGGCAGGTTCGCCCGGGCGGCGAAGTCCAGGGCGACGTCCCGCACGGTCAGGGTGTCGCTCTCGTGCGTCACGCGCTCGCCCCGGAGCAGGCCCTTGATCACCGCCACGGCCTCGGCGCACCGCTGCGCGGTTCGCTCTTGTTCGAGCCCCAGCGGCCGGAGCAGTTCGCGGCGGTTACCGGCGCCGATGCCGACCGTGAGCCGGCCGCCCGAGATCTCGTCCACGGTGGCGGCCGCCCGGGCGATCTGGACCGGGTGGCGCGTGAACGGGTTGGTGACCCCCACGCCGAGCGCGATGCGGCGCGCCTCCGCCGCGCACGCGGCGAGCACGGCGAACACGTCGCGGTGGAACGTCTGGTCCGGGACCCAGGCCTGGTGGAACCCCATGGCCTCGGCGTCCCGCACTAGCGCGGTGAACTCCCCGGTCTCACCCGGGATGGTCGCGAACCCAAAGCGCATCGTCGTCTACCCCCGCGTGGCGCGGGACCGGCTCACGCGAGGGTCGAGCGCGTCGCGCAGACCGTCCCCCACCAGGTTGAACGCCAGGACCGTCAGGAAGGCCCACCAAGCCGTCCGGCGACGCGAAGGCGTGTTGCATGTCCACCACCAGCAAGGCCACGGCAGGCGGGATGAATTCCTCGAGGCCGCCGGGCGCGCCGCCGACGCGCTCGTCGGGCATCGGCTACGCCACCACGTAGAGGTCCTTGGGAAACCGCGAGAGGACCTCGTGGCCGTCCTTGGTGACCACCAGCACGTCCTCGAGCGCGAAGTTGCCGATGCGCCCGTGCGGCTGGTCCCAGAAGATGGGCTCGACGGTCAGCACCATCCCTTCCTCGATCACCGTCGTGGAACCCCGGGCGAGCGAGGGCGGCTCGTGCACGTCCAGCCCGACGCCGTGGCCGATGCGTTCCAGCGCCGCGTGCTCCGACAGGCCGTGCGCCTCGATCGCATTCTGGCAGGCCTGGAAGATCGCGCCCGCCTGGACCCCCGCCCGCACCGCGGCGACCCCGGCCGACTGCGAGGCCAGGTCCGCCGCGAAGAAGCGACGCTGCTCGGGGGTCGGCTCGCCGATGCAGGCCATCCGCATGTAGTCGGACCAGTACGACCGGTAGGTGGCGCCCGCGTCCACGATGACCAGGTCGCCGCGTCGCATCGGCTTGTCGAACGGCTCGACGTTGATCATGCGGTACTTCTCCACACCCGAGCGCACCATGATGAACCCGGGCGGGTAGTTGGTCGAGGCGAGCTCGCGCAGCATGATGCCGGCCAGCTCACGCTCGGTCATCCCCTCGCGGAGCGCGCCGAACCCGACCTCGAACGCGCGCGTGGTCGCCGCGCAGGCGCGGCGGATCGCCTCGATCTCCAGCGGTGACTTCACCATCCGCTGGGCCCACAGCACCCCGGAGGCGTCCACCAGGGTGGCGTCGGAGAGGGCGGCGCGGAAGGCGTCCACGTCGGCCTGCGGCATGCCGATGCGTTGCCCGTAGCCCAGCTCCATACCGATGCGGCCCCGCGTCAACCCGAGCTCGCGCATGCCGGCCAGAAAGGCATCGATCGGGTCCGCCGGCGCGCCGGGCACCTTGACGCCGCCCCACGGCCGGACCTCATCGATCCACGACGACTCCTCGGCGACCGACAGTAGGCTCTCCGGGACGATCATCAGGGGCGCGTCGTGGTCGTGGGCGATGATGGCGCCGAGCGGGCGGTGCTTGCTGATCCACCCGATCGTGAGCAGGCCCGTGTAGTAGATGACGTTCTCCTTGCCGGTGACCACGAGCGCGTCCAGCCCGGCGGACGCCATCAGCGCGCGGGCGCGGCGCACCCGGGCGACGTACTCCTCCCTGGGGAAGTCCGCGAACCGCGGCTGGCGTCCAGTCGGTGAGCTGACGATCATCCCGCCACCTCCACGCGTTCGACCTGGTACTTCGCCACGAGCACGGGGTTCAGGCTCACGCCGAGCCCCGGCGCCTCTGGCACGCACAGCGCGCCGTCTTCCATGGGCATCGGGTCGGCCGCCAGGTCCTCGACGAGCAGGTAGGCGCCGACCTGTTCGCACCCCAGCGTGATGCCGGGGCTGCTGGCGGCCAGGTGCAGCGCAGCGGCGGTGCCCAGCGGCCCCTCCAGCGCGCCGCCCACGTACCCGCCGATGCCCGCGGTCTCGCCGATGATCGCGATCTTCTTCGCCGGGAGCAGCCCGCCGGGCGAGCAGACGTAAATGCTGAACAGGTCCGCGGCGCGTGCCCGGGCCAGCGCGACGGCGTCGTCCACCGTGGTGCACGACTCGTCGGCCATGACCGGCAGCGTGGTCGCCTCCTTGACCGTCCGCAGCCCTTCGAGGTCGCCGACCGGCGTGGGCTGTTCGAAGAAGTCGAGCCCCTCGTCCTCGAGCGCGCGCGCGACCCGGATCGCGGTCTTCGTGTCGAACGCCTGATTCGCGTCGAGCCGCACGCTGACGCTCGCGGGCAGCGCGCGGCGGATCGCCCGCGCAGCCGCCACGTCCTCGTCCCACCGCGGGCGGCCGAGCTTGACCTTGATGATGCGCCAGCCGCGCTCGACCATCGCCTGCGCTTCCTCGATGCCGACGGCCGGCTCGACGATCGGAATCGACCAGCTCAGCCCCACGCGGTCGCGGACCCGGCCGCCCAGCAGCCGGTAGGCCGGGACGCCCATCGCCTTGCCGGCCAGGTCGAAGCACGCCAGGTCGATGCCGGACTTGGCGCGGTAGTTCCACGGCACGCGCGCCATCCGGGCGTGCACGGCCTCCAGGTCGCGGGGGTCCAGGCCGACCACCGCGGGAATCAGGAACTCGCGCAGCATGCTGACCACGGTGCCGGTGGACTCGCCCTTCAGCGAGTGCCGGACCATGTGGGGGACCTCGCCCCACCCGGAGAGCCCCTCGTCGGTGCGGAGCTCGACCAGCACCAGCTCCTGGTAGTGCGTGGTGCCGATGTTCATCTTGTGCGGCCGGCGGACCGGCACGTGCGTTACGGTCAGCGCCGCCCCGGTGATGCGCATCATCCCCTCCTCTCGCCGGGCCGTTCGCCCGTGGCCAGGTAGTGCGTGATCCCGACGGCGTCGAGCCCGGCGAGGCCCAGCGTTTCGACGGTGCGGCCGTCCGCCCGATAGTCCCTCCCGCGCAGCGCGCCGGCGATGGCCACGATGCCGTCGCTGAGCGGCGTGGGCACCCCCAGCGCGCGCCCCAGCGAGCTCCAGAGTACCGTGCCCATCGGCACGTCCTCGTCGATGTACCGCCAGTGGATCCGGTCGCGCAGCCCCATCGGCTCGCCGGGCTGCCGGTAGACGTGCGGGCCGCTGCCCAGGCTGAGGTAGACGTCGTCCAGGGTCCGCGCGGGCAGCCCGAGCGCGCGCGCCAGCGCGAGCTTCTCAGCGTCGTGGGCGTCCATCAGCCGCAGCGTGGCCGGCGTCATGCCCTCGTTCATCAGGGAGAGCGCGCCGTCGGCCCGCTCGATTGCCGCGTAGTTCACCACCATCGGCGCCGGGTGGATGAGGAAGTTCGGGTTGTTGAGACCCGTGTCCAGCACGTTGACGGCGGGCTGGGTCTCGAAGAGAGGCGCGAGGCGCTCGCGCAGCCGGTCGGTGGCGGCCGCGGGGAACGCCGCGGCATGCGGCCGGACGGGGAGACGGATCTTGAGCTGCGCCGGTCCGGTAGTGCGCGCCGACTGCGGGAGCGAGACCGTCTCGCCGAGCAGCACGCGTGCTTCGAGCCCGCCCTCGCGCCAGAGGCGCGCCGCCTCCAGGCTGCCGGCCGACCCGGAGCAGAACACGACGATCTGGCCGTCGGCCAGCGCGGGCGCGATGGCGCGGGCCACGTCGGCCTGGCCGTTGGCGCCCACGAAGATCAGCACCGCCTCTGCGCCGCGGACCGCGGCCGCCGCGTCGGTCGTCAGGTGCGGCAGCGCGACGAAGCCCTCGCCCTGGTCGCCCGAGATGGTGAGCCCGCCCGCTGCGCGGAGCGGCTCCAGACGAGCGGGCGAGCGGTTGTACAGGCGCACCCGATGGCCCCGGCGGGCGAGCACCGCCGCAGCCGCCTGGCCGCCGGCGCCCGCGCCCAGCACCGCGACCTCCATCCTCACGCTCCTCCCCGCCGCGGGCCGAGCGCGCGGAGCACGCGCGCGAGCGGCAGCACGTCGGCGTACTTCATCGTCAGGTCGAACAGGTTGCCACGGCTACGATGAACATCCGCTGACGATGTGAATGCCGCAATCAACGCCGCCGTCTCGAGCGCGCCAGCGCGGTGACCGCGTCCACCGTGGCGCGGACACTGGCCGCGTGGTCGCGCAGGGCCCGCACGGCGGTCTCGGGGTCGCCGGCGGCGACCGCCTCGACGATCGCCTCGTGCGCGCGCAGCGACTGTTCGGGACGCCCGGGCACCGCGAAGAGATCC
>JAVHMA010000043.1 GCA_031081715.1 Armatimonadota bacterium | reverse complement strand
GACCGCGGGCTTTAACACGCTCGATGTGGCGTCGCTGACCGAGCCGACGCTGGCGCTACTGGTGGTGTTCATGTTCATCGGCGGTTCCCCCGGTGGGACGGCCGGCGGCATCAAGACGACGACGTTCGTCGCCCCCCTCGCCGTGATCTGGAGCGCCATCCGGGGCACGCCCGAGCCCGTGCTGTTCGGGCGGCGGCTACCAGAGGCGGTTGTGAACAAGGCCGTGACGCTGGCGCTGCTCGCGGTGGCGTTCATCATGACGATGGCCGTTGCGCTGACGCTCAGTGAGGGGACGCAGTTCCTCCCGGCGCTGTTCGAGACGGTCTCGGCGTTCGGGACGGTCGGGCTGACCACCGGGCTGACGCCGCAGCTCTCGCCGCTTGGCCGGGTGATCGTGATCGTGACCATCTTCACGGGGCGCGTGGGCCTGCTGACCCTGGCGTTCGCGCTGACGCGGCGCCTGCAGCAGCCGCTGATCCGCTTCCCCGAAGGGCGCATCTACGTCGGATAGGCCGTAGCCGGACGGGACGAGGGAGCGACCGATGGGCGAGTACGCGATAATCGGGATGGGCCGGTTCGGGAGCAGCGTGGCGCGCACGCTGCACCAGCTCGGCCACCAGGTGCTGGCGATCGACAAGGAGGAGGAGCCGCTCCGCCGCGTCGCGGACGAGGTCACCCAGGCCGTGCAGCTCGATTCCACCGACGCGGAGGCGCTCCGGCGCGTGGGCATCACCAACTTCAGCGCCGTCGTCGTCGCGATCGGCTCGGCCATCCAGGAGAGCATCCTGACGACCTTGGTGCTCAAGGAGCTCGGGTGCGGGAAGGTGGTGGCCAAGGCTGCCAGCGAGCAGCAGGCGCGGGTGCTCGAAAAGGTGGGCGCCGATGTCGTCGTGCGTCCCGAGCGGGACATGGGCATCCGCATCGCCCACACGCTGGCCTCGCCGGGCGTGCTCGACTACCTGGAGCTCTCGCCCACCTTCTCCATCGAAGAGCTGAGCGTTTCGGAGCGGATGGCCGGGCAGACGCTGGGCCAGCTCGACCTTAAGGCGCGCTACGGCGTCAGCATCCTGCTGATTCGCCGCGACAGCCAGTTGCTGATCTCGCCGGCCGCCGATACCGTGCTCCGGAACGGCGACGTGCTCGTCGTGGTCGGCGAGAACCGCTCGCTCTCCCGTCTCGAGGCATCGCTGTAACCGCCGGCCGGTGATCACCTCGACGCGCCACCCCCTGGTGCAGACCCTGCGCCGGCTGGCGCGCCGGCCGGCGCTCGACCGCACACGGGTGCTCCTCGAGGGGCCGCGCGTGGTGGCCGAGGCGCTCGCGGCCGGGCTCGTGATCGAGGCCGCCCTGGTGGATGCCGACGGGGACCCGGCGCTGGCGGCGCTGGCGGATCGCCTGCGCGCGGGGGGGGCGCGCGTGCACCCGGCGGCGCGTCGCGTGGTGCAGGCCGCCGGCAGTGTGGTGACCTCGCAGGGCGTCGTGGCGCTCGCCGCGCGGCCGCAGGCGCCCGCGGCGTCGTTGCTGGACACTCCGGACCTGGTCGTGCTGGTGGTGGACGGGATCGCCGACCCCGGCAATCTGGGCGCGATGGTGCGCACCGCGCTCGCCGCCGGCGCCACGGCGCTCGCTGCGTGCGGCGGCGCGGACCCCTTTCATCCCAAGGTCGTGCGCGCGGCGGCCGGGGCCGCCTTTCGCCTGCCCATCCTGCACGACAGCGCGGACGCCCTCCGCGAGCGCCTGGTCGCGCGTGGTGCCCGCATCGTCGTCGCCGATCCTCGCGCCGCGGTGGACTACACCGCGGCCCGGCTCGAGCCTCCGGTCGCGGTGGTCGTCGGCAACGAGGCGCGGGGGCCGTCGCCCGCATGGGCCGCCGCCGGGCTGGCGGTGCGCATCCCCCACTACGGGCCGGTCGAGTCGCTCAACGCGGCCGCCGCCGCAGCGGTGCTGCTCTACGAGGTGGCGCGGCGGCGCGCGTCTGTGCCACGCTAGGGGCACGCGCCCCTTCGTCCTTGTCGGCGCCGTGCGCCCGTGCTATACTCGCACCAGCCTTCGCACCGGCGGCTGGAACCCTTGCCCCTCGCGGGTTTCAGCGTACGGCTGTCGGTCGGGCACAGGAGGATCGGTGGACCTGATCCTGACCGCTGAGATGTCGTGGCGGCTGTTCGAGGCCACCGGATCGATCTGGGCATACCTGGCCTACCGGCGCTTCGCCGGGCAGGCCCTGGTGGTCACAAGACTGTCGCTGAACTAGACAACGGCAAGGCGATGCGGGAGCGAGTACCGCGGGCCGGTCTCGAACCGCGCGGCGCCGTCGCGCGGGACAGGGAGTGAGGGCCGCCGACTGCAAGCCCTCTCGGGCAGCCGCCATCGGGAAGTTCCCTCCCAAGCCGCCGGGTTGAACGCGCGCACGCGCCACTAGACCGGCCGGCACCCCACCGAGACCCGGGGCGAAGCGGCGGGGCGCGACCCGCCGATGAGGGTGGTACCGCGGAAGCGAGGCGCTTTCGCCCCTGAGGGCGAGGGCGCCTCGCGGCGTTCCGGGCGGGAGGCCGCATGATCGACGAGATCGCGCGCAGCATTACCGGCATCATCGACGAGACCGAGGCCGCGGCACGTGCGGCACGGACGCCCGAGGAGCTCGAGGACGTGCGCCGGCACGCGCTCGGCCGGCGTGGCGCGCTCGCCGGGCTGTTCGGACGCCTGGCCGCGTTGCCTGAGGCCGACCGCGCCCGGGCGGGCGCGCACCTCAACGAGGCGCGGAGGCGCCTGGAGAGTCTGCTGGCGGCGCGCGCGGCCGAGCTCGGCGCGCGCGCCTCGGCGGCGCGCTTCGAGGCCGAGCGGCTCGACGTCACGTTGCCCGGCCGCCGCGGGCCCGTGGGACGCCGTCACGTGCTGCGCCGTACGCTCGAAGAGATCGAGCGGATCTTCATCGGGCTCGGGTTCGAGGTGGTGGAGGGACCGGAGATCGAGCAGGAAGAGTTCAACTTCAACCGCCTCAACATGCCGGCCGACCACGCGGCGCGCGACTCGCAGGACAGCTTCTACGTCACCGACGACCTGATGCTGCGCACGCACACCACGGTGGTGGACGCCCACGTCATGGTCGGCCGCACGCCGCCGATGCGCGTGCTGACCAGCGGCCGGTGCTACCGCCGGGACGCCGTGGACGCCACGCACATGCCGGTCTTCCACCAGGTGGACGGGTTCATGGTGGGGGAGCGCATCACGTTCGCCGACCTGAAGGGCGTGCTGGCGACGTTCGCGCGCGAGATGTTCGGGCCGCAGGCACGTACCCGGTTCCAGCCGGGCTACTTCCCCTTCACCGAGCCGAGCGCGGAACTCGCGGTGAGGTTCGAGGGTCGGTGGCTCGAGCTCGGCGGCTGCGGGATGTTCCACCCCCGCGTGCTCGAGGTCGCCGGCATCGATCCCGAACGCTATACGGCATTCGCGTTCGGCCTGGGCATCGACCGGCCGGCGATGGTGCGCTTCGGCATCCCCGATATCCGCCTGTTCTGGGAGAACGACCTCCGGCTGCTGGAGCAGTTTTGATGCGCGTCCCGCTGGCCTGGTTACGCGAGTTCGTGGACATCGACGAGACGGTCGAGGCGCTGGTTGAGCGTCTCCCGATGCTGGGGCTAGGCGTCGATGGCGTCGAGGGCGCTGGCGCCAGTGCCGTTCTCGACCTGGAGATTGCCTCCAACCGGCCGGACCTGCTGGGCCTGGTGGGGATCGCGCGCGAGATCGCGGCGTGGACACGGCGGGAGGTGCGCCTGCCGCCCGACGACCTCGCTGACGGCGGCGCGCCCGTGCGCTCGGTGGCTGCGGTAAAGATCGCCGACCCGGCGCGGTGCGCCCGTTACGTGGCCCACGTGATCACCGGCGTGCGCGTGGGGCCCTCGCCCCCGCGCATCGCCGGCCGCCTGGAGGCCGCGGGCATCCGGCCGATCAACAACGTGGTGGACGCCACCAACTACGCGATGCTCGAGTGGGGCCAGCCGCTCCACGCCTTCGACCTGGAGCGGCTCGAGGGTCGGCGCATCGTGGTGCGGGCCGCGCGTCCGGACGAGTCCCTGGTGACCCTCGACGGCGTGACCCGACCGCTCGACCCGTCGGTCCTGGTCATCGCCGACGCCCGACGCCCGGTCGCGCTCGCCGGCATCCTCGGCGGCGCGGCGACCGAGATCGCGACCGCCACGACGACCGTGCTACTCGAGGCGGCGTCGTTCCAGGCCGCGTCCGTCCGGCGGGCGGCGCGTGCGCTCGGGCTGCGCACCGAGGCAAGCGCCCGGTTCGAGCGGGGGGTGGACCCCGAGGGCACGCTGCGCGCGGCGCGGCGCTGCGCCGCGCTCATCGCCGAACTGGCCGGGGGGACCGTGCTGCGCGGCGCGGTGGACGTCTACCCCGGGCGCACCCGCCGGCGGGCGATCACGCTCCGCCTTGCCCGCGTTCCGCGGCTGCTCGGCGTCGAGGTGCCCGCCGACGAGGTTGTCGCGATCCTCTCGCGACTCGGGCTCGAGGTGCGCGCCCGCGGCCGGACCGTGCGCGCAGTCCCGCCGGCCGGCCGCCGCGACCTCGAGCGCGAGGAGGACCTGATCGAAGAGGTCGCTCGCCACTGGGGTTACGAACGCATCCCCGAGGCGCTGCCGGTCGAGGTCGTCCAGCCGGGCCGCCGGATGCCGTCGATCGAGGTCGAGGCCGCGGCCCGCGACGCGCTCATCCGTGCCGGGCTGACCGAGGCCCTCACCGTGTCGCTGGTCACGCCGCGCCTGCTCGATCGCCTCGGGCTGGGGGCCGACGATCCATGGCGGCGCGCGGTGCCTGTCCAAAACCCGCTCACGGCCGACCACACGCACCTGCGGCCCTGCCTCCTGCCGGGATTGCTCGAGGCCGTCAGGGCCAACGTCAGCCGACGGCGCGAGGCGGTGCACATCTTCGAGATCGGTCGCGTGTTCCGCGCGGGCGGCGGCGCACCGGAGGAGCGCAAGGCGCTGGCGGTCGCTCTGCGCGGCCCCTGGGGCGTGGGAGCCTGGGGGGAAGGTGGTGGGGCCCGCGAGGTCACGTTCTTCCACCTGCGCGGCGCACTCGACGTGCTGGCCGCGGAGCTGCGCGCCGGCGAGCTCGGGTTGGAAGCCGGGGGCCCCGGCTGGCTGCAGCCCGGCCGTGCCGCCCGCGTTCTCCTCGACGGCGCACCGCTTGGGGTCGCCGGCGAACTCCACCCCGACGCCGCGGCGCGCTTCGACCTGCCGGGCCGCACCTACGTGGCCGAGCTCGACCTGGATGCGCTGCTGGCCCGCGCGGTCCTGCAGCCGCGCTTTGCCGGCATCCCCCGGTTTCCGGCCGTGCGGCGCGATGTCGCGGTCGTGGCGCCTGAGGACCTCCCGCACGCAGCCGTGGTGGCGGCGCTCCGTGCCACCGCCGGGGAGTTGCTGGAATCCGTCGAGCTCTTCGATGTCTACGCCGGGCCACCGCTGCCGCCCGGGACCCGCAACCTGGCCTACGCGCTCTCGTTCCGGGCGAGGGATCGGACCCTGACCGGCGAAGAGGTGGACGGGTTGATAGCCCACATCCACGCGGCGTTGCCGGAGCGCCTGCCCATCAGGATGCGGACGTAGGGGGCGGGACCATGACGTGGCTCGACTGGGTCGTTGTCGCCTTGTTCGTGTACTTCGTGGTCCAGGGGTTGCTCAAGGGCGCGCCCGTGGCGCTGCTGGGCGCCCTTGCGATCGTCGTCGCCTACCTGGTGGCGGCCCTCGCGCTACCGGCGGTCGGGAGCTTCGTGGTCAACGTCGTGCGTAACCCCACCGAGGAGTGGGCGCAGTGGGGCCGCCTGATCGCGTTCGTCATCACGTTCCTCGGTGTCTACACCGTGCTGGTGCTGCTGGTCAGCATCCTGCCCGGGGCAAAGCAGCCCGCCACGCAGGCCCAGGTGCTGGGCGCGTTCGGTGGCCTGCTCAAGGCGCTGGCGGCCTCGATGGCGGCGCTCGGGATCCTGGCGGCCTCGCCCTACTCGGAGGCGATCGCCCAGGACCTGGACCGGTCGCTGCTCGCCGGACACGTGGCGGGCATGCAGGCCCGGTACATCCAGGACCTGCGGCGCGCTCTGCCGTTCGAGTTCGCGCCCATCGGCCCCGACCACAAGTTCTGACCGCGTCGTGACGCACAACCGCGCGATCGCCGAGCGGTTCGCCCAGATGGCGGACATGCTCGAGATCAAGGGCGAGTCGATCTTCCGCATCAACGCCTACCGCCGCGCGGCGCGCGCGGTCGAGGGGTTGACCGAAGACGTGGCCGCTCTGGCCGCGCGCGGCGAGCTCACCAACATCCCCGGCATCGGCAAGGCCACCGCCGAGAAGATCGTCGAGTTCCTCCGGACCGGCACCATGAAGGCCTACGATGAGCTCGCGGCGACCCTGCCGCCCGGGCTCACCACGCTCATGGCGGTGCCCGAGGTCGGGCCCAAGACCGCCCTGCTGCTCTACGAGCAGCTCGGGATCACCTCGCTCGACGCCCTGGAGGCTGCGGCGAAGGCGGGCCGCCTCCGCGACCTGCCCCGCATGGGCCCGAAGACCGAGGAGAATATCCTGCGGGGGATCGCCATGGTGCGCCGCAGCGCGGCGCGCCGGCCGCTGGGCGTGGCCCTGCCCGTGGCGGAGGCGCTGGTGGCGACCCTGCGCGAGACCCGCGAGGTGGATGCCATCGAGGTCGCGGGCAGCCTGCGGCGCCGCAAGGAGACCGTCGGGGACATCGACATCCTGGTCACCAGCCGCTCTCCGGAGCGGGTGATGGAAGCGTTCGTGGCCGCCCCGCCCGTCGCCCAGGTGCTCTCGCACGGTCCGACGCGCTCAAGCGTGATCCTCGACGTCGGATTGCAGGCCGACGTCCGTGTGGTCGAGCCCGCCTCCTACGGCGCGGCGCTTCAGTACTTCACCGGGAGCAAGGAGCACAACGTGGCGCTTCGCGAGCGCGCGGTGCGTCGCGGCCTCAAGCTCAACGAGTACGGGGTGTGGCGCACGAAGGACGACCGGCGGATCGCCGGCCGCGACGAGGCGGGCGTCTACAACGCGGTCGGGCTTCCCTGGATCCCCCCGGAGCTCCGCGAGGATGCGGGCGAGCTCGAGGCGGCCGAGGCGGGCCGGCTCCCGACGCTCGTCACCGTCGAGGAGATCCGCGGCGACCTGCACGTCCACACGACCTGGAGCGACGGTGCCTCCTCCGCCGAGGCCATGGCCACGGCGGCGAAGGCGCTCGGGTACGCCTACCTGTGCATCACCGACCACTCGCAGTCGCTCAAGGTGGCGGGCGGTGTGAGCGTCGAGGACCTGCGGGCCCACGCTGCGGTCGTCCGTCGACTCTCCGACCGCCTGGGCATCGAGGTGCTCATGGGCACCGAGTGCGACATCGGGCCGGACGGTGCGCTCGACTACCCCGACGAGGTGCTCGACGACCTCGACGTGGTGATCGCCTCGGTCCACACGAGGTTCCGCATGAGCCGGGACGAGATGACGCGGCGGATCGTCCGCGCGCTCGAGACCGGCCGCGTGGACATCTTGGGCCACCCGACCGGCCGGCTGCTGGGCGCGCGCGACCCGTACGAGGTCGACATCGAGCGGATCGTGGACGCCGCCGCGCGCTCCGGCGTGGCGTTGGAGATCAACGCCTCACCGGAGCGCCTCGATCTCAAGGACACCGACGCGCGCCTGGCGCGCGAGCGAGGCGTCCGCCTGGCGGTCAACACCGACGCGCACGCCGCCGCGGAGCTGCGCCACATGCCGCTGGGCATCAGCGTCGCCCGGCGCGCGTGGGCCGAGGCCGCGGACGTCCTGAACACGCTCTCCCCGACCGCGCTGCGCGCCCACCTGCGCGGCCGCCGGGGCGCCCGGCGCCGTCGCTAGGCGTGCGGCGCACCGGTCGCACCCGCGCGGGCCTCCCGCGGCCGCTTCCCCGGCGCTTCTTCGCGCGCCACACCGTGGTTGTGGCGCGCGCGCTGCTTGGGTGCCTGCTCGTGCACGTCACACCGCGCGGCATGCTGGTCGGCCGCATTGTCGAGACCGAGGCCTACCGCGGCCCGCGTGACCCGGCCAGCCACGCATACCGGCGCACCCCGCGCAGCGCCATCATGTACGGCCTGCCGGGTGTTGCCTACGTCTACCTCTCGCACGGCGTACACCGATGCCTGAACGTGGTCACCGAGGACGACGGCCGTCCCGGCGCGGTGCTCCTGCGCGCGGTCGAGCCGCTGCGCGGCCTGCCGCTGATGCGGCGTCGGGCCCCGGGCGTGCCCGCCGCGCGCATCGCGTCCGGTCCCGGCCGGCTCGCGCGCGCGTTGGGGATCACGCTGCGGCACAACGGCGCCGACCTCACGCGGCCGCCGCTCTACCTGGCCGCCGGCCGGCGTCCGGGCCGCGTCGTCGCCGGCCCCCGCGTGGGCGTCGGGGCGGCGATCGGGCGGCGCTGGCGCTTCGGCGTGGCCGGCCATCCATCGCTCTCGCGGCCGTTTCGGCCTGTCCTATAATGGGGAGGTGCCTGTTCTCGTTCTGTTTCTCGACGGCGTGGGGCTCGGGCCGGAAGACCCGGCGACCAACCCCTTTGCGCGGGGCGCCACGCCCGCCCTGCGCGCGCTGCTCGGCGGCCCGCTCGTGGACCGCGGGGTCGTGGATCGGCCGGGCGTGCTCCTCGTACCGGCGGACGCCGCCCTCGGCGTGCCCGGGCTCCCGCAGAGCGCCACCGGCCAGGCCGCGCTGCTGACCGGCACGAACGCGGCGGCCCTGGTCGGCCGGCACGTCACCGCCTACCCGACGAGGGCGCTGCGCGACCTGCTCGCGACCCACAGCCTGTTCGCCACGCTGCGTCGCGACGGCCGGCGCGTGGCGCTCGCCAACACCTACAGCCCGGAGTACTTCGCCGCGCTCGAGGCGCGGCGCCTGCGGATGGCTGCGGTCACCTTCGCGGCGTACACGGCCGGCCTGCGGCTGCGCGGACTCGACGATCTGCGCGCGGGCCGCTCGGTCTTCCACGACCTGACCGGGCAGCGGCTGCGCGAGTGGGGGCACGACGTCCCCCCGCTCACGCCGTTCGAGGCCGGGCAGCGGCTGGCCGCGATCGCCGGGTGCGAGGAGATGACCTTCTTCGAGTTCTTCCTTACCGACCTGGCCGCCCACGGGCGCGTCGCGTCCGGCCCCGACGACGTCGTGGCCATGGTGGACGGGCTGATCGGCGGCGCGCTAGACGCCGCCGCGCCCGACCTGACGGTCGTCGTGACCAGCGATCACGGCAACCTGGAGGACGCCCGCAGCACCGCGCACACGACCAACCCGGTGCCGGTGCTCGCTGCCGGGCCAGGCCGGGAGGCGTTCCGCGGCGTGCGGGCGATCACCGACATCGCGCCCGCGGTGCGGGCCACTCTCGCCCGTCCGGTGGCCGCCGAGGTCCGATGAACGAACACGAGGCCGACGCGGCCGGGCGCCCCGGGGCCGCGGTCGCCGACGAGCGCACGCTGCGGGCCCTCGACTTCGGCGTGATCCTCGACGCGCTCGCCGAGGGGACGGTGACCGCCATGGGGCGCGCCGCTGCGCTCGCGCTTCGGCCCTCGGCAGATCTCGACGGCGTTCGCGATGCGCTCGCCGAGACCGCCGAGGCCGTCGGGCTGGCGGCCGAGGCGGAGATCCCGGTACGCGGTGCACGCGATCTGGACGCGCTGGCGGGTCGTGCCGCCGCCGGCGGCCTGCTCGAGCCCATGGAGTTGCTCGACGTCCGGCAGACGCTGGAGGTTACACGGCTCGTCGGGGGGTTCTTCCGCGCTCGGGTCGGGCGCGCGCCGCGGCTGGCCGAGCGGGCCGGGATGCTCACCGTCCTGGCCGACCTGGAAGACGCCATCGCCCGGAGCATCGACGACCGGGGCGCGATGCGCGACGGCGCCTCCGCAGAGCTGCGGCGCATCCGGGACGAGCTGCGCGATGCCGACCGGCGGCTGCGGGAGGCGCTCGAGCGCGTGCTCCGCGACCCGGTTGCCTCCCGCTACCTGCAGGAGGCGATCATCACGACGCGGGGCGAGCGGTATGTGGTGCCGGTCAAGGCCGAGCACCGCCACCAGTTCCAGGGCCTCGTCCACGACACCAGCGCCAGCGGCGCCACACTGTTCATGGAGCCGCTCGCCGCCGTGCCGCTGGGGAACCGGCGGCGGGAGCTGGCGGCTGCCGAGCGCGAGGAGATCCTCCGCATCCTCCGGAGGCTGTCGGAGGCGGTCGGGGCCGCCGCCGGTGCGATCCGCCGCAACGGCGAGATCCTCGGCGCCCTGGACGTGGCCGCGGCCAAGGCCGCGCTCGCCGGCCGGCTGCGGGCCGAGGCACCGCTCGTCCGCGACGACGGCGTGCTGCGGCTGCTCGCCGCGCGTCACCCGCTGCTCGCGCTCGCGCGC
The DNA here is from genome assembly GCA_031081715.1 of Armatimonadota bacterium. GTDB lineage: Bacteria > Sysuimicrobiota > Sysuimicrobiia > Sysuimicrobiales > Humicultoraceae > Fervidifonticultor_A > Fervidifonticultor_A tertius. Next base: position 4,534 of record JAVHMA010000043.1, on the reverse strand, counting down.
GGCCACGACGCGGTCGTGCCCATCGACGTAACCCTGGGCGACGGATTCACCACGCTGGTCATCACCGGTCCCAACACCGGCGGCAAGACCGTAGCGCTGAAGACGATCGGGCTGCTCGCGCTCATGACGCAGGCCGGGCTCTTCCTCCCGGCGGCCGCGGGCAGCGGCCTGCCGGTCTATGCGCAGGTGCACGCCGACGTCGGCGACGAGCAGTCGGTGGCGCAGAACCTCTCCACGTTCTCCTCGCACATGACCGCGATCGTCGGCATGCTCCGGCGTGCGGCGCCGCCGGCGCTCGTGCTGCTCGACGAGGTCGGGGCGGGCACCGACCCCGCCGAGGGCGTGGCGCTGGCACGCGCGATCATCGAGGCGCTCCACCGCCGCGGGCTGCACACCGTGGTGACCACGCACTACAACGAGCTCAAGATGCTCGCCTCGGCCGAGCCCGGCATCGAGAACGCCTCGGTGGAGTTCGACGTCGAGACCCTCCAGCCCACCTTTCGGCTGCGCGTGGGGCTGCCCGGCCGGAGCAACGCGCTGGTCATCGCGGAGCGTCTGGGGCTCGATGTGGAGATCGTGGCCGCCGCCCGTGGTCACCTGGCGCCGGAACAGGCCGCGATCGAGCAGGTCCTGGCCGACCTGACGCGCGACCGGCTGGCGGCCGAGCGCGAGCGGGCGCAGGCGGCCGAAGCGCGCCAGGCGGCGGCCGAGGTGCGCCAGCGCCTGCTGGCCGAGGTGGAGCAACTGCGTGCCCAGCGCCGCCGGTTGCTGGCCGAGGCGCGGCGCGCCGGCGAGACGATCGTCGAGGAGACGCGCCGCCGGCTGGATGCGGTCATGGCCGAGGTGCGCGCGGCACGCACCGAGGAGGCCGTGCGCCGGGCGCGCGCACACCTGCGGGAGGTGATCGAGGCGCTCCCCTCCGAACCTCCGCCCGTGCCGCCCGGTGACCCGGTGGACCGGGTGGAGCCCGGGCAGGCCGTGTTTGTCACCACGCTCGGCCGGCCTGCCGTGGTGCGAGGGCTGCCGGACGGGCGCGACGAAGTCGAGGTGGAGGTCGGAGCGCTGCGCGTGCGCGTGCCGCGCGCGAGTCTGCGGCAGACCGGTGTGCCGGCCTCGCCGCGTGGGGCCGAGCCCGCCGGCGTCGACGTCCCCGCGGGCCCGGCGGTACCGCTGTCCATCGACGTGCGCGGGGCCACCGCGGACGAGGCGCTGCTCGAGGTGGACCGCTACCTGGACGACGCGGTACGGGCGCGACTGCCGCACGTGACCGTGATCCATGGCAAGGGCACCGGGGCGCTGCGCCGGGCCCTCCACGAGTTTCTGCGCGGGCACCCGCACGTGCGCGCCTTCCGCCTGGGCGAGCGCGGCGAGGGCGAGGGCGGCGCCACGGTGATCACCCTGGCGCTCTAGCGAGGACCGGAGGCTGGCATGGCATCGTTTCTCCCACCCGAGGAACAGCTCGCGCGGCTACGGCGCGGAGCGGTCGAGATCATCTCGGAAGAGGACCTGCTGGCGAAGCTGCGGCAGGGCCGGCCGCTCCGCGTGAAGCTGGGCCTGGACCCCTCGGCCCCGGACCTGCACCTGGGCACCGCGCTCGTGCTGCGCAAGATGCGGCAGTTCCAGGACCTGGGCCACGAGGCGATCATCGTCATCGGCGACTTTACCGCGACCATCGGCGACCCGACCGGCAAGAAGCAGGCGCGGCCGATGCTCTCGCCCGAGGCCGTGGCCGCCAACGCCCAGACCTACCGCGACCAGTACGGCTTGGTGCTCGATCCGGCGCGCACCCGCGTGGTCTTCAACAGCCAGTGGCTCGGCGCGATGACGTTCGCCGACGTTATCCGCCTCGCCTCGCGCGCCACGGTGGCCCGCATCCTCGAGCGCGACGACTTCACCACGCGGCTGCGCGCCGGCGTGCCGATCCACCTGCACGAGCTGCTCTACCCGCTCTGCCAGGCGCAGGACTCGGTGGCGCTGGAGGCGGACGTCGAGCTCGGCGGGACCGACCAGAAGTTCAACAACCTGATGGGCCGTGAGCTCCAGCGCGAGATGGGCCAGGAGCCCCAGGTCGTGCTGCTGACGCCGCTGCTGCCCGGGCTCGACGGCGTGGAGAAGATGAGCAAGTCGCTCGGCAACGCCATCGGGATCACGGAGCCGCCGGCCGAGATGTTCGGCAAGGTCATGTCCATTCCCGACGCGCTGATGCCGACGTACTTCGAGTACGCGACCGACGTACCCATGGCCGAGGTCGAGGCGATTGTCCGCGGGCTGGCCGACGGCCGCGTGCACCCGCGCGACGCGAAGCGGCGGCTCGCCAGGGCGATCGTCGAGGTCTGGCACGGTACGCAGGCCGCCGAGGCGGCCGAGGCAGAGTTCGAGCGCGTCTTCGTCGGTAGGGAGCTACCCGGCGAGGTTCCCGAGGCTGCGATTGCCGCGGACGACGCGCCCGGCGGGCAGATCCGCCTGGTAAAGCTCCTCGTCGTGACCGGGCTCGCCGACAGCAACAACGAGGCCCGGCGGCTCATCAGCCAGGGCGGGGTCACCGTGGACGGCCGGCGACTGCACGATGTGGACGCCACCGTGACGGTGCGGCCCGGGCTCGTCGTCCAGGTCGGCCGGCGCCGCGTGGTGCGTCTGGCCATCGCTTAGAGGAATCGCCCGCGCACGTCGCCAAACGGCACTCAATCCGCTCCCGGAGGTCGGCTGGACCCATGCGCGACCGGATCGTCGCCGCGATTGACGCCGCCAGAACCGAACTCGTCGAGCTCGCCCGCCGCGTGCACGCCAACCCCGAGATCGGCTTCCAGGAGCGCCAGGCCGCGACGTGGCTGACCGAGACTCTCGAGCGGCACGGCTTCGCGGTGGAGCGGGGGGTCGCCGGACTGGAGACCGCGTTCCGCGCCGAGGTTCGGGGCGCGCGCGACCGGCCGGCTGTGGCGGTGCTGGCCGAGTACGACGCCCTGCCCGAGATCGGCCACGCCTGCGGGCACAACCTGATCTGCACCGCCGCGGTCGGAGCCGGCCTCGGGCTCGCCGCGGTGCGCGACGCGCTCCCTGGCCGCGCGGTGGTCCTCGGCACGCCGGCGGAGGAGGGAGGCGGCGGCAAGGTCATCATGCTCCAGGGAGGGGCGTTCGATGGCATCGACGCCGCGATGATGTTCCACCCGGCCGGCTACACCATGGCGGGCCGGCCGTCGCTCGCGTCGTACCGGTTGCAGGTGAAGTTCACAGGCAAGGCCGCGCACGCGGCCGCGGCGCCCGACGAGGGCATCAACGCGCTCGACGCACTGATCCAGACCTTTGTCGCCATCGGGTTGCTGCGCCAGCAGGTGCGCGATGATGCGCGCATCCACGGCATCGTCACCTACGGCGGCGCCGCGCCCAACATCATCCCCGACCGGGCCGAGGCGGTCTTCACCGTGCGGGCCGCCGACGGCGCCTACGCGCTGGAGGTGCTCCACCGGGTCGTGCACTGCGCGCAGGGGGCGGCCCAGGCCACCGGCGCCACGCTCGAGCACGTGGTGCGCAAGGGCTATGACGCGATCAAGCCCAACCGTACCATGGCCGACCGCTTCGCGCGTCACCTCGAACGCCTGGGCTACCCACCCGATGCGCCGCCCGACCGGCCGCGCATGGGCTCCACCGACATGGGCGACGTCAGCCAGGCCATCCCATCGATCCACCCGTACGTGGCGATCGGGCCCAAGGACCTGCCCGGGCACACCGTCGCGTTCCGCGAGGCCGCGCTGTCGGAACGCGGGATGGGCGCGATGCTCGCCGCGGCCAAGGCCCTGGCGCTCACCGCCTACGACCTGCTGGCCGACCCCGAGCTGCTGGCCGCGGTCCGGCGCGAGTTCGAGGGCGAGTCCGCCCGCGTCGCGTAACCCGGCCCCGACATGGCCGCGGCGGCGTGGACTCGGCAGAGGTCCAGCGCCGGATCGACGCCATCGAGGCGGAGCTTCGACGCCTCGGCTTCTGGCAGGCCGGCAGGCCGTTGCTTGGCCCGCCAGAGAGCGGGTATACTCGGGGTGCCCGTGGGCCCTTAGCTCAGGTGGTGAGAGCGCGCCCCTGATAAGGGCGAGGTCGGTGGTTCGAGTCCACCAGGGCCCACCAGGTGTCCTTCGGGTGTGGCGTCCGCGGTCTGTGCCTCCGGCGGCGCGTGGCCCCGTGTGCTACAGCGGCGCGCGGTCTCTCGGATCAGGCCCTGCCATGGTGCTCCCACGGTCCGTCTCCCACGCGCACGGACCACCGTGTCGTGGTCCGGCCCGGACCGGCAGGCGTACACACGAACTCAATCGCTACCTCCGTCCCCTCGCTGACATCGACGGTCTGTCGCAATGGGAAGACCACGGTTCCCCAGTGTGTCGGCGGCGCGCCAGGCGCGTTCGTGAGTACGCAGCCGTCGCCAAGCTCGGCATCGAACCATGCGGCCAGGGCCGAGACTCCTCCTGGTCGCGACACCGTTGAGCGGAGCGTCGCCCGGAAGGCACCAAGCGACTCCTGATACGAGACCCTTGATACATCCACGGTCCAC